>LXQJ01000032.1:30610-40981 GCA_001683895.1 Luteimonas sp. ANT-B3E | reverse complement strand
CCGACGTGCCGGACATGCGGCCCCGCTAGCATGGCCCTGTGACCACGCCGCTACGCTTCCTCGCCGCTCCCGCCACGGCACGCATCCGCGCCTGGGTGCTGGGCGCGTTCCCCCGCGGACAGAGCGGCATCGACTACGACGCGCCCATCGGCGATCCAGGGCTGTTCGGCCCCGGCAGCGTGACCTGGACGGTGCACGCCGACTTTGCCGGGATGCTGTCGGGCGGCCTCTGCGCGCTGATGCTGCAGGCGCTGCACCCGCAGGCGCTTGCCGGCATCTGGGACCACTCCAATTTCCGCCACGACCTCGTCGGCCGGCTGCGACGCACGACCAACTTCGTCGCCGGCACGACCTATGCGCCGACGGCGCAGGCGCACGCACTCGTATCGCGCGTCGCCGCCATCCACGCACGCGTGCGTGGCAAGACCGCGGACGGCGTCGCCTACGCCGCCGACGATCCTGCGCTGCTGACCTGGGTCCACGTGACCGAGAGCCACGGGTTCCTGGAGGGTTACCGGCGCTACGGGCCTGCGGCGCTGGCCGCGGGCGAGGTGGATCGCTACTACGACGAGGTGCGGCGCGTCGCCGAGGCGCTGGGCGCACGGGACGTGCCGGGCTCCGAGGCGGCGGTGGAGGAGTACTTCGCCGCGGTGCAGGACACGCTGCGCTTCGATGCGCGATCTCGCGAGGTGCTGCGCGTGCTGTCACGGATCCGGCTGCCGGGGCCGCTGGCGGGCGCGTCGCGCGACGTCTTCCTCGGCGCTGGCGCGGCGCTGCTGCCGCCTTGGGCCGATGCGCTTCTCGAGCGCACCGGGCTGCAGCGCGCGCAGGCGCGCGCGTCATCGGCCGCGATGCGGGCGATGTCGCCGCTGTTCCGGATGGCGCTGAGCGATGGTGTCGCGGCACGCGCGCATCGGCGCGTGGCGGGCTGAGCCTGCCGTGGGCGGACCGAGGGCCGCCTGCGCGACGGGGAACGGTGTGCGGTCAGCGCGTGCCGTTGCCCGTCGCGCCGGGACGCGTGGATCCGCGCGGCACCACATACACCGCCGCCGAGCGGGCCGGGACCGTGAATCCGCCGGTCCGTGCATCGAACCTCGCGTCCTGCCGTATCCGGCCATCGGCAGCGTCGTGCGCCGCGTGGACCGGATGCAGCACGTACTCGACGTCGAGGGCGTCCGGCACGACGAGCGTGCGCGCCTCTGGTGCGACGTTCACGAGGTACAGCACCGCATCGAACACGGCGTCGTCCATGCCGCGACCGTCGAGCATCCCGGCCATCACCAGCGGGTCCTGCGCCGGGCCGGTATTGGGAAAGCGCAGCCGCGACTGCACCTCGGCTGCCGAGCGCAGCCGGAACAGTGGCGTGCTGGCGCGGATCCGCAGCAGGTCGCGGAAGGCGTCGCGCGCGAACGCAATGTCGGCGGCAGCGGGCCGCAGCAGCGAATCCGCGAGCAGCGGGCGCATCCGTGCCCAATCGGCGGCGTTGTCGGGCGCGGGCGGCAGCCCGGTGCCGAAGAAATTGTCGCGATATGTCCAGTCGAGCCGGTTGAACCAGTCGCCCGAGTCGTAGCTGTTGCGGTCGAGCGACTTGGACCGAAGCGTGTCGACTCCAGCGTGGAAGTACGCTACGCCCTGGCTGAAGGCGGTCAGCGCGAGCGCCAGCACCTGCACGCGCGCGCGGTCGGCGCTGGACGTACCCCGCGGCAGTTTCCAGGCGTTGCTGTCGTACAGGGTCTGGTTGTCGTGGTTCTCGACGTAGTTGACGACCTCGCCCGGCACGGCGGCGTAGCCCGCCGGTTGCCCGACGTAGTCGATCGCCGACAGCGGCAGCGTGCGCCCGTCGAACGTTGTCATGCGCACGTCGCGCAGTGAGCCGGCCAGCCCCACGCGGACGAGGTCCGCGGCGCGCAGCAGGTGGTCGCGCGGGCGTGCCGGCGCAGCGTCATTGGGTGCATATACCAGCCCGTTGATGTAGCCCTGGTTGGCGGCGAGCGCGTCGCCGCCGTCCGATGGGCCGCCGCCGCGGATGGCGTCGCGCCCGCGGTCGCTGAAGGTGCCGATGCCGGTGCCGCCCAGCGACAGCTGCGATGCCTGCACGAAGCGTGCGCCGTCGGCGACCTCGCCGAAGTTCCAGCCTTCGCCGATCAGCTGCACGTCGCGTCCGGCCGCGGCGTCGACGCGCTGCTTGAGCCGCAGCATCGCGTCGCGGGGTTGGTGGCCCATCAGGTCGAAGCGGAAAGAATCGATGCGGTGGTCGCGGGCCCACACCACCGCCGAGTCGATCATCAGCCGCGCCATCATCGAGTGCTCGGTGGCGGTGTTGTCGCAGCACGTGGACCGCGTGACTGCGCCATCGGCATCGAGGCGGTGGTAGTACCCGGGCACGATGCGGTCCAGCACCGACTGCGGATCCTGGCCGGAGGCGGACGTGTGGTTGTAGACCACGTCCATGCCGACACGCAGCCCGGCTGCGTGCAGTGCCATCACCATCGCGCGCAGCTCGCGGATGCGTACCGCGCCGTCCGCCGCGTCGGTGGCGTAGCTGCCTTCGGGCGCGGTGAAATGCAGCGGGTCGTAGCCCCAGTTGAAGCAGTCCACGGCGGCCACCGCCATCACCGCGGCCTGCTGCGCATCGCTGTCTGGCGCTGCATCCGGGATGTCGGGGATCACGCAGCCGGTCTCGGGCACCGTCGCGATGTCGAAGACCGGCAGCAGGTGCACATCGGTGACGCCGGCCCACGCCAGCCCCTGCAGGTGGCGCATGCCGTCGGAACCCGTGGCGGTGAAGCCGAGGTAGCGCCCGCGCAGTGCCGGCGGCACGGTGGCGTCATCACGCGAGAAGTCGCGCACGTGCAGCTCGTAGATCACCATGTCGGCCTGCGCGGCAACCCGCGCCGGGGCGACGGAAGCGTCCCACCCGCGTGGCGCCAGCACCGGGTCGTCGAGGTCGGCGATGTACGCACGCCGGGAATCGGCGCCAAGCGATACGGCGTAGGGATCGGTGACGCGGTTGCGGACCAGTCCGGTCCCGGGCACGAACACGTCGACGAGATAGGTGAAGTAACGCCCGCGCAGGTCGTCGCGGGCATGGTGCGTCCAGACGCCTGACGCATCATCGCGGCGCAGCGCGACGCTGCTGGTGGCGGGGCCGTCATCGTCGGGGTAGAGGCACAGCGCCACGGCGTGCGCCGTGGGTGCCCACAGCGCGAATCGGGTCCCGGACGCTGACGGCATCGCGCCCAGTGCGTGGCCCGCGGCGGCATCGGCGTGCAGTGCATCCAGCGCGCCCGCCACCTGCAGCGACGTCGCCTGCAGCACGCGGCCGTCGTCGTCCTCCTGCACCAGCACGAGCTGCCCCCGCAGCAGCGCGGGCACGGCGCCGGGGGCCAGGTCCGCGGGCAGCACCAGCTCCGCTCCCGCGCCTGTGAACGCGAATCGCGCGGTCACGGCGCCGTCGAGCGTGGCGCTGCGCACCCGCAATGCCACGCGCTCGTCCGCGCCGGTGACGCGGTCGCCTGCGGGCGCCGCCAGCCCGCCGCCGCGTGCGTGGTGCAGCGCATAGCGACCGTCGACCGGCATGTCGGGCCATCGGATGGTACCTGCGTCCAGCCAGTGCGCGCGTGCGTGCGGCGGGGTCCACGCGGCGTGGCGCAGGGTGTCGGCGTGGGCCTCAGCATCGCAGGCATCAGTGATGCCTCCGGCCTGCACCGCGGTCGCCGCAGCCAGGCACGCCAGCAGCAGGAAGGCCTGGAGTGTCCGTGCCGGCGCCAGGTACGCCGCGCGCCTGCGACCGCGCAACGCCGGCGCGGTGGCAGTCATCCCAGCTGCCCGTAGAACGTCGCGAAGGGCGGCAGGATCAGCGCCCGGTCCGCGATGCATCCGCTGCGGAGTCCGTGTCCGTCGAGCGGCCTCAGCTCGCCGAATTCGGCCGGCAGCGGCCACGTTGCCGCCGCGCTCCACAGGTTGAAGGCGACCAGAAGGCGCTTGTCCCCGCTGCCGCGCACGAACGCCAGCACCGGTTCGTCGCTGTCGCACCAGGTGATGTCGCCGGCCACCAGCGCAGGTTGCGTCCGCCGCCAGCGCAGCAGCCGGCGCGTGGCGTTGAGCACCGATCCGGGGTCTGCGTCCTGCAGCGCGACGCTGCGGGCGGCGTGTGCCGGGTCGACCGGCAACCACGGCGTTCCGTCGCTGAAACCCGCGTGCCTGCCTTCGTCCCAGGGCATCGGCGTGCGGCAGCCGTCGCGGCCCTTGAAGGTCGGCCAGAACGCGATGCCGTACGGATCCTGCAGCGCGTCGAACGGCACGTCGGACTCGCCCAGCCCGAGCTCCTCGCCCTGGTACAGGCACACCGAGCCGCGCAGCGAGCACACCAGCGCGATCAGCATCGCGGCGAAGGCCGGGTCGTCGGGAGCGCCGTCGCCGGCGCGCGGGCCCCATCGGCTGACGGCGCGCCGCACGTCGTGGTTGGAGATCGCCCAGCACGGCCAGCCTTCGCGCATCGTCGATTCCAGCCGCTGCGCGGTGTCGCGGATGTAGGCAGCGCTGTAGTCGTCGGTCAGCAGTTCGAAGCTGTAGCCCATGTGCAGGCGGCGGTCGTCGACGTACTCGGCCATCGTCGCCAGCGAGTCCTCGGACGAGATCTCGCCCAGCGTGGTCGCGCCGGGGAACGCGTCGAGGAGCCGCCTCAGCTCCTCGAGGAACCGGAGATTCTCCGGCTGCGTGTTGTTGTGGTGGTGGTACTGGAACGCGTACGGGTTGTCGGGGCTGAAGCCGCGCCCGGTCCGCAGTTCAGGGGGCTTGGGCGGGTTGTCGCGCAGCAGCGCGTCGTGGAAGCAGAAGTTGATCGCGTCCAGGCGCAGGCCGTCGACGCCGCGCGCCAGCCAGAAGCGCACATTGTGCAGCGTCGCCTCGCGCACGTCGGGATGATGGAAATTGAGGTCCGGCTGCGACGCGAGGAAGTTGTGCAGGTAGTACTGGCCCCGGCGCGGCTCCCACTGCCAGGCACCGCCGCCGAACAGCGACAGCCAGTTGTTGGGCGGCGTGCCGTCGGGCCGCGCATCGGCCCACACGTACCAGTCGGCCTTCGGGTTGTCGCGGCTGGCGCGACTTTCCTGGAACCACGCGTGCGCTTCGGACGTGTGGCTCAGCACCTGGTCGATCACCACGCGCAGGCCGAGCGCGTGGGCGCGCGCCAGCAGGCGGTCGAAATCCTCGAGGGTGCCGAACAGCGGATCGACCGCGCGGTAGTCGGCGATGTCGTAGCCGAAGTCCGCCATCGGCGACTTGAAGAACGGCGAGATCCAGATCGCATCGACGCCGAGGCTGGCGACGTGGTCCAGCCGTTCGAGGATCCCGGGCAGGTCGCCGACGCCATCGCCGCTGCTGTCGCGGAAGCTGCGCGGGTAGATCTGGTAGATCACAGCGCCGCGCCACCAGTGGATGTCGTCGATGCTGCGTCCTGCAGGTCCCGTCATCGCCGCCATCTGCATCGCGCTCCTGGCGCCCGTCGCGGCCGCCACTATTCCATATGCGCAACGGTTGGCCAGTCGGGCGACGCGCGACCATGCTGATGAATACGTATGCAGCCGATGCTGCACCGCACACGTGGCTAGCATGTTCCGCGTCGCCATCCGCGCGCTGCGCAGCGCCGGGTATCGCATCGCGTGGCAACGCTCCGCGCCACCTCCACCAGCGGTCGAACCGGGGTCCACTACGCATGAGCGAGAAGCCGCAGCTGTCGTTCTGGCAGATCTGGAACATGTGCTTCGGCTTCCTCGGCATCCAGTTCGGGTTCGCGCTGCAGAACGCCAACGTCAGCCGCATCTTCCAGACGCTGGGCGCGGAGGTGGACGACATCCCCATGCTGTGGATTGCCGCGCCGCTGACGGGACTGCTGGTGCAGCCCGTGGTCGGCTACTTCTCGGATCGCACCTGGACCCGCATGGGGCGCCGCCGGCCGTACTTCCTGTGGGGCGCACTGGCGGCAACCGCGGCGCTGCTGGTCATGCCCAACTCGCCGGCGCTGTGGGTCGCGGCGGGCACGCTGTGGATCCTCGATGCGTCGATCAACGTGTCGATGGAGCCGTTCCGCGCGCTGGTGGGCGACCAGCTGTCGCCGCGGCAACGGCCCGCGGGCTATGCGATGCAGAGCTTCTTCATCGGCATCGGCTCGGTGGTGGCCAGCATGCTGCCCTGGCTGCTGGCGCACGCCGGCGTCGGCAACACCGCCGGGCCGGGCGAGGTGCCGGACACGGTGCGCTACGCGTTCTACATCGGCGGCGCGGTGCTGCTGGGTGCGATCGCATGGACCGTGCTGCGCACGCGCGAGTATCCACCGGCGGTGCTGGACGCGTTCGATGACGCGCATCCGGCGGCAGCAGCGCCAGCGGTCGCGGCGGGGGACGTGGATGCCGCGCATGCCGCGCATGCCGTCGTGCCGCGTCCGTCGCGCGCAGGCGTGGCATGGCTCGCGGTCGGCGGCGCCGGCATCGCGGCGATCGCCAGCGCCGGTCTCGACCGCCAGCTGTACGTGCTGACTGGCGGCGTCGCGGCCTACGGCCTCGCGCTGCTGCTGGCGGCGCGCGCGCGCGGCGACGGGCTGTTCCCGACGATCATGCGCGACCTGCAGCAGATGCCGGTGGTCATGCGGCAGCTGGCGGTGGTGCAGTTCTTCTCGTGGTTTGCGCTGTTCGCGATGTGGATCTACACCACGGCCGCGGTCACCGCGGTGCACTTCGGCAGCAGCGACGTGCAGTCGGCGGCGTACAACGCCGGGGCCAACTGGGTGGGCGTGCTGTTCGGCGCCTACAACGCGTTCGCCGCCTGCGCGGCGATCGTGATCCCGCCGATGGTGCGACGGCTGGGCCTGCGCTGGAGCCACCTCGTCAACCTGTGGCTGGGCGCAGCGGGGCTGGTGTCGATCGCCTTCGTGCGCGACCCGCAGTGGCTGCTGCTGTCGATGGTGGGCGTGGGGTTCGCATGGGCATCGATCCTGTCGTTGCCCTACGCGATGCTGTCGGATGCGCTGCCCGCGCGAAAGATGGGCATCTACATGGGCATCTTCAACTTCTTCATCGTCATCCCGCAGCTGGTCGCGGCCAGCGTGCTCGGCTTCGTGCTGCGCACCTTCCTCGGTGGCGAGCCGCTGCAGGCGCTCGTGGTCGGGGGCGTCAGCCTGTTTGTCGCCGGGCTGTGCGTGCTGCGGGTGCGCGCGCACCAGCGCCTGCCGACGGCCGCCACCACTGCACTGCAGGAGTGACCATGCCCCTTGTCCAACGGATCGTCTTCGCGGCGTGCGTCCTGGCCGCGCTGCCGGCTTGCATGCACGCGCCCGCCGGATCGCGCCCCGCTGGCGAGGTCGGGCCCGCGTCTGGATTGCTGGCCAACGGCGCTGGCGCCGCCAGCTACTACGGCACGCTCGAGCCGTTCGCGTCGGAGGCCGTGTACTTCGTCGTCACCGACCGGTTCGTCAATGGCGACCCGGGCAATGACCACCGCACGCAGGGCGGCGAGCGACCCACCTTCGACATCCCGCTGCCGCCGTGCGATGGCGTCGTCGGCAACATCGGCTACCTCGGCGGCGACTTCCGCGGGCTGCTCGACAACGCCGGCTACATCCGCGACATGGGCTTCACCGCGGTCTGGATCACGCCGGTCGTGGACAACCCCAACGAGGCATTCACCGGCGGCGACCCGGTCACCTGCACCAGCTTCCTCAGCGACCGCGGCAAGGCCGGCTACCACGGCTACTGGGGCATGCGCTTCGACGTGCTCGACGAGCACCTCCCGAGCCCGGGCCTCGATTTCGCCGCGCTGACCGCCGGGCTTCGCGCACAGGGGCTTGCGACCGTGCTCGACATCGTCGCCAACCACAGCTCGCCGGCGTACACCATGCCGGCGGCGCAGCCCGGGTTTGGCCAGGTGTTCGCTGCCGACGGCACTCTGCTGGCCGACCACGGCAACCTGCCGCCCGACCGGCTTGATCCGGTCGGCAACCCGCTGCATCGCTTCTATTCGACCACCCCCGACCTGGCGCAGCTGGCGGATTTCGACCCCGAGCAGCCAGCGGTAATGGACTACCTGGTCGACGCCTACCTGCAGTGGATCGGGCAGGGCGCGGCGGCGTTCCGTGTCGACACCATCCGCCACCTGCCGCTGCCGTTCTGGAAAACTTTCGCCGACCGCATCCGCGCACGGCATCCCGGCTTCTACATGTTCGGCGAGGCCTTCGACTACGAGGCCGACGCGATCGCGCCGTTCACGTGGCCGGAGAGCGGCGGCATCAGCGTGCTCGATTTCCCGATGAAGGCCGCGATGGCGCGCGTGTTCGCCGAGCGAACGGCGGGCTTCGAGGCGCTCGCGGACACGCTGCACCTCGAAGGCGGTCCGTACCAGAACCCGTACGAGCTCACCACGTTCTACGACAACCACGACATGCCGCGGCTCGACGCCGACGACGCCGGCTTCATCGACGCGCACCACTGGCTGTTTACCGCGCGCGGCATCCCGGTCGTCTACTACGGCTCGGAGACGGGATTCATGCGTGGCCGTGGCGAGCACGCCGGCAATCGCGCCTATTTCGGCCAGTCGCGCATCGATGCCGCACCGACCCACGCCATCCACCAGCGGCTCACCCGCATCGCCAGGCTGCGCCGCGCGCTGCCGGCGCTGCAGCGCGGCCTGCAGCTGGACGTGCGCCTGCGCGGCGACGAGGCGGTGTTCTATCGCGTCCTGGAGCACGCAGGCACCACGCAGACCGCGTTGGTACTGCTGAACAAGGGCGACGCCGGGAGCACCATGGAGGTGTCGGAATTTCTCGAACCGGGCCGTTGGCGCGACGCGTTGGGCGGCGACGTCATGGAGGTGCACGGCACGCTGCGCGCGTCAGTGCCCGCGCACGACGTGCGGGTGTTCGTCTTCGATGGTCCACTGACGCGCGCCGACACGCGTGAACGGCTGCAGGCGCTGATGCGTGGACGCGAACGGCCGCCCGCCCGCTGATGCGATGTCAACCCGCGCCGGTGGATCCGCGCAGCGCCAGCGTCACCGGGATGGTGCGGCTGTCGACCGGTTCGCCGTGGACCAGCGCCAGCAGTGACTCGACCAGCAGCCCGCCGGCGAGCCGGGTGTCCTGCTGCACCGTGGTCAGGCCGGGGCTGACACAGCTCGCCATCGGGATGTCGTCGAACCCCGCGACCGCGATGTCTTCGCACACGCGCAGGCCGTGCGCGCGCAGCGCCTTCAGCGCGCCGAGTGCGATCAGGTCACTGGCGGCGAAGATCGCGTCGAACGCGATGCCCGACGCCAGCAGGGCTTCCGTGGCCTCTCGACCCGACTGCTCGGTGGTCACCGCGTCGGCCTGGTACGCGGGCGTCAGGCCGGCCTCGGCGAGCACGTCGGCAAAGCCGCGGTAGCGCTCGAAGAACTCCGGATAGTGGTTGGACGCGTGACCCAGGAATGCGATGCGCCGGCGTCCACCCTGCAGCAGGTGGGCGCCGATGTCGCGGCCTCCCTGGCGGTTGTCGCTGCCGATCGAGACGCCGGGCTGGCCCGGAAGCGCGGCACCCCAGCGCACGAAGTGCGTCCCCTGCGCCACCAGCTGCTCCAGTCGCGACTGCGACTCGAGGTAATCGCCGTAGCCCAGCAGGATCAGGCCGTCGGCCTTGTGGCTGTCTTCGAAATCGGCGTGCCAGTCGCGCGAGAGCTGCTGGAAGGAGATCAGCAGGTCGTAGCCAGCACGCGCGCTGGCGCGCGTGATCGAGCCGAGCATCGACAGGAAGAACGGGTTGATCGCGGAATCGTCGGGCGTGGGGTCTTCGAAGAACAGCAGCGCCAGTGTGCCGGAGTGCTGGCGGCGCAGGTTGGAGGCATTTTTGTCGACCTTGTAGTTGAGCTGCTCGGCGATGGCGAGGATGCGCCGGCGCGTGTCCTCGTTGACCATCGGGCTGCCGCTGAGCGCGCGCGAGACGGTGGGCTGCGACACCCCGGCCAGGTGGGCGATGTCCAGCGACGTCGGTTTGCCCCGGATGGTCATGGAGAGGCGGCGATGCTCATGGCGGCATCTTGCCACGCGTCCCACCACCGCCCGCCTGTGCAGCGCAGCATGGGGTTTACGGCTAGAATCCGCGCAACGACGCCAGACAGGGTGGCCCGCGGCAACGCCGGCCGAGCGTGCGACATGTCCACTACCACCGGCCAGCGCTAGCCCTCCGTGAGGCATTGCCGCCGTCGGCGCCCGCGTGGCGCCGATCTGCGTTCCGGGGTGGCGTCGCGCGCCGCCCGTCGCCCCTCCGGCCGCTCCATTCCCCTTCTTCCGCGAATCCCCGATGCCCACCATTACGCTCCCCGACGGCAGCCTCCGCGAGTTCGATA
>LXQJ01000032.1:0-30509 GCA_001683895.1 Luteimonas sp. ANT-B3E | reverse complement strand
GCGCCGGCCTCGCCAAGGCAACCGTGGCTGGCCGCGTCGACGGCCGCCTGGTCGACGCCGGCGACATCCTCGACGGCGACGCCTCGCTGCAGATCATCACGCCGAAGGACGCCGAGGGCGTCGAGATCATCCGCCACTCCTGCGCGCACCTGGTCGGCCACGCGGTCAAGCAGCTGTTCCCGGAGGCCATGATGGTGATCGGGCCGGTGATCGAGGACGGGTTCTACTACGACATCTGGAACGCGCGTCCCTTCACGCCAGATGACCTGGCGGCCATCGAGGCGCGCATGACGCAGCTGATCGACAGCGAGTACGACGTGGTCAAGAAGATGACGCCACGTGCCGAGGTGATCGAGACCTTCCGCGCGCGCGGCGAGGACTACAAGCTGCGGCTGGTCGACGACATGCCCGACGAGATGCAGATGGGGCTGTATCACCACCTCGAGTACGTCGACATGTGCCGCGGCCCGCACGTGCCCAACACGCGGTTCCTCAAGGCGTTCAAGCTGACCCGCATCTCCGGGGCGTACTGGCGCGGCGACGCGAAGAACGAGCAGCTGCAGCGCATCTACGGCACTGCGTGGGCGGACAGAAAGCAGCTCGCCGCCTACGTCACGCGGATGGAGGAGGCCGACAGGCGCGACCACCGCCGCATCGGCAAACAGCAGAACCTGTTCCACCTGCAGGAAGAGGCGCCGGGGCTGGTGTTCTGGCATCCGAAGGGCTGGTCGATCTGGCAGGTGGTGGAGCAGTACATGCGCGGTGTCTACCGCGCCAGCGGCTACGGCGAGGTCCGTGGCCCGCAGATCCTCGACGTGTCGCTGTGGAAACAGTCCGGGCATTGGGACAACTACCAGGACAACATGTTCTTCACCGAGTCGGAGAAGCGCACCTACGCGCTGAAGCCGATGAACTGCCCTGGCCACGTGCAGATCTTCAACCAGGGCCTGCACAGCTACCGCGACCTGCCGATCCGCTACGGCGAGTTCGGCGGCTGCCACCGCAACGAGCCCTCGGGTGCGCTGCATGGCATCCTGCGCGTGCGCGGCTTCACCCAGGACGACGGCCATGTGTTCTGCACCGAATCGCAGGTGGAGGCCGAGGTCACGGCATTCCACGCGCAGGCGATGGCGGTCTATGCCGCGTTCGGATTCACCGAGGTGCAGCTCAAGATCGCGCTGCGCCCGGAGCCGCGGCTGGGCGATGACGCCACCTGGGACAAGGCCGAGACCGCGTTGCGCAACGCGCTGGCGGCGGCCGGTGTCGCCTGGGAAGAGCTGCCTGGCGAGGGCGCGTTCTACGGCCCCAAGATCGAGTACCACCTCAAGGACGCCATCGGCCGCACCTGGCAGCTGGGCACGATGCAGGTCGATTTCATGATGCCGGGCCGGCTGGGCGCGGAGTACGTCGACGAGCACAGTGCCCGCCAGACCCCGGTGATGCTGCACCGGGCCATCGTCGGCTCGATGGAGCGCTTCATCGGGATCCTGATCGAGCACCACGCGGGCCAGTTCCCGGCCTGGCTGGCCCCGGTGCAGGCGGTGGCGATGAACATCACCGACGCCCAGGGCGACTTCGCCGACGAGGTGCGGAAAACCCTTGCAAATCAAGGCTTCCGTGTCGAAGCGGATTTGCGGAACGAGAAGATCGGCCGTAAGATCCGCGAGCACACGTTGCAGCGGGTGCCGTACCTGCTCGTGGTCGGGGACCGCGAGAAGGAAGAGGGGACGGTAGCGGTGCGCACGCGGGCGGGGGAAGACCTGGGGTCGATGACGCTCGCGGATTTCGCCGACCGCCTTCGCGCGGAACACGCATCGGCGTGAATTAAGATGCAGCGCGCGCCGCAGGGCGCGCACGCGGCAGGCACCGGGCATGAGGTCCGTCCGGCACGAGTCACTTCGGAGATCGACACATCAGTACACCTGACAACAAGCAGAACCGCAGGAACCAGGAAATCCGCGTCCCGCGGGTCCGCGTCATCGGCGACGACGGCGAGATGGTCGGCGTGCTGTCGCGCGAGGAGGCCCTGCAGATGGCCGAGGAGGCCGGGCTCGACCTGGTCGAGATCCAGCCCAACGCCGATCCGCCGGTCTGCCGGATCATGGATTTCGGCAAGTTCAAGTTCGAGCTGCAGAAGAAGGCGAACCTGGCCAAGAAGAAGACCAAGCAGGTCGAGATCAAGGAAATGAAGTTCCGCCCGGTCACCGACATAGGCGACTACGAGATCAAGCTGCGCAACATGCGCCGCTTCCTCGAGGAGGGCGACAAGATCAAGGTCAACATCCGCTTCCGTGGCCGCGAAATGAGCCACCAGGAGCTGGGCCGCGAGATGGCGGCGCGCATCGAGGCCGACCTTGGCGAGGACATCGTCATCGAGTCCCGGCCGCGGCTGGAAGGCCGGCAGATGGTGATGATGATCGCGCCGAAGAAGAAGACCTGAGCCACCGGAGCACGGTATCCGGAGCGGAAGGCAGCAGTGGCGGGGCCCGCGGCGACGCGGGCTTCGTCCTGTCTGGCGACGGTCGGGGCCTGTTGAGGCCTGGAGCGCCGCGATGCGCCGGTTTGCCAGCGCCGCGGCCAGCCTGCATAATGCGCGGCCCGGTTCGCCGGGGGTGCGGCCGTTGTGGCCGCCGCGACACATTGGACCCGTCCTGGGGACGCGGGGATTCCCGCCGCACCAGAGACCGACAAGCCGGCACGGGCAGGACGGAAAGCGTGGCGCACGCCACCGCCCAGGCCAGTAGATGCAACGACCCCAAGGACATCGCAATGCCCAAGATCAAGACGCACCGGGGCGCCGCCAAGCGCTTCCGCAAGACGGCGTCCGGCAAATACAAGTGCGGCCACGCCAACCGTAGCCACATCCTCACCAAGAAAGCGACCAAGCGGAAGCGGAACCTGCGCCAGACGAACCACGTCGATGCGTCGGATTCCGGCCGTCTCGATCGCATGCTTCCGTATCTCTGAGGACTGAACAATGGCACGAGTCAAACGTGGCGTGACGGCACGCCGTCGGCACAAGAAGGTCCTCAAGCAGGCCAAGGGTTACTACCACGCGCGCCGCAAGGTGTTCCGCGTCGCCAAGCAGGCGGTCACCAAGGCGCTGCAGTACGCCTACATCGGCCGCAAGCAGAAGAAGCGCAATTTCCGCTCGCTGTGGATCACCCGCATCAACGCGGCGGCGCGCATCAACGGCCTCAGCTACAGCCGCTTCATGAACGGGCTGCTCAAGGCCGGGATCACGCTGGACCGCAAGGTGCTGGCCGACATCGCGGTGCATGACGCCAACGGCTTCGCGGCGCTCGCCGGGCAGGCCAAGAGCGCTCTCGAGGCGTAAGGCGGGGGACGCAGCGGGCCGCCCGGAAGGGCGCCCGATGCGCGGACGACACGCATGGGGAAGGGCGCAAGTCCTTCCCCATGTGCGTTTCAGGGGTTCGCCGACGCGGTGGACGCGATCGCGGCAGCAGGGGGGACGGGTGAATGGACGAGACCGGGACACGGGCCGACGACGACACCGGGCGGGCCCTGGCGGAGATCGCCGCGGCGACGACGCCCGACGCGGTCGAGGCGCTGCGGGTGGCGCTGCTGGGCAAGGCCGGCAGCGTGACGCTGCGGCTGAAAGCCCTTGGGGCGCTGCCGGGCGACCAGCGCAAGGCCGCCGGCGAGGCCATCAACCGGTCGCGCGACGCCATCGGCGCGGCGCTAGCGGAGCGCCGGCGCGCGCTGGACGACGCCGCGCTCGACCTGCGCCTGGCGCAGGAGACCGTCGACGTGACCCTGCCGGGCCGCGACGGCCACCGCGGCGGCGTGCATCCGGTCAGCCGCACCATGGAACGCATGGCCGGGATCTTCGGCCGCATGGGCTACGCGGTCGCCGACGGCCCGGAGATCGAGGACGACTGGCACAACTTCGAGGCGCTCAACTTCCCGCCGCACCATCCCGCGCGCGCCATGCACGACACGTTCTACATGCGCCCCGACGGCAGCGGCGTGCCGCGCCTGCTGCGCACGCACACCTCCGGCGTCCAGGTGCGCTACATGATGGACGCGGTGGTCGATGGCAGCGGGCCGCCGCTGCGCATGATCGCGCTGGGCAAGGTCTACCGCTCCGACTCCGACCAGACGCACACGCCGATGTTCCACCAGTGCGAGGGGCTGCTGGTCGACGAGCACGCGAGCTTCGCCGAGCTCAAGGGCACCCTGGTGGCGTTCGTGCGCGCGTTCTTCGAGCGCGACTTCGAGATGCGCTTCCGGCCGAGCTACTTCCCCTTCACCGAGCCGTCGGCCGAGGTCGATATCGCCTGGCACCAGGCCGACGGCAGCGTACGCTGGCTCGAGGTGTTGGGCTGCGGCATGGTGCATCCGAGCGTGCTGCGCAACGTCGGGATCGATCCGGCGCGCTATTCCGGCTTCGCGTTCGGCATGGGCGTGGAGCGGCTGGCGATGCTGCGCCATGGCGTCGACGACCTGCGCAGCTTCTTCGACAACGACGTGCGATTCCTGCGGCAGTTCGCGTGACCGCGGGATCCGCTGCAGACATCGAGCCGGGGGCGGGCCGTGCGCCGGCACCGCGCCTCGCAGGAGTGGCACCGCGATGAAATTCTCCGAGAACTGGCTGCGCGAACACGTCGCGATCGACGCGGATCGCGATGCGCTGTGCGCGACCCTGACCGCGATCGGGCTCGAGGTCGAGGAGGTGACGCCGCTGGGCGACGGGCTCGACGGCGTGGTCGTGGCGCGCATCATGTCGGCCGCGCCGCATCCGCAGGCCGACCGCCTGCAGGTGTGCCAGGTCGACGCCGGCGCGCTCGGCACCCTGCAGGTGGTCTGCGGCGCGCCCAACGCGCGCGCCGGGCTGCTGGCGCCGCTGGCCACCGTGGGCGCGCGCATCGGCGGCACCACGATCAACGCGGCGACCCTGCGCGGAGTGACGTCCAACGGCATGCTGTGCTCGGCGAGGGAGCTCGGCCTCGATGCCGATGCGTCCGGGCTGCTGGAGCTGCCGGTTGACGCGCCGGCCGGCGCACCGCTGGCCGCCTACCTCGGGCTGCCGGACGCCAGCATCGAGCTCAAGCTCACCCCCAACCGCGCCGACTGCTTCGGCGTGCGCGGCATCGCCTTCGACGTCGCGGCGGCGTGCGGGAGCAGCGTCAGCGCGCTCGACGCGTCGGAGGTGGCGCCGGAGCACGACGCCGCGCTGCAGGTGGTGCTGGACGCGGGCGCGGATGCGCCGCGCTACGTCGGCCGCGTGGTGTCCGGGATCGATGCCCAAGCGGCGACGCCGGTGTGGATGGCCGAACGCCTGCGTCGCAGCGGCGTGCGACCGGTGTCGCTGCTGGTCGACATCACCCAGTACGTGATGCTGGCGATCGGGCAGCCGATGCACGCCTTCGACCGCGACCGGCTTCAGGGGCCGGTCGGCGTGCGTCGTGCGCGCGCAGGCGAGTCGCTGGTACTGCTCGACGGGCGCGACGTGGCGCTGGACGACGGCTACCTGGTTGTGACCGATGCCGATCGCCCGGTCGCGCTGGCCGGCGTCATGGGCGGGCAGGACACGTGTGTCGGGTCAGGGACCCGCGCGGTGTTCCTGGAGGCCGCGCACTTCGCGCCGTCGGCAATCATCGGCCGCGCGCGCCGGCTGGGCCTGCACACGGACGCCGGCCACCGTTTCGAGCGCGGCGTCGACCCGGCGCTGCCGCGGCTGGCGATCGAGATGGCGACGCGACTGCTGGTCGAAGTTGCCGGCGGCGTCCCCGGGCCCGTGGTTGAGGCGGTGGTCGCGGCTGGGCTGCCGGTGCCACACACCATCGCGCTGCGTCGCGGACGGCTGGCGCGCCTGCTGGGCATGACGGTGCCCGATGCGGACGTCGCGCGCATCCTGCGTGCGCTGGGCCTCGAGGTGGAGGACACCGCTGTGGGCTGGCAGGTCGGCGTGCCGACGCGACGCTTCGACCTCGCGATCGAGGAGGACCTGGTCGAGGAGGTCGCGCGCATTTATGGCTATGACGCGATCCCCGCGACGCTGCCGCGCGGCGCGACCACGCTGGTATCCGCCTCCGAGGCTCTGGTGGAAGCCTCGGACCTCCGACGCCAGATGGCTGCGCGCGACTACCTGGAGGCGATCAACTACGCCTTCGTCGACGGTGCGCGGCTCGCGCACTGGCGGCACGACGCCGAGGCGGTGGTGCTGGCCAACCCGCTGAGCGGCGACCTTGACACCATGCGCACGCTGCTGCTACCCGGCCTGCTGGATGCACTGGCACGCAATGCCTCGCGCCAGCAGTCGCAGGTGCGGCTGTTCGAGGTCGGCAAGGTGTTCTCCGCGTCGGCGACGGGCACGGCCGAGGGTCCTGTCGAGACATCGCGGCTCGCCGCGGTGGCCATCGGCGATGCCGCGCGCGAGCAGTGGGGCACGGCGGCGCGTCCGCTCGATTTCCATGACATGAAGGGCGACCTGGAGAGCCTTGCGGTGGCGTCCGGTGCGCGCTTCGCGTTCCGCGCGTCCACGCGGCCATGGGGACACCCTGGGCGTTCGGCGGACGTGCTGCTCGACGGCGCAGATGATGGTGCGCAGGGCACCGTCGGCTGGATCGGCGAGCTGCATCCGCGTCTGTGCCGTCTGCTCGGCGTCGAGACCACCGTACTGGCGTTCGAGGTCGACCTGACGGCGCTGCAGGCGCGCGCGCTGCCGCGCGCAGGCGCGGTGTCGCGCTTTCCATCCGTGCGTCGCGACCTGGCGTTCGTGGTGGACGACGTGGTGCCGTGGGCGGCGATAGAGAAGGTTGTCCGACAGGCGGCGGGTCCCGCGTTGCGGGAGGTGGTGCTGTTCGACCGCTACGTCGGAAAAGGCGTGGAAACCGGATGCAAAAGCGTCGCCATGGGCTTGATTCTGCAGGAGGATTCACGCACCCTGACCGACCGCGAAGTGGATGACGCGGTGGCCAGGATCGTCGAGGCCCTGCAGGCCGCGCACGGCGCGAGGATACGCAGCTGATGGGTTCCAGGGGGGCGGCATGGCATTGACGAAGGCGGAGATGGCGGAGCGTCTCTACGAGGAAGTGGGCTTGAACAAGCGCGAGGCGAAGGAATTCGTCGACGCCTTCTTCGACGCACTTCGCGAGGCGCTGCAGCATGGCCGTCAGGTCAAGCTGTCGGGCTTCGGCAACTTCGACCTGCGCCGCAAGAACCAGCGCCCGGGGCGCAACCCGAAGACCGGCGAGGAGATCCCGATCTCCGCGCGCACCGTGGTCACCTTCCGCCCCGGCCAGAAGCTCAAGGAGCGCGTCGAGGCGTTTGCCGGCGTGGCTGCGCATGCTTGACCCTGGCAGCAACCGCGAGCTCCCGCCGATCCCGGCGAAGCGTTACTTCACGATCGGCGAGGTGAGCGAGCTCTGCGATGTGAAGCCGCACGTGCTGCGCTACTGGGAGACAGAGTTCCCCAGCCTCAACCCGGTCAAGCGTCGCGGCAACCGCCGTTACTACCAGCGCCACGATGTACTGATGGTGCGTCAGATCCGCGGACTGCTGTACGAGCAGGGCTACACCATCGGCGGGGCCCGGCTGCGGCTGGAAGGCGACGGCGCCAGGCAGGAATCCGCGCTGAGTTCGCAGATCATGAAGCAGGTGCGCATGGAGCTCGAGGACGTGCTGCAGCTGCTGCGGCGCTGAGCGAAGCTCCGCGCCACCGACCAGCCCATCCGCGCGCGGTCCACATCATGCATCGGCGACCTGTATAATCCCGCGTCCAGTCGGGGCGTAGCGCAGCCTGGTAGCGCATCTGCCTGGGGGGCAGAGGGTCGTCGGTTCAAATCCGGCCGTCCCGACCATTGATCGACAGATAGAGCCCGGTTCGCCGGGCTCTTTTTTGTCCGACCCGCCCAGCCTGCGTGAAGCCGGCGGCACGCCGCAGGCGCGTGCCGCCGCGGCCGGCATGCCGCGTTGCGCTGGCGCGGCGCCATGCGGGAGCCTCGAGCCACGCGCTGCCGTATCCTCAGGGTCGTTTCTCCCAAGGCTGTCGACATGTACCGGTCATTGACCCCCCTGCTGGTCGCGACCCTGCTGCTCGCCATGTCGACGCACGCCGGCGCGCAGTCGCGATTGCCGACGCCGAGCCCGACTCCGAGCCCGACCCCGACGCCAGGCGATGACATCGTCGACCTCGAGACACTGGTCGTGTCTGGCGAGCAGCCTGGCCCCGGGATGTGGAAAGTGCGCCGCGGCGACAACGTGCTCTACCTGCTCGGCACGCTGTCACCGTTGCCGCGGCGTATGGAGTGGATCGCGGACGAGGTCGAACGCACGATCGCGCGCTCGCAGGCAGTGATCGACCCGCCGTCGCTGGCGATCGACGGTGGCGTCGGGCTGTTCCGCGGATTGACTCTGGTGCCGTCACTGCTGCGCGCACGCCGCAATCCCGATGGTGGGACACTCGAGGCAGCCGTCGCTCCCGATCTTTACGCGCGGTGGCTGCTGCTGAAGCCGCGTTACTTGGGTCGTGACCGCGGCGTCGAGTCGTGGCGCCCGATCTTCGCCGCGCAGGCGCTGTACGAAGGCGCGATGCGCCGCTCCGGCCTGAGCCAGGACAACGTCGTGGAGCCCATCGTCGAGCGCGCCGCCCGCCGCCACCGGGTGCCGCGCGTGTCGACCAAGGTGTCCTTCGTCCTCGACGATCCAAAGTCGCTGATCCGCGACTTCAACCGCACCACGCTCGACGACGGCGACTGCTTCGCGCGCACACTGTCGCGGATCGAGACCGACATCGCAGCGATGCGCGAGCGCGCCAATGCCTGGGCGGTGGGCGATATCGCGGCGCTGCGCGACCTGCCACTGGAGGACCAGTACGTCGCCTGCATCCGTGCAGTCACGGAATCCGGCATCGCGCAGCGCGCCGGGGTCGTCGACGTGCGCGATCGCATGGCCGCGGCGTGGATGCAGGCCGCCGAATCCTCGCTGGCGACGAACGCCATCAGCTTCGGCGCGCTGCCGCTGCCTTTCCTGCTGCGCCCCGATGGATTCCTGGAGGGCCTGCGCCAGCGCGGCTACACGATCGAGGAACCCTGACCGCTCATGCTCGCGCGCAGGGAGAGCGTCGCTCAGCCGGCGGCGCTGCGCACAGTTGCGGGACCGGTCCCGTCCTGCACGCCGTCGGCGGACTCCGGCCACCTGGCCAGCACTGCGGCGCGGATGCCGCCCGCATCCAGTCCCGCCTCGGCCAGCAGGTCCTCGCGGCTGGCGTGATGCTGGAAGGCGTCAGGCAGTCCCAGCTGCAGGACCGGCAGCTGGATGCCCTCGGCGTGCAGCAGTTCGGCCACGCCGGATCCGGCGCCGCCCATGACCACATTGTCCTCGAGCGTCACGAAGCCGTCGTGTTCGGCCGCCAGTGCCACCAGCAGCTCGCGGTCCAGCGGCTTGACGAAACGCATGTTGACGACCGTGGACCCCAGCGCCTCCCCTGCCGCCTCGGCGGCAGGCACGAGCGCGCCGAAGGCCAGCAGCGCGAGCCCGCGACCGCGGCGGCGCACCTGCGCCTTGCCGATGGGCAGCGTCTCCAGCGTCGTGCCGGCCGCCACCCCGGGGCCACTCCCGCGCGGGTAGCGCACCGCCGCCGGGCCGGGGTGGCGGAAACCGGTGCTGAGCATCTGCCGGCATTCGTTCTCGTCGGCGGGCGCCATGACCACCATGTTCGGCACGCAGCGCAGGAACGACAGGTCGAGGTTGCCGGCGTGTGTCGCGCCATCGGGGCCGACCACGCCACCGCGGTCGATCGCGAACAGTACGTCCAGCTGCTGCAGCGCCACGTCGTGCACCAGCTGGTCGTAGCCGCGCTGCAGGAAGGTCGAGTAGATCGCCACCACGGGCTTGGCGCCTTCGCAGGCCATGCCCGCGGCCAGCGTCACCGCGTGCTGTTCGGCGATCGCAACGTCGAAGTAGCGGTCCGGGTATTCGCGGCTGTAGCGCACCAGGCCGGAACCTTCGCGCATCGCCGGCGTGATGCCGAGCAGGGCAGGGTCGGCTGCCGCCATGTCGCAGATCCACTCGCCGAACACGTCAGTGTAGGTCGGCGCCTTGGCGCCCCCCTTGGCGACCACGCCCAGCGTCGGGTCGAACGGCGAGACCGCGTGGTAGCCGATCTGGTCGCCCTCTGCCAGGTCGTAGCCCTTGCCTTTGGTGGTGATGACATGCAGCAGCTGTGGCCCACGCAGGGTCTTCAGCGTCGAGATCGCGGACGACAGCGCCGCGACGTCGTGGCCATCGATCGGCCCGGTGTAGTGGAAGCCCATTTCCTCGAACAGCGTCGACGGCACGAACATGCCCTTCCAGTGCTCCTCCCAACGGCGCACGAACCTGGCGGTCGGCTTGTTCTTGTCGCCGAGCAGCTTCTTGCCGCCCTCGCGCAGGGCGTTGAGGGTCCTGCTGCCGGTCAGGCGGCCGAGCATCTTGGTCACGCCGCCGACAGCCTCGGAGATCGACATCCGGTTGTCGTTGAGCACCACCAGGATGTCGGGTTCCGGGTCCATGCCGCCGGCGTGGTTCAACGCCTCGAAGGCCATGCCGGCCGTCATCGCGCCGTCGCCGATCACCGCGACCACGCGACGGCCGTTGCCGGCGTGTGCGTTGGCGATGGCCATGCCCAGCGCGGCGGAGATCGAGGTCGACGAATGGCCGACGCCGAAGGTGTCGTAGTCACTCTCGTCACGCTTGGGAAACGGCGCGATGCCGTCCTTCTGCTTGACCGTGCCGATGTTGTCGCGGCGCCCGGTGAGGATCTTGTGCGGGTAGCACTGGTGGCCCACGTCCCACACCAGCCGGTCCTCCGGGGTGTCGTACATGTAGTGCAGCACGGTGGTGAGTTCGATCACCCCCAGGCCGGCACCGAAATGCCCGCCGCTGCGGCCGACGGATTCGATGAGGTACGCGCGCAGTTCATCTGCGACTTGCGGCAGGTCGGCGGGCTCGAGGCGACGCAGGTCGGCAGGCGAGTCGATCCGCGACAGGCGCGGGTAACGGACGGAGTCGATCATGGTTCCGCCATTGTAGGACGGTGGCAAGGCCACGGCGCCCGCGGGCGTTCAGGCTGGACAGTTCTGGCGACGCGACGCGACGCGGCGCCGGCCGCGACCGGTCAGCGGCTGCGCAGGCGCCCGAAGAGGCCAGCCGGCTTCGGCGGCTCCGGCGCTGCCGGTGCAGCCTCGGGGACGAACTCGACGAACCCGGTGGCGAGGTTGGCGTTGAAGAAATCCGCGACCTCCGCGACCGGCATCGCGCTGGCCTCGGCGATGTCGGCCACCGTCGCCGGGCCTTTCATCATCGCGGTTGCGATGCGGAAGTGCTTCGGATATTCGCGCTCTGTCTGCGGCCACTTGTTGAGCTGGTAGCGGCCGTCCGGATCGAACCCGGGCAGCAGTGCCCCGCGACCGGTGACCAGCCCCCCCAGCCAGCGCAGGCGGGCGAGAGGCTGTGCCGGACCAGCCGCCAACGTTTCGCGCGCCCAGGCCACGTCGTCCACCGGCTCGAAGGCGTCGGCACGCACCGTACCCTCGAAATAGCCTGCGATCGGCTTCAACGGTGTCGGCCCGTGCCACGTCTGCGCGGAGGGATCGATGTACAGCGTCGGCCCCGATTCGCGGCGATGGCGTACGCGGCGGTTCAGCGCGCCTGGCACCAGCCAGTCGGCGAAGACAGGTTCGCGGGACGGCGGCGGAGGGTCGGGTGCGGGTGCAGGGGGGAATGCCGGATCGGCGGTGGCAGGTGACGGCGCGCCGGTAGGCGTCGCCGCGGTGCCGGCGGCGACTTCCCCGAAGGTGAGCGTCGCAGGTAACACGGGTACTGTCGCCGTGCCCCCGGGATCATCGGTCGTCGTGGCGGTCCCGCGGCCCGCTGGAGGCATCGCGGGTTCGGGGGAGGCCTCGACCACCGCGTCGACCTCCGCAGGCGCCGGCGTGACGTCCCACGACACCACCTCATGGTCCTGCGCCCCGGCGTGTGCCGGCTCGGCGCCATCGTCGGCACTCGCCACTCCGCCTCGCTCCAGCACGACGCCGTCGTGCGTTGCCAGCGCGACCAGCAGTCTCTCCATCTGATCGCCGTCGAACGGCCTGCCGAGCCGGAAGTCGGTCTGCGTACGGGGTGCAGAGGTCAACCCGATGACGTGCTTGCCGCCGGCGTGCAGCCGCAGCCAACTCATCGGCCCGTACATGCTGTCCATGTCGACGACCACGTGATCGGCGTCGCCCTCGGGACACAGCGTCCACTGGCCCCCGAGACGCGCATTGGCCTCGTCGAACGCCGACTTCAGCGCCGCTTCGGTGGCCGGATCCATTCCGGTCAGGCCGAGGGTCAGGGACATGATGGTGGTGTTTCCGCTTCGCCGGGTGCGCCGAGTGTTGCGGAGCGTGCCGCGTGCGTCAACGCGCGCGCCACGGCACTAGCGGGCGCAGGCGGGCAATGGGTGACGAAGTTCGCGAGCTAGCGTCGCGCGCGCTTGGGCAGCTGGCTGCGGAGGAAGGCCATCTGGTCGGCGAGGATGTTGCGGTTGGACAGGATCAGGTGCTCGACCCAGCTGGGACGGAACGGCACCGCGAGGAGCGGCATCGATGCCTGCTGCGGCGTGCGTCCGCCCTTGCGCGAGTTGCAGTGGAAGCAGGCCGAGACCACGTTCACCCACGTATCCTGCCCGCCCTGCGACAGCGGCTTGACGTGGTCGCGCGTGAGCTGCGGGCGATGGAAGCCGCGCCCGCAGTACAGGCACAGGTGCGAGTCGCGTGCGAACAGCGACGCATTTGTCAGGGCCGGCGTCGGATCGATCGCGCCCGAGCGCGCATGCCCACGCGCGGCGACGATCGGGTGCAGCTCGATCACGCTCTGGGTACCCGTCGCGCGGCAGGTGCCGCCGTGGATGCTCAGGCAGGGATCGCCGAGCGTCCAGGCCACGGCGCCGCGCACGTACAGCGAAGTCGCGTCCTGCCAGCTCATCCAGTCCAGCACCCGGCCGTAGGCGTCGAGCGACAGCAGGCGTACGCAATCGAGGCGGGGAGTGGAGACGTCGCAGGATGCGTCCAGCGTCGGCAAGCCGTCCGGCGACGGGCCGGTGCGGATCTGTCGGAGCGCTGCTCTTTCGGATGGCATCGGGGGATCAGGTTATACCCATTCCCCGCACTGGCGTCACCCCGCGTGCGGGCCGCCCACCCGCGCGCTGCGAGGTTCTGCTCAGGCGCCGAAGCGCTCGGCGTCCAGCGCCATCAGCGACGCCGCCCCGGCCTCGATGCCCGCAGCGTGCATCAGCGTTCGCGGGAGGATACGCGCAAAGTAGAAGCGCGCCGTCTCGCGCTTTGCGTCGATGAACGCCTCGCCCCGCGATGATGCCTCGGCCGCCGCCACGCTGCGCGCCCACCAGTAGGCCAGAGCCACGTAGCCGGAATAGAACACGTAGTCATGGCTCGCGGCCCCGAGCTCGTCGGCGTCTCCAGCGGCACGCTGCAGCACGCGCTGGGTCAGCCCCGCCCACTCGGTTGCCTTCGCGCGCAGCGGAGAGATGAACTCCGCGAGCGTTGCATTGCCGTCGTGTGCGGAGCAGAACCCGTCGATCTCCGCCAAGAACAGCTTCAGCCCCGCGCCCTGGCTGGCCGCGGTCTTGCGACCGATCAGGTCGAGCGCCTGGATGCCGGTGGTGCCCTCGTACAGCGTGGTGATGCGGGCATCGCGCGACAGCTGCTCCATGCCGTGCTCGGCGATGTAGCCATGGCCGCCATAGCACTGCAGCGCGTGGTACGTGCACTCCACGCCCCATTCGGTCTGGCATGCCTTCGCGACCGGGGTGAGGAAGCTCACCAGCACGTCGGCGCGCTCGCGTTCGCCGGCATCGTCTGCGTGTGACGCGATGTCGATCAGCGTCGCGGCGTGCAACCCCAGCAGGCGGCTGCCTTCGACCAGCGACTTGACCGTCAGCAGCATGCGCCGCACGTCGGGATGGACGATGATCGGATCGGCCGGCTTGTCGGGGAACCTCGCGCCCGGCAGCGCCCGCGACTGCAGCCGCTCGCGCGAGTAGCGCAGCGCGTTCTGGTAGGCGCGCTCCGACAGGCCGAGGCCCTGGAGACCGACGCCCAAGCGCGCGGTGTTCATCATGGTGAACATCGCCTGCAGGCCCTTGTGCGACTGTCCGACCAGGTAGCCCCGGGCGCCATCGAAATGCATCACGCAGGTCGCCGAGCCCTTGATGCCCATCTTGTGCTCGATCGAACCGCAGCGCAGCGCGTTGCGCCCGCCGACAGCGCCGTCGCGGCCGACGCGGAACTTCGGCGTGACGAAGAGCGAGATGCCCTTCGGCCCCGGCGGCGCATCGGGCAGCTTGGCCAGCACCAGGTGCACGATGTTGTCGCTGAGGTCGTGCTCGCCGGCGGTGATGAAGATCTTGGTGCCGCTGACGGCGAAGCTGCCGTCGTCATTGGGTTCCGCGCGTGTGCGCAGCAGGCCGAGGTCGGTGCCGCAGTGCGGCTCGGTGAGGCACATGGTGCCGGTCCAGCGTCCTTCGACCAGCGGACGCATGAAGACCTCGCGCTGCCAGTCCTCGCCGTGTTGGCGTAGCGCGTCGATTGCGCTGTGCGACAGCAGGGGGAAGTTGCCCCACGCCAAGTTCGCCGCGTTCACCATCTCGTTGAGCGGCACGCCCATCGTGTGTGGCAAGCCCTGGCCGCCGAATTCGGGTGCCGCGGTCAGCCCGGTCCAGCCGCCCTCGACGAACTGGTCGAACGCCTGCTTGAAGCCGGGCGGGGTGGTGACGCTGGCGGAGGCCTTGTCAAAGACGCAGCCCTGGTCGCCGATGGCGTTGAGGGGGGCGAGTACCGACGACGAGAACCTCGCGGCTTCCTCCAGCACCGCGTCGAGGACGTCGCGGGTGGCATCGGTGTAGCCCAAGCGCGCGAACAGGGCGTCCGCGGCCAGCACGTCGTAGAGGGCGAAGCGGATGTCGTCGAGCGGGGCGGTATAGGTGCTCATGGCGGCGATGGCTCTCGGATCGGAAGGCGGCGCGTGGCCGCGTTGCAGGTGGACGGGAAGGGAGTCTGGGTCAGCGCAACGCGCCCGGCAGGCCGGGCACGGGGCTCAGCGCGAAGCTGCGCGCGAATGGGTAGGCGCGCACGCCGCCACGGTCCTCGGGGGCGGCGTGGAGGGTGCCATCGAGCGTGTAGGGCACGCTTCGCCCACCCGCGAGCACATCGGCAATCCGGATGCGCGCGGCCGGGGTCGGCACCATGGTCACGGTGATGACATCGGCCGACCCAGGCCCGATCGCCAACCCGGGCTCGGCGACGATCCGGCCGGCGGCGTCGCCATCCAGTGCGATCCCCAGGTCCACGCGCTCGAAGCGCATCGGGATGCTGCTGTAGTTCTGCAGGCGCAGCACCACCTGCCACGTCCCATCGGCCTGGACCGTCAGCTGCTGCACGCTTGCGGCGGGCTCCGAGATCCGGCGCACCGGGCTACTCGAGCACGCGGCGATGAACAGGGTGGCAACGCCTGCCACAAGCAGGAGGATCGATCTGACCACGGGCATGCTCCTGCTGGACGGACCCCGAATATACCCGACCATCCACCGGGGTATGGTGGCCGCCGGCGGCCTGGTGTGTCGTTTCCAGCGCTTACACTCGCGCTTTCGTGCCGTACACGGCACCCCACATCGACGGATCACGCCATGACCGATGCAAGCAAGTCGCCCGCAAGCAAAAATCTACCGTGGATCATCGCCGCGCTGGCGGTGGCCGCGCTTGTCGCCAACATCGTCTGGACCCGGTCCCGGACCGCCGCGCCCGAGGCTGCCGTGGCCGAGCTCGCGGCCCGTCTCGATGCGATCGAGGGCGGTAGGCCCGGAGACCCGCGCGCTGCGCGCCGCACAGCGGGGGGGGGCGGCGGCCCGATGGCGGCGGGGGGGCTTGGAACGGATGACCTGTCGCGCGCACAGCAGACGCCCGAGCAGATGGCCGCCGAGCGGGCCCGCCAGCTGCGCGACCTCGAGGCACAGTTCGCGCGCGATGCGGCCGATCCTGCCGGCGGGGCGCGGACCGAGAACACGCTGGTACAGACGATCTCCGGCGAGACCATGGCCGGTACCGGGCTACGCCCGAGCGATGTCGACATCGCCTGCAAGCGCAGCAGCTGCCGCATTGTCGGCACGTTCGACCGCCTCGGCGACGCGCAGGACTGGAGCCTGTTCTACATCACCGCGGCTGGCGGGAACGTGCTGTCGCAAACGCAGATGGTGTTCGTTCCGCTGCCGGATGGCCGTCACGAGGTGCGCATCTACTCGGCGCGGGCACGCTAGCCCGCCCGGCGAGTCCAGGGCTATCGGGAGACTGGCCGGTTCCACCGGCTTACGCCGTTCCTTGGCATGACCTGTGTCAGGTCGACGTTGCCACAGGAGGCATCGAAATGAAATTTTTGCACCCCATGACCGCCATTGGTATTGCGATCGGTGGCGTCTTGATCGCCGGTTCCGCCCATGCCGTCACTCAGCCTCGCCAGAGCGTGAGCCTGCCCACCAACTACTGCCAGGCGGCACTGCCCGCGTTCGAGGGCCTGATCAGAAAGCGCCCGCTTGCGGTGCAGAACGAAGGCCAAGCCACCGCGTTCATCACCTGCTCCTACCCGTCTGGCGAGGGCAGATTTTCCGGGAGTGTCACCACCCGTGTCTGGCAGTATTTCCTCAACAACTCCGAGGCGGATATCACCATCAACTGCACGGGTGTCAGCGGGCAGAGCAGTTTCACTGACACACCACAGTTCATCATCAAGAGCCTCGTCGTGCCGCCTGGCTCCATCACCTCCGAAATCAGCTGGTTCGCGTCCGACTTTGCCGGCGCGCCTGCTGTCTTTCCCGGCCAGGGCCAGTTCAGTACGTCATGCGCCATCCCGCCAGGTGGTGGTTTGAGGCAAGCGTATGTCAACAGCGATACCGACGTAGGAAACTGAAGCGCTTCCCTCGCGCACGTGACGGAAAGGCCCGGACGCATTCCGGGCCTTTTTTTTTGCAGCATGCCGGTCCGTGGACTGGCTGCGCTGGGCGCGCTTGCCCTGCGCTGCTGCCGGGGCACACTGCTGTCGCCTGGGCAAAGCTGAATGAGCGGCTGCTTCCGTGCAGGCGGGGGCCGAATCCGTGCTCACGTTACTTGAACGTTAAACAAAAGTATGCTCGGCGTCGCGTCGAAGGGGAACTGCCGGCGCTGAGTCGAGGGAGTACCTGACAGGGTCACCTCCGCGGCCGCCCATCATCTCTATTGATAACCATCATCTCTATTGATAAAAGGAATGTTCGATGAAGATTTTCAATCCACTGGTGCTCGCAGTCGTCGTCGGCCTGTTCGGAGCGAGCACGGCGCAGGCCGCGCCTGCTGACAGGCAGTTCGCTTCCAACCCCGCCGGGATCTGCCAGGGCGCGCTCCCCGCGTTCGAAGCCGCGATCCGCAAGCGCCCGCTGGCGGTTCAGAACGAAGGCACGCAAACCGCCTTCGTGACCTGTGCGTTCACTTCGCAGGGCGATTTCTCCGCCTCTGCGGAGAATCCGGTGGCGGTTGTAATGTGGTTCAACACCACGAGCGGCGCTGCGACGTCGATCAGCTGCACTGGGGTGAGCGGCTACCAGCAGGGGCCGAACCAGTTCGTGGTCAAGACCGCGACCGCGCCGGCGACCGGCGCCCAAGCGCCGATCCTCTGGGAAGCCAGCGATTTCGCGGATGCGCCGGACATCTTCCCGTCCGGCCTCTTCAGCGTCTCCTGCGCGCTGCCGCCGGGCACCGCGATCAATGACAGCTATGTGTTTTTCCAGGAAGAGATCGGTACCTGATTGCCATTGTCCACGCGATCGAAGGACGCCGGCGCAAGCCGGCGTTCTGCTATGCGGCAGGGCGCCTTCAGACCCGCTGCACGTCGAGCGCGATCCCCAGCGCCGCCATGTCGTCCGGTTCGCCGGCCAGATCGGCCTGCAGCAGCGGCCGGGCGTCGAGCCAGCGCTGCGGCAGCAGCAGGCCTAGGCCGTCTTCGACGCCGACAGCGACGACGCGCGGCAGCGCCTGCGCCTCATGCCCGCGATGCAGCAGCACCGCGACCCGCAGCAGCGCCGAGGTACCGCGCACCGCGGCGAGCAGGCGGTCCGGCAGTGCCTCGAAGGCGGCTTTCGGGACCTTGCGTCGATGCGTGCGCACGAGTGCGGCGAGGAACTGCTGTTCCTGGCGCGAGAAGCCTGAAACATCGGAATGCTCGACCAGGTAGGCCCCATGGACCTGGTACTGGCTGTGTGCGATCGCAAGCCCGATCTCGTGCAGGCGACAGGCCCAGGACAACATCAGCCTGTCGTCGGGCCCCAGCTGCCACGCGCGTGCGACCTGGTCGAACAGCTCCAGCGCCGTCTTCTCGACGCGCGTGGCCTGTGCGGCGTCGACGCCGTACCGGTGCATCATCGCCGCCACGGACTCCACGCGCGGGTCGTCGTCCCCGGCGCGGCCGACCATGTCGTACAGCACGCCCTCGCGCAGCGCGGCCTTGCTGACGACCATGCGCTCCAGCCGCAGCGAGTCGAACACCGCTTCCAGCGCCAGCAGCCCGCCGGCGATGACCTCGCGCCGCTCGGGCGACAGGCCGGGCAGGTCGATCGCGTCGACGTGCGACGCGGTGAGCATGCAGTCGCGCACCAGCGGCAGCGCCTCGGCGGTGATCGCCCCCTTGGTCAGCTTCATCGCGGCGCAGACCTCGCCAATGGCCTTGATGGTGCCCGATGCGCCCAGGACCTCGTGCCAGCCGAGCGCTCGGTAGGTGCCGGCGAACTGCTGGAACTCCGCCGTCGCCTCGGTCAACGCGTCGCGCCAGCGGCGGCGGGACAGCTTGCCGTTGCCGAAGAAGCGGCGCGTGCTGGCGACGCAGCCGAACTGCAGGCTCTCGCGCTCAAGCGTCTCGAAGCCGCGGCCGATGATGCACTCGGTGGACCCGCCGCCGATGTCGATGACCAGCCGCTGCTGGCCTGCCCTTGGCGGCTGCGCGTGCGCGACGCCGAGGTACACGAGACGGGCTTCCTCGCGCCCGGACACCACCTCGATGGCGTGGCCGATCGCGGTCTCGGCCATCATCAGAAACGCCTGCGGCGCCGCAAGACGGCGCACGGTGTTGGTGGCGATCGCGCGCACCCGGTGCGGTGGGATGTCGCGGATCCGCTGGCCGAACCGCGACAGGCAGGCGAGCGCACGTTGCCGCGCAATGGGGTCTAGCGCGCCACGCGCGTCCAGCCCCTCGGCCAGGCGCACGGTCTCGCGCAGGCGGTCGATGATGCGCAGCTGCCCCAGCGTGTAGCGTGCGACCACCATGTGGAAGCTGTTGGAGCCGATGTCGATCGCGGCCAGCAGGTCGCCGTCGGCCAGCGGCGCGTGGGTCGAGTCCGCCGCCGTCGCCACGTTCATCCGCACAGGGTCGCGAGCAGCGCCGTCTGCGCGGAGTGCGGTTCCTCGCCGTCGCCCGGCTCGCGCTTGCGGTAGCTGCCGTCGGACTGCAGTTCCCAGGCGTTGACGTTGTCGGCGAGGTAGGTGTTCAGCGTCTCGTGGCGCACGCGCAGCGCCAGCGCGGCGTCGAGGATGGGGAAACAGGTCTCCACCCGCCGCAGCAGGTTGCGCTCGAGCCAGTCGGCGCTGGTGCAGAAGATCTCCGGCGTTTCGTCGTTGCAGAACCAGTACACGCGGCTGTGCTCAAGGAAGCGGCCGATGATCGACGTCACGCGGATGTTTTCCGACACCCCGGGCAGGCCGGGGCGCAATGTGCACGCGCCTCGGACGATGAGGTCGATGCGCACGCCGGCCTGCGACGCGCGGTACAGCGCGCGCACCACCTGCGGCTCGTTGAGCGCGTTCATCTTGGCGACGATGCGCGCCGGGCGGCCGGCGAGCGCGTGCCGCGCCTCGCGGTCGATCCGCGCCAGCACGCCGGCGTGCAGCGTAAATGGCGACTGCAGCAGCTGCCGGAGCGCGATCTCGGGCGCCAGGCCCGACAGCTGCTGGAAGATCTGGTGGACGTCGCTACCGATTTCCGGGTCCGCGGTCATCAGCCCGATGTCGGTATAGGCGCGCGCGGTGCTGGAGTGGTAGTTGCCGGTGCCAAGGTGCACGTAACGGCGCAGCTTGCGGCCTTCGCGTCGCACCACCAGCAGCATCTTGGCGTGGGTCTTGAAGCCGACGACGCCGTAGACGACCTGCACCCCCGCATCCTGCAGGCGGTCGGCGAGGCCAAGGTTCGCCTCCTCGTCGAACCGCGCGCGCAGTTCGACCACCACGGTGACGTCCTTGCCGTTGCGCGCCGCCTGCACCAGGTGCTCGACGATCGGCGAGTCCTTGCCGGTGCGGTACAGCGTCTGCTTGATCGCCAGGACATTGGGGTCTTCGGCCGCCTGCTTGATGAACTCCAGCACCGGGGTGAAGGCGTCGAAGGGGTGGTGCAGCAGGATGTCGCCGTCGGCAATGCGCTCGAAGATGTCGTCGGTGTCGCGCAGCTTGCGCGGCTGGAACGGCAGGAACTTGAGGTCAGGCCGCTGCACCGTGTCGTAGATCTGGATCACGCGGTTGAGGTTGACGGGGCCGTTGATGCGGTAGACGGCATTCTCCGGCAGGTCGAAGTTCTGCAGCAGCGTGCGCACGATCGGCTTGGGACACTGGTCCGAGATCTCGAGCCGCATCGCGCGCAGGTAGCCGCGGCCGATGAGCTCGTCGCGCAGCGCCAGCGCCAGGTTCTCGACCTCGTCTTCGTCCACGATGAGTTCGGAATTGCGGGTCACGCGGAACTGGTAGGCGCCCTTGACCTCCATCCCGGGGAAGAGCTCGTCGACGAACACCGACAGCACCGACGACAGGAAGACGAAGTCGTTCTCGCCGCCCGAGATCTTCTCCGGCAGCTGGATGATCCGCGGCAGCGAGCGTGGCGCACGCACAATGGCGAGGTGCCCCGCGCGGCCGAATGCGTCCTTGCCTTTCAGCACCACGACGATGTTCAGTGACTTGTTGAGGATCTTCGGGAACGGGTGGGCGGGATCCAGCCCCAGCGGCGACAGCACCGGCAGGATCTCGTCGCGGAAGTACGCGCGCAGCCAGCGCTGCTGCCGGGCGTTCCATTTGTCCCGCGCCAGTACGCGCACGCCCGCGGCTGCCAGTGCCGGGCGCAGTATGTCGTTCCAGCACGCGTACTGCGTGGCCACGAGCTCCGCGGTGCGCTCGTGGATGCGGCGCAGCAGCGTTGTCGGGGTGGTGCCGTCTGCCGGCAGCGGCATGTCGAAGTCCTGCGCGTGGCGCACGGTGGCGGCGCGGATCTCGAAGAACTCGTCCAGGTTGGTGCACGAAATGCACAGGTAGCGCAGGCGCTCGAGCAACGGCACGCCGTCGTCCTGCGCCTGCGACAGCACGCGGAAGTTGAAGTCCAGCTGCGACAGCTCGCGGTTGAGGTAAAGCTTCGGATCGCGCAGCGGGTCGTCGGGCAGCGGCTCGCTGCCGGCTGGCGCGCGCCGTGGGTCCTCGCGGCGGGCGCGGTGGGGGCGTGGGGTCAGTCGCTCAGCGGGTTGATCGCGCTTCTTCCTGGACAATCGGGGCTCCGGGGGCAGTGTCGTGGCGGGGGAGCAGGCGCTCGGCCCCGAAGTGGCAGGAGAACGTGCTGCCGCGGCCGATCTCGCTTGCGATCTCCAGCCGCGCCTGGTGGAGCTGCAGTACGTGCTTGGCGATCGCAAGGCCAAGGCCAGTGCCGCCGGACTCTCGCGACCGGCTGGTCGACACGCGGTAGAAGCGCTCGGTCACGCGGGCCAGGTGCGCCTCCGGGATGCCATAACCGCTGTCGCGCACGCTCAGCACGATACCGCCGTCGGCCCCGCGTGCGAAGCGTACCGCGATGGTGCCGCCGGTGGGCGTATAGCGCACGGCGTTGGCGACGAGGTTGGAGAACGCGCTGTGCAGCTCCTTGGTCGAGCCCAGCAGGTCGATGTCGGCCTCGTCGTGCACGCTGATCGCGTGGCGCTGCTGGCTGAGGGCCTCGGCCTCCCGGCGCAGCGTCGCCAGCATCGGCTGCATCGCCACTGCCTCTTCGGCCAGCGTGTCCCGCGCCTCGAGCCGCGACAGCGTCAGCAGGTCCTCGACCAGCTGGGTCATGCGCTGCGACTGCCGCTGCATCTCCGCCAGCATCGGCGCCCAGGCCGGTTGTTCTCCCGGATCCAGCATGTCGAGGTAGCCGTGGATGACCGTGAGCGGCGTACGCAGTTCGTGCGAGACGTTGGCGACGAAATCGCGCCGCATCTGCTCCAGGCGCATCAGCTTGCTGACGTCACGGGCGACCAGGAGCCACAGCTCGTCGGAGTAGGGGATCAGGCGCAGGCTCAGGCGCAGGTCCGGATTGGCTGGCGACGCCACGTCCAGAAGGGGTTCCGCATCGCGTCCCGCCGCCAGCCAGCGTGCGATCGGCAGCGGCTGCAGCCGGTCGCCCAGCGCAGCCCCGATGTGGGCCGGATACTGCAGGCCGAGCAGCCCGGTTGCGGCCTCGTTGAACCACTGCACGCGCTGGCTGCTGCGCTCGACGACGACCACGGCGTCGGGCAGTGCCGCGGCGGCGGCCCGGTAGGCGCGCAGCATCTCCACCAGCCGGCGCTTGCGGGTGCGGGTATCGTCCTGGCTGCGGTGCAGCAGGCGGTCGAGCTCGCTCCAGACGCCGTTGCCGCGGGCCACCGGGAGCCGCTGGCGGGCAGTCAACCGCAGCAGCACCCGGCGCAGGCGCCAGTAGTGCCAGGCCACCATGCCAAGAGCGGCACAGGTCACCGTCGGCCACGGTGCACCCACGAGCAGGCCCAGCGCCAGCGCCCCGAGCAGCACGAGCGCCAGCTGCGACAGGGTCCGGATCCAGGCAGATCGGGCGTGGAACGGCATCGGCAGGGGCACGGTGGGCAGGCGGCAGGGCGCGATGGTACGCCGCGGGGTCGCGCCTGCGGCTCAGTCGGAGGCGGAAAACCGGTAGCCGGAGCCGCGCACGGTCTGCACCATGCCGTCCAGCTGCACCGGCTCCAGCGTCTTGCGCAGCCGCCGGATGTGGACGTCCACCGTACGTTCCTCGACGTAGACGCTGCCGCCCCAGACGTGGTCGAGCAGCTGCGAGCGCGAATAGACGCGATCTGGATGGGTCATGAAGAAATGCAGCAGCCGGTACTCGGTGGGCCCGATCGCGACCGGTTCGGTCCCGGCGAAGAGGCGGTGCGCCGCGCCGTCGATGCGCAGGCCGCCGACAGTGACGCTGCCGTCCTCGTCGTCGTCGCGCGAGCGGCGCATGACCGCGCGGATGCGCGCCAGCAACTCACGTGCCGAGAACGGCTTGACCACGTAGTCGTCTACCCCGGCTTCCAGACCGCCGACGCGGTCGTTCTCCTCTCCGCGTGCGGTCAGCATGATGATCGGGACTTCGCGGGTCAGCGCGTCCCGGCGCCAGCGGCGAGCCAGCTCCAGGCCGCTGGTGCCTGGCAGCATCCAGTCCAGCAGGATCAGATCGGGGACGCGATCGGCGATCGATGCCTGGGCTTCGCGGGCGTCGCCGGCGTGCGCCGGGTCGTATTCGCCCTTGCGCAGCGCGAACGCCACCATGTCGCGGATGGCGGGCTCGTCATCGACGATCAGGATGCGCTTTTGCATGGAGTGTCCTGCACGCGGCTACCGCGGCATTGCGGTGGGGGCCACGCAAGTAGACGACCGTTTGGTGACACTCCGGTGACATTGTCACCGTCGGCGCAGATCCTCGTCGCGGATGCCTTGCCGACGGAGCTCAAGGACCGTCGGAGTGATCGCCGCGATGCGGGCGTCGATGCGGGCGCGGGCGTAGTAGTCGAGGTCTTCGCGCTTGCGCAGCGTATTGAGCTGCACCAGGGCCTGTTCGGCGCGCCCGTTGAGCAGCGTGGCCTCGGCATGGGCCTCGCCAGCGCGCACCGGGTCGCCGGCGATCTCGCTGATGCGGGCAAAGGTGCGCTGGAACACGGGGTCTTCGCCCGACGTCGCGAGCAGCGGGCGCAGGATCGCCTGGGCACGCTGGCCAGCGGCGAGGGTGTTGCGCTCCGCCAGGACGTCGGCATAGGTCAATACGACGGCGCGGTTGGTGGGCATCCGCTCGACCAGCGCGTCGAAACGACGGCCGGCCTGCGCGTGGCGACCGGCGCGCGCGTCGGCCTCCGCCAGCGCCAGCGCCGGCCACGCATCGCCGGGGTGGCGGTCGACCAGCCCTTCCAGCGCGGACGCAGCGGCGGCGCCCTGGCCTGCGCGCAGCCGCGCGACGGCCAGGCCGTAGGCCTGGACATCATCCAGAGGCGCCGCACGCTGCAGACGCTCGTACTCGACGATCGCCTGCTGCGGGGTATTGGCGCTGAGCACGCGCAGGCGTTCCCGCGCCCATCCGAACTGCGCTGATGCGCCGGTGCGAGTGCCGTCGATCGACAGCAGCAGGGAGCCCGGCAGGAGTGGGTTGTCGCGGCTCCGGTCGCGCCCGGGCAGCGAGTTCGGGCGGCGCTCGGCGCGCTCCCCGGTCGGCGAGGAGGTCACCAGGCGCAAGGCGTCTCGATTGAGCTGCTCGGCCCGTTCCTTCGCCTCGCTGATGCGGGTGGTGGTCACCGGGTGGGTCTTGAGGTAATCGGGCAGGCGTTCGCGCTCGCCGCCCTGGTTGGTGCGTGACAGCGCCTGCATGCGCTCGAACATGCCGGCCATCGCCTCGGGGTCGAAGCCGCTGCGCGCGAGCGTGCGGATGCCCAGTCGATCGGCCTCCGACTCGTTGGATCGTGTGTAGTCGATCTGGCGCTGCACCGCGAGACCCTGTGCGCCGGCCATCGCCGCCATCGCCGCGTTCTGCGAGGAATCGCTGCTGGACTGCGAAGCCACCGCGATCGCGCCCAGCATTGCCAGCATGATCGGCACGCTGTCCTTCTGCGCGCGTTCGACCCCGCGCAGCACGTGCGACTGGGTCACGTGCGCGATCTCGTGCGCGAGCACGGCGGCAACCTCGTCCTCGCTGCCTGCGGTCAGCACCAGCCCGGCATTGGTGCCGATGTAGCCACCCAGCGTCGCAAAGGCGTTGACCGACCGGTCGCGCATCATGAAGAACGTGTACGGCTGCGCAGGCTGGTCGCTGGACGCACCGAGCCGGGTGCCCAGGGAACGCAGCCAACCGTCGACCAGCGGGTCGTCGAGGATGTAGTCGTACTGCCTCAGCTGGGCCAGCAGCATCTGGCCGTACTGCTGCTGCTGCGCCGGGCCGAGCACCGTGCCGGCGGACGACCCGATATCGGGCAGGCGGCTGTCCTGCGCAGTCGACGGCACCGCTATCGCCGCCGCGGCAAGGGTGAGGGCAATGGCGGCAAACAGGATGCGCATGGGCTACCGTCGAGTGGAAGCGGGGTTTGGCACCCCGTACGGCAGGATGACCACCTGCAGGCCGCAGGGCGTGAATCCGAGGTTAACCCGGCCTGCGCGACCCTATGCGCGCCCGTCAGGGGTCCCCGGGGGCTTGATTGTCCGCGTTTCGACCCTCGACCCCTGCCAAAGTTTCCGGAGCATTGCCTTGAGCGACCCCGCCACCCCCCAGATCACCCTGTACACGAGCGCCGTCTGCGGCTACTGCGTCGCCGCGAAAAACTTCTTCAAGAGCCGCAACCTTGCCTGGAAAGAGGTGCGCATCGACACCGATCCGGCGGAGCGCGAGAAGATGGTGGCGCTTGCCCGGCGTACGTCGGTCCCGCAGATCTTCGTCGGCGACGTCCACGTCGGCGGCTACGACGACCTGATGGCGCTGCACCGGTCCGGCGGTTTCGAGCCGCTGCTCGCTCACGACGGGGGGCCGCGGGAGTGAGCAGCGATACCGGCGAGGACCGCATCGGCGAGTTCGACGCGTTCCGCAAGCGCATGAACGATCGCATCCTGGCCGAGCCCAACCAGGTGGTGCGCCGGTTCTTTGCGCTGGACACGCAGACCTACCAGCCCGGCGCGCTGGACCGGAAGACGAAGGAACTGTTGGGCCTGGTGGCATCGATGGTGCTGCGCTGCGACGACTGCATCAGCTACCACGTCGGACAGTGCCACGCCGCGGGCGCCAGCCGCGAAGAGCTCTTCGAGACGTTCTCCGTCGCGCTCGTGGTCGGCGGCAGCATCGTGATCCCGCACCTCCGCCGCGCGGTGGATTTCCTGGACGCGCTGGAGCGGGGCGCGGCGGCGGCGCCCGACGGACACCCCCACGTCTGACGCTTGTGCGCGGGGCCGTTCCCGGCGGGGGGCGTGCGGGACACGCGCACAGCGCCGCGCGCGGAGGGCAGGCGCGGCGCCATGCCGCATAATGGGCGGCTGACAACCGCCCATCCAGGGTGCGCGCTCCAGGCGCCGCCCCCCCCCAGCGCAGGAGCCTCAAACATGTCCCAGACGATCACCGTCATCCGCGGCGATGGCATCGGTCCGGAAATCATGGACGCCGCGCTGTACGTGCTCGACACCATGCAGCTCGGCCTGAAGTACGAGGAAGCCGACGCCGGCCTGGTGGCGCTCGAGAAGCACGGAGAGCTGCTGCCCCAGGCGACGATGGACTCGATCCGCCGCAACGCCATCGCATTCAAGAGCCCGCTCACGACGCCAGTGGGCGAGGGTTTCTCGTCGATCAACGTCGAGCTGCGCAAGCGCTTCGACCTCTACGCCAATGTCCGCCCGGCGAAGTCGTTCCCCAACACCAAGTCGCGGTTCGATGACGGCGTCGACCTGATCACCGTGCGCGAGAACACCGAGGGCGCCTACATCGGTGAGGGCCAGATGGTCACCGAGGACGGCGCCACCGCCACCCTGGTGCAGAAGATCACCCGCCACGGCTCGGAGCGCATCGTCCGCTACGCCTTCGACCTTGCACGCAGGACCGGGCGCCGCAAGGTCACTGTGGTGCACAAGGCCAACATTCTGAAGTCGACCTCGGGGCTGTTCCTGAAGGTCGCGCGCGAGGTGGCAGCGCTGTACCCCGAGATCGAATGTAACGAGATGATCGTCGACAACTGCTGCATGCAGCTGGTGATGCGCCCGGAACAGTTCGACATCATCGTGACCACCAACCTGTTCGGAGACATCATCTCAGACCTCTGCGCGGGGCTGGTTGGCGGCCTGGGACTGGCCCCCGGGGCCAACATCGGTACCGATGTCGCCATTTTCGAGGCCGTGCACGGTTCGGCGCCGGACATCGCCGGCAAGGGCATCGCCAACCCGTGCGCGCTGCTGCTGGGCGCGGTGCAGATGCTGGACCACATCGGCCTCCCCGAGCGAGGGGCCGCGCTGCGGGCGGCGATCGTCGCGACGCTTGAAGCGAAGGATTCGCTGACGCCGGACCTTGGCGGCGCCGGGACCACGATGGGCTTCGCCAAGGTGATCGCCAGCCGCATCGGCTGAGCGGCACTGAGGGGCGGCCGACGCCTCCCCTAAGCCCGGATGGACCCGGACGGTCGACCGGCGGAACGTTGCGTGCCCGGTCGACGGGTGTTCCACGCACCGGCTCGACGCGGGCGCGCACCGCGGCGCACACTCGCGCGCCCTGATCCCGGTGCCCGCAATGACTCCACGTCCCAGCGCGCTCGCGCTGCTGCCGCTGCTGGCGTTCCTGGCGATGTTCTTCGGTGCCGGGCTGTATTTCACGGTGCAGGGCGAAGCGATGGCGTTCTACCAGCTGCGCGCGCCGGTCGCGATCCTGCCGGCGCTGGCGCTCGCGGCGTGGATCGCGTCCCGACGCAGTATCGATGCCCTCGACACGCTGCTTGCGGGCATGGGCCATCGCGACATTGTGCTGATGTGCCTGGTGTTCCTGCTCGCGGGCGCGTTCGCGGCCGTGTCGCGCGCCATCGGCGCCGTGGACGCGGTGGTGGCGCTGGGCTTGGGGGCGCTGCCGCCAGCGCTGATCCTGCCGGGGCTGTTCCTGGTGGCCGGCTTCGTCGCGGTGGCGGTCGGCACTTCGATGGGGACGATTGCGGCGGTGGCGCCGATCGCCGTCGGCGTCGCCGATGCCTCGGGCCTGGACCGCGCGCTGGTGATCGGTGCGGTGATCGGCGGGGCCATGTTTGGCGACAACCTCTCGGTCATCTCGGACACCACGATCGCGGCAACCCGGACGCAGGGAGCGGAGATGCGGGACAAGTTTCGCGAGAACCTGTGGATCGCGCTACCCGCGGCGGTGGCGACGCTTGCGCTGCTCGCGTTCGTCGGCGTGGCGTCGCCCGTGACCGCCCCTGACGCAGCGTCGCCGTGGCTCATCGTGCCTTACCTCGTGGTCCTGTTCCTGGCGCTGACCGGGCTCAACGTGGTCGTCGTGCTCGCGCTGGGCATCGTGGTGTCGGCGGCGTTCGGGCTTGCGCTGGCGCCTGGATACGGCTGGGTCGAGGTGGCAGGCGACATCTATGGCGGCTACGAGGGCATGGTGGAGGTGCTCCTGCTATCGCTGCTGATCGGCGGGCTTGCTGCCCTGACCAAGGCCTCGGGCGGCCTGGCATGGATGGTGCAGACGATCGCGCGGCTGGCGCGGGGTGGCCGCGGACGGCGCAGCGGCGAGGCAAGCATCGCGGCGCTGTCGGCGACGACCGACGTCTTCACCGCCAACAACACGGTGGCGATCCTGGTGGCTGGCAGCGTCGCCCGCGACATTGCACTGCGCCATGGCATCCCGCCGCGCCGCGCCGCGAGCCTGCTCGACGTGTTCGCGTGCGTCGCGCAGGGAGTAATCCCGTACGGCGCGCAGATCCTGCTGGCCGCATCGCTCGCCACGGTATCGCCGCTGGCCCTTGCCGGCCGGGTGTATTACTGCTGGTTCCTCGCGGTGGTGGGGATCGCGTTCATCGCGTGGCCACGCCGCACACCGGTGCCGCCTGCAACCGCGCCGACGCCCGCCACGGCGCCGTCGCGGAACGCATGAAAAAGGGCGCCAAGGCGCCCCGTTCCATCCCGCTGGTGCCGCTGCCTAGCGCGACTGCAGCTTTGACAGCAGGCGCAGGAACTCGATGTACAGCCACACCAGCGTCACCATCAGACCAAAAGCGCCGTACCACTCCATGTACTTCGGTGCGCCCTGCTCGACGCCGGTTTCGATGAAGTCGAAATCCAGTACCAGGTTCAGCGCGGCGATCACGATCACGAAAAGGCTGAAGCCGATGCCGACCAGCCCCGATTCGTGGATCAGCGGGATATTGATGTTGAACATGCGCAGTACGATCGTCGCGATGTAGACCAGCGCAATACCGCCGGTCGCCGCAACCACACCGAGCTTGAAGTTCTCGGTGGCCTTGATCAGCCCGGTGCGGTAGGCGAACAGCAGTGCGAACAGCGTGCCGAAGGTCAGCATCACCGCCTGCAGCACGATGCCTTCATACATGTGGTTGTAGAGGGCCGAGATCGCGCCGAGGAAAAAGCCCTCCACCAGCGCATACAGCGGCGCGGTCACCGGCGCCCAGGTCTTCTTGAAAACCGTGACCATTGCCAGGATGAAGCCGCCGATCAGGCCGCCCCACATGTAGAGGGCGAAGCCCGGCTGCGGCCGGCCGTCGGCGCCGAATTCGACCTGCGACCAGGCGAATGCCGCGGTCAGCACTGTCAGCACAAGCAGGAAACCGGTCTTGTTGACGGTGCCGTTCAGGGTCATGGCGCCGCCATCGCGAGAGACGACGGTGCCGCTGCCGAGGTCGAGGAAGGTGGAGTCCTTGAGTGCCGGATTGCCGCTGCGCATGTCGTGCCCTGTGATGCTGCCGAAGATGCCCCGAGCATACACCGGTCAGCCCGGTCCCGGCGGCCGCGCGTTGACACCTGCGGGGGTCGGCTGGACAATGCGCGCCCGCCCGTACGCTGCGAGCGGGGGCGGTTTCGACTCGGCGGGGTATAGCGCAGTCTGGTAGCGCGCCTGCTTTGGGAGCAGGATGTCGGGGGTTCGAATCCCTCTACCCCGACCAGACCGGCCGCAGCGGCGGGCTATGATGCGCCCTGGCGCCCGTAGCTCAACCGGATAGAGCACCGGCCTTCTAAGCCGGCGGTTACAGGTTCGACTCCTGTCGGGCGCGCCAGCGCCGGCGGGGCAGGCGGCGCGGTCGCCAGTGTGTCTTTATGGTGGATGTAGCTCAGTTGGTTAGAGCACCGGATTGTGATTCCGGGGGTCGCGGGTTCAAATCCCGTCTTCCACCCCAAGTTCCGACCAGGCGTCGCGCACTGTCATCGCGGCCCTGGAGCCCCGGATTGTCCGCAGGGCGGCGTCTGCGTTATCCTGTCCATGTGGGGCCGTTAGCTCAGTTGGTAGAGCAGTTGACTCTTAATCAATAGGTCCAAGGTTCGAATCCTTGACGGCCCACCATCACGTCGAAAGCGCCCGGGAAACCGGGCGTTTTTTTTTGGTTCTTCTCCCAAGTGAGGGAGTGGCGCACGGTCGACCCGGTTAATTTGTGGTTGTCGAGACTACAAATCGGGGCCGGCCGTGGCCGAATTGGCTTGTATGTC
>LXQJ01000031.1:4258-19832 GCA_001683895.1 Luteimonas sp. ANT-B3E | reverse complement strand
TCAGCTGCATCTGTCGTCTCCAAACCGGTCGCGCTATTGTCACGCAAAGAGGGAGTTGTTCAGAGCATCCCTAGCGCGGCGCGGAGTTTAATGCAGTGCCTCAACTGTCAGCACGCAAGTGTCTGAAAATCAACGCGATAGCAACAGTGCATCCCGCTTCGCCTCGCGGCGCTGCCCGCGCGTGCGATCCCACGCGTTGTCGAACACCGCCGGCTCCCAGCCGCCGTACGTCGGGTTGGGCAGCATCCACCAGCGCTCGCCGAACCAGCCGCCGTGGCCGTCCACCATCGCCTCGCGCGCCGCGGGAGTGTTCGCCGCAGGGGCGGTGAAGTCGCCTACCTGGTCGCCGAACTGCATCAGCACGCGGTAGCTGCGGCCTGCCAGCAACCGGCGGCAGGTCTTGTCGCTGCTGCTGGACTGGGTGCATCCGGGCACCACGGTGCCGGTGCCAAGAAAGACCGGCGTCGGCGACAGCGGCAATCCCACCTGGCGCAGATTGGCCAGGGTGGCCTCGCCGGATGCGGCGGTGCGGTTGGACAGGTAGACGATCTGCACGCCACGCGCGGCTGCGGCCTGCGCGAACGCGACCGCGCCCGGCACCGCCGGCGCGCGCCGCTCCTCGACCCAGGCCTCCCAGCTCGTGTCGTCGAACTCGTTGCCGTCGACGACCATGCGCGCCTGGTAGGGCGAGTTGTCGAGCACGGTCTCGTCGATGTCGACAATGATCGCCGGCGGCAGCCCGGCGAGCGGCGCGGCGCGCGCGCGTTCTGCAGGCACCAGCGCATCCCAGGTGGGGTCGTCCAGCGCGGCGTCGAGCCCTGCGGTCGCGGCCTGGAACACGGTGCGGGCCGCGGCGCGGTACTCGGCCGAGCGCTGCATCCACAGCACCGCGTTGAGGTTGTCGTGGGCGGCGGCGCCTTCGACGGGGCTTCCAGCGACGGGCGCGGACGCGGCGCCGGCATCCGGATCCGCCACCGGGAGTGACTGGCAGCCGGAAAGCGACGCCAGCAGCAGGCTGGCGAAAAGGGGTGTCGCGCGCATGGGCGGCCCTGTCGTTGTGAGAGGCCGGCGAGTGTAGCGAACGCGCGTGGCGCGCTCTGGGCCACGTGGCCCACTCGCTCGGTGTATTGGGCGCGCCCGCCGCGTCGCCGGCGACCGTGGCAACCACCGCGCCGGACCCGGGAATGCGCTGTGGCCGCCCGGAGCTGCGTCAGCCGTCGTGCACCCGCGTCAGCCGTCCAGCATCGCCCGGATCGCGGCGAAGCCGACCGCCGCGCGCTCCTGCTTGCGCGCCGCATCGGCCTCCGGGTCGGCGCCGTCGCGCTGCAGTTCGGCCGCCGGCAGCTCATCCAGGAACCGGCTCGGCGCCAGCCGCAGCTTGCTGCCCCAGCGCTGCGCCTCCTTCGAATGCGACAGCCACAGCTGCTCCTTGGCGCGGGTGATGCCGACATAGAGCAGGCGGCGCTCCTCGTCCAGCCGGCCCTCGTCGATGCTTGCCTCGTGCGGCAGCGTGCCGTCCTCGCAGCCGACGATGAACACGTAGCGGAACTCAAGCCCCTTGGCCGCATGCAGGCTCATCAGCCGCACCTGGTTGCCGGCGTCGCTGCGGTCGGCATGGGTCAGCAGCGCCAGCGAGGCGGCCAGCTCGGCCGGGCTGCTGGCGCGACCGCTGCCGGCGTTGGCGTGGTCGAACCAGTCCGCGAGCTCGTCGAGGTTGCCGCGGTGGATCTTGAACAGCGCCTCGGTCTTGCACTGCGTACGCAGCGACGCCAGCAGGCCCGAGCGCTCCGTCAGCTGGCGCACCAGCTCCGCGGGGGGCACCCGGGTCGCGTCCGCCCGCAGGCCGCGCACGATGTCGGTGAAGTGCGACAGCGCGTTGGCCGCACGCGCCGGCAGCTGCTTCAGCAGCCCCACCGATTCGGCGGCGCGCGACATCGGCAGTCCCGCCTGCGCGGCGAGCTCGGACAGCCGCGCCAGCGTGGTCGCGCCGACCTCGCGCTTCGGCGACTGCACCGCGCGCAGGAACGCCGCGTCGTCCTCCGGGTTGGCCAGCAGCCGCAGCCAGGCCAGCGCGTCCTTGACCTCGGCGCGCTCCAGGAACGCGGTGCCGCCGGACAGGTGGTAGGGGATGCGCAGCAGCTGCAGCGCCTTCTCCAGCGCGCGCGACTGGTGGTTGCCGCGGAACAGCACGCAGAACTCGCCCCATACAGCAGAGCGCGCACTGTGCAGGAAGTGGATCTCGCCGCCGACGCGCTCGGCCTCGTGGGCGCCGTCGCGGCACTCCCAGATGCGAATACGTTCGCCGTCGGACTGCGCGCTCCACAGCGTCTTGGGATGCGCGTGCGGGTTGTGCGCGATCAGCGCGTTGGCCGCGCGCAGCACGCGGTTGCTGCAGCGGTAGTTCTGCTCCAGCTTGACCACCTCCAGCGCCGGGTAATCCTGGGCCAGCTGCGACAGGTTCTCCGGGTTGGCGCCGCGCCAGGCATAGATGCTCTGGTCGTCGTCGCCAACGCAGGTGAAATGCCCCTGCGGCCCCGCCAGCGCCTTCATCAGGCGGTACTGGGCGTCGTTGGTGTCCTGGCATTCGTCGACCAGCAGGTAGCCGATGCGCTCGCGCCAGCCCGCGACGCACTCGGCGTCGCGTTCCAGCAGCTCGACAGGCAGCCGGATCAGGTCGTCGAAGTCGACCGCGTTGAACGCCGACAGCCGCGCCTGGTATTTCGCGTAGACCGCCGCCGCCTCGTGCTCGCGCGTGGTCTGCGCGGCGTCGCGCGCCTGCTCCGGCGACAGCCCTGCGTTCTTCGCCCGCGACACCAGGCCCTGGGTGGCCTGGATTGCATCGGTCTTCGAGCCGTGCATCAGGTCGCGGAACTGCGACGCGCTGTCGTCCGCATCGAAGATCGAGAAGCCGCGGCGCAGCCCGGCGCGCGTGTGCTCCACCTGCAGCAGCTTCAGCCCCAGCGCGTGGAAGGTCGATACCGTGAGCCCCTCCGCGCCGTCGCCGCGGATGCGCCGCGCGACGCGCTCGCGCATCTCCCTGGCTGACTTGTTGGTGAAGGTGATCGCGGCGATGCGTTTCGCCGGGTAGCGCCCGGAGGCGACCAGATGCGCGATCTTCTCAATGATCACCCGAGTCTTGCCGCTGCCGGCACCGGCCAGCACCAGCATCGGGCGGTCGCAGGCGAGCACCGCCGCGGTCTGTTGGGGGTTGAGTCCGTGCATGGCGTCGCGGGTCCGGCGGGCGATTGTAGCGGGGCGGCGACCGGTCGCCGCGTCTTGCCTACACTCCGGCCATGGCCAAGCTCTACTTCTATTTCTCGGCGATGAACGCCGGCAAGACCACGACGCTGCTGCAGTCGGCGCACAACTACCGCGAGCGCGGGATGCGCGCGGAGATCCTGACGCCACGGCTGGACCACCGCGCCGGCAGCGGCACGGTGGCGTCGCGGATCGGGCTGGCCGCCAGCGCGCATCCCTTCGACCGCCACGACGACCTGCTCGCGTGGGCGGCGCGCGACATCGCCGCGCACGGCACGCTCGACTGCCTGCTGGTCGACGAGGCGCAGTTCCTGTCGGCGGAGCAGGCGTGGCAGCTGTCGGACGTGGTCGACGCGCTGCGCGTGCCGGTGCTCTGCTACGGCCTGCGCACGGATTTCCGCGGCGAGCTGTTCGAGGGCAGCCGCGCGCTGCTGGCGTGGGCCGATGAGCTGACCGAGATCAAGACCATCTGCCATACCGGCAAGAAGGCGACAATGACCGTGCGTGTCGACGCGCAGGGCGCCGCGCTGCACGACGGCCCGCAGGTCGAGATCGGTGGCAACGAGCGCTACGTGTCCGTCAGCCGCGAGGAGTTCAAGAAGATCACGCGCGGCGAAGCGCGCGCGGCGCCACAGCAGGAATCGCTGACGCTGGAATGATCAGCGCGTCGCGGCCGCGAGGCCTGCTGGCCGGCTGCATTCCCGGCGCGTGGCGTCGACCTCGCGCAGGAGTTCCCCGCCTTCGGGCAGCCGCGCGGCGAGTTCGTCTTGCAGCGTCGCCAGCTCTTCCAGCGCGGTGGGCAGGTCGCCCGCGCAGTGCGTTGCAGCGAGGTAACCGCGCGCGCGCCATGCGAGCTTGCGCTGCTCATGGTCGTCGCCCGGCAGCGCCGCGATCGCCGCCAGTCGCGCCGCGCCGTCGCGGTCGCCGTGCGCGGCGTCGTGGCGCGCAAGCGACAGCGCCGCGTGGCGGGCCTGCGGATGACCGTGCCCGTAGTGCGCCTCGGTGAGGGCGGCTGCACGGCGCAGCGCGGCGCCAGCGGCGGCATGGCGGCCCAGCGCTGCATCGATTTCCCCCAGCAGCCGCCAGGCTCCGCCAACGCTGCCGTGGTTGGCGCCGAACTGGGCAGCGCGCAGCTGGATCGCCTCTGCCACAAGCGGGCGCGCAGCCGCGTGCTGGCCCTCGGCGTGCAGGATCATTGCCCGGTTGAACAGGCCGCCGGCGAGCAGCGAGGGCTGCGTACCGCGTCGCCAGATGGCGATGGCGGCGTCGCTGTCGCGCAGGGCATCGTCGATGCGGCCGCGCTCCCAGGCGACGATCGACAGGCTGTTGAGATTGCGCGCGACATCGGCATGCGACGCACCCAGCCGGGCCACCAGCCAGCCGTGGGTGTCGCGGAATTCCGCTTCGGCCCGCGCCAGTTCGCCGCGGTCGACCAGCAGCGCGGCCAGCTGGCGGCGCGCATCGACGGTAGCGCGGTGGTCGTCGCCGTGGACGTCCCGCGACAGCGCCAGCGCGGCGCGGCAGTCGCGCTCCGCGCTACGCAGCTCTCCCTGATCGCGCTCCTGCGCGCACAGCGTCCGCAGCATGTCGACCGCTAGTGGATGCCGGGGCCCCAGGGTGTCGCGCAGCAGCGACAGTGCCGCGCGCTGCTCGCGCAGGGCGCGGCGGCCATCGCCAGCGTCGGCGTGCAGCATGGCCAGGTCGGACAGGTTCTCCACGATCCCCGAGCCGCTCTCCGCGAGGTCCCGGCGGATGCCCAGTGAGCGCTGGAACGCAGCGCGCGCGAGGTCGCGCCGGCCCAGGCCGCGCTGGCATTGCCCCAGCTGGCTGTGGAAGTCGGCCGCCTGCAGCGGCAGGCGTCGCTCCTCGCGCTGGGCGAGCCTGCCCAACGGCCGCAGGCCGTCGACGCAGGGGGCGTTCTGGCCCAACGCGCGCCGCGTGCGGCCGAGGCCTGTGGCGGCCTCCAGGCGCAGGCTTGCCGGGGCATCGTCGCCCAGCGTCATGATGATCGCGGCCTGGTGATGCTGCAGCGCCAGCGCCTGCTCGTAATCGCCGAGTCCCGCGCGCAGCCGCGCGATCACGCCGAGCAGCTCGGCGCGGGCTACCGGCTGCTGCGACAGCTCCAGGTCGACGCGCTCGACGCCGGTGTCAAGCAGCCGACGCACGTCCAGCGGCACGTCGCTCGGGGTACTGCCGGCGTTCTCGAACAGCCCCACGACGAAGCGCTGCATCGCTTGCGCACGTGCGGCCTCATGCACCGCCTGCTGCGCCTGCCACGCCACCAGGCCCAGCGCCACGACCAGCACGCTGGCCACCAGGCCCGCGGTGAGCAGCGACCAGCGGTGGCGGCGGACGTACTTGCGGGTGCGGTAGGCGACGCTCTGCCCACGGGCCTGCACGGGCTTGCCGTCGAGGTAGCGGCGCAAGTCGAGCGCCAGCGCCTCGACCGACGGATAGCGCTGCTCGGGACGTTTGCCCAGCGCCTTGAGCACGATGTTGTCGAGGTCGCCGGCGACCTCGCGCGCCCGGCGGCGCAGCGCCGTGCCGTCGCGGCCGGCGTCGTCGGCGAGCCTGTGCAGTGCCACAGACGGCCGCATCGGGTCGACCGAAAGGATCGCCTCTTCCCACTCCGCGTCGCTCTGGCGCTTGAGGCGGTAGGGCTTGGCGTCGACCAGCAGTTCGTAGAGCACCACCCCCAACGAGTAGACATCGGTCATCGTGGTGACCGGCTCGCCGCGGATCTGCTCCGGCGCCGCGTAGTGCAGGGTGAACGCACGCAGACCGGTGCGGGTGTTGTCGAGCCCGTGCTCGGCGGTGTCGAGCAGCTTGGCGATGCCGAAGTCCAGCAGCCGCGCCTCGTCCAGCGGCGTCACCAGGATGTTGGATGGCTTGAGGTCGCGGTGGACGATGAGGTTGGCATGCGCGTGGCTGACCGCCTCGCACACCTGCAGGAACAGCCGGATGCGCTGCGCGACCTGGAGCTCGCGCGCGCGGCACCAGTCGGTGATGGGTTCGCCCTCGACGTATTCCAGCGCCAGGTACGGCTGGGTCTCGCCGCTGATGCCGGCGTCGAGCAGTCGCGCGATGTGCGCGTGCTCCAGTCGCGCGAGGATCTGCCGCTCGCGGGTGAAGCGCAGCCGCAGGTTGGGATCGGCGATGCCGGGTCGCAGCAGCTTCAGCGCCACCCGCTTCTGGTAAAGGCCGTCCGCGCGGCTGGCCAGCCACACCTGCCCCATCCCGCCTTCGCCCAGCAGCCGCTCCAGCCGGTACGGCCCCACCATCGCGCCCTCGCGCGCGCGCGGCAGCTGCGCGACCAGTGGTTCGGCGAGGAAGTCCTCCTGCCCCTCCTCCAGCGCCAGCAGGCCCTCGAGGTCCTCCGCCAGCCGGGGGTCGTCCGCGCGCAGCGAATCCAGGCTGCGGCGGCGGTCGCCAGCGGTGAGCTCCAGCAGCGCATCGAGCAGGGGCGACAGGCGCTGCCAGCGATCGGCGTCCATGGGGCGTGCCCGGGCCGACCCGGCCCTAGTGATCCTTCAGCGACGCCAGCAGGAAGAGCTTGGCCTTCTGCCAGTCGCGGCGGATGCTGCGCTCGGAGCGGTCCATCAGCTCCGCGATCTCGACCTCGGACAGGCCCGCGAAGTAGCGCAGCTCGACGATCCGCGCCAGCCGCTCGTCGACCGCAGCCAGGCGCGTCAGCGCAATGTCGAGCGCCAGCATGTCGTCGTCGAGGCTCAGCCCGCCTTCGATGTCTTCGGGCAGGTCGGTGACGCGATGCAGGTCGCCGCCGCGCTTCTGCGCCATGCGCTGGCGCGCGTAGTCGACCACCACGCTGCGCATCGCCGCCGCGGCGTAGGCGAAGAAGTGCCCGCGGTCGTCGAACTGTGCCTCGCGGCGGCCGATGAGCTTGAGGTAGGCCTCGTGCACGAGGGCGGTGGCGTCGAGTGTCTGACCGTGCTGGCCGGCGAGCTGGCGCCGGGCCATCGAGTGCAGCTCCTGGTACAGCGTGGCCAGCACGCGGTCCAGCGCCGAGCGGTCGCCGCCGCGGGCGGCGTCGAGCCAGAGCGTGATGTCGGCGGTGTCTTCCATGTCGGCCAATCCAGTCCCCGGAGGCGCGTCGCGATGATACACCTGAACGACGGCGTCCCCGGTGCGCCGCCCCGCGCAGCGCGCTCAGCGCTGGCAGTGTCCGCACCACACGGTCGCGCGCTGCGCAACGACGGCGTGGCTTAGCGGGCGCGCGCAGCGGGGGCACGGCTGGCCGCCGCGACCGTACGCGGACAGCTCCTGCTCGAAATAGCCCGGCGCGCCGTCCGGGCTCAGGAAATCCCGCAGCGTGGTGCCACCGCGGGCGATCGCATGGCGCAGGATCCGCTGCACCTCGCTGGCGATGCGGCCGTAGCGCTCGCGCGACACGCGCCCCGCCGCGCGCAGTGGCGCCACGCCCGCGGAGAACAGTGCCTCGGCGACATAGATGTTGCCTATGCCCACCACGATGCGCTGGTCCATCAGGAACACCTTGACCGGCGCGCGCCGCCCGCGGCTGCGGGCATAGAGGTAGTCGCCGCTGAACAACGCATCGCCGGGCGTGTCGATCGCGACCCCGGGCGGAGATCCACCAACTGGCGTCGCGGCTCCGGCGTGCCCATGTTCGTCGCCATCGGGCGGCAGCGGTTCGGGTCCCAGGCCGCGCAGCAGCGGGTGAACCTGTCCGGGGGCCTGCCACAGCAGGCAGCCGAAGCGCCGCGGGTCGTTGAAGCGCAGCACCTGCCCGGACCCCAGCGCCAGGTCGACATGGTCATGGACGCCGACCGGCGTCGACGGCGGCAGCACGCGCAGGCTGCCCGACATGCCCAGGTGCAGCAGCGCGCTGCCGGCGGCAGTGTCCAGCAGCAGGTACTTGGCACGCCGGCGCACGGCCTCGATGCGCGCGCCCGGCAGCCGCGCGGCCACGTCACCGGGGATCGGCCAGCGCAGGTCCGGACGCCGCAGCACCACCCCGGTCACCCGTTGGCCCACGAGGTGCGGGGCCAGCCCGCGGCGGGTGGTTTCGACCTCGGGGAGTTCCGGCATGGCCTCCAGCGTGGGGGTCGGCGCGGACCCGTGCAAGCATCGCCGGCGGTGTGAACCGTTGCGCCCATGCGCGGGTTCAGGGGTGGCATCCGTAGCCGACCGGCGCCACTATCGACAGCCCGTACGAGGGCCCGTCGATGACACACTCCCTGCTCGACCTCGCCGCCGGTGGCCTGCTGCAGGCCGGCATCTGGACATTGGCGCTGTATTTTCTCGCCGCGACCCAGCTGACGATCTTTGCCGTCACCCTGTACCTGCATCGCAGCCAGGCCCACCGCGGGGTCGACTTCCATCCCGTCGTCGCGCATGTCTTCCGCTTCTGGACTTGGCTGACCACGTCGATGGTGACCAGGGAGTGGGTGGCGATCCACCGCAAGCACCACGCCCGATGCGAGACCGAAGAGGACCCTCACAGCCCGCGTCACAAGGGCATTGGCCGCGTGTTCTGGCAGGGCGTCGAGCTGTACCGCGAAGCGCGCGCGCAGCGCGACGACATCGCGCAGTACGGTCGCGGCACGCCGGACGACTGGATCGAGCGGCACCTGTATTCGCGTCATCCGATGCTCGGCCCGACGCTGCTGCTGGTGGTGAGCGTGGTCCTCTTCGGCGCGGCGGGGCTGGCGATCTGGGCGATCCAGATGGCGTGGATCCCGTTCTGGGCCGCCGGCGTGGTCAACGGCCTCGGCCACTGGTGGGGCTATCGCAACTTCGAGACCACCGACACCGCGACCAACCTGGTGCCGTGGGGCGTGTGGATCGGCGGCGAGGAGCTGCACAACAACCACCACGCGTTCCCGAGCTCGGCGAAGTTCGCGCTGCGGCGCTGGGAGTTCGACATCGGCTGGGCGGTGATCAGGGGCCTGGAGCGCGTCGGCCTGGCGCGGGTGCTGCGCGTGGCGCCGTCGCTGGACGTGCGTCCCAACGTGCCCGTGCCCGACGCCGACACCGTGCGCGCGCTGCTGGCGCACCGGTTCCAGGCGATGACCGACTACCAGCGCGATGTCATCCACCCGGCGCTGCGCGAGGAGGCGCGGGCGGCGGGCGCAAAGCTGCGCGCGCTGATTCCGCGGCGGCTGCGCCGCGCGCTGGCCGACGACGGTCGCTGGCTGGATCCCGACGCACGTGCGCAGCTGCAGGCGTGGGTCGCGCAGCGGCCGCGCATCCGCACGCTGGTGGAGCATCGCGCGCGGCTGTCGGCGCTGCTCGACGCGCGCGCGCAGGACGCGTCGGAGTTTCTCCGCCAGCTGCAGGCGTGGTGCCGAGACGCCGAGGCCAGCGGCAACCGTTCGCTGCAGGACTACGCGGCGAGGCTGAAGGGTTACTCGCTGCACCCGGCGCACGCATGACGCGCATGTCGACGCGGTGCGCATGGCCGCTGGCCGCGGCCGCGATCTCCGCGCTCCTGCTGGCCCTGTCCGGCGCCGGCACCGCCGCCGCGCAGGTCGTCCGCGCGTCGGACTACCTCGCGCGCATGGACGTCGACGGTGACGGTCGCGTCTCGCTGGTCGAGTACCAGGACTGGCTGAGCTATGCCTTCGACGCGATGGACCGCAACCGCGACGGCGTGCTGACCCCGGACGAACTCCCGGGCGGCAAGCCGGCCCGCGGCCCGGGGCGCACCATTACCCGCACCGAGCATCGCGCGCGGCTGGCCGCGGCCTTCAACCGCCAGGACGCCAACCGCGACGGCAGCCTGGACGCCAGCGAGCTCGCCGCGCCGCCGCAGCGCTGAGGCGCCGTCACGGCCGCGCGGCTCTGCCTTCGCACGCCGCGCGCAGCACCGGGTCAGCCGCGTCGAGCTGGCGCCAGAGAGCATTTGTGAGCGAGCCGTCTTCGGCGAAGACCACCCGGTCGATGAGGTCCGCGCGGCGCTGTCCGGCGCAGTCGAACAGCACGCCGAACTGCCGCGAACGCTTGCAGCGCCCGATCAGCGGCAGCTGGGTCACACTGGGCGTGTTGCCTCCGAGGAGCACCGAGATGACCGAGCCACGGGCGCTGTATCCCGTCCCCGAGGCGTTCGCCGCCGCCGCCGCGATCCGGCGCGAGGACTACGACCGCCTCTACGCGGCGTCGCTCGCCGACCCGGTTGCGTTCTGGCGCAACGCCGCGAAGCGCCTGCAGTGGATGCGCGAACCCACCAGGGTGCGCGATGTCAGCTTCGACGCCGCCGATTTCCGCATCCGCTGGTTCGACGACGGTGAGCTCAACGCCAGCGTCAACTGCCTCGACCGCCACCTCGACGCACACGGCGACAAGGCCGCGCTGCTGTTCGAGCCCGACGATCCGGGCCAGCCGTCGCAGCGGATCACCTATCGCGACCTGCACGCGCGCGTCTGCCGGCTCGGCAACGCCCTGCGCCACCTCGGCATCGTCCGCGGCGACCGGGTGACGCTGTACCTGCCGATGATCCCCGATGCAGTGGTGGCGATGCTCGCCTGCGCGCGCATCGGCGCGGTGCATTCGGTGGTCTTCGGCGGGTTTTCCGCGCAGTCGATCGCCGACCGCGTCGCCGACTGCGGCTCGCGGCTCGTCATCACCGCCGACGAGGGCCTGCGCGGCGGCAAGCACGTGCCGCTGAAGGCCAACGTCGACGCCGCGCTAGCGATGGCCGGCACGCAGACCGTCGAAACCGTGCTGGTGGTGCGCCACACCGGCGCCGCGGTCGATATGCAGATGCCGCGCGACCGCTGGTACGACGCCGTCGTCGACACCCAGGCCGCCACCTGCGAACCCGAGCGCATGAACGCCGAGGATCCGCTGTTCATCCTCTATACCTCCGGCAGCACCGGCAAGCCCAAGGGCGTGCTGCACACGACCGCAGGCTACCTGCTGTGGGCGAGCTACACCCACGAGGCGGTCTTCGACCTCAAGCCCGGCGACGTGTTCTGGTGCACCGCCGACGTCGGCTGGATCACCGGCCACAGCTACATCGTCTACGGCCCGCTGGCCAACGCCGCGACCGCGGTCGTATTCGAAGGGGTGCCCAGCCATCCCGATCCGTCGCGCTTCTGGCAGGTGATCGACAGGCACCAGGTCACGATCTTCTACACCGCGCCGACCGCGATCCGCGCGCTGATGCGCGAGGGCGACGGCCCGGTCAAGTCCACTTCGCGCAGGTCGCTGCGGCTGCTGGGCACGGTCGGCGAGCCGATCAATCCAGAGGCCTGGCGCTGGTACTCGGACGTCGTCGGCGACGGCCGCTGCCCGGTGGTGGACACCTGGTGGCAGACCGAGACCGGCGGCATCCTCATCTCACCGCTGCCCGGCGCGATCGACGTCAAGCCCGGCTGCGCGACGGTACCGTTCTTCAGCGTGCGCCCCGCGCTGGTCGACGCGGAGGGCAACGTGCTGGAGGGCGAGGCCGAGGGCAACCTGGTGCTGCTGGATTCGTGGCCGGGGCAGATGCGCACCGTGCACGGCGACCACCAGCGCTTCATCGACACCTACTTCACCGCGTACCCCGGGATGTACTTCACCGGCGACGGCTGCCGCCGCGACGCGGACGGCTACTACTGGATCACCGGGCGCGTCGACGACGTGATCAACGTCAGCGGCCACCGCATCGGCACCGCCGAGGTGGAGAGCGCGCTGGTGTCGCATCCCAAGGTCGCCGAGGCCGCGGTGGTCGGCTTCGCGCACGACATCAAGGGCCAGGGCATCTACGCCTACGTGACCCTGGTGGCCAGCGAGCCGGAGACCGAGGAGCTGCGCAAGCAGCTGGTGGCGCACGTGCGCCACCAGATCGGGCCGATCGCGTCGCCGGACTTCCTGCAGTGGGCGCCGGGCCTGCCGAAGACGCGCTCGGGCAAGATCATGCGCCGCATCCTGCGCAAGATCGCCGAGGACGCACCCGACCAGCTGGGCGACACCAGCACCCTGGCTGACCCGTCGGTGATCGACGCGCTGCTGGTGCACAGGCGCGGCGCCTGAGCGGCGCGATGACCATGCTGCCGACATGCACGCCGCGGCTGCCGCCGAGGGCTGGCCCGACGTCAGCCGGTGATGCGCTGCCAGAGGCTCTGCAGCGCGTAGCCGCCGCCGCCGATGAGCGCGGCAAAGTAGGTGATCGTCGCCAACGAGGCGACGTGCCCGACCAGGATCGCCACCCCGTCGCGCTGGATCAGCCCGATCGCGTAGAACAGTAGCGCGATCCCCGGCAGCGTGTTGCTGAAGGGGATGAACCCGAACGGCGCCATCAGCAGCAGCGCCGCGAGGATGAAAGCGAGGTTGTTGACCAGGTCGACCAGCCGGCCTTCCGCCAGCGCGCGCAGCCGGTGCGGGCGGCTGACGCGCTCCACGCGCCGCACCCAGGCCATGCCGCGCCGCAGGCCCGCCTGCACCCTGGCTGCCGGCAGCCGGCGTGCGCGCAACCTCCGCGGCAGCCATAGCGGCCGTCCGCTGAGCCGGCTGATGCCGATCAGCAGGATCGCCGCGCCGAACACCGTGCTGACACCGGGGATCGACACCGGGATCAGGAACACCACGGTGAGCAGCGCAGCCAGCAGCAGCAGGCCCTGCTCGCCAACGCGGTCGATGATGTCGCAGAGGTTGACCGACTCGCCGTCGAGCTGGCCGATGACGGTGTCGAGGCGGTCGCCCAGCGAAGCCGAGCCATCGTCGTGCAGCGTCTGCGCGCGGTCTGGGCGGTCTGTCATGGAGCCTCGGGGTCGTGGGTGCGACGGCACGCGGGTCGGGCACGGCCGCTGTCGGGGGCGCATCGTGCCACTGGCCCTGCAACGCGGAAGGCCCGCCTTGCGGCGGGCCTTCCGGGTGCCGCGGGGTCGGTCGTCGAGCGACCAGCCCTGCGCGTTACTTGATCTTGCCTTCCTTGTAGATCACGTGCTTCCGGACGACGGGATCGTACTTCTTGATCTCCATCTTGTTCGGGGTGTTCTTCTTGTTCTTGTCCGTGGTGTAGAAATGCCCGGTGTTGGCCGAGGAGATCAGACGGATCTTGTCGCGCTTGCCTGCCATGGTGTGCTCCTCAGACCTTTTCGCCGCGGTGGCGGAGTTCCGCCAGCACGCCGTCGATGCCGTTCTTGTCGATGGTGCGCATGGCGCTCGCGGACACGCGCAGCTTCACCCAGCGGTTCTCGCTGGCGACCCAGAACCGGCGCTCGTGCAGGTTGGGAAGGAAACGGCGGCGGGTTTTGTTGTTGGCGTGGGAGACGTTGTTGCCGCTCTGCACGCGCTTGCCGGTGACCTGGCAGACTCGGGACATGACGCACCTCGATGGTGATGGTTGCCACCCTTGGCCAGGATGGCGGCGGCCCCGGTGCCACGGCCGATGCCGGGGACCGCACGGTGCGGGAGACGGACCGCCCGGGGGCGGCCAGGCTGCGGGGCGGTCGGAACCGTGCTTCCGGACCGCTCACGGCACCGGATGACCGGCGCCAGACGCAGCGAGCCGCGCAGTATGGCCCTCCCCGTAGCCCGGGGCAAGCGGCGTGGGCCGTTGCGCCGCGCCCGACCTCAGCCCTGCCGGCGGCGCAGCCGCTCCAGCACGCCGTCGAAGGTGTCCAGGTCGGCGTAATGGATCACCAGCCGGCCCTTGTTGGCGCGGCCGTGGGCGATGGTGACCTTGGTGCCCAGCGACTCCGACAGCTCGGTCTCCAGCGACGCGATGTCGGCCTGTGGCCGGGCGCGTCCGGACGCAGGGCGGCGCCCGCTGCCCGGGATCTTGCCCGCGGAGAACTGCTGCGCGCGGTGCTCGACCTCGCGCACCGACCAGCCGTGCTCGGCGGCGTCGGACGCGAGCCTGCTGGCGAGCTCAGGCGACAGCGTCAGCAGCGCGCGCGCGTGGCCCATCTCCAGCCGCCGCGCCTCCACCAGCGCGCGGATCGCCGGTGGCAGCTCCAGCAGCCGCAGCAGGTTGGACACCGCCGCGCGCGAGCGCCCGACGGCCTCGGCGGCCTGGGCGTGGGTCAGGTCGAACTCGTCGATCAGGCGCTGCAGCGCCTGCGCCTCCTCCAGCGGGTTGAGGTCCTCGCGCTGGATGTTCTCGATCAGCGCCATCGCCACGACCGTGCGGTCGTCGACCTCGCGCACCACTGCGGGAATCTCGGCCAGCCCGGCCTGCCGCGACGCGCGCCAGCGGCGCTCGCCGGCGATGATCTCGTAGGTCTTGTCGGGCAGTTGGCGGACGATGATCGGCTGGATCACGCCCTGCGCCTTGATCGACTCGGACAGCTCGGTCAGCCTGTCGGCGTCGATGGCGCGCCGCGGCTGGTACCGGCCCGGCTGCAGCGCATCCACCGGCAGCGTGCGTAGCACGTCGCGCTGCGTGGCCTCCAGCGCCGGGGCCTCGGCGGCTGCCTTCGGTCCCAGCAGCGCCTCCAGGCCGCGCCCCAGGCCGCGTTTCTTCGCCGGTGCGGCTTTGGCGGCGCTCATGCGATGGTCTCCGGTGTGGTGGGGGTCGGCTTGGCGGGCGCCGCGGCCTTGCCGGGGGCCAGGCGCTCGCGCTCGCGGCGCAGCATCTCGCCGGCCAGCCCAAGGTAGGCGACCGCGCCGCGCGATGCGCGGTCGTAGCCGACGATGCTCTGGCCGTGGCTGGGCGCCTCGGCCAGTCGCACGTTGCGCGGCACGATGGTGCGGAAGACCTTGTCGCCGAAGTGCGCGGTGAGTTCGGCAGACACCGCGTTGGCCAGGTTGTTGCGGACATCGAACATGGTCCGCAGCACGCCCTCGACCTCCAGCGTCGGGTTCAGCCGTGCCCGCAGCGCATCGATGGTCTGCAGCAGCGCGGTCAGGCCTTCCAGCGCGTAGTACTCGCACTGCATCGGCACCAGCACCGAATCGGCCGCGGTCAGCGCGTTGAGGGTCAGCAGCGACAGCGCCGGCGGGCAGTCGATCAGGATGTAGTCGAAGCGCGGGCGCAGGGGATCCAGCGCCTGCTTCAGCCGCTGCTCGCGGCCCGGCGCGTCCATGAGCTCGAGCTCGGCAGCCGTGAGGTCGGTGTTGCCCGGCATCAGGTCGAAGGCTTCCGGGGTCGCGACGATGGCATCGGCCGCGGCGACTTCCTGCAGCAGCACGTCGCAGGTGGAGGCGGCGACCTCGCGCTTGTCGATGCCGCTGCCCATGGTCGCGTTGCCCTGCGAATCCAGGTCCACCAGCAGCACGCGCAGCGGGGTGCGCGCCAGTGCGGCCGCCAGGTTCACCGCCGTCGTCGTCTTTCCGACGCCGCCTTTCTGGTTGGCGATGGCGATGATGCGGGCCATGGGGCGGCTTGCCTCTGCGATGCGTGGCACCG
>LXQJ01000031.1:0-4113 GCA_001683895.1 Luteimonas sp. ANT-B3E | reverse complement strand
GGGGGGGGGCCGCGGGTCGGTGATTATGCCTGCCGTGGCCGCGCGCTGCCGGCGCCGGCGCAGGGGCCGCTGCGCGTGCCGCGTGACGCGTTGTCTGGATTCATGCGTCGCGCGCCACGACCACTAGGCGGCGCTCGCCGACCACGCCGGGCACCGCGAGCACGTGCGTCGCCTGGACCGACCATCCGGCGGGCAACGCGGCGATCTCATCGCCAGGATGCGCACCCTTCATTGCCAACAGGCGGCCACCCGGGCGCAGCAAGTAGCCACCGACGGCGAGGATGCCGGGCAGCGTCGCCAGCGCCCGCGCGGTGATCGCGTCGAAGGCCGCGGGCATGTCCACGGCCTCGGCGCGCGACTCCAGCACGCGCGCGTTGGCGAGGCCGAGGGTCCGCACCGCCTCGCGCAAGAACCGCGCCTTCTTGCCGTTGGATTCCACCAGCGCCACCTGCAGCCCGGGCACGGCGATCGCCAGCGGGATGCCCGGCAGGCCGGCACCGGTGCCCAGGTCGGCCAGCGTGGCGAGGTCGCGGACGTGCGGGTGCATCGCCAGCGAGTCGAGCAGGTGCTTGCCGACCATCTCGGCCGGGTCGCGGATCGCGGTGAGGTTGTAGGTGCGGTTCCAGCGGTCGAGCAGCGCCAGGTAGGCCAGCAGTGGCACCGCCAGCGACACGTCGAGGCCGAGGGCGGCGAGGCCGGAACGCAGCGGCGCCTCCAGTGCGGGCAGGCGATGCGGCGTGGGCTGGGGGCTCATGGGCGGATTATCGCCCGCACACGCCGCGCGCCCCACGTCCCCCCCAACCCCGGCGATGGCACCACCCGTGGCAACAGGGCTAGACGCCGTTGTCTTCGCGGAAGGTGTGCCAGATCAACGAGATACCGGTGCCGGGTGAGAGCGCGCAGCTGACCGCCGGAATGAACCAGGCGCCGCCGTTGGTGGTGTTGATGTCGACCGCGTTGAACACCAGCGCGTCCTGGTTGGCGGTGCCGATACGCGTGTCCTGGTGATGCTGCCCGTGCCGTTGCCGCCCTCCACCGCCGTGCAGGTCACCGACTGCAGCTCACCGGTGTAGTTGTTGAAGTACACCGTGAGCTGGCGGGCATTGGGGCTCATGATGCCCGAGCCAATGCCCCGGCCTTCGAAGCCGCAGGTCACGAACACGGTGGTGCTGCCTTCGTTCTGCAGCGCCTTGGGGCGCTTGCGGATCTGGCCTTCGTAGGCGGGCAGGGCAGCTTGGCAGTGCTTCACCGCGCTACCAACTTCAGTGCGCGTGACGGGCGCTGCGGCGGCGGTCAACATCGGCAGCAGGACGCCGGCGGCCATGGCCAGCAGGACGTGGGGGCTGGCGGCGGATCGGGTGGAAAATGACATGGCGGACTCCTGTCTGCGGGCGCCCGGCCGGGCGCGTCCCCCGGAATACGCGGATTGCCGTGTCGACCGGCCGCGCATGGGGCCCCGTGACGGTCCTGCGACGCTCGTCACCATCACGGTCGCTGGCCCCGACCGGCGACTCCACCCACCGCGGCACCCGTCCCGGTGGCCGCTCGCGGCCCGCTGTCGCGACGCAGCGGCCGCCATGCCGCCGCAGCGATGTAGCCGGTGCCGGGGGACAGCTCGCGCACCTGCCAGTCCGCCGGGCGCCCCAGCCGGGGATCGCAATCCACCAGCGACAGCCCCCCGGGGCTATCGATGAAGCGCAGCCGGTGCAGGCCGAATGCCAAGCCACGGCCGTGCGCCTTGAGCAGCGCCTCTTTGGCGCACCACAGGCGCAGGAACGCGCGCTCGCGCCCCTCCCCGGCGAGGCCGGCCACCCAGTCCGCCTCTTCGGGGGCGTAGTAGCGCCGGGCAAGGTCCAGCGCGTGCGGCCGCGGCCGTACGTGCTCGAGGTCGACGCCGACCTGCACATCGCTGCCCAGCACGACCAGCAGGTGGTCCCCGCTGTGGCTCCAGTTGGCGTCGAACGCCGCCTGTGCGCCGCCCAGCTGCGGCCGGCAATGGGCGTCGCGCGACAGCACCAGGTCGCCAGCTGGCACCTGCAGCGCGGTTCCCAGCCACGCGCGCACGCGCGCAGCGGAGGGCGTACGCCGCGGATGCGCCAGCCATCCGCAGCGCAGTGGGCCCACGAGGCGGTCCTGGTTGTCGTGCATGCAGTGCGTCCGTCCGGCGCCGGTCTCGCCGGCGGCCTCCAGCGTAAGCTAGCGGGTCGCGAAAGGCGCCGCTGCCGGCGCCGCAAGGACCCCGATGGCGGCAGTGATCGATTCCCCGCAACCCGCGCCAGCGCTACTCCTGCTGCCCGTGGCAATTGGTGATGGCGCACGGACGCTGGCCTTCGATGCCGCCGGGCGGGTCTCGCTGGCGACGTTCCTGGGCCATGTCCGCGGCGTCGCGGCGCTGCTGCCCGACCACGCCTGCGCGATCAACCTGTGCGAGGACCGCTACCGGTTCCTGGTCGCCTTCTGCGCCGTGGCCGCGCGCTGTCAGGTGACCCTGCTGCCGCCGTCGCGGACCCGCGCGGCGATCGACGACGTCCGCGACGGCCATCCCGACAGCTACTGCGTCGGCGACGGCGACCCCTGCGGCTGCGACCTGCCGCCGGTGGCGCTGCTGCCCCACTATTTCCGCCTCCCCGCCGTGCTGCCGACGCGCGCCGGCCCGGTGCCGTATGTCGATCCCGGCGCGGTCGCCCTGATCGGCTACTCATCAGGCAGCACCGGCCGTCCAACCCCCAGCCCCAAGACCTGGCGCAGCCTGACGGTCAGCAATGCCCAGAACATGGCGGCGCTGGCAACGCTTGGCGACGCCGGTCGCGAGGTCGTGGCCACTGTGCCGCCGCAGCACATGTACGGCATGGAGCTCTCGGTGCTGCTGCCGCTGCTGGGCGGCGCCGCGGTGCACGCGGCGCGGCCGTTCTTCCCCGGCGATGTCGCGCGCGCGCTCGGCGACGCGAAGACGCCGCCGCTGCTGGTCACGACCCCGGTGCATCTGCGGGCGCTGCTGGCCTCGGGGGTCGCGCTGCCGGCGCTGGCGGGCATCGTCACCGCGACCGCGCCGCTGGCGCAGGCGCTGGCCGCCGAGGCCGAGACCCGGTTCCGCTGCGAGGTGCGGGAGCTGTTCGGATCGACCGAAACCTGCGTCATCGCCTCCCGACGCACCGCGCACGAGGGCGCCTGGCGGGCCTATGACGGGGTGCGCCTGCTGCCGCAGCCCGATGGCGCGCAGGTGGTCGCCGCCCATCTCGACGCGCCGGCACTGCTCTCCGACCTCGTGGAGCTGCGCGGCGAAAGGCACTTCCTGGTCCGCGGTCGGCAGTCGGACATGGTGGAAGTGGCCGGCAAGCGGGCCTCGCTTGCCGAGCTCACCCGCCGGCTGCTTGCGATACCCGGTGTCGACGACGGGGTGGTGGTGCAGTCCGACGACGCCGATGCCGGCGGCGTGCGACGGGTTGCCGCATTGGCGGTGTCCGCGACGCTGGACGAGGCCGCGATCCTGCGCGCACTGCGCGTCGCGGTCGACCCGGTGTTCCTGCCGCGGCCGCTGCGCTGCGTGGCGGCGCTGCCGCGCAATGCCACGGGCAAGCTGCCGCACGCCGAGATACTGGCGATGTTGCGCAGCAACAACCCCGCGCCCGGGTCGCACGCTGGCTGAACCGGTGACGCCGCCGTCACGCTTTCCTGTACAGACTCCGCGGCGCGCCCATTCGGGGAGCGGCTTCAAAATTCCAGGCAGCAACAGGAGAGAAACGCATGAATTTCATCATCTATCTGATCGTCGGCGGTATCGCGGGTTGGCTTGCCAGCATGCTCATGCGCACCGATGGCCAGCAGGGCATCATCCTCAACGTCGTCGTCGGCATCATCGGCGGCCTGCTGGGTGGCTGGCTGCTGCCGACCCTGGGCCTTGGCCTGGGTGGTGGCTGGATCGGCTTCCTGATCACCGCTCTGATCGGCGCGATCGTGCTGCTGGCGATCGTCAACCTGTTCCGCCGCGGCCGCGTCCGCTGATCCACGTCGCGACGCAGTGATACGAGGGGCCCGGCATCGCCGGGCCTTTTTTTGGTTCTTCTCCCAAGTGAGGGAGTGGCGCACGGCCGACCCGGTTAATTTGTGGTTGTC
>LXQJ01000030.1 GCA_001683895.1 Luteimonas sp. ANT-B3E | reverse complement strand
CAGTCTCGCTGCAATCTGCTGCGGCGACCAACTCAGATAGACCAGGCGGTCGTACACCTTTTGATACAGCGGCGTTCCCTTCACCAGCTTGCAGCGACGACCGCAGCGCTTGCGGCGCGCCCGATAGGCCGCCGATGCTGCCGTCGCGTCATAGGTGAACGACCCGGGCGTTGCCTCAACGTGTCCAGGCTGGGCGCGCTTGATCTCGCGCGAAACCGTCGAGACGTCGCGTCCAAGCGTGCGACTGATCGCACGAAGACTCATGCCCTTGCCTGCCTCGATCATGATCACTGCGCGATCTTCCACGCTCAAATGCCGATACTGTTTGTCCATCGCAACACCCTAGCCGGTTTGGGGTGTTGCACTTGAAGGTTGAGCCTGAGCAGGTACGCTACTGCTCGGACGCCTGCCGTCGCGGCACGCTGCGCAGCGTGCCCGGGCGCCCTCCCGCGCGCTGAGGCGCGCCGTCACCAGTGCCCGGTGCCGGGCGCGCCCTTGCAGGGGCCGGCGATGTCGTCGGTCAACCAGCCTCCATAGAAGCCTCCGGGCTGCGGCCGCACGTGCTCGCCGTCGACGGTGCAGGCGAGCCGCGCCGGGTAGAACGACAGCCATCCGGCGATGGACGCGAATGCCGGGGTCGGTCGCGGATAGCTCCAGCCAACGGCATCGCCGGTGGTGCCGTCGGGCAGGACGACGGACCAGTAGCCGGCCGTGCCCTTCCACTCGCAGTGGGATGACCCGGCGGCAGGGCGCAGCAGCGCGCGGTCGACATCGTCGGGCGGCAGGTAGAACGTCGGCGGACTGGCGGTCTCCAGCACGCGGACGGCCCGTGCACTGCGTGCCAACACCGTCGCACCGAAGCGCACGACAACCTCGCGGGCATCGGCATCCATGCGCGGCGGGCGGGGGTAGTCCCAGACCGATTCCTGGCCGGGCACGGGGTTGTCGGCGAACGGGGGGCGTGACTTGCCTGTCCAGTGCCACATGGCGGGATCCGTGAACTGCGTGGGCTCAAGTCAAGGGCTCGTCGATCCCGCTCAAGCGCGGCACGATGATCCGCGGCATCCGCTTGGTCGACGACGACGACGAACACGTCTAAGCCCATGCCGACAGGATCCGCGGGCTGGTGCTGAAGGCCTGTTTCCTGCGCAAGGCCTGAGCCGCGGCGGAATTGTAGGCCGCGGCGGCCGCGGTCCGCGCACGCGGCGTAGCGTCTGCCTATTTCGCGCGCGTGGGCTTCGCGACCACCGGCTCGGGCGCGGCGTCGACGCGGGTCAGCACACGCGTGGTGCCGAGCTTCTCGACCCGGCCACCGGCCTTGCGGAACTGCTCGAGGTCCGCGGAGATGCGCTCGCTGCTCGCGCGCTTCTGCTGCTGGTCGCCGCCGCCTTCGCGCGACGCGCGACGCGTCTGGGTCGGCATCGGGGACTTGCTGGCACTGGCCTTGGACTTGGCGGTCGTCATCGGTGTCACTCCTGGTGTCGTGGGAACGGCGGCGGCCGTTGGATGGTGGGGCGGGGCGGGTGATGCGGGTGGCGTCATGAAAGCGGGGTTCAGCACAGCGTCGGGATTCAGTACAGCGTCAACGGGATGCCGCGCGCGTTCTCGTCGCGATAGGTCTCGCGCACGTCGCGGCAATACGGGCTTCCCATCGCGAACTTGCGGCAGATGGCGGGACGCTGCTCGTAGATCGTGCAGCGCAGGTGCAGCGGATCCACCGCGATGCACCAGCCTTCCTCGTTGCGGGCCATCACCTCGAGCCCTTCGGCGGTGCGGTCGACGAGCGCCCGCGGGACGCGATCCTCCGGCATGACCACCACGGTCAGGCGGCAGCAGACCGCGTCGCAGGCGGCGCAGTCCACGCCGGGATCAATGCTTTCGGCATACGGATCAGGCGACACCCAGGCGACGCCGGCGCCGCTCATGCAGCGACTCCCCGCAGCGCATCATGCGGCCTGTAATGCAGCAGACGACCGCTGAATGGCGGCGTCTCGCCGGTGGTCAGCGGGCGGCGCGTCTCTTCCAGGACATAACCCTGCTCGCGCAGGCCTCGGGTGAAGTGCGCACTGTTGCCGCGGCCCGGGTCGGCGATCAGTACCTCGGCGCCGGGCGCCGCGTGGCGCTGCAGCAGCGCGACCAGCAGATCGACATGGCCGCGCTCGTAGAGCACGTCGCTGGCGATGACCAGGTCGTAGCGACCCAGTGCCGGATTGGGCACGCTCCACTCCAGGGTCCGGTACGGCACAGACGGGAGGTCGTTGAGCGCCGCGTTGTAGGCGAGGAATACTTCGGCCAGCGGATGGATATCGCTGGCGGTGACGTCGATGCCGCGACGACGTAGCACCAGGCTCGACAGCGCCAGGCCACAGCCGACTTCCAGCACGCGTCGCGATCCAACATCGTGGCGGGACATCGCTTCCGCCAGCATCCGTCCGCAGGGCCACACATGGCCGAACAGGCTCCACTGCGCCGACGAGATGCCGGCGCGCTCGGCGAGCCCGTCGGGATCGGCAAACTGCTGCACGTCGATGAGCGAGCGGATCCGGTAGTCCCGGTCGCCCAGGCGCAGCGTGCGGATATGCGTCAGATAGCCCGGCATGGGGCTCCCGGAAGGCGGCGGCCCGGACAGCCGGGACACAGGAGGAAGGAGGCGAGCGGGGCAGGATGGCCCGGGCAGGGACGCGTAAGGCAGCCGCGTTTGCCTACGCGATCTTACGCCAGAACGCCAGACCCCGCCGTGGCGTGTCGGTCGGCGGGATCAACACGTTCAGGCCGATCACCGCGCGCCCTGATCACGCATGGCCGCGAGCCCACTCCGTGTACCGACCCGCGTCGTGTCGATGCCGTCTTGCGCGGGATCTCGCGCAACGCGGTGATATCGGCGTCGCCGCCGCTGATCACGATGATTTCATGGCGGTGTGCCTAGCATTTGCTGGACGCTGGCGCACTGCCTGGATGCACTGCGTGCGTCGTATCCGCCGGCACTGCGCATGGCGCTACCCGCCCGGCCCGCGGCAACTCTCCCCCCCGGACACAGAAGGACTTCATCATGTCGACCCATTCCAGGACCACCCATACCCTCAATGACCTCATCGCCATCGCGCGCGATGGCCAGGAGTTCTACGAAGAGGCCGCCAAGAAGGTGGACCATGCCGAACTCGTTGCGCTGTTCAACCGCATCGCCGGTGTGAAGGCCAAGATCGTGCAGCAGCTCAGCGCCGAAGTGCACGCCGCCGGCGGCAAGGTCGAGGACGATGGCACCGTCGTCGGCAGCATGCAGCAGTTCTACGGCAAGGTGCGGGCGACGCTCGGCGACAAGGAATATGGCTACGTTGCGGAGCTCGAGGAGTCGGAGGACCGCCTGCTGAAGGCGTTCGACGAAGTCATCAAGGACGCCGACACGCCCCCGGCAGCACGTGACGCCGCCACCCGATTGATGCCCGACGTGCGCCAGTGCCACGACACGATGCGCGAGCGCAAGCTGGCGCTGAAGAACGCTGCCTGACCCAGGTGGTCCGCGCGTAGCAGGCCGCGTGTAGCAGGGCTGGCCGGGATGTCCCGGCCGGCGTTTTTTTTTGGTTCTTCTCCCAAGTGAGGGAGTGGCGCACGGCCGACCCGGTTAATTTGTGGTTGTCGAGAC
>LXQJ01000003.1 GCA_001683895.1 Luteimonas sp. ANT-B3E | reverse complement strand
CACCTCCGCCGTGGCCTTGAGCAAAGAAGAAACCGCCTTTTTCGTGCAACTCGGTGCGCGCATTGCGCAACTGCGCAAAGACCAGTCCATCACCCAGGTGCAGCTCGCCGAATGGCTCGGCGTCTCCCAGCAGACCATCACCGCCTATGAGGTCGGCCGCCGGCGCATCCAGGTCTCGGCCCTGCCGACCATTGCGCGAGCGCTCGGCGTCTCGGTCGAAGAGTTGATCGGCGAACCCGTCACGACGGCCAAGCGCGGCCCGGCGCCGAAGCTGCAACAGCAGCTCGAACGCATCACCCGCCTGCCCAAGGCACAGCAGCGCTTCGTGATGCAGATGATCGATACCGTTCTGCAGCAACAAGTCGGCCGCTAAATAAGAAACCCCGCACTTTGGCGGGGTTTCGGTTCGTTCGCGATCGATGCGGTTGTCACCGCATCCTACGAGGTTTCGTACACGCTATTAAGGCGAATTCCAGCGAGCCTTATTTATTACTTGTCTGCTTTTGTCTAGCTCGATAGACCATGCTTCAGTATCAAAGCTAAGCCGGTTCTCGAACCATAGGCGCTCACGGCATTGTTCCTGGCATGGAGTAGATGCATAGCGGGAAAACTGCATACCTGGCTTCTCTCTGACAGACGGCTTTCCAAGTAGGCGAATAACCGCATCCTCGGAATCTCCGAGCTGTAGCGCTTCATAGGCTTTGGATGTTCGGTTAGACACATACGAGCAAGCTGAGAAGTACAAAATTGGTGCAGCAACACAGAGCCATGCAATTGCTTTCATTTCTGCCATCTCGCTTTCAAAGTCATGGGCCGCGATTGAAGCTTGGCAAGATGTTGAGTAAGCCTTGCGGAATTGGCCCGCCTTGCGGAATAAAGAAGGTTTGAGCCCCCGGCAAAGATCCCACGCTTCGTGATAGCCCACCAGGGAATGGGCTTTGTTGTGATGGCAAACCACCAGCCATCAACCCCTCATTCGTCCTGACTGCGCAATTGTCGAAATAGCCCACGTCTTTCTTACCCGGAGATGAGAGATAGGCCGCTGCAGCAGCATCTTGGGCAGGCGTACGTGGGATAACGGTGATTAGCTGATTACGAAATTGGCTTTGGCTTTGAATGTAGCCAGTGACGGAACTGCCCAGAGGCGTGCCATTTCCGAAGCTGTACATTCCGGATCCAGTAATAGCCATTCCCACATGACCGAAGAAGTTGTAACTGTCATCACGCATCCCTCCGCCTATTACCAAAAAGTCTAGGCCCAGCGGATCAATCCGACTTATTGGATTCCCGCCGACATAGGCATACGTGTTTACACCGCCGTTGAGCCCAATAGGATCGCTTTGGATATATCTACCAAGGTTGGGATCGTAATCTCGAAAACCGTTGTACCAGGTTTCCGTTTCACCATCCCAGAACTGCCCAGGAAAACCTAGCCCGATACCTGCAATTACGTCATAAGTCACAGTTCTACTATAGGTTCCATTCGCGGCCTTCCAGACGACCGCACGGACAGCGCCCGCGACGCGCCCTTGCGCCAGTTGACATGATGGACACGCGGCGGGCTGCACCCTGCGGGTCCACGCCGCCACCGGAGTCCGCCATGTCCTTCCTGCGCCACTCGTTGCCGCTGGCCCTGCTGTCGGTCGCGATCGCCGCCTGCACCCCGGCCCGCGACGTCGCCGCCGAGTCGCCGCCCGCCGTCGCCCCCGCCCTGTCAGGAGACACCACGATGCCCAACGAAAGCGAACCACGGATCGTGCCCGGTCGCGGCGGCCTGTCCGGCGAATGCGACGCCAGCCGCGCGCAGGCCGCTGTCGGCAAGACCGCGACCGCCGCGGTAGTGGAAGAGGCGCGACGCACGTCCGGCGCGACCATCGTGCGCAAGCTGGTGCCCGGGCAGATGGTGACGATGGAATACCGCGCTGACCGCCTGAGCCTCGACGTCGACGCGAACGATGTCGTCACCGGCGTGCGCTGCGGCTGATGAGCAGTCGACGCGTGACCAGGCTCATCCGGACCGCGCCGGCGGGCGACACGTGGCATCGCGCCGCGCACCCGCTGCTGGTCGCCATCGCGGTTGTCGTGCTGGCGTCGTGCAGCGCGCGCCAGCCGGTGTCCGCGCCGGCACCGCCACCGGTGGTGGACAGGATCCCGGCGCCGCCGGTCGCCGACCAGCCTGCGCCCGCTGACGACACGCCGCCGGCCACGATGGGCTGCGACCCGGCCCCTGTGCAGGCGCTGGTCGGCCGCCCGGTGGACGCCGGGCTGGAGGCCCGCGCGCGCGCCGCGGCCGGCGCGGACATGGTGCGCGTGGTGCGTCCTGGCCAGGGCGCGACGCGCGACTACCGCGAAGGCCGCCTGACGCTGTACGTCGACGGCGACGGCCGCCTGGAGCGCGCCCACTGCGGTTGAGCCGGGACGGTGCCGGCGCCGCCCGACCGCGGCGCCGACCACGACCGCAGCTTCCGTCACCTTCCCGACGACGTCATGGAGACCCTGCGATGACCGCGACCGACCTCGCCGCGCTGCTGTCCGACGCGATCGCCGACGCGCTGGCGTTCCCGGACTGGGCCGGCGGCAACGTCGATGCGCGTGCCGACGGCCTCGGCGACCTGTCGTGGCTGCCCGCGCCGGGCTGGATGCTGCTGATCGATCACGCTGGTAACTGGCAGGACGCGGCGCCGGCGGCGACGCTGATCGACGTCGTCGACGCCGCGGCCGGCGACTGGGCCACGCGCGGGGTGCCACTGTGGACGCTGCTGCCACAACCGCGGGCAGCCTGCTGACACGCACTGGCTAACTCAGCCCGTCGGCATCGCCAACGGGCCCTGGAGGCGAAGGTCAAGGCTGGCCTCGAGATGCTGCAGATAATCCGAGAACCCGCCGGACGCCCGCGCCACACGCCGCGCGCTGGTCGACACGCGCGGATGCACGCGGCGCGCGATGCGTGCCCCGCTGGCGACCAGTGCGTCCACGAGTGCGACGTCCTCGCTGCACCCCAGCGGCGCGAATCCACCGCATCGCAGGTAGGCGTCGACCGCGACGCCGAGGTTGGCACCGTGCACGTGCGGATGGCCATCGCGCACCGCCTCGGCGCCTTCGAACGCGCGCGCCATCCACGGGGCGTAGCCGCTCCAGTCGTCCACCGCGACCACGCCGCAGAAAGCGTCCGCGTCCAGCGCCAGCTGCGCGGTCAGCCAGTCCGCGGGCACCACGCTGTCGGCATCAGTGATTGCCAGCCAGCGCGCGCCATGGGCGATGGCACGGGTGGCGGCCGCGGCGCGGGCGAGCCCGACGTTGCCGTCGTGCAGCACCACCGTGTCGGCGCCGCGCGCGCGCGCGATCTCGCCGGTGCGATCGCTGCAGCGGTCGAGCGCGACCACCACGCACACCGGCTCGCCGCCCGCTTCGACCGCGGCGGCAGCGCATGCCACCGACGCAAGGCAGGCGCCGATCAGCGCCTCCTCGTCGTGCGCCGGCACCAGCACCGCGATCACCGCAGTCCCTCGCGCTGTGCAGGCGACGCGCCATGGCCCCAGGCCTCGAGCACGAAGTCGGCGTCGGCGTAGCGGTAGCGCGGGGACCGCGGGCAGGACGCGTGGATCGCCGCGTGCACCGCGTCGCCGCCGCGCCAGGCGTCATCGATCGGCGCGCGCCAGTGGCACGCAACCAGCGTGCCGCCGGGCGCGAGCGAGGTGTCGATCCGCGCCAGCGTCACTGCCAGCGCCGCGTCGTCGAGGTAGTAGCCGACCTCGCCCAGCACCACCAGGTCGAAGCGGCCCTCGGGCCACGCCTCCGGATGCCGCGCCTGCCGGACGCGCACGTGCGGATGAGGGGCGACCGCAGCCGCGGCCAGCGCCACCGCTCGCGCGGACAGGTCGGTCCCCAGCAGGCGCGCGCAGCGCGGCGCCAGCGCGGCGGTCAGCGCACCGTTGGAACAGCCGAGTTCCCACGCCTCGTCGTAATGCGCCTCCGGCAGCGCCGCCAGCAGCAGCGCGCGCTTGCGCTGTTCATACCAGCGGCTGTGGTAGCCGAACGGGTCAGGCTGCGCATGCAGCGCATCGAAGTGGGCGGCGGTTGCCGGCGACGCAGGCGCGGTGGCGTTCATGCAAGGAAGACCTCGAACGGCCGCGCGAAGCGCTCCGCCACGTGCGCCGGCAGGATGGGCTCCGGCGCGGCCACCGGTCCCAGGCCCAGCTGCGAGTCGAAGCACGCGATCGCCTCGGCCTTGGCGGCACGCAGGGCGTCGTCGAGGTCGAAGCGCAGCGCGCGCGCAGGCGCGAAATCCGCGGACTCCGGCTGCATCCAGTGCCAGCCCCAGACCGGGTACTGCAGCACGCGCGTGCCGCGCCGCGCGGCTGCGTCCAGCAGCGCGTCGGCGCTGCCCTCGTGGTCCGGATGGCCATCGCGTGCCCAGGTCACCAGCGCCAGGTCGTCGGGGCGCAGCAGCGCGTGCATCGCGTTGGCCAGTGCCGCGCCGGCACCGCGCACGCCGCCGTCGGCGATCGCGACCGCGTGGATCGCCGCCTCCGGCAAGCCCAGCGTGGTCACCGCGGCCACCAGCTCCGCGCGCCGCAGCTCGGCCAGGCGCGCGGGCGGCCATGCGGCCAGTGCCGGATAACAATGCTCGCCGTCGGTCACCGCCACGACCAGCACGTCGCGGCCACGGCGCACGGCGTCGGCGATCAGCCCCCCGCAGCCCAGCACCTCGTCGTCGGGGTGCGGAGCGACCACGACCAGGCGCGGCGCATCGCCCGCCAGCTGGTCGAACGACGCGCGCGGCATGTGGCGCAGCATCGGTGACGCCAGCCACGCGGCCTCGGGCGTGCCGTGGCCGTGGATGTGGCGCGCGCTCAGGGCCGCCACGTGGTGGTCCCAGTGTGCACGGCGCGCCCCACCGCCTCCCAGTCCGACTCGGCGTGGCTCTGGCGGACGAAAGTGGCCAGGTCCGCGCAGCGCAGCGCATGCGCGCGGTCCCCGCACAGCGGGCCGGCGCCCAGCGCGCGGCCGACGCGGTCGATGGTCTCCATCGCCACGCGCTCGATGAACGACCGCAGGCGCAGCACCGCCTCCACGTGCGGCCGGGCCGGGTCGGCGTCGACCAGCGCGGCGACCTCGCGCAGGAGCGCCGCCGCCGCCGACAGGTGGCAGTCGACCATGCCGAGGTGCGCGGCAATGTGCGGCGCGGTGCCGGCCCTGGGATGCATGCGCAGGGTCTCGGCGATGGCGCAGGCCGCACCGTGCCAGCACGCGGCGATGCCCGCGCCGCCGTGCCAGAAGCCCGGCCGCGACAGATAGGCGCCCGGCGCGCCGACGCGCACCGCGGGCGCGTGATCGAAGTGCAGCGTGCCGCTGGCGACGCGCGCCATGCCGACCGCCTGCCAGTGGTCCGACGCTGCAGCGATGCCGTCGGCGGACAGCGCGACCCGCGCCAGCCCGCGGCCGTCGCCGTCGCGCGTGGTCACCAGCGCGTGGCTGGCGAAGTCGGCGCCCGAGCACCAGGCCTTGGTCCCCGACAGCGTACCGCTGTCGCCATCGCCTCCCTCGTCGGCGGTGTACACCAGCGTCGCGCCTGGTGGCTCCGCTGCCCACACCGCCCAGCGCTCGCCGGGCACAGGCGCCGGCGCCCCCAGTTCGAGCAGGATCGCGTGGGCGTCGTGGTGTGCCTCGAGCAGCTTGGCCAGGCAGACGTCATGCGCGCCGAGATCGGACAGCGCACGCCAGCGCACGACGGTGTCCCCATCACCGGGCAGCGGAAGCGTTGGACACGCGTACAGGCGCTGCGAGGCCTGCGAATGCAGCGCCGTCACGTCATCGGGCGGGGGCGCCTGCGCGGGATGGCGCAGGGGCGGGCCCTGGGGAGGTGTCATCGGCCCGGGTCGTGCTGGGGGAGAGGCGGCCGACACTAGGTCCCCAGCGGTCGTTGGCGCGTGACATGGCCATGTCTTGGTGCCCAGGTGGCCATGCTGGCTCCGAAGCCTTCAGCTGGCGCGCAGCGAGCCGGTCGCGTGAAGGCCGGCGTTACGGGAAAACGACGTAACGGATACAAGTCCATGGTCACGATGGCGCCACAGTCCACGACGAGGATATCCCCATGCGCCGCCTGTTGATCCCGATTGCCGCTGCCACCCTGACCCTTGCGCTCACTGCCTGCAACCGGCCGGAGCAGGCTTACAACCCGGTCGACGGCACCGCCCCCAGCGCCGCCACGGCCCCGATGGGCCCGACGGATCCGATGAACCCGAACGATCCGATGAATCCCAACGATCCCATGAATCCGACCGATCCGATGGCGCCGCCGAGCGACCGGATGAATCAGATGGACCCGAACGCTCCGATGGATCCGATGATGCCGCCGGTCGACCAGACCCAGATGCCGCCAACCTCCCCCGAGACGCCGCCGACGATGGACGAGACCACGCCCGTCGACAGGTAACAACGCACCGCCGACCTCGGGACGCCCCGCGTCCGATCTCTCTCTCCAAGGGTCGAAGTCGATTCCCGCCATCTCTCCCCCGGGTGGCGGGATTTTTTTTGTCCGGGCGTCTTGTCGTGCCCTCCCCGCGACCCTGTGGTCAGCGGGCGCGCGGCTTCCGCCCCGCGTCGCGGCGCACGCGCTTGAGGAACCGCAGCGTGGCCTGCTCCCACTGCCGCTGGCCGCGCGCGCCGGTGGCGGCTTCCGCCAGTCGGCCTTCGCGCCAGGCATCCAGCACCGCTGGATCGATGTATGCGCGGCGGCAGACCGCCACGGTGTTGCCGAGCACTCCCGCGACCTCCTTGACCACCGCATTCTGGACCGTTGCCAGCGCACGCTCACTGGGCACCCCGCTGCGTCCGGCCGCCGGCAGCGGAGTGGCGGCGAAGAGGCGGAAGGCGTGCAGCGTGCCGCCCCAGGTGCGGAAATCCTTGGCGGTGAAATCCTCGCCCATCGACTCGCGCAGGTAGTCGTTGACCTGCTGCGATGCCATCGGCTGCAGGTCGCCGTCGGCATCGCGGTACTGGAACAGGGTCTGTCCCGGCAGCTGCTGGCAGCCGCGCACCAGCTTGACCAGGCGCGCGTCGTCGATAGCGATGTCGTGGTCCTGCCCGCCCTTGCCGCGGAACTTCAGCCGTGCCCGGCCGCCGGCCACGAACGCCACGTGGCGGTCGCGCAGCGTGGTCAGGCCGTAGGAGCGGTTGCTGCGCGCATAGGCGTCGTTGCCGATGCGGATCAGGGTCCCGGCCATCAGCGACACCACGATGGCGGCGACCTTGGCGCGTGGGAAGCCCGGCAGCGCCAGGTCCTGCTTCAGCCGGCGACGCAGCCGCGGCAGCGCCTCGCCGAACGCGATCACGCGCTCGAACTTGCCCTCGCCGCGCACCTCCATCCATTGCGCGTGGTAGCGGTACTGCTTGCGACTGCGCGCGTCGCGTCCGGTGGCCTGCAGGTGGCCATTGTCCCTGCGGCAGATCCACACATCGGTGTAGGCCGGCGGGATGGCCAGCATGCGGATGCGCTGCAGCACCTTTGGGTCGCGGACGGCGATGCCCTCGTGCGTGCGGTACGAGAAGCCCTTGCCGGCGCGGCGTCGCGCGAAGCCCGGGTCTTCGTCGGTCACGTAGACCAGGCCGGCAGCCTTTGCATGGCCTTCGGCGGCAGTGGGTGGCTCGGCGGAGGAGGACGTGGACCTGGTCGGCATGGAATCGCCATCGGGGCCGGCGACGACTGCCGCGACGGGGCTGCAGCGGCGACGGGCGGAGTGTGGTGGTGGATGTCGGCGCAGCGGCGCTGCCGACGGCTGCGGCGACGCTAGCGGTCGCGGTGTGAGCGGCGGATCAATCCGCGACCGCGGCAGCGCGTCGCGCGGCGCTCACGTCTTCGAGCGTGACCGTCGGCACCACCCCCACGGCCTTGACCGGCGTGCGCGCGTGCCGCCACGCCACCAGCAGCGCCAGCGCGAGTAGCGCCGACGCGATGAACCACGGCGCGCCGGGCAGGTGCGCGGGCGCGGCGGCGCCGATGAACCACGCGAAGCTGCCGGCAAAGATCGCCGGGCCGATGATGCCGGCCAGGCTGACCAGGCTCATCAGCGAGCCCTGGATGCGGCCCTGCACTTCGGGCCCGACCTGGCGCGTGATCAGCGACTGCGTCGCCGGCGTGGCCAGCGCCCACAGCGCGCTGACCGGCAGCCCGAGCAGGAACGCCCAGCCGACGCCGGCGCTGCCGTAGATCGCAAAGCCGACGCTGCCGCAGGCAAGGCCGATCAGCAGCGTGCGCCTCTCGCCCAGCCAGCCGACCACGCGTCCGACCAGCAGCGCATTGACCACGATGCTGAAGACACCGACCGCCGCCAGCACCCAGCTGACCTCGCGCGGCCCCCAGCCGAAACGGTAGTCGGCGAACAGCACGAAGATGCTGGGGTACACGTAGTGCGCCAGGTTGGCGAGGAACACCACGCCCGCGAGGCCGAACACCTGCGGATACCGGCGCAGCAGCAACAGCGACCGGAACGGCACCGTGTGCTTCCACTCGAACCGCGCCGAGCGCCGCTCCGGCGGCAGCGACTCCGGCAGCACGAAGTACCCGTAGGTCACGTTGAGCAGCGCCAGCCCGGCCGCGCACCAAAACGGCAGCCGCAGGTCGATCGACCCCAGCCAGCCGCCCATCAGCGGCCCGACCACGAAGCCCACGCCGAACGCCGCACCGAGCATGCCGAAGCTGCGCGCGCGGTCCGCGGGCGCGGTGACGTCGGCGATGTAGGCGTTGGCGGTGGTGAAGCTGGCCGAGGTGATGCCGGCGATGATGCGCCCCAGCAGCAGCCACGGCAGCGTCTGCGCCAGCGCCATCAGCACGAAGTCCAGCGCCAGCCCCAGACACGACAGCAGGATCACCGGGCGCCGTCCGTAGCGGTCCGACAGCGTGCCCTGCACCGGCGCCGACAGGAACTGCACCGCCGCGTACACGGTGCCGAATACGCCGACCCAGACAGCCGCGTGCGCGGTGTCGCCGCCGACGAAGTCTTCGATCAGGTGCGGCAGCACCGGGATGATCAGCCCGAACGACAGCACGTCGATCAGCACCACCACGAAGATGAAGGCAAGCGCCGCGGGGCGCGCGCCGGCCGGAGGCGGGGTGGTCAACGTCGCGGCCTCACTTACCTCAGCTGGCGCAGCGGGCGAAGCGCAGGAACTCCGAGCGCGTGCGCGCGTCGTCGCGGAAGCTGCCCAGCATCTTCGAGGTCACCATGCTCACGCCGCGCTTGTGCACGCCGCGGGTGGTCATGCACTGGTGGGTGGCCTCGATCACCACGCCCACGCCGCGCGGTTGCAGCACGTCCTGGATCACCGCTGCGACCTGCGAGGTCAGCTTCTCCTGCACCTGGAAGCGGCGCGCGTACGCGTCCACCACCCGCGCCAGCTTGCTGATGCCCACCACCTTGCCGTCGGGCAGATAGCCGATGTGCGCGCGGCCGATGATCGGTGCCAGGTGGTGCTCGCAGTGGCTCTCGAACTCGATGTCGCGCAGCACGATGAGCTCGTCGTAGCCGGCGACCTCCTTGAAGGTGCGCTCCAGGTACGCGCGCGGGTCGTCGTCGTAGCCCGCGAACCAGTCGCCGTACGCACTGGCCACGCGTTTCGGCGTGTCCAGCAGGCCTTCGCGGTTGGGGTCGTCGCCGGCCCACGCGAGCAGCGTGCGGACCGCGTCCTCGGCCTGTTCACGGGTCGGCTTGCTGGGGGCATCGGACACGGCGTTGATCCACCTGAGGGGGCCGGCCATCGTAACCGAGCCCCCTGCGCGCACCGCCCCACGGGGCCCGGGACGGTGCGGTCCAGCGGCGCCGCGTCAGCCGACGGGGGTGTCGTGCTCGTTGATGGCCTCGGCGCGGCGCACCTTGTCGAGGTCTTCCCACGCATGCGCGGCGGCGGGCTCGGCCTCGCTCCACAGCAGCCGCGACGATCCCTTGACCTGGTCCCAGCGCTGCTCCATGTCGCCGCGGGCGGCGCTGAACGCGGTGCCCGCCTTCGACTGCGGATGCGCATCGAGGCCCATCTGGTACGCCGGACGGTAGTCGTCCCAGCCCATGCCGGCGATGTAGTACGGCATGGTCTGGTAGCTGCTTTCGAACGCGCCGACGTTGCCGCTGTCGTCGACCGCGCGCGAAGCCTTGCTGCCCAGTATCGCGCCGATCGCGGTACCCGCGGCGGCACCCAGCGCCAGCCCCGGCGGGCCGGCGACGACGCCACCGATCGCGGCGCCCACGGCGCCGGCGGCCACGGCGCCGCCGCCGGTGCCGAGGATGTGGTCTTTCTTGAGTTCGCTCATGGGACACCTCGCGGGATGGCGTGATCAGGGATGCTATGGACGTAACGGCCTGCGCGGCCTGGCGCATCGCGTCCGGTCGCGCACTACAGCTCAGCCGCCGTGACGGCCCGGTGTGGTGCCGGCCTGCTCGTGCACGTGCGCACCTTCTCCGGCGCGGCAGTCGCGCCATGCGTGTTCACACGCGCCGCGCGCTTCCGCCCATGACAAGCGCGATGGCGTGTCGGCCTGCGCCCACTCGGCCTCGAGCACGGCCTCCATCGCGTCGAAGCGCTTGCCGGGTTCGCGCGAGCATGCCGTCAAGCCAAGGCTGTACGCGGGGGCGTAGTCGGACCACTCGCGTCCGCTGGAGAAGTACGGCGCGTCGCGGAACGTGGCCTGGTAGTCCGCCACGTTGGCGGCGCACGCGGTGCCGTGCTGCATATTCATGCGTGCATGGACGGAGAGATCCCTGGCTCCACTGTCGTGCTCTGACCTGCTCATGGTGTGGCCTGTGTCGCGGCGGACCGCCGCTCGTCCGTCGAAGGACGCGGGCACCATGGGCGCATCGCGATGCTGCAGGCGTGAATTCCTGCACTGCTTCAGGTCGCGGGAGTGCGGGCGTTCAATTGTGTGGACACGATGTGTCTGCCTGGGGATCGGTAGCGTCCGACTCAGCGCACCAGCTCATGCTGTGGTGCCTGCTGCAGCGGCTGTGCCGCATGCCGTGCTTCACGCTCGCCGGCTTCCTGGAGTTGCGCCTGCCCGCGCTGCAGCCACGCCTCCCCCTCCGGGCTGTGCACGTACTCCTGAGTCAGGCGGTGCACGGCCTGGTCGTCACCGCTGCGCGCGGCTTCCAGCAGCCGGTCCACCATCGAACGCGGGCCAACGGGCGCCTGCGCGTCCTGCTGCGCCACCGGCGCGGGGCCGATCGCGACCGGCCGCCATTCAAGCGCGGCGGCCATCGCCTCGTTGCGTGGCATGGCGTCACGACAGTCCATGCGGCACAGCGCTTCCGGCGCCAGCACCTCCTGGTGCGCGCGCGTGCCGGCGCGGTCGTAGATCGACGTGCGATAGAAGACCTGGTGGTCCTCGGAGCGGTGGATCACGTTGCGCGCCGGGTCCGTGGGCTCCGGGCGTTTTTCCAGGAAATTGCGGTCGCTGAGCGCGTTGAGGTAGTCGACCATCAGGTTGCCGCTGCGCACCGACAGGCCGTCGAGCGAATAGCTGCCGCCGATGTTGCTGTGCGCACCCGCGACGTTGACGTTGAGGAAGCGCCCGTCCGGCGTCGTGCCCGGATCGAGGATACGCGTTCCCTGGAACAGGTTGCGGCGCTCGTCGTCGGCGGTGATCTGGAACCCGGAGACGACCGACGCCGCCAGCCGGCGGTCGTGGTCGCGCGGCGTGCCGGTGCCGACGGGATCGAACAGACCCGCGGCCTGCACGACGGTGCCGGGCTCGCGCAGTGGTGTCGCGGAATAGTCGACGCGCTCGACGAGGCCATCACGATTTCGGTGGATCACCGCACCCGTGGGATCCTGGATGCCACGCTCTTCCACCGTGCGCGTGAAGCCGGCGGCCTGCTCGGCGCCGCGGCTGAAACCGATCGCCACCACACGTATATCGACCTCGGGGTTCTGCTCGATCCACTCCTTTGCACGAGTGACGAACTGGAAGTACATGCCTTCGCGCCGAGCATCATACGTGCGCCCGGAGACCTGATCGCGCAAGCCAGCGAGACCTCCCTGCGTCCCGACACCCTCCGCGTACCCGGCTGCAATTGTGGCGTATCCCTGCCGCTCTTCTTCAGCCAACGCGCGCGACGCCACTTGGTCATGGATGTGGGCGACATTGGTGTGGTTCTCAGGCGCGTCCGTGAGCCGACTGTTGCCCGTTCCATCGAATGCCGCGATGAACAGGCGCGCGTCCGGCTGGTCCTCGCCAACCAGGCCTGGCGAAAAGAATCTTCCGAGTTGCACGGTGGCGCTGTCATACGACGCGAGGTCCTCGGCCGTTGCCGGATCGGTCTGCACGCCATCGGGATATCGTCCCCCACCCATCTGCGACCTCCTTGGCCCGAAACCTCAGTACGTCCTGCTCCACGCAAGCACCGGATCCTTGCGGAAATTGCTGTGCGGGTTGCCGGGCGTTCTCAATGATCTGGTCGGAACGAACGCCCGCATGTAGACACTGATCGTCCGGTCATCCACCACCAGCAGGATGGCCGGATTGCCTATCGACACCCCCTCGGGAATGTCGTCGCGGGGTGTTTCATGAAGCAGGAGTCCGTCGGCGAAGATCGCGCCGATATCCACCTTCGCCTCGTGTGCGCTCCCGTCCGTCGACCGCCAGCGCACCAGCGCCGGAGGAGGGAAGCCCAAAATTCCCAGATAGCCAGCTGATGCGTTCCGGAGGATGTCCGGGTGCACGCTTGCCAATGCGGGACGCAGCTGGTCGTCAGGATCGGACCGGTGCCGGTACCCGTTGTAATCGATGGTGCAGCCATACGTGGAGTAGCACAGCCCACCAAAGCTGTGCTGCACGAACTTCAGCGGCCAGTCGGCCACGGTGTTGTCTGGTCGGGAGGCGCTCTCTGCGCCTGCGTCCTGTGTCGTTGTCGCCATGCCCTGGCACCCCGTTGTCGCGATCGACGCCGCCATCATGGCCACCACGAGCGGGCGGACCTGGCGACGTGCCAGCGGTCGCGCTTCAGATCGATCGTCCATGACAGCCTCCAAGCCTCCGCGCCGGCGCGGAGGTGACGCCAGACCTTACCGTCCGTGGACGCCACCAGCAACAGGGCGTACCGGTGATGCACGGCGCGTCCGCACTCAGTAAGTCCTGCTCCAGACCCGCACCACGTCATCCCGGTGGCCGCTGCGCGGGTTGCCGGGTTCCTGCAGCGCCTTCGTCGGGATGAACGACCGCATATAGACGCTGATCGTGCGGTCGTTCACTTCAAGCACGATCTCCGGGTTACCGATCGACACGCCCTCGCGCACGTCGTCGCGTGGCACCTCATGCCGGATCAGGCCGTCTTCGAAGATGCCGCCGATGTCGACCTCTGCGGTGTGTGCAGTCCCGTCCTTCGAACGCCATCGCACCCGTGCAGGCCCGGGGAAGTTCGCGATCCCCAACCATCCGGCACCCAGATTGCGTGGGTACCTATCGCCCAGGGATTCCGACGACAACTTGAGTTCGTCTTCAGGATCGGATTTCACGAGCCGCCTGCCGTATTCCACGTGGCAGCCGTACGTCGAATAGCAGAAGGCGCCGAAGCTGTGCTGCACGAACTTCAGCGGCCAGTCGGCTACCGTGTTGTCCGGGCGGGAGGACCTGTCGGCACCCGCGTCCTGTGTCGTTGTCGCCATGCCCTGGCACCCCGTTGTCGCGATCGACGCCGCCACCATGGCCACCACGAGCGGGCGGACCTGGCGACGTGCCGCCGGTCGCGGGTCAGGTCGATCGTCCATGACAGCCTCCAGAATCCCGCGCTGTGGCGGGTTGCCCAACGACCCTACCTCCGGGAGGAGTCACCAGCAACACGGTGACCCGGGATGTGGGTGCGTCTGCGCTCTTCATACGGCTTTACCCCGCGCGCGCGCAGGATCGCCACTCCCGCCACCCGGAGTGTCACCCATGGGCCTGTTCTCCAAGATCGCCGACCGCATCTTCAACCGCAAAGCCGAACCCGCGGCAGCGCCACGCCCCGCGACGTCCGCGTCGACGTCCACCCACAAGCCCATCGTCTTCACCGGCAACGAGAACGATCCCAAGGTCTCTCCGCCGCCGCTGAGCCCGGCGCCCGCCGCGGCCGCGGAGCCAGTAGATGTCGACGCCGTCCTCACCCAGATGGCGCAGGCCAAGGGCGGCGACAGCAACTGGCGCACGTCGATCGTCGACCTGCTGAAGCTGCTTGACCTGGACTCCGACCTCGCCGCACGCAAGGAGCTGGCCGCCGAACTCGACGTCAACGCCGGTGCGCACGGCAGCGCCGAGCAGAACATCGCGCTGCACAAGGCGGTGATGCGCAAGCTGGCCGAGAACGGCGGCAAGGTGCCGGCCGACCTGCGCGACTGACCCACTGCTGACGGCGTCGCGGCGACCAAGCCGTCACGTCCGACACGCGACGCAGCGCCCCGGCCCCGCCGGGGCGTTTGCGTTTCGTGGCCACGACGCAACATGGCATCACGGTGCACGGGACACACTGCGCGTCTGGCGGGGGGCGACCCGGCGACGGCGATGCGTGTCGGCCCGCTCAGGTTCGCGCCGGCTGGCACGTTACGATGCCGGCCCCTCGTCGCAGGCCGTCACTCCCCCATGCAGGCCCGCCACCCCGCCGCTGCCGTGGCGGCATGACCCGCACGCCGCGTCCCGCGGACGCCAGCCACCCGCACC
>LXQJ01000029.1:133491-148422 GCA_001683895.1 Luteimonas sp. ANT-B3E | reverse complement strand
TCCATGCAAAGCCGCCCTTGTTCGCCAGCCCTAATGTCATCACACTTCGGGCGACTTGTTCAGACCTTCCCTAACCAGCAGGTGTCCACTTTTGCGAAGGAAGTCCGAACCGCATCGCCGCTTGGCTCAAAGGTCTCGCTGTTGTGGCATTCTCGGATCCCGGACACCGCGTTGCGGTTCCGCTTACCTCAGGCGTTAGACCCCGCACTCGAGCTCATCGCATGGACAAGAACAGCTACCTCATCGACCTTTCAGAGAGTATCCGCACAGACTTCGGCCGCGTCGACTTCGCGGCTCAGAGCTATGAGCAACGGGTCTTTTCTGCTATTTGGGCTCTGGAGAGCCAAGTCAATAATGGTGGCTTCGTCGAGTTTTTCGACAACGAAGGCCCTTGAGTTGTGTCGTTCGCCGCATCCGTACTGCACGCAATCGGTGCTAAGAACTGTGCTGAGATAGTTGATCGAGCTGTTGCTATGGCGTCGAGCCTCGAACTTGGCCAAACTGCCGAGGAGCTTGATAGCCTTGACTCAGAGTTCTACGAGTACCCGGACAACTTGACGAAACTGCTTTACCAGTATGTGGCTGCAAATCAGTCAACGTTCGGCAAACTGTCGGGCGGGGGGAGTATCCATGCGTTCACTTAAGTTGCTTCTGCTTGTCGCCGTGCTTGGTGGTGCTTATCACTGGTGGAGCGGCCGGCCTGGAGGCACTCCAGCGGGCACTGCCAACCAGAACGGTTTTGTCTCGGTAGTGATGCCCGATGGAGCACCCCGCAATACGGTTCTGATTCTCGCTGCGCGTGACTGCCCCTCTGCGGTGACGCAGCGCGCCGAAACACTTGCTCAGGACCTGGCTCGGCAGGGGATTCCCGTAGTCAGGGGCGACTCCATATCCTTCGACATCGACAACCCGACAGCCGAGCGGATCGCGGGTGCTGAGCGGGCAGTGGCGGTGTTCAAAGACGGCGCGCCCGCGGTGTTCCTCAACGGAATGGCGATGTCCAACCCAACTGCATTGCAGACGGTCACCGAGTATCGAAGGACAATAGCGAGGCATTAGGCCTGATGAGTCATTCAGCGCCAACACGTCTCGTTGCGTGGTGCATTCGTCCCGACACCCAGCTCGCGTCCGCCTGTCACTTCCGCGCGCCACGGGTCTCCTTGATTCCGGCATCAGGTGTGATGAGCAAGGAGGTTGCGCTGGCGACACTTGTTCTGACCGCTCTCGCGGCTGTCGGTTCCGTGAGCGCCGCTGAACAGGTCGAGTTCACTCCAGCAGACGGTTTCGCTGGCGAGAGTGAAGGTATCGGCACGCTGAAGATGTTTGCTGGCAAGGCTCGTGATTTTCATGTCCAGAGCCGCGGAAGCAAGCAGCGTGACGGAACGTTTCACCTTGAGCAGAGAGTCACGTTTGAGGGGAAACCGTGCCATGAGCGAGTCTGGATCATGACCCCAGTAAGCTCGAATCGCTACTCGGCCACGCTGAGTGACGCCGCCGGCGCTGTGACGGGGACCACGTCCGGACCCCGCTTGTCATTGCACTACAGAGTCAAAGGTCCACTGTTCATGCGCCAGGAGCTTGAACTGATGCCCGACGGGAAAACCATCAACAACGTCGGAAAAATCACCCTGGTGGGTATTCCAGTCGGACACCTGCACGAAACCATTACACGTAACGGTCCCGGCACTACATCAACCAGTTCCACGCCATCGGGCTGCTTGGCGTCTCCGCTCCGTTGAGACCTTGGCGACACGTTGAGTTCTCCCGGAGGTCATGTGAGAGCAAACTTCATGGTTGGGGTCTCGGTGGCCATTCTGGCTGCATTTTTTGCAGTGGGTATCGTCTACTGGCAGATACCATACTCGGAGGCATCGTTGCCAAACTCGCTGTACGGGCCCGGATTGGTGGTTTTACTTCTGATTGCCGCAGCCTTTCGGGGCGTGACGAGGGCCACATTCCTCCAGACTCTTTACGCCGTGGGCCTTGCGGTGCCGGCAATGGTCATGGCTCGCGTTGTCGTCGAGACATCGAGAGACCCGACGTCCCACAATTTGTGGCCGTTCGAGATCATCATTGCCACCGGAGTCGGCTTGGCGGCAGCGTTGGGCGGAGCCGTCGTGGGAGGGGTGCCTGCAACGTTCCTCAAGGCGCGTTCCGTGGCACGGGGCGTCTGACACCTCGACGGCCCGACCGTGGCGCGATCGCCCTACAATCTCCGGATGGAATACCAGGTGGTGATCAAGCTCTGGCGCAGGTCGCTGGAAGACGAGGGCTTCCTTGCGACCATCGACGACGCACTGCGTGCAGCGCTGGGGCCGAAGGTGGAGCAGGAAGGCCACGACCTGGGCAACAAGGAAGTTGTCTTCTACATGATGGCCGACGACCCGCGGCAGGCGTTCCGCAAGGCGCGCGATGTGTTCACCAGCGTCGGCGTCGAGCGGGGCATGTCGGCGGCGTACCGGCTGGTTGGCGGCGCGCAGTTCACGTCGATCTGGCCGCTGCGGCCCATGCGGAAGTTTTCACTGGCATAGCGCTGTCGCCCCGGCGCAGGAGACGCGATGCCACTGCTGCACGACCGACCAGGCCACCCCCCGGACCGCGACGGCGACGTACTGGTCCGCCCGCTGGTGCCGGACGATGTGCCGGCACTGGTGCATGCCGTGCGCTGTTCACTGGCAACGCTGTCTCCATGGCTGCCCTGGTGCCATCCGCGCTACGGGACGGCCGACGCAAGCGCCTGGTGGCGCACGCGTCGGCAGGATGGCGCGCGGGCAGCAAATTCGCGTTCGGTGTCTTCCATGCCGACGACGGCACACTGCTGGGTGGGGCCGGATTGAGCCGGCTGGACCGCGACGCCGGCAGCGCGAATCTCGGGTACTGGGTCGCCAGCCCGCACCGTGGGCGCGGTGTCGCGACGCGGGCCGCGCGGCTGGTCGCGCGATCCGGGTTCGAGCACGTGGGTTTGACCCGGCTGGAGATCGTGACCCTGCCCGACAACCACGCCAGCCAGCGCGTCGCGACCAGGCTGGGCGCGGCGCGCATGGGCGTGGTCGAGAACCGCATGCTGGTCGACGGGCAGCCAGCCCGCGTCGTGCTGTCCGTGCTCACCGTAGGCGCGCGCAGGTCCGGCGGATGAGCCCTCAGGCCGCGCGCCCGTCCTCACCCAGCACCTGGCGCAGGAACGGCACCGTCACCCGCCGCTGCGCGGCAAGCGAGGCACGGTCGAGGCGGTCTAGCAGCGCGGCCAGGCTGGCGAGGTCGCGGCCGACGCGACGCAGCAGCCAGTCCAGCGCTGCCGGATCCAGCTGCAGGCCGCTGCGCACGGCGCGATCCTCGAGCACGTGCCGCCGGCCGGCATCATCCAGTGGCTGCAGCACGACGCGCGTGCACTGCGCCAGCCGCGAGCGCAGGTCCGGGAGCAAGATCGGTAGAGCATCGGCGGGCGCGCGCGCCGCATAGAGCACGGCGGTGCCGGCATCATGGGCGCGATTGTGGAAGTCGAACAGCGCCAGCTCGTCGGCATCGTCGCCGGCGATCGCCTCGATTCCGTCAATCGCGACCAGCGCATGCCCATGCAGCGCCGCCAGAGCCTCTGCGGCGCGGCCGGCGGCAGACGCCAGCGGCAGGTAGGCGGCTGATCGCGTCGCCTCGCCGGCCAGCCGGCACACGGCCAGCAGCAGGTGGGTCTTGCCAGTGGCCGCGGGCCCGTGGAGGTAGATCCAGTCCGTGGAGCCGCCGCGCGCCAGCGCCTGCAGCTGCGCCAGGGTGCCGTCGGCAGCGCCGACGAAGCTGTCGAAACGCTGATCCGCCCGGGTGCGCAGCGCCAGCGGCAGCTGCGCGTTCACGCCGGGCGCTCGCCCTTGTGGTCGCGCGCGCCATCGCCCTCGGCGCCGCCGGGCAACACCAGCCCGGGAGGCCCCACATGGGCATCGGGCAACACCAGCCCGGATGCCTCGCCGGCGTACAGCCGGCTGGCGGTGTAGCGCTCATGCGCGAAGTGCAGCAGCACGTTGGCCACCGCGGCCACCGGCAGCGCCAGCAGCATGCCCAGGAACCCGAACAGCTGGCCGCCGGCAAGCACGGCGAAGATCACCGCCACCGGGTGGAGGCCGATTCGGTCGCCGACCAGCTTCGGCGTCAGCCAGTAGCTCTCGATCAGCTGCGCGACGGTGAACACCACGCCCACGCCCAGCAGGTGCTGCCAGTCGCCGTACTGCACCAGCGCCGCAATGCCGCCCATGACCACAACCGCCGCCGGACCCAGATATGGCACGAAGCTGAGCAGGCCGCCGATGATGCCGATCAGGATGCCGACGTCGATCCCGACGAGCCACAGCCCGACCCCGTACATCAGGCCCAGCACCAGCATGACCAGCGCCTGGCCACGCAGGAAGCCGCCCAGCACCGCATCGGACTCGCGCGCCAGCCGGCTGACGGTGTCGATGTGGTTGCGCGGGATCAGCGACGCGATGCGCTCGACCAGGCGGTCCCAGTCGCGCAGGAAGAAGAACGCCAGCACCGGCACCAGCACCAGGTTGATCACGATCCCGATCAACATGAAGCCCGAGCGCGAGACGTAGCCCAGCACCGTGGCGGCGATGCCGCCGGCGCGCTCCCAATGCTCACGCGCCAGCTCGATGATGCGGTTCTGGTCGAGCCAGCTGCTGATCTCGAGTCCGGTGCGCGCCTCGACCCACGGCACCGCGGTGTTGAAGAACCACGCCTGGTAACCGGGCCAGGACTCGATCAGCGTGACCACCTGGCGCTCGACCAGGGGCACCAGGATCAGCAGCAGGACCACGAACGCCAGTGTCATCAGCAGGAACACGATCCCCACGGCCTGGTTGCGGCTGCGGCCGTTGGCCTGCAGGCGATCAACCAGCGGATCGCCCAGCCACGCCAGCAGCGCGGCGAGCACGAACGGCGTGAGCACCGTCGACAGCCGCCAGGTCAGCCACAGCACGCCGAACCAGACCAGCCCCCACTGCAGGCGCTTCAGGAACTGCGCGATCGCGGCATCAGGCGGCAGCGGCGCTGGTGCTGGTGCTGGCGGGGGCGGCAGGGCGTGCATCAGCGCAGCCTGAACACCGGCATCGCGGCCGGGGTCCGCGGCTCGGTGCCCGGCCCCGGCCCGGCGTCGATCGCAGATCCTGAACGGCCGTCTTCCACCAGCAACTCTGCGTCGAGCACCCGGCGCAGCCCCGGCAGGCCGGTCAACAGGTCGAGTTCGACTTCCAGCCGGTCGCCCTGCGCGCGCAGCGGGCGGATCCCGCGCACCACCGAGGTCGACTGCAGGTACGCGGACAGCCGGATGTAGTCCTGGGCACTGTCGATACCCGTGAACACCACCCTCTGCACGCCCGCCGGCCCGGCTGCACTGGCCCGCGCATAGCGCTTGGTCAGCGCGTCCGCGGCGCCGTCGGCACCGGACGCGATCGCGCGGCGGGCGTCGGCGTCGGTCGTGCTCCAGCGCGACAGCACGCGGCCGCCATCGACAAAGATCCAGTCCGCCTGCCAGCCACTGCCTTCGCGGAACAGCTTGCCCACGAGCTGCATCGGCGGCGCGTAGCGCGCCGAGATGCGCGCGATGGCGGCGACATCCCCGCGCCAGATGGCGCCGGCCGCGGCCTGTTCGGCGGCGTTGCCCGCGGGCAGCCCGAGGCGGTAACCGCGCTCGATGGCGCGGTCCAGCACCGGGCGCGCGACGTTGCCCTGCGCGGTGCTCACCAGCCGCGGCCCGCGGCCGTCGTCGATCGCCAGCCACATCACCGGCTTGGGGCGCGGCTGCGGCCACACCGGCAGGCCAAGCGCTGCGGCCACCCCGTCGACGTCGTCAGGGCGAAAGCGCATGACCAGCGTGGTGCGATATGACGGCGCGCCGGACACCGAGCGGCTCTCGTCCTGCCGGTAGTCGTAGCCGGCGACGAAGTCCTCCGCGCGGCGCATCTCGCGGCCCACGCCGGGGCGGCTGGCGGCGCTGCGGTCGCCCGACAGCTTGCCCAGCACCTGCGCCAGCCCGCGTGCGAAACCGGCGCGCCGTTCGCTCTCCGACTGGCTGGACACCGGCACCTCGGCCTCGTACATGCCCTGGCCCCCGGCGCGGTCGCCTTCGACGCGCTGGCCCCACGCCGACGCCGCAAGCAGCATCGCGCACAGGCCCATCACCAGCCTGGCCGTGCGCGTCGTCCCCCACCTGCCATGTTCTGCATTCATCGCGAAATGGTGCCGTAGTGGCGGTGCCGCGTCCATGACGAGCGCAGCGACGCTGCTAAAATTCCGCCTTTCCGCGCCCCGCGAGCCACCGTGACTACCCCGACACCCCTGACCTACCGCGACGCGGGGGTCGACATCGACGCCGGCAACGCCCTCGTCGAGCGCATCAAGCCGCTGGTCCGGCGCAGTTTCCGGCCTGAGGTCATGGGCGGACTGGGCGGGTTCGGGGCGCTGTTCGACCTGTCGGGCAAGTACCGCGAGCCGGTGCTGGTCTCCGGCACCGACGGGGTCGGCACCAAGCTCAAACTCGCGCAACAGCTGGGCCGCCACGACACCATCGGCATCGACCTGGTGGGGATGTGTGTCAACGACGTGCTGGTGCAGGGCGCCGAGCCGCTGTTCTTCCTTGACTACTTCGCCACCGGCAAGCTCGACATCGACACCGCCGCTGCGGTCGTGGGCGGCATCGCGCGCGGTTGCGAGATGGCCGGCTGCGCGCTGATCGGCGGCGAGACCGCCGAAATGCCGGACATGTACGCCGCCGGCGAATATGACCTGGCCGGGTTCACGGTGGGTGCGGTGGAAAAGTCGGCGTTGCTGGACGGCAGTCGCGTGTGCGCCGGCGACCTGCTGCTGGGACTGGCCTCCAGCGGTCCGCACTCCAACGGCTATTCGCTGGTCCGGCGCATCTACGACCGTGCCGGGCGCCCCGGGGATGTCGACCTCGGCGGCGTGGCCCTGGCCGACGCGCTGATGGCGCCAACCACGCTGTACGTCAAGCCGGTGCTGTCGCTGCTGGCCGCGCACCGGCTGCACGCGATGGCGCACGTCACCGGCGGCGGCCTGACCGAGAACATCATCCGCGTGATCCCCGACGGCCTGGGGCTGGCGATCGACGCCGGCGCGTGGCCGACGCCGCCGGTATTCGACTGGCTGCAGCGCGAGGGCGCGGTGGCCGACCACGAGATGTGGCGCACGTTCAACTGCGGCATCGGCTTCGTGCTGGTGGTGGATCCTGCAGGTGCGGCGGCGATCGAGGCCGACCTCGACCAGCTCGGGCTGGCCCACTGGCGGATCGGCGAGGTGGTCGCCGACGATGGCGGCGACCGCGTCCGGATCGGCTGAGCCGGTGCTGATCGGGATCGAATTCTCGCAGCTGGGTCGGCGCTCCAAGGCGCTGCTGGTGCTGTCGGGCGTGCTGGTCACTGTCGGCATCGGGCTGTACGTATGGGCGCCGACGCCGCCGGAGCGGCTGCTGCGCATCGGCCTGCTGTCGATCCTGGCGCTGGGGGCTTACTGGCTGTCGTTCCTGGCGGATTTCCGCGGCCGGCTGGACCGCACGCAGATCTTGCTGGCCACCGCGATGGGGCTGCTGCCATGGCTGCTGGTGCTGGCGCTGGCAGTGCTCTACCCGCAGTGGCTGATGGCGCTGCTGCCGCGCGGTGGCTGAGGCTATGGCAGGCGACGGCGCGACGCCGCGGATCGCGGTACTGGCATCGGGCCAGGGCAGCAACCTGCAGGCGCTGCTGGACGCATGCGCCGACGGCCGGCTGCACGCCGCGGTGGTGGGCGTGTTCTCCGACCGGGCCGGGGCACCTGCGCTGGCACGGGCAGAAGCGGCCGGAGTTCCCGCGCAGTCGTGGTCGCCCGCGGATTTCGCCGACCGCGCGGCGTTCGACGACGCCGTGTTCGCGGCGGTCGCCGCGGCGCGGCCCGATGTCGTCGTCTGCGCCGGCTACATGCGCCTGATTGGCGCAGACGTGGTGGCGCCATGGCAGGGGCGCATGGTCAACATCCACCCCTCGCTGCTGCCGCGGTTCAAGGGCCTGCGCACGCATGCGCGCGCGCTTCGCGCCGGCGCCCGGGTACACGGCGCCAGCGTGCACTTCGTCACCGGCGATCTCGACGGCGGCGCGGTGATCGCGCAGGCGCGGGTCCCGGTGCTCGCCGGCGACGATGTCGAGGCACTGGCCGCGCGCGTGCGCGGCATCGAGCACGCGCTGTTGGTCGCGGCTACCGCGCTCGTCTGCAGCGGACGCGCGATGCTGTGTGACGACCGCCTTCATCTGGACGGCGCGCCGGCCACTGCACCGCTTCAGCTGACAGCCAAGGGCGGGTTTGCATGATGGCGCCCAATGAACACCCTCCCGTCCGTCTGCGCGTGGGTCTGCGCGTCACTGCTCGCCGGCGCCGGGTTGGCGCAAGCTGCGCCGCTGTCGCCGTTCGAGGCGCGCTACGAGGCGCGCTACGAAGGGCGGCTCGCGGGCAACGCGACGATGCGGCTGGTCGACGGCGGCACGGCGAGGGGCCAGGGCACGCGCTGGCGCATGGACCTCGACATCGAGGGCGACCGCGGGCTGGTCGGGCTGGTGCGGCTCAACATCGACCAGAGCACGGTGTTCGAGGCGCATGAGGACGTTTACGTGCCCCTGAGCCAGAGTTCCGTGCGCAAGGCACTGCTGTTCGGCCGCACCACCGTCGGCACCTACGATTGGGCCGCGCGCACCGCGCGCTGGACCGGCGATATCGATCGCGAGCGCCGCGCGCCGGTACCGCTGCGCGACGGCGACCTGAGCGGGCTCCTGATCAACCTGGCGATCATGCGCGACGCCGCGCCGGGGCGTGCGCTGCACTACCGCTTCGTCGACGGCGGCCGCGCGCGGCAGCATGAGTACGCGGTCGCGGCCGAGACAGAGAACATCGCCGTCGGTGACATGCACTATGAGGCGCTGCGCGTCTCGCGCACCAACGGCGGCAACGACGAGACCATCGTCTGGGTCGCCGACGGCGTACCCACGCCGGTCCGCATCCTGCAGCGCGAGAACGGCAGCGATGCCATCGACCTGCGACTGATCGAATACCAAGGAGCACCATGATGACCCCCACCCGCCGCATGTTTTCCCGCCGGGCCGCGTTCGCGGCCGTGATGTTCGCTGCTGCCGCGATGCCGGCGATGGCGGTAGAACCCTTCAGTGCCGACTACCAGGCCAACTACATGGGCATGCAGGCGACCGGCAAGATGACGCTGGAGCCGGCGGGCGCCAACCGCTGGAAGTACAGCCTCGACGTCGGCGGCATGGGCGCGCAGATGCTGCAGACGACGACGTTTGATGCGCAGGGCGGGCAGTGGCGCCCGATCTCCAGCGTCGACAGCCAGCAGGGCAACTCCGGGCTGGCGGCGATGCTGGTGAAGAAGAAGAGTGTCAACGCCAGCTACGACTGGGGCAAGGGCGAGGCACGCTGGACGGGCGACATCAAGCCCGACCGCGCCGGCCCGGTGAAGCTGCAGGCGGGCGACATGGACGGGATGATGATGAACCTGGCGCTGGTGCGCGACGTGGCCGCGGGCAATCCGCTGTCGTATCGCCTGGTCGAGGACGGCCGCGTGCGGCAGCAGACCTTCACCGTTGCCGGCAGGGAAACCATTGATGTCGGCGGCCGTCAGCAGCAGGCGACGCGCGTGGTGCGCGAGGACGGCAACCGCCAGATCACAGCGTGGATCGTGGCCGGCATGCCAGTCCCGGCGCGCATCCTGCAGCGCCGCGACGGCCGCGACCATATCGACCTGAAGCTGACCGCGGTGCGCTGACCGGCGCACTCGACACGCACGTGGACAACAGGACGCCGGCGCGATGCCGGCGTCCTGTTGTCTGGCTTGTCAGTGTTTGGCTTGCAAGCGACGGCGAGGCAGCTTCGGACGCTGTCCGAGGGGGGCCGGTGAGCGGATGCTTCTCGGCCAAGCCGCGTCATCAAAGCCGAAGCGAAGCCAGAGCCAGAGCCGGAGCCGCTTCGGCGGGTTTCGCGAGGTAGGCGGGTGCCGGGGTGCTGCTCCGCCCCTCCGGCCGGCCATGCATGGCCGGAGTCGGGGCGTGCGCCCGGCCTGCGGCCGGTCCGGCCCGGCGCAGCGCGCCGGGCGTTCGCTCAGGCCGCGCGGCAGTGCCGCGCATGCGGCCTGTTGTCACCCATGGCCCAATCTCCGCAGCACCCCGCCACCCGCCTCCAAGACGATCAACGTGGCTTTGGATGATCACGCGGATTCGCGGTGGCCCGAAGCCCGGGCGTAGGCCTTGACTCTAGCCCTGCTCTGGCTGCAACGCTGGCTGCACCGGCTGTCGCTCCGGCCGCGGTCTGCGGAACCTGTACCCGTATGCAGCATCCCGGCGCATTGGCTCGAAGCCCGGGCCTGGGCCCTGCGCTCAGCCCTCGCGGCGGATCGTCGCGCCCAGGGCGGAGAGCTTGCGCTCGAGGTGCTCGTAGCCGCGGTCGAGGTGGTAGATCCGGTCGATCACGGTGTCGCCATCGGCCACGAGCCCTGCCAGCACCAGCGACGCCGAGGCGCGCAGGTCGGTGGCCATGACCGGGGCGCCGCTGAGGCGCGCGACGCCGGTAACCGTGGCGCGTGGGCCGTCAATCTGGATGTCGGCGCCCAGGCGCATCAGCTCGTTGACGTGCATGAAGCGGTTTTCGAAGATCGTCTCGTCGATCATCGCGACCCCGTCGGCGATGCAGTTCATCGCCATCAGCTGCGCCTGCATGTCGGTCGGAAAGCCGGGGTGCGGCGCCGTGGTCACGTTGACCGCACGCGAGCGCTGGCCGTGCATGTCGACGGTGATGCGGTCTCCGTCGACGAGCACCTCGGCGCCGGCGTCCTCCAGCTTGGCGATCACCGCCGACAGCGAATTCGGGCGTGCGTGCGTCGCCGTCACCCGGCCGCCGGTCATCGCCGCGGCCACCAGGAAGGTGCCGGTCTCGATCCGGTCGGCGATCACCGCGTGGCGGCCACCGTGCAGCCGCGGCACGCCGCGCACGACGATCCGCGAGCTGCCCGCACCGCTGATGTCCGCGCCCATCGCGACCAGGCAGGCGGCAAGGTCGACGATTTCCGGCTCCTGTGCGGCGTTGTCGATGGTGGTCTCGCCGTCGGCGAGCGTGGCCGCCATCAGCGCGTTCTCGGTGGCGCCGACGCTGATGGTGTCGAACACGATGCGCCCCCCCTGCAGCCGGCCCGCGCTGGCCTTGATGAAGCCATGCTCCACCGTGATCGTCGCGCCCAGCGCCTCCAGGGCACGGATGTGCATGTCCACGGGACGCGAGCCGATCGCGCAGCCGCCTGGCAGCGACACGTCCGCCGCGCCGTGGCGCGCGAGCAGCGGGCCGAGCACCAGCACGGAGGCGCGCATCGTCCGCACCAGCTCGTAGGGCGCGACGTGGCTGTCGACGGTGCGCGGGTCGACGACGACGCGGCCGGCGGCGATGTCGTGGGTCACGGTCGCGCCGAGGCCCTCGAGCAGCCGCACCGTGGTCACGACGTCGTGCAGGTGCGGGACGTTGTCGATCTCGACCGGGCCGTCGGCCAGCAGCGTCGCGCACAGGATCGGCAGCACCGCGTTCTTGGCGCCGGAGATGCGCACCTCGCCGGCGAGCGCGCCGCGGCCGCTGACCACGATCCGCTGCATCAGCGCAGGCCCGCCGCGGCGTGCTCGTCGGGCGTCAGCGTCCGCAGGGCCAGCGCGTGGATCTCGTTGCCCATCAGCGTGCCCAGCGTGGCGTAGACCATCCGGTGCCGGGCCAGCGGCAGCTTGCCGACGAATGACGGCGACACCACCAGCGCGTCGAAATGGACGCCGTCGGGTCCGTCGACATGCACGGTTGCCCCGGGCATGCCCTGGGCGATGAGGTGGTGGATGGTGTCTGCGTCCAAGACCTGCGTCTCCTGTCGGTGTGCATGGGCCCCGCCCGTGGCCGCGCAATGGCGGCCTGCGGATATCCGCGGAGGGATGCGCGTAAAATGAACGCGCCAGCCTAACGGAAAGGCCCTGCCATCGAAATGGCCGCAGACGCACGCTCCAACCCCCTGGACAATCGCCCGGACGCGGTCTGCGACGCGCTGCTGGCCGCCTCGGGCCGCCGCGTGTTCGAGCTCGAGCGCGAAGGTCTGGCGGCGGTCGGCGCGCGCATCGATGGCGACTTCTCGCGCGCCTGCCGGCTGATGCTGGCCTGCCGTGGCCGCGTGGTCTGCAGCGGGATGGGCAAGTCCGGCCACGTGGCGCGCAAGATCGCGGCGACCCTGGCATCCACCGGCACGCCGGCGTTCTACCTGCACCCGGGCGAGGCCGGGCATGGCGATCTCGGCATGGTGACCGATGCCGACATGGTGCTGGCGCTGTCGTACTCCGGCGAATCCGACGAGCTGCTGATGCTGCTGCCGGTGCTGAAGCGCGCGGGCAATCCGGTCGTCGCGATGACCGGGCGCGCGGGCTCGACGCTGGCGCTCGCGTCAGACGTCCACCTCGACGTCGCGGTGCCCGCCGAGGCGTGCCCGCTGGCGCTGGCGCCCACGTCCAGCACCACCGCATCGCTGGCGATGGGCGATGCGCTGGCGGTGGCCCTGCTGGAGGCGCGCGGCTTCACCGCCGACGATTTCGCGCGCTCGCATCCTGCCGGGGCACTGGGCCGACGGCTGCTGCTGCATATCGGCGACGTCATGCACCACGGCGACGACGTGCCACGAGTCCGGGAGGACGCCAGCTTCGGTGATGCGCTCGTAGAGATGAGCCGCAAGCGCCTTGGCATGACCGCGGTCGTGGATGCCGATGGCCGCCTGACCGGGTTGTTCACCGACGGCGACCTGCGGCGCACGCTCGCGGACCCCGAGACGGATGTCCGCCAGGCGCGGATCGCGTTGCTGATGACGCGGTCGCCGGTGACCATCGACGCCGATGCGCTGGCCGCGGAAGCCGCGCGGCTGATGGAGACGCACAAGATCAATGCGCTGGTCGTGGTCGACGCCGACAGGCGCGTTGTAGGCGCCCTCAACATTCATGACTTGTTGCGCGCGCGCGTGGTCTGATCGCGCCCCCATGCCCCACTCCGCCACCTCCGCCCCGACCTACCCCGCCGACCTGCTGGCGCGCGCTGCGCGCATCCGGCTGGCGTGCTTCGACGTCGACGGCACGTTGACCGACGGCCGGCTGATCCTCGATGACGCAGGCCACGAGGCGAAGTCGTTCCATGTCCAGGACGGCCAGGGCCTGGCGCTGCTGCGTCGCGCCGGTATCGCGATCGCGTTCGTCACTGCGCGCCACGGCACGGTCGCCGAGCGCCGTGGTGCGGAGCTCGGCGCCGAAGTGTTCGTCGGCATCAAGGACAAGCGCGCGTGCGTGGCCGCGCTGCGCGCGCGGCTCGGGCTGTCGTGCGATGCGGTGGCCTTTATGGGTGACGACGTCGCCGACCTGACCGCGCTTGCCGACGCCGGGCTCGCCGTGGCGCCGGCGAACGCGCACCACTGGATCGCTGCACGCGTGCACTGGGTCACCGACGCCCGCGGCGGTGAAGGCGCGGCGCGCGAGCTCTGCGACCTGGTGCTGACCGCACAGGGCCACGTCGACTCCCTGCTGGCGGACGGGACCGCGACGTGACCTGGCGCGGACCGCTGACCGCGGTGCTGCTGCTGGCCGCGTTGCTCAGCGGCTGGTCGGCGTGGCGCCAGCGCGCGGAGGTGGTGGCTGCGGGCTCGGCCACCGCGCGCGCGGACTACGTGCTGCGCGAGTTCGAGCTGGTGTCGCTGGGCGCGGACGGCAAGGAGGCTTTCACCCTGCGCGCGCCCGAGCTCGCGCGCGATGCTTCCGACGAGACCCTGTCGCTGCGCACGCCGCTGTTCCTGTTGCCCGACCGCGACGGCCACTACTGGGAAGTGCGCTCGCAGACCGGCTGGATCGCGGCCGACAACAGCGAACTGCGGCTGCGCGGCGCGGTCAACGCGCGCACTGATGCGGCCAGTCCGCGGCGGATGACGATGGAGACCGAGGCCCTCGATGTCTTCCCCGAGACCAACCTCGCCACCTCCCCGCTCAGGGTCGAGATCACCCAGCCCGGAATTACAATGTCCGGCATCGGCATGCGCGCCAACCTCGCCGACAACAGCCTCCAGTTCTTCGACCAGGTCACCACACGCTATGAACCAGCACGCCGCTAGTGCCACCCGCATCGCCGCGCTGGTCGCGGCGATCGCCTGTGCCGTTCCCGGCACTGCGTGGTCGCGGGCGTCCGACCGCAACCAGCCGATGGACATCGATGCCAGGTCGATGGACTGCTCGGCCGAGGCCGATGGTCCCTGCGTGTTCACCGGTAACGTCGTGATCGTGCAGGGCACGCTGCGCATCAACGCCGCCAAGGCCGACGTGCGTCAGGGCGGCGGCGACATCCAGCGCGTGCTGCTGAGCGGCAGCCCGGTGCGCATGCAGCAGCAGCTCGAAAGCGGCTCGACCATCACGACGCGTGCCAGCAATGTCGACTACAGCATGCCGACGGATACCGTCGTTCTCACCGGCAATGTCGAGATCGACCAGCCCGGCCGCGGCATGATGAGCGGCGCGCGGATCGTCTACAACATGCGCACCGGCCAGGTGCAGGGCGGCGGCGGCGAGAACGGCCAGGTCCGCACCCGCATCCTGCCGCGCGGCGCGAGGCCGGGGGGCGCCGTGACGCCTCCAGCGCCGCCCCCTGCGACCACCCCGCCTGCAACCAGCCCGCCGGCGAGCCCACCCGAGGGCGGCAACTAGTGCTGGTCGCCGAGGGCCTGCGCAAGCGCTACGGCGATCGCGAGATCGTCCGCGAGTTTGGCCTCAGCCTCGATGCGGGTGAGGTGGTCGGGCTGCTCGGGCCCAACGGCGCCGGCAAGACCACCTGCTTCTACATGATCGTCGGGCTGGTGCCCGC
>LXQJ01000029.1:128740-133421 GCA_001683895.1 Luteimonas sp. ANT-B3E | reverse complement strand
GCCGGGCGCATCGTGCTCGACGGCCGCGACATCACCGCCGAGCCGATGCACCGTCGAGCGCGACTGGGCGTCGGCTACCTGCCGCAGGAACCTTCGGTGTTCCGCAAGCTCAGCGTCGCCGACAACATCCTGCTTGTACTGGAGCTGCGCGAGGACCTAGACGCCGCCGGTAGACGCAGCGAGTTGGCCAGCCTGATGGACGAGCTGCAGGTGGCCCATGTGGCCCACCAGGCCGGGACCAGCCTGTCGGGCGGCGAACGGCGGCGGGTCGAGATCGCGCGCGCGCTGGCCGCGCGGCCGCGGCTGATGCTGCTTGACGAGCCGTTCGCGGGCGTCGACCCGATTTCCGTCGGCGAGATCCAGCGTATCGTCAAGCACCTCAAGGACCGTGGTATCGGGGTCCTGATCACCGACCACAACGTTCGCGAGACACTCGGCATCTGCGACCGCGCGTACATTCTCAGCGATGGTGGCGTGCTCGCCCAGGGCGCGCCCGATGCGCTGCTGGCCGACCCCGACGTCCGCCGTGTGTACCTCGGGGATTCCTTCCGCCTGTAGGCTGGCGTCCTGCGCCATACGACCAGGACCGATGAAGCCCCGCCTGCAGACATCGCTCGGACAGCAGCTCGTCCTGACGCCGCAGCTGCGGCAGGCACTGCACATGCTGCAGCTGTCGGCGCTGGAGCTGGAGGCCGAGATCACCGAGGCGGTGGAGACCAACCCGCTGCTGGACTGGGACGAGGACGCGCCGCTGCAGATCGCGGAGCCCGACGGCGCGCTGGCGGAGCCTGCTGCGGACGATGGCATCCACCAGCGCGGCGACGAGGCACCGACCCCGTGGGAGCGCGACGACGAGCCCTGGATCGAGCGCGGCGGCGGCGGCCAGTTCGACGACGACGGCGATGCCGGCGACCGCACCGCGCAGACCGACTCGCTCCGCGACCACCTGTCGTGGCAGCTGCACCTGTCACACCTGTCCGAGCGCGACCGCCGCATCGGCTCGGCGCTGGTCGATGCCATCGACGACGACGGCTACATGCGCGAAGCGCTGGACGCGATCGCCGCGGCGCTGCTGCCGGAAGTGCGCTGCGGCCGCGACGAGGTGCAGGCCGTGCTCTGGCAGGTCCAGCGCTTCGACCCTACCGGCGTCGGTGCCCGCGACCTCGGCGAATGCCTCGCGCTGCAGCTGCAGGCGCTGCCCGAGGACACCCCGGGCCGGGCGCTGGCACTGCGCACCGCGACCACGCTGATCGACCGGCTGCCGAAGCTGGGCGAGAAGGGCCTGGCCGATGCGCTCGGCTGCAGCGCCGGCGACGCCTGCACCGCGCTGCAGCTCCTCCGCAGCATGGATCCGAGGCCCGGCGCACAGCTCGGCGCGGTGCCGCAGGACACCTACATCGTCCCCGACTGCGTGATCACCCGGCACGCCGGCATGTGGCGGGTCGCACTGGCCGGCGGCAGCCAGAACCGGCTGATGATCCATCGCGGCTACGAACAGCTGATCCGACACGCGGGCGCCGTGGACGCGGGCTACCTGCGCGGCCGCCTGCAGGAGGCGCGCTGGCTGCTGAAGAACGTCGAGGCGCGTGGCGAGACATTGTTGAAGGTGGTGCATTGCCTGGTGCGCCAGCAGTCGGGCTTCCTGGAGTTCGGCGCGCGCGCGCTACGTCCGCTGACGCTGCGCGAGGTGGCGGGCGAGATCGGCATGCACGAGTCGACAGTGTCGCGCGCGGTGTCGCGCAAGCACGTACACACGCCGCGCGGCACCCTGCCGCTGCGGGCGTTCTTCGCATCTGGCATCGATACCGACAGCGGCGGCGAGGCCTCCAGCACCGCGATCCAGGACATGATCAAGCGCCTGGTGGGGGCCGAGGACCCGCGCAAGCCACTGTCCGACGCGCGGCTGGCGGAGGCGCTCAAGGCCAGCGGCGTGCCTGTGGCGCGGCGCACCGTGGCCAAGTACCGGGAGGCGCTGCAGATCCCGTCGTCGCATGAGCGCGTGCGCATTGCCTGAGCACCCCCGCAGCCACCGCGGCGTCGCTTCCCGCACCCCGGGGGCTGCGTTAACCTCATCGCAACCATTGCCCGCGCCCGTTGCGCGATGCTGTGGCTCCACCAACGGAGGTAGCCGATGCGCATCGAGACCCATGGTCAACAGATCGAGGTCACGCCCGCCCTGCGGGAGTACGTGGACAGCAAGCTGCAGCGGCTGGCGCGCCACTTCGACTATCCCTTCGACGTGCGCATCCAGCTGGGGCTGGACAAGCCCAACCACTGCGCCGAGGCCACGGTCAACCTCGCCGGAAAGACGCTTCACGCCGATGCCAGCGCCATCGACATGTATTCCGCGATCGACCTGCTCGCCGACAAGCTCGACCGGCTGCTGCTGAAGCACAAGCAGAAGATGGTCGACCACCACCGCGGCGAGAATCCCGTACGCAGCGGCGAGTTCGGCTGACGCCGATGCCGTTCGCCGACCTGCTCTCCGCCGAACGCATCGTCATGCTGACCGATCCCGGCCAGCGCGACGCGGTGCTCGACGCCGCCGCGCGGCTGCTGTCGGCCGGGCTGCCGGCGAACGCGCAGGTCCTGGGCGACGGGCTGCGGGCGCGCGAGGCGCTGGGCAGCACCGGGATAGGCCACGGCGTGGCCGTCCCGCACTGCCGCAGCAACGCGACCCGTGACGCCACGGCCGCGTTCCTGCATCTGGCCTACCCGGTCGACTTCTGCGCCAGCGACGGCGAGCCGGTCGACCTGGTGATTGCGATGAGCGTGCCCGAGGACCTTGCACAACAGCATCTGCAGACGCTGTCGGAGCTCGCGGACCGCTTCGCCGAGCCCGGCTTCCGCGAGGCGCTGCGCGGCGCCGGCGACGTGGCCGCGCTGCAGGCGCTGCTGCTGGGGACCGCACCGGCGCCGGTGCGCGCGGGCCACGCCGCGTGACCCTTCGCATCAGCGCGAACGATCTGTTCGACCAGCAGCGGGAGCGGCTTGGCCTCCGCTGGCTGGCCGGCCACGGCGGCAGGACGCGGGTGCTTGAGGCGGTCGAGACCGTCGCGCGGCGGCCGTCGCTGGCCGGCTACCTCAATATCATCTATCCCAACAAGGTCCAGATCCTCGGCAGCGAGGAGTTGGCGTGGCTGGACGGGCTGGACTCGCGACTGCGCTGGGAGACCTTCGAGCGCCTGCTGCAGTACCGCCCGCTGGCAATGGTCATCAGCAAGGACCAGTCGTGCCCGGAGGACCTGCGCGAGATGGCGGAGGAGTCGGGCACGCCGCTATGGACCTCGCCACGGCGCGGCCACGAGCTGCTCAACCACCTGCAGTACCACCTCGCGCGTACTCTGGCGCCGCGGGTCACGCTGCACGGCGTGTTCATGGAAATCTACTCGATCGGCGTGCTGATCACCGGCGAATCCGGCTCGGGCAAGAGCGAGCTCGCGCTGGAGCTGGTGACGCGCGGCCACCGCCTGGTCGCCGACGATGCACCGGAGTTCACCCAGATCGCGCCCGACGTGCTCGACGGCACCTGTCCGGAGCTGCTGCAGGACCTGCTTGAACTGCGCGGACTTGGCGTGCTGAACATCCGCGAGATGTTCGGCGACACCGCGGTCAAGCGGAACAAGTACCTGCGCCTGATCGTCCACCTCAGCCGGCCGGAGGACGATCCGGCGGCTGCATTCGACGACAGCGGCATGGTGCGCCTGACCGGCGACCTCGGCGCGCGCCATGTGCTCGACCTCGACGTGCCCATGATCACGCTGCCGGTCATGCCGGGGCGCAACCTCGCGGTGCTGACCGAGGCGGCCACGCGCACGCACATGCTGCGCGCAAAGGGCGTGGACCCGGCTGCGGCGTTCATGGCGCGGCATTCGCACTTCCTCGAGCGCGGCACGCCATGAGCACGGACGGCGCGGCGCATTCCCCGCCCGCCCCCGGCACCACGCTGCTGGTCGTCAGCGGCATGTCGGGCAGCGGCAAGACGGTGGCGCTCAACACGATCGAGGACCTCGACTTCTACTGCGTCGACAACCTGCCGGCGGAGCTGCTCCCTGAGTTCGTACGCAGCGCCTCGCACCCTGGGCGCAGCGTGCAGAAGCTTGCGGTCGGCATCGACGTGCGCAGCCGCGGCGACCTCGCGCACATCCCGGACTGGCTGTCGGCGGTGGGCAGCATGGGCCTGGACCCGAAGATGGTGTTCTTCGACACCCGCGACGAGGTCCTGCTGAAGCGCTACGCCGACACCCGCCGCCGCCACCCGCTCACGCACCTGGGGCTGGCGCTGGCCGATGCGATCGCATTGGAGCGCCAGGCGCTGAAGCCGCTGAGCTCGCTGGCCGACGTGGTCATCGACACCAGCGACCTCAACGTGCACCAGCTCCGGCGCCGGGTGATCACCGAACTGGGTCTGGGCCTGGACGCGTCGCTGTCGCTGCTGTTCGAGTCGTTCGCCTACCGCCGCGGCGTGCCGGCCGACGCCGATTTCGTGTTCGACGCGCGCGCATTGCCCAATCCGCACTGGGACCCGCGGCTGCGGCCGCTGTCGGGCCGCGACGGCGACGTCCGCGCCTACCTCGCGGCGCAGGACGACGTCGGCGAATACGTCGCCCAGGTGTCCGCGTTCCTCGACACCTGGCTGCCGCGCATGCGCTCCAGCACGCGCAGTTACGTCACGGTCGCC
>LXQJ01000029.1:127278-128611 GCA_001683895.1 Luteimonas sp. ANT-B3E | reverse complement strand
CGCGCACGCGCGCGGCCGCGGCTGGGACGAGGTCGCGACCTTCCACCGCGAACTGGACTGACCTGGCGGGCCGCGGCCCGCTATCGGCGCGTCGCACCGCTCTGCTAACTTGGCGGCATGGCCGTCGGCATCCTCCTCGTGACCCATCCCGCAATCGGCACCGCCATGGTTGCCGTGGCCACGGCGCTGCTGCGCAATCTGCCGCTGCGCGTGGAGACATTCGAGGTGCCCTTTGACGGCGATCCCGAGGCGCTGCTGCCGCGGGCCAGCGCCGCACTGCGCCGTGCCGATGGTGGCGACGGCGTACTGGTGCTGACCGACCTCTATGGCGCCACGCCGAGCAATCTGGCGGCGCACGTCGCACAGCTGGGCACGCCGGTCCGCCGCGTGTCCGGCCTCAGCCTTCCGATGCTGCTGCGGGTGCTCAACTATGCCGAGCTCGACCTCGATGCGTTGCCCGCGGTCGCCGCGGCCGGCGCGCGCAACGGGGTGCTGCATGGCGACGCCTGACCCCTGCCTACCTCCCCCACGGAATCCCGATGATCGAACGTGAACTGCTGATCGCCAACAAGCTTGGGCTGCACGCCCGCGCCACCGCCAAGCTGGTGCAGGTGCTGTCTGGATACCGCTGCGGCGCCACCCTCAACGCCAAGGGCCGCGAGGTCAACGCCAAGAGCATCATGGGGGTAATGCTGCTGGCCGCCGCGCATGGCACCACGGTTGTGCTGCGCGTCGACGGCGAGGACGAGGCCGCCGCCGCCGACGCGGTGGCGTCGCTGTTCGAACGGCGGTTCGACGAGGAGACCTGATGCGCCACGTGCTGTCCGGGCATGGCGCATCGCGCGGCAGCGCACTTGGTCGCGCACGCGTCCGCCACCCGCATGCGCTGGAGGTCGCCGAGGAGCGCATCGCGCCTGCGGCCGTCGACGGCGAACTGGCGCGACTGCATGCGGCCATCGACGTCGTGCGCGGCGAGATGCGTGGAATGCGCGAGCGCCTGCACGGCGCGCTTGCGCACGAGGTTGGCGAATTCCTCGACTTGTACGCTCTGCTGCTCGACGACCCCGAGCTGCTGCAGGGCCTGGACGAGCTGATCCGCACCGGCCGCTATGGCGCCGACTACGCGCTGCGCCTGCAGCGCGACCGGCTGGCAGGGGTCTTCGAGGCAATGGACGACGCCTACTTCCGCAGCCGCATCGAGGACATCGACCACGTCATCGGCCGCGTCCACGCCGCGCTGCACCGCCACGCCGCCGACCTGCAGGGAGTGGCCGGCGAGATCCTTGTCACCGACGCCATCGCGCCTTCCGAGCTCGCGCAGCTGCAGGCGCAG
>LXQJ01000029.1:114315-127143 GCA_001683895.1 Luteimonas sp. ANT-B3E | reverse complement strand
CCTGCCGCTGCTCATCGGCGCGGCGCACGCGCTGCAGCAGATCAACGACGGCGACGTGCTGCTGGTCGACGGCGGCACCGGCCTGCTGGTGGTGGAGCCGAGCGCCGACGACCTGCTGGCGCACCGCGGGCGCAAGCGCGACGAGAAGCGCGAGACGCGGCAGCTGCACCGGCTGCGACGCGAACCATCGCGGACGCTCGATGGCTTCGACATCCGCCTGCTCGCGAACGCCGAGTCGCGTGACGACGTGGCCGAGGCCCATGCGCTCGGTGCCGCCGGCGTGGGCCTGTACCGCACCGAGGTGCTGTTCCTGCAGCGCGCCGAGCTGCCGTCGGAAGACGAGCAGTTCCTCGCCTACCGCGACCTGGTGCTGGGCATGACCGGCCGCAGCGTCACTATCCGCACGCTCGACGTCGGTGCCGACAAGGCCGACCGCAGCGGGCTCGCGCTCGCAAACGAGCCCAATCCCGCGCTCGGGCTGCGCGGCGTGCGGCTGTCGCTTTCGCGGCGCGATGTCTTCGAGACCCAGCTGCGCGCGATCCTGCGCGCTTCCAACTATGGTCCTATGCGCATCCTGGTGCCGATGGTGACCAACCGCGAGGAGCTGGTGGCCGTGAAGCGACTGGTCGCCCAGGTGTCGCGCCAGCTGAAGAAGGAAGGCCACGCGATCGCGTCCGACATTCCCCTGGGCGCGATGATCGAGGTACCGGCGGCGGCGATCGCACTGCCGACGCTGATCGACACCGTCGACTTCATCTCCGTGGGCACCAACGACCTGGTCCAGTACGTGCTCGCCGCCGACCGGGGCAACGACGCCCTCGGCGACCTGCACACGCCGATGCATCCCGCGATGCTGCGATTGCTGCACGACATCATCGCCACCGCGCGCAGACACGACACGCCGGTGGCGGTCTGCGGCGAGATGGCCGGGGACGCGACTTTCGTTCCGGTGCTGCTGGCACTGGGGCTCGAGGAGTTCAGCCTGCATCCGGGCACGCTGCTGGAAGTGCGGCGCGCGATCCGTGCCCAGGATCTTGGCGCGCTGCGCGCAGCGATGCCGGCGCTGCTGCGGGCCCGCAACCGCGCTGGCATCGCGCGCTGGCTGCAGGCCCATACCCGCTGAGCGGCGGCAGCCCGCCCCCTGCGCGAGCACTCGCTCAGACTGGGCAGCCGCCGGTGCGCGGGAGATACTAGCGCCATGAACGCCTGATCCGGCTGCGCCCTCCCGTCGAGACGCGCCCCATCCGTCCAGACGCAGGAAGTCCGCCATGGCAGAAGCCGTCCGCCACGACAACACCGCGCGCCAGCTGCGCCTGCTGTCGGACGCGCTCGACAGCGGCCGCCTCGGCCCGGTGCGGCGACTGGTGCATTCGCTGGCGCCGGCGGAGATCGGCAATCTGCTGGAGTCGCTGCCGCCGGATCGCCGGATGGTGGTCTGGGGCCTGGTGGACCCTGACGACGACGGCGAGGTGCTGGTCCACGTCGGCGACGAGGTGCGCGAGAGCCTGCTCGCCGACATGGACAACGACGAGATCGTGGCCGCTGTCGAGGACCTCGACATCGACGACCTCGCCGACCTGGTCGACGACCTGCCCGACACGGTCATCGACGAGGTCCTCAAGTCGATGGACCGCGAGAATCGCGAGCGCCTGGAGCAGGTGCTGTCCTACCCGGAGGATACGGCGGGCCGGCTGATGAACCCGGACGTGGTGACGGTGCGCGCGGACACCACGGTGGACGTGGTGCTGCGCTACCTGCGCCTGCGCGGCGAGCTCCCGGACCACACCGACCACCTCTACGTGGTCAACCGCCGCCACCAGCTGATGGGCTGGGTGGCGCTGCAGGCGCTGGTCACCAACGAGCCTGGCACGCCGATCAACCGCCTGATCGACGACGAGCTGACCGCGATTCACGTCGACGACCAGGCCGACGACGTCGCCCGCCGCTTCTCGGACCACGACTGGGTGTCGGCGCCGGTGGTCGACAACGGCAACGTGCTGATGGGCCGGATCACCATCGACGACGTGGTCGACATCATCCGCGGCCAGGCCGAGCACCAGGCGCTCGGCGCCGCCGGCCTCGACGAGGACGAGGACCTGTTCTCGCCGATCCGGCGCGCGGTCCGCGGGCGCGTGGTGTGGCTGGGGGTCAACCTGCTGACCGCGTTCATGGCGGCATCGGTGATCGGGCAGTTCGAGGTCACGCTGGAGCGCATCGTGGCGCTGGCGGTACTGATGCCGATCGTTGCCGGCATCGGCGGGAACGCCGCCGTGCAGGTGCTGACGCTGATGGTGCGGGGCATCGCGCTCGGACAGGTGGGGCCGAGCAACGCCAGCATCCTGCTGTGGAAGGAGCTGCGCGTGGCGGCGATCAACGGCGTGCTGATCGGCAGCGTGGTCGGGCTGGTGGCGCTGGCCTGGTTCCGCGACTGGATGCTGTCGCTGGTGATCGCCAGCGCCCTGCTGATCAACTTCAGCGCCGCCGCGCTCGCCGGCGTGCTGCTGCCGCTGCTGCTCAAGCGCATGCGCGTCGACCCTGCGGTCGCCGGCACGGTGGTCGTCACCGCAGTGACCGACATCATCGGGTTCTTCAGCTTTCTCGGCTTGGCGACGCTGATCCTGCTGCGCTGAGCGCGACACGCAGCGCGGATACCGGCTGGGATGCCCTGAAGCCGGGGTCGTCGCGCCGGCTCCCTGCGGGCACCTCTCAGGGCGCCCGCGGGCCCAGCAGCGCCTCGAGCACCGCCATGCGCACCGCAACGCCGTTGGCGACCTGCCGCAGGATCACAGAGTGCTTTCCATCGGCGACGTCGTCGTCGATCTCGACACCGCGGTTCATCGGCCCCGGATGCAGCACCACCGCACCCGGCGCCGCGTTCTGCAGCCGCGCCGCTGTCAGGCCGAAGTCGCGATGGTAGTCGTCGAGTGACGCCACCAGCCCGTCGGCCATGCGTTCGCGCTGCAGGCGCAGCATCATCACCGCATCGACGCCCTCGAGCATCGCGTCGAGGTCGTCGCCAACGCGGCAGCCGCGCAGCGTGCCGTCGTCGGGCAGCAGCGCCGCGGGGCCGCAGACGCGCAGGTCGATGCCGTCGCCGCCGAGCGTGCGCAGCGCGTGCAGGTCGGAGCGCGCGACCCGCGAATGGCGCACGTCGCCCACCACCAGCACCTTCATCGCCGCGAAGTCCGCGCCCAGCGCCTGGCGCAGCGTCAGCATGTCCAGCAGCCCCTGCGTGGGGTGCGCCTTGCGGCCATCGCCGGCGTTGACCAGCGCGGCGCCCGGCGCGGCCGCGGCGGCGAGCGCGGCAACGGCGCCGTCGCGCGCATCGCGCACGACAAAACCACGCACGCCCATGGCCTCGATGGTCCTCAGCGTGTCGCGCGCGGTCTCGCCCTTGGTGGTCGACGATGTCGAGGCGTCGAACGACAGCACGTCGGCGCCCAGCCGCTGCGCGGCGCGCTGAAAACTCAGCCGCGTACGCGTCGACGGTTCGAAAAACAGGGTGCAGACGGCACTGCCGGCGAGCAGCGCGCGGTGCGTGGCATTTCCGTCAGGACCGGCGTCGACGAAGGCCTGGGCCCGGTCGAGCACCGCCAGCAGCGTCGCGCGCGGGATGCCCTCCAGCGTGAGCAGGTGGCGCAGCTGGCCAGCGTCATCGAATTGCAGAGTCATGCGGGCCTCGTGTCCGCGCCGCGGTCGCGGCATCGCGGTCGCCATTCTAGAATGCCGCCAAGCGCGGCCAGGGCGTCGCGTGCACGCCCCACGCCGCGACCTAGACGACGACGGCATCGCCGGGCGCGGCCAGCCAGCGCTCGACGATCACCGCGGCCGCGACCGCGTCGAGTACCGCCGCGTCGCGTTTGCGCCGACGCCCTGCCGCGCGGTCCCCGGCAAATCGCTGCGCGGCCTCGATGGAGCTGGAGCGCTCGTCGACCAGCACCACCGGCAGGCCGTAGCGCGCCTGCAGCTCGCACGCGAAGGCATGCGCGCGCTCGCGGATCGGCTGGTCGCCCCCGTCGAGGGTCATCGGATCGCCGACCACGCAGCCACCGGGGCGCCACTCGCGCTGCAGGCGGTCGATCGCGGCCCAGTCGACCTGGTCGGCGTGGACATCGATCACCGCGAGCGCGCGGGCGCCATGGCCGAAGGTGCTGCCGACGGCGACGCCGATCCGGCGCGCGCCGACATCGAAGCCCAGCACCGTGGCCTCCGCCGCGATCGGCGCACCGGGGGTCATGCGTGGCCGCTGTGGTCGGCGATGCGGGTCATGTCGACCCCGATGCGGCCCGCGGCCGCCTGCCAGCGGTCATCGAGCGGGGTGTTGAACAGCAGCTCGGCGTCGGCCGGAACGGTCAGCCAGCTGTGCTCGGTAAGCTCATGCTCCAGCTGCCCGGCGCCCCACCCGGCGCAGCCCAGCGCGACGGTCGCGCGCGCGGGGCCGTCGCCGCGCGCCATGGCCTCGAGGACGTCGCGCGAGGTGGTGACGAAGAGGCCATCGGCGATCGACAGGCTGGAGTCCCAGCCGTGGTCCCCGTCATGCAGGACGAACCCGCGCTCAGGATGCACGGGACCGCCGGCGAGCACGGGCTGGCCCCGCAGATCGGCGTCCGCGACCTCGATACCCATCTGCTCGAAGACGTCGCCCAGGGTGTACTCGGAGCTGCGGTTGACGACGACGCCCATCGCGCCGTCGTCGTCGTGCTGGCAGATGAGCGCGACGCTGCGCGCGAAGTGCGGGTCGTCGAGCGCGGGCAGCGCGACCAGCAGCTGGTTGGCGAGGACGATCGGGTCGAGGGGCATACCGCCATTCTAGCGACGGCGTGCGCGTGGGCGAACGTAGGTGAGTTGTCGTGCGCGGATCCGGCGCATGCGCACGCAGACAGCAAGCTTGGGGGTTGTGTCCGAGGAAGGCCGGTAACGGCTTGCTGCTCCGCCCGTTTGCGGGAAACATCACGAGCGCGTTTCGGGAGGGGTTCGCGAGGGAGGCGGGTGACGGGGCGCTGCTCCGCCACCCGCCTCCTGGACGACTGCCGCGGCTTTGGAGGGTCGAGCCCGGTCTCGCGTTGTCGCCGGAGCGGTCGACGTGCTTGCCAAGCCGAAGCGCTGCACCTCAAAAACCCGGCGCGATGGCCGGAAGACGGGCGTGGCTCTACCGTATAGCTCTGGCTTTAGCTCTGCCTCCGGCTTTAGCTTTGACTCTGGCTTTAGCTTTGACTCGGGCTTTAGCGCTGACTCCAACTCTGGCTCTACCGCTGCCGCTGCCGCTGCCGCTGCCTCTACCTTGAGCTCTGGCTATGGCTCCGCCTCTGGCGCAGCCCCTGCAGCGAGCGCTCAGCCCAGGCCGAACTGCAGCTCCTGCGCGGTCGGCACGCGGACGGACAGGATCTCGATGTCGGCGTGGAAGGTGCGGCCGGCCAGCGGATGGTTGCCGTCGACGGTCACGGTGGTGTCGTCCACCGCGGTCACGACGACGTCCAGCGGGCCGCGGGCGGTCTCAACCTGGAGGCGGTCGCCGATTTCCGGCTCCTTGTCGGCTGTCCACAGATTGCGGGGCACCGCCTGCACCAGCTCAGGATGTCGCGGGCCGAAGCCCTTCTCCGGCAGGACCACGACGGTGAAGCGGTCGCCTTCGGACCGGCCGTGCAGCGCTTCCTCGAGCCCGGCCGCGATGCTGCCCTGCCCGTGCATGTAGGTCAGCGGCGCGTGCCCGTCGGTGGTGGTGATGCGCGCCCCGCTGTCGTCGGTGAGGGTGAACGCGACGGTGGTGATGCGTTTGTCGGCGATGTCCATGTGGGCGCGGTCCTGCGGGAAGGGATGCCACCATGGTCGCGGCGTGCGCTGGCCGCGGCAACCCCGGGAATGCCCTTTTCCGCCGGGCGTGATGCACGCGCTGTGGTCGCCGGTGCCCGGACGCTTCCTCGGCGCCGCGCCGGGTCCACAACGCAGAGGGCCGCCCTCAGGCGGCCTTCCTCGTCGGTTGGGCATGACACCCGGCGTGTGGCGTCAGGCGGTCACAGCGGCCTGGTAGCGACGCTCGACCTCGGACCAGTCGACCACGTTGTAGAACGCGGCGATGTAGTCCGGGCGGCGGTTCTGGTACTTCAGGTAGTACGCGTGCTCCCAGACGTCAAGGCCGAGGATCGGCGTGTTGCCCGAGCCGATGCCGCGCATCAGCGGGTTGTCCTGGTTGGCGCTGCTCTCCACCGCCAGCTTGCCGCCGGCATCGACCGTCAGCCACGCCCAGCCGCTGCCGAAGCGGCCGATCGCGGCCTGCGTGAAGGCCTCCTTGAATTTGTCGAAGCCGCCCAGGTCGCTCTCGATGCGCGAGGCCACGGTGCCGGTCGGGGCGCCGCCGCCGTCGGGCGACATCACTGTCCAGAACAGCGAGTGATTGGCGTGGCCACCGCCGTTGTTGCGCACTGCGCCGCGCACCTTTTCCGGCAGCGCGTCGATATCACGGATGAGGTCCTCGATCGCGGTGTCGGCGTGGTCACCGCCGTCCAGCGCCTCGTTGAGCTTGGTGACGTAGGCCTGGTGGTGCTTGTCGTGGTGGATCTCCATCGTCTTGGCATCGACGTGCGGCTCGAGCGCGTCGAATGCATAGGGCAATGGCGGCAGGGTATGGGCCATGGTGGCGCTCCGGTGTGCGATTGGCCGGCCATTGTCCGCCGGACGGAGTAAAAACGGCGCCAAGGAAAAGGGCGCCTTGGCGCCCTTTTCATCTCATCGGAATCCAGGCGGGCTGGCGCCCATGTGCGTTGCGGTGCAGTGAAGCCCCGTGGCGCCTTTTCCGCTCCAGCGGCGACACTGTCCCCTGCCTCAGCGGACCTCGGCAACCTCGACCCCGTCGAGGCCCTGCGACAGGGTGCGGGCGTCGCCGCCCTGCGCGAGCTTGATGCGCAGGCGCACCTCGTTGGCGGAGTCGGCGTAGCGCAGCGCGTCCTCGTAGCTGATCTCGCCGGCCTGGTAGAGCTCGAACAGGCTCTGGTCGAAGGTCTTCATGCCGAGGTTGGTCGACTCCTTCATCACTTCCTTGATCTTGTGGACCTCGCCCTCGCGGATGTAGTCCTGGATCAGCGGCGTGCCCAGCAGGATCTCCATCGCCACGCGCCGGCTCTTGCCGTCGGGGGTCGGGATCAGCTGCTGCGCGACCACGCCCTTGAGGTTCAGCGACAGGTCCATCAGCAGCTGGTTGCGGCGGTCCTCGGGGAAGAAGTTGATGATCCGGTCCATCGCCTGGTTGGCGTTGTTGGCGTGCAGCGTGCACAGCACCAGGTGGCCGGTCTCGGCGAACGCGATGGCGTGGTCCATGCCCTCGCGCGTGCGCACCTCGCCGATCATGATCACGTCCGGCGCCTGGCGCAGGGTGTTCTTCAGCGCCGCGTCCCAGCTGTCGGTGTCGATGCCGACCTCACGCTGGGTGATGATGCAGCCCTCGTGCTTGTGCACGAACTCGATCGGGTCCTCGATGGTGATGATGTGGCCGGTCGAGTTCTGGTTGCGGAAGCCGATCATCGCGGCCAGCGACGTCGACTTGCCGGTGCCGGTGGCGCCGACGAAGATGATGATGCCGCGCTTGGTCATCGCCAGCGTCTTGATGATCGGCGGCAGGTTGAGCTCTTCGACGCTCGGGATCTTGGTCTCGATCCGCCGCAGCACCATGCCCACCTGGTTGCGCTGGTAGAAGCACGACACCCGGAAGCGGCCGACGCCGGCAACGCCGATCGCGAAGTTGCACTCGTGCGTGCGCTCGAACTCCTCGCGCTGGGGCGGCGACATCACGTTGAGCACCAGGTCGCGTGCCTGCTGCGGCGTGAGCGGGTTCTGCGTGATCGGCGAGATCTTGCCGTGGACCTTCATCGACGGCGGCATGCCGGCGGTGATGAACAGGTCCGACGCCTTCTGGTGCGCCATCAGCTTGAGGAACGAGGTGAAGTCGATGCTGCTCATGCCACTCTCCGGGAATTCAGTCGACTACGGGCGAACTCGCGGTGCATGGGTGCACCGACTCCAGCTACTCGAAAAGACGCTTGTCCTTGGCGTAGTCCCTGGCCTGCGGACGGGTGATCATGCCGCGCTTGACCAGGTCCTGCAGATGCTGGTCCAGCGTCATCATGCCGTGCTGCTGACCGGTCTGGATCGACGAATACATCTGCGCCACCTTGTCCTCGCGGATCAGGTTGCGGATGGCCGGGATGCCGACCATGATCTCCCACGCCGCGGTACGCCCGCCGCCCACCTTCTTCAGCAGCGCCTGCGAGATCACCGCGCGCAGCGACTCCGACAGCATCGAGCGCACCATCGGCTTCTCGCCGGCGGGGAACACGTCAATGATGCGGTCGATGGTCTTGGCCGCACTGGAGGTGTGCAGCGTGCCGAACACCAGGTGACCGGTCTCCGCGGCGGTCAGCGCCAGGCGGATGGTCTCGAGGTCGCGCAGCTCGCCAACCAGGATGTAGTCGGGGTCCTCGCGCAGCGCCGAGCGCAGCGCCTCGTTGAAGCCGTGGGTGTCGCGGTGCACCTCGCGCTGGTTGATCAGGCACTTCTGCGCGGTGTGCACGAACTCGATCGGGTCCTCGACGCTGAGGATGTGGCCGTATTCGTTCTTGTTGATGTGGTCGACCATCGCCGCCAGCGTGGTGGACTTGCCCGAACCAGTCGGGCCGGTGACCAGAATCAGGCCCTGCGGCTGGTCGATCAGCTCCTTGAAGATCCGCGGACAGCCGAGATCCTCGAGCGTCAGCACCTCCGACGGGATGGTGCGAAACACCGCGCCGGCGCCGCGGTTCTGGTTGAACGCGTTGACACGGAAACGCGCCAGGCCCGGGATCTCGAACGAGAAGTCGACTTCGAGGAACTCCTCGTAGTCGCGCCGCTGCTTGTCCGACATGATGTCGTAGACCAGCGCATGGACCTGCTTGTGGTCGAGCGCCGGGATGTTGATGCGGCGGACGTCGCCATCGACGCGGATCATCGGCGGCAGTCCCGCGGACAGATGCAGGTCGGACGCCTTGTTCTTGACCGAAAACGCCAGCAGCTCGGCGATATCCATGCATGCTCCCCGTTGCACACGCTTGAAGACACATCGGCCGAGGCCGTCGTGCGACGCGCCCCAGCCTACCCCTGCGCCGCAGTATAGCCCCGGATCCGCATCACACATCCAGCCCCGCCAGGAGACCCGCGCATCGTGTCAGTGTCCCCGCTCCACCTCGTCCAGCAACGCATCGCCGACGCCGCCACGGCCGCAGGCACGGCCGCGCCGCGGCTGCTCGCGGTCGCCAAGACCCGGGATGCCGACGCCGTCGCCGCGCTCGCCGAGGCGATGGGCGCCCGCACGCCGCGGGCCGTCGGCGAGAACTACGTGCAGGAGGCCGCCGGCAAGATCCCTGCGCTGGAGGCACTGGAGATCGAGTGGCATTTGATCGGCCACCTGCAGTCCAACAAGGCCGCGCAGGCGGCAATGCTGTTCGACTGGGTGCAGACGGTGGACCGCGCCAAGCTGGTGCCGCTGCTGGCCGCCGCGCGCCCGCCGCACCTGCCCCCGCTGCAGCTGCTGCTGCAGGTCAACATCGACGACGAGTCGAGCAAGCACGGCTGCCGGCCGGACGCGGTGCCCGCGCTCGCGGACCTCGTCGCCGCGCAGCCGCGGCTGGCGCTGCGCGGGCTGATGGCGATCCCGGCCCCGCAGGCCGACGACGCCGCGCGGCGGCCGGCGTTCGCGGCGATGCGCGCTCTGTTCGAGGCCCTGCGTTCGCGGCATCCCGGCGTCGACACGCTGTCGATGGGCATGAGCGACGACCTCGAGGCCGCGATCGCCGAAGGCGCGACGATGGTGCGCGTGGGCACCGCGCTGTTTGGACCGCGCGGCTGACGCCAGCCGCGCATCGGCGGAACAACCTGTCTCCGCGTTGCGCGCCAGGCTTGCGACGGGGGCGCACCGCGGGGCGATACCATCGCCGCAAACCCAGCCTTGGCGACCCGATGGTCCAGCATTCCGATACCCGCCCCCTCACCCACCCGTCGCATGACGGCGGCGCCTCGGCCGGCGCGATCGCATTCATCGGCGGCGGCAACATGGCGCGCGGCATCGTCGGCGGGCTGGTGGCGCGCGGCGTCGCGCCATCCACGATCCGCGTCGCTGAACCGGTAGCGGACGTGCGCGAGGCGCTGGCCGCCGAATTCGGCGTGCAGGTCGTCGCCGACGCCGCGAGCGCCGCGTCAGGGGCCGCGACCTGGGTGCTGGCGGTGAAGCCGCAGGTCCTGCGCGGCGTCTGCGAGGCGCTGGCGCCCGCGGCGGCCGCGTGCGCGCCGCTGGTGGTGTCGATCGCCGCCGGCATCAGCAGCGCGCAGCTGTCGCGCTGGCTCGGGGGCGGCGCCCCGGCGATCGTGCGCGCGATGCCCAACGCCCCCGCTCTGCTGGGCGCAGGCGTCACCGGGCTGTACGCGACCGACGCGGTCGATGCCGACGCCCGCGCGCGGGCGCAGGCGCTGCTGGCCAGCGCCGGCGCCACTGTGTGGGTGGACGACGAGGCGTTGATCGACGCGGTGACCGCTGTCTCCGGTAGCGGACCGGCATACGTGTTCCTGCTGGCAGAGGCGATGCAGGCGGCGGCGCGCGCGGAGGGCCTGGCGCCAAACGCGGCCGATACGCTGGTCGCGCACACGCTGCTCGGCGCGGCGCGGATGCTGATCGAATCCGGCGAAGACGCCGCTACCCTGCGTCGGCGCGTCACCTCCCCCGGCGGCACCACCGCCGCGGCAATCGCGGTGTTCGAGGCCGGCGGCCTGCACAAGCTGGTCGCCGACGCCGTTCATCAGGCCGCACTGCGCGGCCGCGCTCTGGCCGCGGACAATGACTGAGCCCTCTCTGCATCGAACCATTCCCCTGAGCGCGACTGTCGCCCTGCTCGCCGCGCTGGCAGTAGCAGGCTGTGCTGGGGGGACCGACCCCGCGACCACGGCTGCCCGCACCAGTGCGATGCTCGAGCCGGCGGTATTGCAGCGAGGCGACGTCAGCCTGCGCGCGTCGGTGCTGCCGACGTCGAACCTCAACGCGACGATGGCGGCGCAGTACGGCATCACGCCCGATGACAGCGAAGTCCTGCTGCTGGTTGGCCTGCGCACCGGGCCCGAGAGCGACGAACGCTCCCTTCCGGCAACCGTCACCGCGTCGGCCACCGACCTGCGCGGCCTGCGTCGCGACATCGCGCTGCGCGAGATCCGCAGCGGCGATTTCGTCGACTACATCGGCACCACGCGCGCGATCGCGCCGGAAACACTGCGCTTCGACGTCAGCGCGCAGGCCGCCGACGCGGCGCCACTGACGCTCGACTTCACGCGCGACTTCCTGCCGCGCTGACGCGGCCCTGCGCCGATCCAGCGCGCACGACTGAAGCAGGCGGCGCGTGGCGGAAGCGGATCAGCTGCGCCTGTCGCACCAGCCGCGCACGATCGCCGCGATCGCGGCGACCCCGTCGGTCAGCGCCGCCGGCCCCGGCTGCAGGATCAGCGGCGACTTGATCTCGTGCAGTTCGCCGTCGCGCACCGCGGGGATCGCGTCCCAGCCGGGACGCGCCGCGACCCGCTCGGGCCGGAACTTCTTGCCGCACCAGGAGCCGATGATGATGTCCGGCGCGCGCGCCACCACCGGGTCGCCGTCGGCGAGGATCCGCGCCTTCGCCAGCGACTGCGTCGACAGCTCCGGGAACACGTCATCGCCGCCCGCGATCCGCACCAGCTCCGCGACCCACTGGATACCGGTGATCAGCGGTTCGTCCCACTCCTCGAAATACACGCGTGGCCGCGTCGCCAGCGTCGCCGCTTGCGCCTCGACCGCGTCCAGGCCCCTTTGCAGCGCATCGGCGTAGGCGTCGGCGCGGGCGCCCGCCCCGACCAGCGCGCCCAGCCGGCGTACGTAGTCGACGATGCCGTCGACGCTGCGGTGGTTGCTGATCCACACCTCGACGCCCTCGCGCACCAGCGCGGCGGCGATGTCGGCCTGGATATCGGAGAAGCCGACGACGAAATCGGGCCGCAGCGCCAGGATGGCGTCGATCTTCGCGCTGGTGAACGCACTCACCTTTGGCTTTTCGCGCCGGGCCTGCGGCGGGCGCACGGTGAAGCCGCTGATGCCGACGATGCGGTCCTGCTCGCCGAGCGCGTACAGCGTCTCGGTCGGCTCCTCGGTGAGGCAGACGATGCGGCGCGGGCCTGACACTCAGCGCCCCGTCACGGGTAAATTCACGGGTAAAGCATGCGCCGCTGCCATTCTCCGGCACGGTCGCGCGCGTAAAGGTGGCGCTCGTGCAGCCGGAAGTTGGCACCGTACCAGAATTCGATGCTGGTCGGCGCGACACGCAGCCCGGTCCAGCGCGGCGGTCGCGGCACCGCGCGGCCCGAGAACTCCGCGTCGACCTCGGCAATCCGGGTCTCGAACGCATCCCGTGCCGGCAGCGTCTCCGACTGCCGCGACGCCCACGCACCCACCTGGCTGCCGCGGGGCCGCGAGGCGAAGTACGCATCGGCTTCGGCGTCGTGGACCAGCGCCACCGACCCCTCGATGCGCACCTGCACGCCGTGGTCCACGCGCGGCCAGTGGAACAGCAGCGCCGCGTGCGGGTTGGCCTGGAGGTCGCGGCCCTTGCGCCCGTCCAGGTGGGTGTAGAACACGAACCCGCGCGCGTCGTGCGCCTTCAGCAGCACCGTACGCGCCGACGGCCGCGCATCCAGCGCGGCGGTCGCGACCACCATTGCAGTGCAGTCGGGCTCGCCGGCGTCGCGCGCGGCGGCGAACAGGCGGTCGAACGTGGCGAGGGCTTCGGCGAGGAG
>LXQJ01000029.1:86867-114076 GCA_001683895.1 Luteimonas sp. ANT-B3E | reverse complement strand
CGCGCCCCGCCACTCGGTCACGTTGCCCTGCGGATCGGTGACGACCTTGATCTCGTTGACCCAGGCGCCCTTGATGTCCTTGACCGACTCGGCGCATTTCTTCAGGCCGGACTTGACCGCATCCTCGACGCTGGTGGACGACGAGGCATTGACTTCGATGATCTTGGCGACGGCCATGGAGCAGCTCCTGTGAAGCGGCGGGATGCCGCGCTGCCGAGCGTGGACCGCGGCGCGTTAACACAGTGGGTCGACGCCACCCACCCTGATAGCATCGCGCCACCCCGCCAGACGTGCCGAATGAACCCCGCCAGCAACCTCGTCCTCGTGGGCCCGATGGGCGCCGGCAAGTCGTCGATCGGGCGGCGGCTGGCAGGCCGCTTCGGGCTGCGCTTCGTCGACGCCGATCGCGAGATCGAGCGCCAGACCGGCACCAGCATCGCGACGATCTTCGGCTGCGAGGGAGAAGACGGCTTCCGCGCCCGCGAGCGCACGCTGCTCGCCGAAGTGCTGGCGGCCGACGGCCTGCTGCTGGCCACCGGCGGTGGAGCCGTGCTCGACGCCGGCACCCGCGACCTGCTGCGGGCGCGCGCGTTCGTGGTCCACCTGCACGTCGCGCCCGCGACCCAGCTCGCACGCCTGGCGCGCGACCGCGTGCGTCCGCTGCTGGGCGCGGCGGGCAAGCACCCCTCCGACCGCGAGGCATTGCTGCGCGATCTGGCCGCGGTCCGCGATCCGCTATACCGCGATGTCGCCGACCTGCGTTTCGAGACCGGCGAGGCAGCGCCGGGACATGCGGCGGTCGCGCTGGGGCACCTGCTGGATGGCGTCTGGCAGCGCGCCGCCACGGCGACGGACGCCGCCTCGGTGACAGCGGCATCGGCACCGTGAGCGCCGCGCGCCACGTCGACGTCACCGGTGACGCGCCCTACCGGATCGACATCGCGCCAGGCCTGCTCTGCGACGGCGCCGCGCTGGCCGCGCCGCTTCGGGGCAGGCATGCGCTGGTAGTCAGCGACGACCACGTCGCACCGCTGTACGTCGCGCGTGTGGTCGCCGCGCTGCGCAGCGCGCGGCCCGACGCCACGGTCGCGGTGCACGTGCTGCCGGCGGGCGAAGCATCGAAGACGCTCGCCGGCTTCGCCGCCGCGATCGACGCGCTGGCGACATTGGGCGCGCGCCGCGACGCTTGCGTCTACGCGCTCGGCGGTGGCGTGGTCGGCGACCTCGCCGGATTCGCCGCCGCCTGCTGGATGCGCGGCATCGACTGCGTCCAGCTGCCGACCTCGCTGTTGGCCATGGTCGACTCCTCGGTCGGCGGCAAGACCGCGGTCGACCTGGCGCAGGGCAAGAACCTGGTTGGCGCCTTCCACCCGCCGCGAGCGGTGCTGGTCGACACCGCGACCCTGGCCACCCTGCCCGCGCGCGAACTGCGCGCGGGGCTGGCCGAGGTGGTGAAGTACGGCGCCATCGTCGACGCACCGTTCCTCGACTGGCTGCAGGCACGCGCCGCCGCGCTGCTCGCGGGCGACGCCGACGCGTTGGCCGACGCGATCGCGCGCAGCTGCGCACACAAGGCCGCGATCGTCGCCCGCGACCCCCTCGAGCACGGCGAGCGCGCCCTGCTCAACTTCGGCCACACCTTCGGCCACGCGATCGAGACCGCACAGCGCTACGGCGGGCTGAACCACGGCGAGGCGGTGGCAGTCGGCATGGTGCTGGCGGCGCGGCTGTCGACGCGGCTCGGGCTGGCCACGGCCGCCGACGGCGACCGGCTTGCGGTGCTCCTGCGCACGCTGCAGCTGCCGGTGGCGCTGCCGGGCGGGCTCGACGTGGACGCGCTGCTGGGTCACATGCGTCTCGACAAGAAGGCGGACGCCGGCGGGCTGCGCTTCGTGCTGTGGGACGGCGCGGGCGCGGCGCGGCTGGTGGGCGGTGTCGACGACGCCGCGATCCGCAGCGTCCTGTCCAGCGGCTGACGCGGCTGTCGCGCGCGCGCCCGCTACAATTTGCGCATGCGCCTGCTGCTGCAACAACGCCCCGACGGCCACGAAGCCCCGCGCTTCGTGCAGCTCATGCTGCAGCCCGACCTGCTCGGCGGCTGGTCGCTGGTGCGCGAGTCGGGCCTGATCGGCGGCCGCAGCCAGCTGCGTCGCGAGCAGTTCGACGACCAGGCAGGCGCGATGGCCGCACTGCAGGCCGCGCGCGACCAGCAGCTCAAGCGCGGCTTCCAGCTGATGTTCGCCGAAGGATCGCCGCAGCAGCCGCCGTCCACCGCCGCGCCCGACCCGCAGGACACCCCGTGACGCCATCGACGCCCCCCAATGACCGCTTCCTGCGCGCACTGCGCCGTGAGCCCGTGGACCGCACGCCGGTCTGGCTGATGCGCCAGGCCGGCCGCTACCTGCCGGAATACCGCGCCAGCCGCAAGCGCGCCGGCAGTTTCCTGGCGATGGCCAAGAACCCCGACTTCGCCTGCGAGGTGACCCTGCAGCCGCTGGCGCGGTTCCCGCTGGACGCGGCGATCCTGTTCTCGGACATCCTCACCATCCCCGACGCGATGGGGCTGGAGCTGTACTTCGTCGAGGGCGAAGGTCCGAAGTTCCGCCACCCGGTGCGCGACGCCGCGGCCATCGCCCGGCTGGGCGTGCCAGACATGGAGACCGACCTGCGCTACGTGATGGACGCCGTGCGCGTGATCCGGCGCGAGCTGGACGGCAGCGTGCCGCTGATCGGCTTCTCCGGAAGCCCGTGGACGCTGGCCTGCTACATGGTCGAGGGCGGCGGCAGCAAGGACTTCGCGCGCATCAAGGCGCTGGCGCTCAACGATCCGGCGGCGCTGCACCAGCTGCTGGCGGTCAACACCGATGCCGTCATCGCCTATCTCGCCTCGCAGCTCGCCGCCGGGGCGCAGGCGCTGCAGGTCTTCGACACCTGGGGCGGGGTGCTCAGCCCGGCGATGTACCGCGAGTTCTCGCTGCCGTACCTTGAGCGGATCGCGCGTGAACTGCCGCGCGGCGACGGTGCCGACCGCACGCCACTCATCCTGTTCGGCAAGGGCAACGCCGCCTATCTCGATGACCTGTCGCGCTCGGGCGCGGAGGGACTGGGCTGTGACTGGCTGGTCGAACTCGGCGACGCGGCGCGCCGCGTCGGCGGCCGGGTCGCGCTGCAGGGCAACCTCGACCCGGCGACGCTGTACGGTGCGCCGGACGCGATCCGCCGCAGCGTGCGCCACGCGCTCGACAGCTATGCCGCCGGCAACGGCGGCTCGCGCGAGGGCCACGTATTCAACCTCGGCCACGGCATGTCGCCCGACATGGATCCCGACCACGTCGCCGTGCTGGTCGACGAGGTGCACGCATACAGCGCGCGCTGAGGCGTGCAGTGCGTCGTGACCACCACACAGGCGCGCCATCCCAGGGCGACGGCGTGCGGATGCCAGGGCGCGCCCTAGCGCCTCAGAAGTTGTTGTTGTTCAGTACCGTGCCGGTGATGCCGACGCCCGGCGGCAGGTTGCACGACACACCGAAAGTGTCCCCTGCCAGCAGGATGGGCGAACCCGCGAAATCGCCAGCCGCAAAGGAGAACTCGGTGCTCGTCGTGGCGCTGGGCGGCACCTGCAGCGTCCGGGTCAGGTAGGCCGCCGCGGCAGGCGCAGCGACCGCACTGCTGTTGACGGCGGTACAACTGACCGGGCGCGAGGCGTTCCCGAGGTTCTGCACGTAGACCTGTGCCGACGAGATGCGGGTGACACCGTTGCTCGTGCCCGGGTTGTTCAGCGCACAGGTGACGAACGCCGGTGCGTCACCCTCGTTCTGGACCGCGAGCGGCCGCTTGCGGATCGCGGTCTCGAACGCCGGCAGCGCACCCTGGCAAACGGACGGCGCCTGGGCGGTGACGCGGAGTGCGTCCGCGGGCGGCGACCACGTCGCGGCGAACAGCAGCGTGGCGGCGAGGAGCGGGGCGGAACGGCTTGTCGGACAGGTCATCGGACTCTCCAGTGATGGGCGAGGGACACATGCCGCGGCAGCGCGGCAGGCAGCAGGGATACACCTCCTGCTTACCATGACGCGCGTACACGTGCCGCCAGGCGCCGCTGAGAGTCCCGGCGCTGCGTCGCCTGCGCGCGCGTTCACCGGTAGCCGCGCGCCTGCAGCGAGAACAGGTGCGCGTAGTGCCCGTCGCGCGCCATCAGCGCGTCGTGGTCGCCGCGCTCGATGATCCGGCCCTGCTCGATCACCACGATCTCGTCGGCCATGCGCACGGTCGAGAAGCGGTGCGAGATCAGGATCGCGATGCGCTCGCGGGTGAGCTCGCGGAAGTGGGCGAAGATCGCCGCTTCGGCGGCGGCGTCCATCGCCGCGGTGGGCTCGTCCAGCACCAGGATGTCAGCGCGCGAGCGCATGAACGCGCGCGCCAGCGCGATCTTCTGCCACTGCCCGCCGGACAGCTCGCGGCCCTCGCGGAACCACTTGCCGAGCTGGGTCTCGAACCCGTTGGGCAGCGCGTCAATGAACGGCGTCGCCATGCCCTGGTCGGCCGCTACCTGCCAGCGCCCGCGGTCCCCGAAGTGCCCCACGTCGCCGGCGCCGATGTTCTCGCCGACCCGCATCTGGTAGCGCGCGAAGTCCTGGAAGATCACGCCGACGCGCTGGCGCAGCGTGGCCTCGTCCCATTCGCGAAGGTCGCGGCCATCCAGCAGCACGCGCCCCGCGTCGGGGTCGTACAGCCGCGTCAGCAGCTTGATCAGCGTGGTCTTGCCGGAACCGTTCTCGCCGACCAGCGCCAGCGACCGCCCCGGGCGCACGTGCAGGTCGATGTCGCGCAGCGCCGGCTCGTCGCCCCCTGGATAGGTGAACGACACGGCCTCGAAGCGGATGCCGTCGCCCGGGTCGGGGCCGGTCACGGCGTTGCCCACCGCGGCGGCCACCGGGGTGTCGAGGTATTCGTACAGCGTCGACAGGTACAGGTTGTCCTCGTACATGCCGCCGATCGCCGACAGGCTGGCCGACACCGCCGACTGCCCCTGCCGGAAGAGCATCAGGTACATCGTCATCTGCCCCAGCGTGATCCTGGCGGCCACCGTCGCCAGCGCGATCCACGCGTAGGCGCCGTACAGCGTCGCGGTGCCGATCAGGCCCAGCGCGAAGCCCCAGCCGTCGCGGCGGATCGCCAGCCGCCGGTCCTCGCCGTACAGGCGCCCGAAGATCGCCCGGTAGCGGTCCAGCAGCAGCGGGCCCAACCCGTACAACTGCACCTCCTTGGCATGGTCCTCGCGCGCCAGCACCGTCTCCAGGTACATCTGCATCCGCGTTTCCGGCGAGCGCCAGCGGAACAGGCGGAACGCATCGCCGGAGAAGCGGGTCTCGGCGAGGAACGCCGGCAGCCCTGCGAGGACCAGCACCAGCACCGCCCACGGCGAGAACTGCGCCAGCAGCACGCCGTAGCTGACCAGCGAGACCGCGTTCTGGATCAGCCCGAAAGTGCGCGTGACCAGCGACAGCGGACGCGACGACGCCTCGCGCCGCGCACGGGTCAGCTTGTCGTAGAACTCGGCGTCCTCGAAGTGCGACAGCTGCAGCGTCAGCGCTTTGTCCAGGATCATCACGTTGACCCGCTGACCGAGCTGTGCGCGCAGCAGCGACTGCGCCAGCGACAGCCCGCGCTGCGCTGCGGCCAACGCCACCACCAGCCCTGCCTCGAGCGCGATCAGCTGCAGGATGCGCACCATCCCCGGCGTCAGCCCGTCGGCGAAGTCCAGCGGCAGCTGCGACGCCGCGACCACGGCGTCGACGATCAGCGCGCCGACCCACGCCATGGCTGCCGGCAGCAGCCCGGCGGCAAGGGTCAACAGGCCGAGCGCGAGGGTCAGCCCATGGCTGGTGCTCCACACCAGCGCCAGCGCGCGCCCGCTGAAGCGGAACACGCCGGCGAAGCTGCGCTGGACGTCGTCGGCGGTGGCCGGGGTGGGCGGAGGGGCGTGGGGAGGCAAAGGGGATCCTGGCGTGGCGGGGGCCGCCGGAGGACCGGCGCCGATGCGCATGGTTGGCTGCGTGCGGTGCAGGCGCAAGCGCCGCGCCCCTGGCGAGCCGTCCCGGAACCGCCGCGGCTTGCGTCTGCGGTCAGCCGCGGGACGCGCCTGCCGGCGGCCGCTGCAGCGACACGATCGCCTCGTCCAGCATCGCGCCGGTCAGCGGCTTGCGCAGGAATCCGTCGAAGCCGGCCTCGCGCGCCAGCGGCTCGGCCTCCGCATCGGCGCGCGCGGTCACTGCCAGCAGCGGCTGGCTGAAGCCCTGCGCCCGCAGCTGGCGCGCCAGCGCCAGTCCGTCGAGGCCCGGCAGGTCGAGGTCCAGCAGCGCCATGTCGAACGGCGCCGACGCGGCCTCGGCCAGCGCCGCCAGCCCCTGGGCGGCGTGCGTGACGCAGTGGCCGCGCGCGTGGAGCAGGCCGGTCATGACTTCGGCGACGGTGGCGTCGTCCTCGACCAGCAACAGGCTCAGCGCAGGCATCGCCCGCGGCGACCGAGGCGCGCGCACCGCGACCGGTACGACCGGGTCGGCCGGCGGCAGCGGCAGGTCGACGGTGAAAGTGGTGCCGCGCCCGAGCACGCTGTGCAGCGTGATCGCCCCGTCCATTGCCGCCGCCAGTTCCTGACAGATCGCCAGCCCCAGCCCGCTGCCGCCGTAGCGCGCCGCGGTGCGCGCGCCCTCGGCCTGCTCGAAGCGCCGGAACAGCCGCTGCCGCTGCTCGTCGTCGAGGCCCGGTCCAGTGTCGGCGACCACGCAGCGCAGTCCGCCACCGCCGGGTCCAGCCGAAATGGCCAGCGTCACGCTGCCGGCGTCGGTGAACTTGACCGCATTCACCAGCAGGTTGAGCAGGATCTGGCAGACGCGGGTGGCGTCCCCCCGCAGCCAGCGAGGCGCGTCGGGCGCCATGTCAACGTGGAGCGCCAACCCTTTCTGCTCCGCCATCACCGCCGTCATGCCGACAACGTCGTCGACCAGGGCGTGCAGGTCGAAGGGCAGGGCGTCGAGCTCCAGCTTGCCGGCCTCGATCCGCGCCAGGTCGAGCGCATCGTTGACCAGCCGCATCAGGTGGTCGCCGGCGCGGCGGATCGCCTCGGCGTAGCTGCGCTGGCGCGCGTCCAGCGGCGTGCCCAGCAGCAGCTCGCTCATGCCCAGCACGCCGGTCATCGGCGTCCGCACCTCGTGTCCGAGCGTCGCCAGGAACCGGGTCTTGGCCAGCGAGGCCTGCTCGGCCAGCTCACGCATGCGCAAGGCCACCGCCCAATCGTGCCGCCGGCGCAGCCGCGAGCGGTAGCCGTGCGCGCCCCACGCCAGCAGCAGCACGGTGCCCAGCGCCAGCGCCAGCATCGCCCACGGCGTGCGCCACCACGGCGGCGCCACATGGAACGCCAGCAGCTGCGGCGCGCTCCAGTCGTCGTCGGCGGTGCGCGCCTGTACGCCAAGCTCGTAGTCGCCAGGGTCCAGCCGCGCGAACACGCGCACGCCGCCGGCATCGGATTCGACCCAGTCCGGATCGTAGCCGCTGAGCCGGAAACGGTAGCGGTGCGCGTGCGCATCGGTGAATGACAGCAGGCGCGCGACGACGCGCAGGTCGCGGTCGTCGTGGCGCAGCGTCATGGTGGAGCTGCGCGGCACCTCGATGCGCGACTCGCCGCGGCGCAGGTCGATGCTCTCGATCGCCAGCGTTGGCGTGCGGTCGCTCCACTGCACCTGCCGCGGATGGAACACCAGCAGGCCGTCGGCGGTGCCGGCGGCGACGTGGCCCAACGGCGAGATGCGGATCGGGTATTCGCTGAACTCGTGGCTCGGCAGGCCGTCGCGCACGCCGTAGGTCCGCAGCCGGTCGCTCTGCGGGTCGTAGCGCACCAGCCCGCGGACCGTGGTCATCCAGACCACCCCGCTGCCGTCGACCACAACGCCGCCGGGCGCAACGCCCGGCAGCCCCTGCGCGACTCCGACGGTCCGCAGCAGCGTCAGCGCCGCACCGTCCCAGCGCAGCTGCGTCAACCGCCCGCGACCGGCCAGCCAGACCACGTCGTCCGCGGCCAGCGCGATGGCGTACACCCCGTCGCCGCTGACCCCGGGCACCGGCTCGAAGCGGCGCGCGCCGTCGTTCCACGCCAGCAGCCCGCTGCTGCCGACCAGCCACAGGCCACCATCGGGGGCGCGCAGCAGCTGCTCGATGGTGGCGCCTGCCGGCAACCCGCGGCCGTCGCCGACCACGACGGTATCGATCACCGCGCCAGCAGCGTCGCGCTGCTGAACTCCCTCGGCGCTCGCCAGCCAAAGCCCGCCGCCGGCACGGTCGACGAAATGCGAGATCCCGCCCGCCGGCGCCGCGTCGGCGGTATCGTCCTGCTGCCAGCGGCGCACGCCGCCGCTGCCGGGATCGAAACGCACCAGCTGTCCGTGGCAGCCGATCCACACCGCGCCCGCCGGATCCTCGTGCACGCCGAGGTTGACGTAGCTGCCGCAGACCGACGCCAACCGGTGGGCAAGCGCCCCGGTGTCAGGGTCCATCCAGTCGAGCACGCCTCCGCTCCCGACCAGCCAGAAACCGCCGCCGGCGGCCTCGCCCGCCGGCGCGACGCCGTGCACGAAGGCGTTGGCGGGCGAGCGCGGATCGTCGACGCGGCGCTGCATCACGGTGAAGTTGCGCCAGTTGGACGGCAGGTGCCACAGGCCGGCGTCCGAGCTGCCGAACCACAGCCCGCCTTCGCGGTCCTGGTAGGCGGTGGACCACGACGGGCGCACCACCCCGCGGCTGGTGTTGCTGTACAGCGGCACGTCGCGGACCACGCCGCCCTGTTCCCATGCCAGCCCGTTGCGGGTGTCGAGCCAGCGCGCGCCGCGCGCGTCCTGCAGCAGCATGTGCAGCACAGGCTGGCCCAGCGCCGGGTCGATCCACGGCATCGGCTCGATGCGGCCGCCGGCGCGCCGTACCGCGCCCGCGCCCTGCATCCCGATCCACAGGTCGCCGCCGTCGTCGGTCACCAGGCCGTCGACGAATGGCGACGGCAGCGCGTCCGGCGGCACGCGGTCGAAGTCGCGGCCGGTCCAGCGCGCAACGCCGTTCTTGGTCCCGATCCACAGCGCACCGGCGCGGTCGACCACCAGCTGCACCACCGCGGGCGACGGCAGGCTGCGCGGGTCGCCGTCGACCGGCATGAAGCGTCGGATGCGCCCGCTCCGGTCGAGCCGGTGCAGCCCACCGTCCGCGGTGCCGAACCATAGCGCGCCGTCGGCGGTGCTGGTGATGGACCACACCGCGTCGCTGCCGATCTCCCGATGCGACGCACGGCTGTAGTGCACGAACCCGCGCCGCTCAACGTCGAGCATCGCCAGGCCCGCGCCCTGGGTGCCGACCCACACCCGGTCGCGGGCGTCGACGTGTACCGACCAGACCACGTTGTCCTTGAGCCCGTCGCCGACCCGCCAGACCCGGAAACCGACGCCGTCGTAGCGTGCGAGCCCGTCGCGGGTCGCGATCCACAGGTAGCCCTGCCGGTCCTCGGCGATGGCGTTGACGCGGTTGGACGGCAGGCCGTCGAAGACGCTGACCTGCCGCGGCTGCGGCAGGTGCGGCGCGGCGCCCGCGGTCGCGCAGGGCAGCAGCGCGCACAGCAGCCACAGCGCCCCCGCGCCCCAGTCGATCGCCCGCATCCGCATCATCGCGTCCCCAGCCCGCCTGCTTGCCGGCGCCCGGCACCGCGGTGCGGGCACCTGCCCCGCAGCCATCGTCGCAACGGCTGGTGCCATGTGCAAGACGCCCAGCCGGCGCGGTGGCGGCCTAGAATCGGGCAACGCCCTCCCGTCGAGCCAGCCGATGCCGTCGCCTTCCGTCATGTCCGACGCCTGCGTGCCCCGCCGCGCGGCACGGCGCGCAGCGGCCGTGCTCGTCGCGCTGCTGGCGCTGTCCGCACTGCCACCCACGCTTGCCGCGGCGGACACCTACACCCTGGATCCGGTGCACACGCGCGTTCTGCTCGCCATCGACCACGCCGGCTTCTCGCAGGCGCTGGGCACGGTGTCCGGCAGCACCGGCACGCTGGTGTTCGACCGCGACGACTGGACGACCGCGCGGCTGCAGGCCGAGGTGCCGCTCGCGCGGGTCGACTTCGGCGACGAGGCGTGGAACGCAGCGACCCGTGGCCGCGGCCTGCTCGACGCCGGGCGGCATCCCGTCGCCCGCTTCCGCTCCACGCGGATCGAGCCACTGGGCGACGACCGCGCGCGGGTCGTGGGCCTGCTGTCGCTGCGGGGCGTCGAGCGGGAAGTCATCCTCGACGTGGTGCTCAACGGGTTGCGGCGCTATCCGCTGCCGCCGTTCCGGCGCACGGTGGGGTTCTCGGCGACCACCACCATCAGCCGCGCCGCCTTCGGCAGCACGGCCTGGGGGTCGGTCATCGGCGACAGCGTGGCGCTGAGGTTCGAGGTCGAGGCGACCCGCGGCGGCAGCGCGGAGGCGCTCGAAGGCGATGACGGCGCCGATGCCAGCGCCACGTCGCCGAAGGCGGAGACCACATGGTCCACTTCGGACGCCGACGCGCAGGCCACAGCCGCGGACAGTGCCTCGGTGGACGCGGCGGATGCCGCCGCCGCGGCCGCCGCCAATCACGGCACCGCCGAAGGCGACGACGGGAACCGGGACGCGGAGGCCTCATCGACCGCCACCCCGCCACCGGCGCGGCAGCCGTGATCCTGCGCAACACCGATGCGCACTGGGGTGCGATCAGCCGGGGCCTGCACTGGCTCGTGGTGCTGCTGATCCTGGCGATCGCGGGGCTGGGGCTGGTGATGGACGAGCTGCCGCGGTCGCCGCGCTGGTTCTGGGTCTGGACCGCGCACAAGTCGCTGGGCCTGACCGTGCTCGGGCTCGCGGCGCTGCGACTGGCGTGGCGGCTGTACGCCGGTGCGCCGTCGCCGGTTCCCGGCACGCCGCCGTGGCAGGCGCGCGTGGCCGGTGCCACGCACTGGATGCTGTACGGCATCGTGTTCGCGATGCCGCTGTCGGGCTGGCTGTACGACTCCGCCAGCGGGCTGCGGCCGCTGCGCTGGTTCGGCGGCCCCGAGGTGCCCAAGCTGGTGTCGCCCGACCGCACCATCGCCGGTGTCGCCGGCGACGCCCACGAATGGCTGTTCTGGGTGCTGGTGGCGCTGGTCGCGCTGCATGCCGGCGCCGCGCTGTACCACCACTTCGTCCTTCGCGACGCCACCCTGCAGCGCATGCTGCCCGGCCGCCGTGGCCCCCACCCACAGGATCCCGCCCATGTCGACTGAGTTCCGTTCCCCCGCCGCCGTCACTGCCGCGCTGGTCGCGATGCTGGCCGTTCCCACCGCCGCCATCGCCGCTGACTACGTGCAGGCCCCCGGGTCGTCGCTGGCGTTCGCCAGCCGCTACGACGGCGAGACGTTTGCCGGCACCTTCAAGGGCTTCAGCACGCGCATCAGCTTCGACCCCGCGCGGCCCGCCGAGGGCCGGCTGGACGTGACCATCCCGCTCGCAGGTGCCGATACCGGCAACGCCGAGCGCGACGAGACCCTGAAGGACAGCGCGTTCTTCGACGTCGCCCGCTTCGCGCAGGCGCGCTACACCGCCAACGGCTTCCGCGCGCTGGGCGGCGACCGCTACGCCGCCGACGGAACACTGAGCCTGCGCGGCGTCAGCCGCCCGGTGACGCTGGAGTTCACCTGGACGCCCGGGCCGCGGCCGCTGCTGTCGGGCCGGGCGAGCGTGCCGCGGCTCGCGTTCGGCGTGGGCGCCGGCGACTGGGCGGACACCGTGCTGCTGCCCGATGCCGTCGCCGTCAGCACGCGGGTGTACCTGTCGCCGGCCCGCTGATGGCGGCGCGGTCCGTCAGCCCGGGTCACACCGGCGGCTGATCCGCCGACGGGGCGCGGCCGTCCCCGGCTGCGTCCAGCCAGCCGCGCAGGCGCGTCGCGTCGAACGGCCACGCGAGTTCTCGCCCTCCGTCCACATCGCGCAGCACCGGCACGCGCACCCCGTACGCGGCTTCCAGCGCGTCGTGGCCATCGATGAACACGCTCTCGAATGCCGGCACGCGCGCCGCCGCCATCACCGCCAGCGCCAGGTCGCACAGGTGGCAGTCGTCGCGCTGGTACAGGATCAGGACCGGCTCGGGCATGGTGTCGAGGCAGCGGCTTCCGGGGAACGGTGGGACGGCGCGACCGTGGGACGGCGGAACCGCGGAGAACGACAGCGAACCACGCTGGATGCGGCGCGTGCCAGGGCCCTCGCACCCGCCGCGTAGACTACCGCGATGGCTGTCAGCACCTTCGACCTCTACAAGATCGGCATCGGGCCGAGCTCCTCGCACACGGTGGGGCCCATGCGCGCCGCCGCGCGCTTCGTCGAGCGCTGGCTGGACCAGCCCGGCCGCCTCGCCGACGTCGCGCGTGTGCGGGTCGAGGTCTACGGCTCGCTGGCGCTGACCGGCCGCGGCCACGGCACCGACAAGGCGGTCCTGCTGGGCCTGGAGGGCCACCTGCCGAACCGCGTGGACCCGGACCTGATCCCCGAGGCGCTGGCGCGCATCCGCGGCGAGCGGCGCGTGCTGCTTGGCGGCCGGCATGCCATCGCCTTCGACGAGAAGCGCGACCTGGTGATGAACAAGCGCCAGAAACTGCCGTACCACACCAACGGCATGCGCTTCAGCGCCTTCGACGCCGCTGGCGCGGAGATCGCGAACCGCGACTACTACTCGGTCGGCGGCGGCTTCGTTGTCAACGCCGACGAGGCCGCCGAGGACCGCATCGTCGCCGACACCACCGCCCAGCCCTATCCGTTCACCAGCGGCGACACGCTGCTGGCGCAGGCGGGTGCCGCCGGCATCACCGTCGCCCAGCTGATGTTCGCCAACGAGCAGGTCTGGCGCACGCCCGAGGCGATCACCGCCGAGCTGCGCGAGCTGTGGCAGGCGATGCAGGCCTGCGTGCAGCGTGGCATCCGCTCCTCGGGCACGCTGCCGGGCGGGCTGCACGTCTCGCGGCGGGCGCCGGCGCTGCACGCCGAGCTGTCGGGCAAACCCGAGGCCGGGATGCGCGACCCGCTGACGGTGCTGGACTGGGTCAACCTCTACGCGTTGGCCGTCAACGAGGAAAACGCCGCCGGTGGCCGCGTGGTGACCGCGCCCACCAACGGCGCCGCCGGCATCCTGCCCGCGGTGCTGATGTACTACGACCGGTTCTGCCCCGGCGCCAGCGAGCAGGGCATCTTCGACTTCCTGCTGACCGCCGCCGCCGTCGGCATCCTCTACAAGGAAAACGCGTCGATCAGCGGCGCCGAGGTCGGCTGCCAGGGCGAGGTCGGGGTGGCCTGCTCGATGGCCGCGGCCGGGCTGACCGCGGCGCTCGGCGGCAGCCTGAGCCAGGTCGAGAACGCCGCGGAGATCGGCATGGAGCACAACCTCGGGCTCACCTGCGACCCGATCGGCGGGCTGGTGCAGATCCCGTGCATCGAACGCAACGCGATGGGCGCGGTCAAGGCGATCAACGCCTCGCGCATGGCGCTGCGCGGCGACGGCAAGCACAAGGTGTCGCTGGACAAGGTGATCCGCACCATGCGCGACACCGGCCGCGACATGCAGGACAAGTACAAGGAAACCTCGCGCGGCGGGCTGGCGGTGAACGTGGTGGAGTGCTGAGCATGCCGCTGGCCACCGCACCGCGCGCCGCGCTCTTCACCGCCACCCTGGCCCTGACGTCGCTGGGCGCGCAGGCGCAGGACCGGCCGACCTACGGCGGCCGGTTGCAGGGTTTCGACTATCCGCATCCGGTACGCGTGCATGCGTTCGAATCGCAGCGCCAGCCGCTGGAGATGGCGTACATGGACGTCGCGCCGACCGGCGCGCCCAACGGCCGCACCGCGGTGCTGCTGCACGGCAAGAACTACTGCGCCGCGACCTGGGAAGCGCAGGTGACAACCCTTGCCGGCGCCGGCTTTCGGGTGGTGGTGCCGGACCAGGTCGGGTTCTGCAAATCCAGCAAGCCCGCGCACTACCAGTTCTCGTTCGCGCAGCTCGCGGCCAACACCCAGGGCCTGCTGCGCGCGCTGGGCGTGGAGCGCGCCGCGGTGGTCGGCCACTCGATGGGCGGCATGCTGGCCGCGCGCTACACGCTTCAGTACCCGGGTGCCGTCGAACAGCTGGTGCTGGTGAATCCGATCGGCCTCGAGGACTGGAAGGCCGCCGGCGTGCCGTGGCAGGACGCGGGCGCGTGGTTCGCCGGCGAGCACCGCACCACGTTCGACAGCATCCGGGCCTACCAGCGCGCGGTGTACTTCGGCGGTGACTGGGACCCGGCCTACGACCGCTGGGTGGGCATGCTGGCCGGCATGTACGCCGGGCCGGACGGCGAGCGCGTGGCGTGGAACCAGGCGCTGGCCTCGGACATGGTGTTCAACCAGCCCGTGGTGCACGAGTTCGGCGACATCGCGGTGCCGACCACGCTGCTGGTCGGCCAGCGCGACCGCACCGCGATCGGCCGCGATCGCGCGCCGCCGGAGCTCGCGAAGCGTCTGGGCGACTACCCGGCGCTGGGCCGCCGCGCCGCCGCGGCCATCCCCGGGGCGACGCTGGTGGCATTCGACGACCTCGGACATTCGCCGCAGGTCGAGGACGCGGCGCGGTTCGACGCCGCGCTGCTGCGCGCACTGGGCGATGCGCCCCGAGCGGAAGCGCTGCCACCGCCAACGCAACGCTGAGCGCGCCCCCGGGGCCCGGCCGAGGGTCGTCCGGCGCGCGTCAGGCCACCAGCGCCAGCACGTCGTCGAGCAGCGCCGCGGCGGTCACCTCCGCGCCGGCACCGGGCCCCTGCACCAGCAAAGGTTGCTCGCGATAGCGCGTGCTGTGGATGGCGACGCGGTTGTCTGTCCCCCGCCCCGCCAGCAGCGGATGCCCCGCTGGCAGCGAGCGCAGTCCCACCCGTGCGCCGTCGGCATCGACGTCACCCACCACGCACAGCCGTGCGCCCTCCACCTGCGCCTGGCGCCATCGCGCCCGCAGCGACGCATCGAGCGCTACCAGCCGTGCATCGGCCTCGGCGGGATCGGCCCGGCGCAGCGAGGTGGGCAGCAGCGACGCCACCTCGACCTGGTGCGCGTGCAGCGCGATGCCCGCGGCGCGCGCCAGGATCAGCAGCTTGCGGCGCACGTCCTCGCCCGAGAGGTCGATCCGCGGGTCGGGCTCGGTCAGGCCGGCCGCGCGCGCTTCCCGGACCAGCGTTGAGAACGGCGTGCGGCCGTCGTAGCGGTCGAACAGCCACGCCAGCGATCCCGACAGCACGCCGCCGATGCGCTCGATCCGGTCGCCGCCGGCCACCAGCGCGCGGATGCTGCGCAGCAGCGGCAAACCGGCCCCGACCGTGGCGCTGTCGCCATAGCGCGCGCCACCCGCGGCCAGTGCGTCGTCGATCGCGCGCGACCGTGCCAGCGACGCACCGCGGCCGAGCTTGTTGGCGGTGACGACATGGATGCCGCGGACCAGCCACTCGGCGTGCCAGTCGGCGGCGATGTCGCTGGCGGTGGCGTCGACGACGATGTCGCCGGCGCGCACGCCGGCGCTCTCGACCCACGGCGACCAGCCGCCATGGCGCGGCGGCGCCGCACGCAGTTCGGCCAGTGCCGCACCCGCATCGTGCGGCAGGTCGACCAGCGCGCGCGAGTTGCAAAGCCAAGCGAAGTCAGGCAGCGAAAACCCGTCCTCGCGCAGCCGCGCGCAGCGGGCGATGAACGCGCTACCTACCGTGCCGGTGCCCAGCAGCGCCAGCCGCGGCGCGCGCGTCGGCGGTGTCGCCAGCCGGTATGGACGCAGCACGGCCGCCGCTGTCACCGTGCTCAAGCGTCCACCCCCGCCGCGCATGCCGGCGACACCCGCGCAGCCCGCGTCAGTGCCTCGGCGATGTCGGCGCACAGGTCGTCCGCGTCCTCGATGCCCACCGACAGCCGCAACAGGCCGTCGTCGATGCCGGCGGCGGCGCGTGCCTCCGGGGTCATCGCGGCGTGGGTCATCGTCGCCGGGTGCGCGACCAGGCTCTCGACGCCACCCAGCGACTCCGCCAGCGTGAAGTGCCTCAGCCCGTCGACGAACGCGCGCGCCGCGGTCTCACCGCCTGCCAGCGCCACCGACAGCATCGCCCCCGCTCCGCGCTGCTGGCGGGCGGCGACCGCATGGCCGGGGTGCGTCGACAGCCCGGGGAAGTACACCCGCGACACTGCCGGGTGCCCGTCCAGCAGCGCCGCCACCGCGGTCGCGTTCTCCTGGTGCACGCGCATCCGCGCGCCCAGCGTGCGCAGCCCGCGCAGGGTCAGGAAGCTGTCGAACGGCGCGCCGGTGATGCCCAGCGCATTTGCCCACCAGCCGAAGCGCTCGTGCAGCTCCGGCGTCGCCGCGACCAGCGCGCCGCCGACGACGTCACTGTGGCCGTTGATGTACTTGGTGGTCGAATGCACCACCGCGTCGGCGCCGTGCGTGATCGGCGCCTGCAGCGCAGGCGACAGGAAGGTGTTGTCGACCGCGACCAGGGCCCCGGCCCGGTGCGCGGCTTCGCAGACGAAGCGCAGGTCGGTGATTCGCAGCAGCGGGTTGGACGGCGTTTCGACCAGCACCAGCGCCGGCGATGTCGCGAACGCCGCGGCCAGCGACCGCGGGTCGGTGAGGTCGGCGGTGACCAGCGCGAAGTGGCCCTTGCGCGCCAGCGCGTCGAACAGCCGCCAGCTGCCGCCGTACGCGTCGTGCGGCACCACCAGCGTGTCGCCGGCCGACAGCACGGCGTGCAGCAGCAGCGTGATCGCGGCCATGCCGGTCGACGTGACCACGCCGCCGGCGCCGCCTTCCAGATCGGCCAGCGCGTCGCCGAGCAGGTCGCGGGTGGGGTTGCCGCTGCGCGTGTAGTCGTACTGCCGCTTCTGCGCGAAGCCGGCGAAGCTGAAGTTGGACGACAGCACCAGCGGCGGCGTCACTGCGCCGAACGCGGGGTCGCGGTCGATGCCGGCGCGCACCGCGCGGGTGGTCAGCGCGCAGGCCGCGTGCGTGACCGCGCCGCTCATGCCGCACCCCCGATGCCGGCGAGCGCCGTCCGGAGCACCGGATCCATCCGCGCGCGGTCGACCAGGAACGCGTCGTGGCCCGCGTCGGATCGGACCACGCGCAGCCGGCCGCGGCCGCCGAGCGCCTCGACGAGGTCGACCGCGTCAGCCAGCGGCACCAGCGGATCGCCGGCGACCGCCACCACCGTGGTCGGGCAGCGGACGTCGGCGGGGTCGACCCGATGCAGGTCGATCGACTCCGACAGCCGCAGCCAGCCGGTGGCCGGAGTCGACGCCGCGAAGCGCGCACCGGCGGCGTCCAGGTAGTCCTCGGCGGCAACGCGCACCTGCCCACCCTCGATGCGCGCCGGCGCCGTGAAGCGCGCGGCGAACTCCTCCGGCGTGCGATAGGCGAGCATCGCCAGCTGCCGCGCCAGCACCAGGCCCTGGGTGGCATCGCACTGCAGCTGGCCGAGCGCGAATGCGCGCCGCTGCAGCGCGCGCCACGCCGCGGCGTAGGGATGCGCACGATGCGCGCCACTGACCGCGACCAGCGCGCCCAGCCGCGAGGGGCATCTTGCCGCGAACTGCAGCCCCACCAGCGCGCCGTACGAGTAGCCGACGAAGGCCGACAGCCGCGGCAGGCCCAGCGCCTGCAGGAGCAGCGCCAGCGCGTCGGCCTGGTCCGCGGTGTCGATCGGGGCGTCGATGCCGCCGTCGGCGCCGATGTAGTCGAACGCGAGCAGCCGGTGGCGGCGGCTGTCCAGCGGCGCACCGTCGTCGAGCAGGCGCTGGGCCCAGCCGCGGTGGGCGCCGTCGACATCGTCGACCAGTCGCCGACCGGCCGATATCCCGCCCGCCACCAACACCAGCGGTGCCTCGGCATCGGCAGCAGCGTCGGGCAGGTGCAGCGCGTAGCGCAGCACCACCTCGCGGCGGCCCGCATGGCGCATCGGCAGCGTCAGCGCCAGCTCGCCATGTCCGGCGCGCGCATCGGAGGGCCGGGACGCAGTGCCAGTCGCCTTCGCGGCGGCAATGGTGTGCGGTGCCGGCAGCGGCGGCGGCAGCGGCAGCAGCTGCGGCGGTGCCCCCGAGGTGTGCGCAGGCGACGTTCTGTGTAGTGATGCGTGGCGAGTGCTGGCAGTGGCGGCGCGGTGCGGGCGCATGGCAATCCTTCGATGCAGTGGCGAGGCATCGGGATCACGCGGGGCCGGAAACGCCGGCAGGCCGGGAGGCGTGCCGTGGGCGACGGACCCGCGCCTGGCGGCCGGTCCGCAACCATCTTCCGGTGGACACGCAGGTCCCCGCAGGATTTGGCACCGGATCCACCACGCCGCAGGGCGGGACGGAAGAGCGGTTGCCCCGGCGTCTGTGGGCCTGTCCCTCAGCCGGTCTCGATGGATGGCTGGAGGTTGCACGCGATGCAGCGTGATGTCAATCTCTTCATGCGTATTGAACGATGGACTTACGGATGTCCAGATGGCAGGAGCGCCGGATGACGCCGCCGCGTGTGCGCCACGCCATACTTCGGGCATGCAATTCGCCCGCCCCGCTTTGTCCCTCGCCGTGGCCCTCGCCGTGGCCGCGTGCGTCACGCGGCCCGCGCCGGTCGCGGCCGCCAAACCCCGCCTGCACGCGATCCAGGAGCGCTACGTCTCGCCCGCGGTGCTCGGCGACGAGCTCGACTCGCTGGCCACATGGACGAACGGCGACGGCAGCATCTGGGTGATCGCCAGCGCCAAGTCCCGTCACCAGCTGGTGGTGTTCGACGCCGACAGCGGCGACCGCCTGCACACGGCCGGTGCGCGCGGGTCCGCACCCGGCGAGTTCCAGCGTCCCAACGGCCTGGCGGTGTCCGGCGACAGCCTGTTCGTGGTCGAGCGTGACAACCGCCGGGTGCAGGTGCTGGCTCTGCCGGGCTTCGCGCCGATCGCGACGTTCGGCGAGGGCCTGCGCAGCCCTTACGGCATCTGGCTGCACGAGACAGCGCCGGGCGAGCTGGAAGTGTTCGTCACCGACAGCTTCATGAAAGGCGAGCGCTTCGACGTGGTGCCGCCGCTGGCAGAGCTTGACCAGCGCGTGCGCCGCTATCGCGTCCAGCTCGGTGACGGCAGCCTGGAGGCGCGCGGCCTTGGCGCCTTTGGCGACACCACCCAGGCCGGCGCGCTGCGCATGGTCGAGTCGATCGCTGGCGATCCCACGCACGACCGTCTGCTGATCGCCGACGAGGACCGTCGCCACGGGTCCAACCTGCGCGAGTACCGCATGGCCGGGGTCGCCACCGGCCGAAGCCTGCCCTACGACACCTTCGAGGGCGAGGCGGAGGGCGTCGCGCTGTGGTCGTGCAGCGACGAAGGCGGCTACTGGATCGCGGTCGACCAGCAGGCGCCGCGGACCAGCTTCCACGTCTTCGACCGGATCACGCTGGCCCCGGTCGGCAGCTTCGCCGGCCGCGTCACCGCGCAGACCGACGGCATCGCGTTGCACGCCGCGCCCACCGCGCGGTTCCCGTCGGGCGCGCTGTTTGCGGTCCATGACGACCGCGCGCTGGCGGCATTCGACCTCGGCGACGTGATCGATGCGCTCGGCCTCGATCCGGCCTGTCGGCGGTAGCGCGATGTCGCGTCCCGGACCGGGATCGGCCGTGCAGGGTCGCCTCCGTCAGCCGGCCCGCGGGCGACGCTGTCGCCAAGCGGGGCTGCTGGCGATCTGCGTTGTGGCCTGCATCTCCAGCCCTGCCAGCGCCGGCCGGATCGACGACGGCGACAGCGCGTCGGCGCCGATGGCGCGCCTGCAGCTGACCTCGGGCCGCGACGGGGGGCTCGAAGCGTGGGCCGACAACCTCCTGGACGGACCGATCGAGGTGCTGCTGCGCGGCGAGCCCGGCAACGGCCTCGACGCGTCGCCCGGGCTGCCGGCGCGCGCCACCGTGCCCGCGCGGGGGCGGGTACTGGTGGCCACCCTGCACCACGCCGAGGCGACACGGCTGGCCGCCGCCCGGCTGTGGCTGGATGCGGTGCCCGGCAGCGCCTCGGCCAAGCTGCGCGACGTCGAGTACGCCTATCCGCTGGGCCGCGCGCCGCTGCGCATCACCCAGGGCTGGGGCGGGGCTACCAGCCACACCGATGACGGCAACCGGCACGCGGTCGACTTCGCCGCGCCCAACGGCACGCCGGTGCTCGCGGCGCGCGACGGTGTGGTGATGCAGGTGGCATCGACCTTCGCCGAGGCCGCGGCCGCGCGCGACGCGACGCGGGACGCTGATCGCGCCAACTTCGTGCGCATCCTCCACGACGACGGGACGATGGCGCTGTATGCGCACCTGCGCCAGCACGGCGTGCGCGTGCGCCAGGGCCAGTACGTACGGCGCGGCGAGGTCATCGGTGAGTCGGGCAACACCGGCTACAGCGCCGGCGCGCACCTGCATTTCGTCATCCATGCCAACCGCGGCCGGCGCCTGGTCTCGCTGCCGTTCCGGATGTTCGGCCCCGGCGGCGTGCTGCGCTTCACCGAAGCGCCGCGCTGACCCAAGACGCACGGGCCGGCCCGACGCATCTCCTATACTGCGCGGCCCCGATCATCCCGCGTGCGCCCGTGGCGCGCTCTCGCCATGTCCGATGTCGCCGCCCAGGCCGCCCGCCGCCGCACCTTCGCGATCATTTCGCATCCAGATGCCGGCAAGACCACGCTGACCGAGAAACTGCTGCTGTTCGGTGGCGCGATCCAGATGGCCGGCTCGGTCAAGGGTCGCAAGGCCGCGCGCCACGCGACCTCCGACTGGATGGCGCTGGAGAAAGAGCGCGGCATCTCGGTAACCAGCTCGGTGATGCAGTTCCCCTACGACGGCCACGTCATCAACCTGCTCGACACGCCGGGCCACGCCGACTTCGGCGAAGACACCTACCGCGTGCTGACCGCGGTCGACTCCGCGCTGATGGTCATCGACGTCGCCAAGGGCGTCGAGGAGCGCACCATCAAGCTGATGGAGGTGTGCCGCATGCGCGACACCCCGATCATGACCTTCATCAACAAGCTCGACCGCGAGGGCCGCGAGCCGATCGACCTGCTCGACGAAGTCGAAAGCGTGCTCGGCATCCAGTGCGCGCCGGTGACGTGGCCGATCGGCATGGGCCAGCGGCTGAAGGGCGTGGTGCACCTGGTCACCGGCGAGGTGCACCTGTACGAACCGGGCCGCAACTTCACCCGCCAGGATTCGACCATCTTCCCGTCGCTGGACTCACAGGGGCTGGGCGAGCGGATCGGCGAAGGCATGCTGGCCGAACTGCGCGACGAGCTGGAACTGGTGCAGGGCGCAAGCCATGCCTTCGATCGCGACGCGTACCGCGCGGGCCGGCAGACCCCGGTGTTCTTCGGCTCCGGCGTCAACAACTTCGGCGTGCAGCCGCTGCTGGACTTCTTCGTCGAGCACGCGCCGTCGCCCCGCCCGCGCGCGACCACGACCCGCGAGGTGGCGCCGGCGGAAGAGACGCTGACCGGGTTCGTGTTCAAGATCCAGGCCAACATGGATCCCATGCACCGGGACCGGGTCGCGTTCATGCGCATCTGCTCCGGGCATTTCGTCGCGGGCATGAAGGCGTTCCACGCGCGCACGGGCAAGGACCACAAGCTGGCCAACGCGCTGACCTTCATGGCCAGCGACCGCGAGATCGCGGCCGAGGCCTGGCCGGGCGACGTCATCGGCATCCACAACCACGGCACGGTCTCGATCGGCGACACCTTTACCGAGGGCGAGGTGCTGGCGTTCACCGGCATCCCCAACTTCGCGCCGGAGCTGTTCCGGCGCGCACGGCTGCGCGACCCGCTGAAGCTCAAGCAGCTGCAGAAGGGCCTGGCGCAGCTGTCGGAGGAGGGCGCCACCCAGTTCTTCAAGCCGATGATGTCCAACGACCTGGTGCTGGGCGCGGTCGGCGTGCTGCAGTTCGACGTCGTCGCGTACCGGCTCAAGGACGAGTACGGCGTCGACGCGGCGTTCGAGCCGGTCGGCGTGGCCACCGCGCGCTGGGTCAGGTGCACGGACCCACGCAGGCTCGAGGAATTCCGCGACCGCAATGCCACCAACCTGTCGGTCGACGGCGCCGGCGAGCTGGTCTACCTGGCGCCGACGCGGATCAACCTGCAGCTCACCGCCGAGCGCTGGCCCGAGGTACAGCTGCTGGCCACACGCGAGCACGCGCACACGGCCTGAAAGTGATCCACGTCGCGCGCGCGACAACGATGGCGCCTGGGGCGAGCACGCCGCCACTGGCCCGGCGGCGCAGACAGGAGGCTGCAGGCGCCGCCGCTACAATCGGCCTTTGTCGCCAGGATCCGCCATGCACCTTCCCCGCCCCCCCGTCATGCTCCTGCTGCCACTGGTCATGCTGATCTCCGCGGGCTGCCAGCGCGACGACGAGGGCGGCGTTGTTGCCACCGACCCCGACCAGCCACGGGTCTCCGAGGCGGGCCCGCCGTTGGCGCCGGTCGCCGCGCCCGACGCGGGCGACGACGTGCTGAGCGCGGTGCCACACCCGATCGAGAGGCCCGCCGCGGGCACGATAACCCCACCGCTGGCCGAGGGGGCGGACATCACCTACACCTGCGAGGACGGCAGCGACCTGCGGGTCAACTTTGCCGGCGGGCGCGCCAGCATCACCTTCGCCACTGGCCGCGCCGAGCCACTGGCGCGCGCGCAGCCGGCCGACGGGGGTGTGGACGGCGAGCTCTACCTTGGCGCGGTCCACGGCCTGCACCGGATCGGCACCGTGGTCGAACTGCGGCAGGAGGACGGCAGCATCCGCCGGTGCCGCGAGACGGGTGGAAGCGCGTGAGCCGATGACGGACCCGGGCGCCGGCACGGCGCCGTCCGCGGCCCTGGCGTCAGCCGCCCGGGCGCGCCGCGAGGAAACGGCAAGTGCCCTGACTCACGCCGCCGGTACGGTAGCTGCGCTCATCGCCGGCATCGCGCTGGTCACGCTGGTCGCGATGCGCGGCGACGGGTGGCAGCTCGGATCGGCGATCGTGTTCAGCACCACACTGCTGCTGCTGTACCTCGCCTCGACGCTGTACCACTCCGCCAGCACCGCGGCGGCGCGGAGGCGACTCAAGGTCTTCGACCACTGCGCGATCTATCTGCTGATCGCGGGGACCTATACCCCGTTCACGCTGATCGGGCTGCGCGGAGCGGTGGGCTGGTGGCTGTTCGGCGCGATCTGGACGCTCGCGCTGGCGGGAGTGGTGTTCAAGCTGATGTACACGGGCCGCTTCAGGCTGCTGTCGACGGCGATCTACGTCGCCATGGGCTGGCTGGTGCTGCTGGCGATCAGGCCCGTGATGGCGGCGCTGGATGCGTGGACGTTCGGATGGATGGTCGCCGGCGGCGTGTTCTACACCGGTGGGACGCTGTTCTACCACCGCGAGTCGCTGCCGTATTCGCATGCGATCTGGCACCTGTTCTGCATTGCCGGCAGCGCGTCGCACTTCGTCGCGGTGGCGGCACAGGTGCTGCCGCCGCGCTGAGCGGCGTTCACCGGCACGGATGCTGGCGGATGCCATCCTCGCCGTCCCCCGCCGCAGGCCGCTCTCCATGGCACCACTTCCCGGGCCCAAGCGCCGTCGCGCGATCGACGTCGCCGCAGACCATCCGTGGTGGACCGTCGCCGCGGCGCTGTGCGTGGCGACGCTGGTGCTGGTGCTGCTCTGGGACTGGAACTGGTTCAAGGGTCCGGTGGAGCGCCAGGTGCGGGTGCTGACCGGGCGCAGCTTCGATATCGGCGGCGACCTGGACGTCGCGCTGGGCCGCGTCACCACCGTGCGCGCGGATCGCCTGCAGCTGGGCAACAGCACCTGGTCGTCGGAACGGACGATGGCGACGGCCGAGCGCCTGGAGCTGCGCATCGAGCCACTGGCATGGCTGCGGACGCGCGAGCCGGTGCTCGCCGAGCTGCGGCTGGTGGGTCCCGACGTGCTGCTGGAAACCGGCGAGGGCGGCGGCAACTGGGACTTCGGCGGCGATGGCGCCGGTGAACCGCCGGCCATCCGCCGGCTCTGGATCGAGGACGGACGGCTGCGCTTCGTCGATGCCGGCAACGACACCTCGGTGGAACTCGCGGTGGCCAGCCGGGAATCGCGCGGCGACACGGCGCCGCACGTCGCCGTCGACGGCAGCGGGCGCTGGCAGGGCAGCCCGTTCACGCTGGAAGGGCGCGCGGAATCGCCGCTGCAGCTGCAGGACACCGAAATCCGGTACCGCGTCGACCTGCGCGCCGTCGCCGGCGCTACCCGGGCGCACGCGCGCGGCAACCTTATCAACCCATTCGCACTGCGCACGTTCGACCTGCAGCTGGAGGTTGCCGGCGACAACCTCGAGGACCTGTTCCCGCTGGTCGGCATCGCCACCCCGCCCACGCCGCCATACCGGTTCGACGGGCGCTTCAGCCGCGAAGGCAGCACCTGGCGCTATCAGGGGTTCGAGGGCGTAGTGGGTGACAGCGACCTCGGCGGCGACGTTACCTTCGAGACCGGCGGCGAGCGTCCCCTGCTGCGCGCGGTGCTGGCGTCGAAGCGGCTCGACTTCGACGACCTCGCGGGGTTCGTCGGCGGCGCCCCGACCGTGGGTGAAGGCGAGACGAGCAACGACGCGCTCACTGCACGTGCCCGGGCGCGTGCCGTGTCCGGCCGCGTGTTCCCCGACACCGCGTTCAAGCTCGCCCGGCTGCGGGCGATGGACGCCGACGTGCGCTGGAAGGCGGCGCAGGTCGAGGCTCCCGGACTGCCCATCGACAGCATGGACGCGGCGCTGACGATCGAGGACGGCGTGCTGAAAACCGACCCGCTGGACTTCGGCGTTGCCGGCGGCCGCGTGCGCGCCATCGTGCGGATGGACGCCCGCGAGGACACCATCCGCACCCGCGCGCGGATCACGGCGCGCCGGATGGCACTGGGCGAGCTGCTGCCCGACTCCGCGCTCGCCAACGAAGCCGTCGGTCGCGTCGGGGGCGACATCACGCTGGAAGGCCGCGGCAATTCCGTTGCCGCGATGCTCGCGAGCGCCAACGGCGACGTGGCCATCGGCATGGGCAGCGGCCGGATCAGCAACCTGCTGATGGAGCTCGCCGGGCTGGACATCTACGAGTCGCTGAAATTCCTGATCGGCGGCGATCGGCAGGTCCCGGTGCGCTGCGCGTTCGGGGATTTCGCGGTCGCTGACGGCATCATGACCACGCGGGCGCTGGCCTTCGACACCAGCGACACCATCATCGTCGGCGAGGGCACCATCAGCCTTGCCGACGAAACCCTCGACCTCGAGCTTCGCCCGCGGCCCAAGGACCGCAGCCTGCTGACACTGCGCTCGCCGCTGGTCGCCAGCGGCACATTCAAGGATCCAAGCCTGCGGCCCGATTTCGCGCGCCTGGGCCTGCGCGGTGCGCTCGCGCTGGCGCTGGGCTCGATCGCACCGCCGGCGGCGCTGCTGGCGACGATCGAGCTTGGCGGCGGCGAAGACAGCGGCTGCGGCGGCCAGTACGCGCGCTAGGCGCGACGGCGTCCGCGCACGCGCGACGCCCGTCCCGACGCGGCGACTCAGCTGGCGATATAGCGCTGCAGCTGGTCGAGCTCGAGCTGCTGCTCCTCGATGACCGCCTTGACCAGGTCGCCGATCGACACCACGCCCACGACGCGCCCGTCCTCAAGCACCGGCAGGTGGCGGATGCGATGCCCGGTCATGACCTGCATGCAGCCACTGACGGTGTCGGCGAGGCCGACGCTGACCACGTCGGCGGTCATGATGTCGCGGACCGGCGTGTCGTGCGAGGCGCGTCCGTCAAGCACGACCTTCCTCGCGTAGTCGCGCTCCGACAGGATCCCGGCGAGCGTCGTGCCCTGCATCACCAGCACCGCGCCGATGCGCTTCTCCGCCATCAACCGGATCGCGTCCAGCACCGGGGCATCCGGCCCGACGGCAAACACGTCAGGCGTCTTCGAATCCAGCAGCTGTCGCACGGTGCGCATCGTCGCCTCCTGGTCGCAGGTCGGTGGTCATGGGCGCCGCGGCGGCGCCATCCCTGCCCTCGCCCACGGAGGATACCCCCGCCGCCGGCCGCCACGCATCGACCAGGTACAGCGGCCGCTGCTTCGATTCCTCGTACAGCCGCCCCAGGTATTCGCCGATCAGGCCCAGCGCCATCAGCTGGACGCCCCCCATGAACAGGATCACCGACATCATCGTCGGCCAGCCGGCGACCGGGTCGCTCCACAGCAGCGCCTTGGCCACGATCCACAGCGCATAGGCGAAGGCCAGCAGCGCGGTCGCCACGCCCAGGTAGGTGGCCAGCCGCAGCGGCGCGGTCGAGAAGCTGGTGATGCCCTCCAGCGCGAAGTTCCACAGCCGCCAGAAGTCGAACTTGGTGGTGCCCGCAAGGCGCGGCTCGCGGTGGTAGGGGATCGCGATCCGGTTGAACCCCACCCACCCGAACAGCCCCTTCATGAAGCGGTGCCGCTCCCGCAGCTGGCGCAGCCCCGCGAGCGCACGCGGCGACAGCAGGCGGAAATCGCCGGTGTCGGCCGGGATCGGCGTCTTCGACAGGCGCTGCATCACGCGATAGAACGCATGCGCGGTGCCGCGCTTCAGCCAGCCGTCTCCCTCACGCTCCAGCCGGGTGCCGTGCACGTCGTCGAAGCCCTCCTGCCAGCGCGCGACGAATGCCGGGATCAGCTCCGGCGGGTCCTGGCCATCGGCATCGAGGATCAGCGCCGCACCGTCGTCGACATGGTCGAGCCCGGCGGTCAGGGCCGCCTCCTTGCCGAAGTTGCGCGACAGCCGCAGCAGCGCGACGCGGGCATCGTCGGCCGCCAGGCGCTGCATCAGCGGCCAGGTGGTATCGCGGCTGCCGTCGTCGACATACAGGATCCGGCCATCGACGGCCCGCTCCCGCGACAGCCCGTCGAGCGCGGCGAGGATGCGCGCGTGCAGCAGCGGCAGCGCCTCGGCCTCGTCGAAGGCCGCCACCACCACGGTGATCGTCGGTCGGGTCATCGGCGCCATCGTAGCGTCAGCGCCGCTCGAGCTCGCGCAGGTAGCCGACGCCGCCGATCTGCCGGGCATTGCGCTCGATCCAGCGGGTGCGACGCTGCACGTAGGGACC
>LXQJ01000029.1:76583-86760 GCA_001683895.1 Luteimonas sp. ANT-B3E | reverse complement strand
CTCGGCAGCACGGCGGCAAGCCGGGCGCACTGCGTCGGCGACAGCGCCGACGCGTCGGTGCCCCAGAAGCGCTGCGCCGCGGCCTGCGCGCCGTAGATCCCGTCGCCGAACTCCACGATGTTGGCGTAGACCTCCAGGATGCGGTGCTTGGGCCACAGCGCCTCGATCAGCAGCGTGTACCAGGCCTCGATGCCCTTGCGCACCCAGCTGCGACCGCTCCACAGGAACAGGTTCTTCGCCACCTGCTGGCTGATGGTGCTGGCGCCGCGGACACGGCCGCCGCGCGCGTTGGCTTCGCGCGCCTGCGCGATTGCATCCAGGTCGAACCCGTGGTGCTCGGCAAAGCGCTGGTCCTCGGCAGCCACCATCGCCACCGGCAGATGCGGCGCGATGCGGTTCATGTCGCGCCATTCGTAGGCGATGCGGAACCCGGTGTCGCCGGCGCGCAGCGCATCGAGCTGCCGGACCACCATGAACGCCGAAAGCGGTGGATCGACGAAGCGCAGCGCCGCCACCTGCACAACGCTCAGCGCCACCAGCAGCAGCGGCAGTTTCCACAGCCAGTGCCAACGGCGGCGGCGCGTGCGGCGCGGGCTCGCGTGCGGGTCGTCGGACGCTTGCACGTCGGCCACTGCATCCCCATCCATGACGCGCCGGCGGTGGCGCGACCGGCAGTATCGTCGATGCGCCCACACCCGAAGCGAGAACCCGCATCCGATGTCCCACCATTCCCCAGCCGACGACGTGCTGACCCGCTTCCTGCTGCCGACCGCCGGCGTGCGCGGGATGCACGTGCGCCTGGGTGCCGCATGGCGCGAGATCGCGTCGCGCGACGCGTATCCGCCGGCGGTCGCCACCATGCTCGGCGAGAGCATCGCGGCGGCGGCGATGTTCGCCGGGCATGCCAAGGTGGCTGGCCGTCTGTCGATCCAGCTGCGTGGCCAGGGAGCGCTGCGCACTTTGTTCGCGGAGGCCACCGCGGCGGGCACGCTGCGCGGCATCGTCCAGCTCGATCCCGGGCGGGGCCAGGTGCCGACCAGTCTCGCCGGCCTGGGCGACGACGCAGTGCTGGCGCTCACCATCGAGAACCCCGGCATCCACGGCGGCGAGCCGATGCGCTACCAGGGGATGGTGTCGTTGCAGGCTGCCGGCCTCGCGCAGGCGTTCGAGGGCTACTTCGACCGTTCCGAGCAGCTGCCGACGCGGCTGCTGCTGGTTTCCGACGCGGACAGCGCCAGCGGCCTGATGCTGCAGAAGCTTCCGGGAGACGGCGGCGACGACGACGGCTGGCGGCGTGCCGGTGCGCTGTTCGACACGCTGTCGACCGCGGAGCTGTCGGCCTGGTCGCCCGAGCAGCTGCTGCAGCGGCTGTTCCATGAGGACGCACCGGAGATCCTTGTCAGCGGTCCGCTGCGCTTCGGATGCTCCTGCTCGCGTGAGCGCGTGGCCGCGATGCTGGAGTCACTGGGCGAAGACGAAGCGGTGGCCGCGGTGATCGACGGCGAAGCGCGCGTGCGCTGCGAGTTCTGCGGGCAGTCCTATGCGTTCGACCGTACCGGCATCGACGCGCTGTTCACCCCTGCAAGGCGCCCAATGGCGTCTCCCGATCGACTGCAGTAGAAAGCGGGTGCGACGGGATTGTTAAAGAAACATGAATCCAATACAGTTCAGCAGTCCCCGTTCGGGGAACTGTCGCCCCTCGCCTACGGTCGATCCTGAGCCATGACGCTGCGCCCCGCCCTCCTCGCTTCCGCCCTGCTGCTCGCCTTCGGCGTCGCGGCGTCGGACCTGCATGCGCAGGCGCGGGCCGGCCAGCGCGGAGACCAGGCGGTACTGCCGGTGTACAACAGCGCCAGCGGCAAGGTCGAGGCGGTACTCCTGCTGGAACCGACCAGTGCCGCCGGCGCCCGCTGGGGCTCCGGCACCCGGACCCTCGATGCGGCCTTCGGCCTGCAGGCGGGCGATTCGCTGGGGCTCAGCTGCAGCCGCGTCGCCGGCCTGCAGACCGGCCTCGGGGGCCTGGCCAACAACTGCCAGCTGGCCAGCTTCGAGGACGAGCGCAGCCGCCGCGTCAGCGGCACGGCGGCGCTGGCGCGGGCAGGTGGGCGCGTCGGCGTCACCGCGGGCGGTGGCCGGGAGTCGCTGCCCGCCTGGCTGAGCTCGGGTTCGCGCAGCCAGGCGGCCACTGGCGCCCCGGCGCAGGTCGACATCAACGACATGACGCTGTTCGCACAAAAGGTGGTCGGCTCCGAGGCCATGGTCAGGATCGCAGGGACGATGGCCAAGGCCACGCTGATGACGCCCGCGCAGGCGTCAAGCCTGGGCCTGCCCGACAGCTGGACCAGCAAGAGCCTTACCGTCGGGGGCGACTACGGTCGTTTCGGTGCCAGCATCATCGGACAGGTCGTCGACACCCCCGGGCAGCCGAAATGGGAAGGCGTGGGCCTGGGCCTCACCTGGCGGACGCCGTGGAGCGGCCAGCTGACGGTCGGGGCCGACAACATCGTCACCCGCGGCCGGAATCCGTTCTCGCCGGCAACCAGCAACCGCGACGACGAGGGCACCACGCCCTACGTCCGGTATGAGCAGGATCTCTGAACTGACGCATTGCGTCACTCACTGACGCTTAACGCCAGTTTAATTTATTTCTAACAAGTACTAGTATCGACCGCGACCCGGTCGGTCTTGGCTGTCTTTCTTGACTCCGCTGACCTGGTTCCCATGGGAACAACCAGCAATTGGAGAGAGAGATGACTTTGCAGACCACCAAGCTCCGGCAGGCGATCACCTTCGCCCTCGCCGCGGGTGTCACCACCATCGGCGCGACTGGCGCCGCCTTTGCCCAGCAGCCGGTCGCTCCGGCAAACCAGCCCGACGCCACCACGCTCGATCGTATCCAGGTCACCGGCTCGCGTATCCGCCAGGTCGACCTCGAAACCCAGCAGCCGGTGACCTTCATCACCCGAGAGGACATCGACAAGCAGGGCTTCCAGTCCGTTGCCGACATCCTGCAGAACATCAGTGCCGTCGGCACCCCGCCGATCAGCCGCGCGTCGCCGCTGTCCTCTGGTGAAGCGGCAGGCGGCACGTTCATCAGCCTGCGCAACCTGGGCGCACCGCGTACCCTGGTGCTGATCAATGGTCGCCGCCTGGGCATCACGACCGGTGGCCTGGCCGACATTTCCACGATCCCGGCCTCCGCGGTCGAGCGCATCGAAATCCTGAAGGATGGCGCGTCGTCGATCTACGGTTCCGATGCCATTTCCGGCGTGGTCAACATCATCACCCGGACCAACTTCGAAGGCGCCCAGGCCAGCGCTTACTACGGCCAGTACAGCGAAGGCGACGGTGACATCACCAAGGGTGATTTCGTGCTCGGCTTCACCGGTGACCGTGGTTCGGTGACCGTTGCTGCCGAGTGGACCCGCGAGGAAGTCGTCAAGGCCGCCGACCGCCCGTTCAGCGCTTTTCCCCGGTCGAGCAACCATCCGAACGACAACTGGACAGTCGTTGGGCAGTTTGGCGGGTTCGCCCCGAGCCGCTCGCAGGCCGGTCTGTTCACGAATGTCACGTTCCCGGCGCCGACTGCTGCGAACCCCAACCCCACCACGCGCGTCGTGCTGCGAGACGGTGGCGATCCGCGAAACCCTGCTGACTATCGCAACCAGAACACCAATGGCGGTGGATGCCTGGCTAATTCGATCGCTGCACCTGGCCCGAATATCTGCGTCGACGGCTCTCCTGCAGACAAGAGCAACACCAACCAGCAGACCGACCTGCGCACGCCGCTGGAGAACCGCTCGCTGTACGTCGACGGCGTGTTCGACATCACCGACAACGTCCGCTTCCGCAGCAACCTCCTCTACAGCAACCGCCTGTCGGAGCGTACCGTCGCGGGCTTCCCGCTGCAGGCAAGCTCGCCGCCTTTCGGTGGCCCGGCCATCCTCGCAGCCAACAGCTACTTCAATCCCTCCGGCGCGCCCATCAGCAACTGGTGGCGTCGTACCTGGGAGCAGCCACGCATCACGACGGCCGAGCTCACCACGTACCGTTTCAGCGGCGCGTTCGAGGGCACGTTCGAATTCGCCGACCGCGTGTTTGACTGGGACGTGAGCTATCTGAAGAACGACAGCCGGCTGCTGCAGAGCACGCTGGGCAACACCAACATCACCCGTTTGCGCCAGGCCGTGGGCCCGTCGTTCCTGAATGCCCAGGGTGTGGTGCAGTGCGGTTCGCCCAACGTTCCTGGCGGGCCGATCACCGCCGTTCCGCTCAACGAGTGCCGGCCGTTCAATCCCTTTCTGCCGTTTGGTCGTGAAGGACAGGGCGGCTTGACCAATAATCAGCCGCTGCAAAACTTCCTGTTCCAGCAGGAGAATGCCACCGGCCGCACCGAAACCCAGGTGATTGCTGCAAGCGTTGCAGGCACCATCTTCGAGCTGCCCGCCGGTGACTTCGGTTTCGCCTTTGGTCTCGAGAACCGCAAGGAGGAAGGCAGCTTCTTCCCGGACGCCCTGGCGCAGACCGGCGCGTCCACCAACCTCGGCGCGGCGCCGACGTCTGGCGGGTATTCACTGGACGAAGCGTATGTGGAGCTGGAAATCCCGCTCCTCTCCGACCTGCCGTTTGCGCGCGAACTGTCGATCAACCTTGCCAGCCGCTACTCCGACTTCGACAGCTTCGGCAGCACCACCAACAACAAGTTCGGGCTCACCTGGAAGCCGATCGACTCGCTGCTGCTGCGCGCAACTGCCGCCGACGGATTCCGTGCACCGACCATCGCCGACCTGTTCGGTGGCGGTTCGCAGACATTCTCGTTCTATGCCGATCCCTGCGACGTGCAGTTCGGCCAGACCGGGAATCCCGCCGTCGCAGCGCGCTGCGCACGTGATTTGGGGGCGCTTGCACCCACGTATCGTCAGCTGGTCCAGGGCCTGCAGCCCAAGGGCGCGGAATTTTCACAGACGCCCATCGCGTTCACCTCTGGCTCAAACCCTGAACTGACGCCCGAGCTGTCCAAGTCGCAGACAATCGGCCTCGTCTACAGCCCTTCGTTTGTAGAAGGCCTGAACGTGGCGTTGGACTGGTGGAAGGTCCGCATCGACGACACGATCGTTGGCGATGCTCCGACAACGATTCTCAATGACTGCTATGTGCAGGGCATTGCTTCGCGCTGCGTGGCCTCGGTCGATGGCCGTCCTGGCTTCAGCCGCGACCCGGGCAACGGCATTCCGCTGGTAATTTTTGCCAATCGCAATGCGGGTTTCCGCAAGGCAGAAGGCTACGACTTCGATATCTCCTACCGCTGGACCACGGAGAACTTCGGCCGCTTCACCGCGGTGTCCAACTCCACCTATACGGCGAAGGACTTCTTCGTCAGCACGGACGACCCGACCTTTGCCACCTCTGGAGTGAGCTTCAACAGCCAATTCCGCATCCGCTCCAACCTCAATGTGGGCTGGGACTATGGCTCGTTCGGCGCCAGCTGGACGACGCGCTACTTCTCGGCGATCAAGGAAGGCTGCGCCTACGTGACCCCGCAGTTGCCCAACACTGCTGCGAACCGCCCGAACCGCGCTCCGCCAGTCACCGAATCGCATCTGGAGTGCAACGAGATCGTGGATGCGCCCAACGGGAGTTTCCGTGCAGACGGCTCACCGGACAGTGCACTGTCACGGCGCAACCGTACCGGTGCCACGGTCTTCAATGACGTGCAGGTCCGCTACCAGACGCCGTGGAACGCCACGGTCGCTGTGGGTGCCAACAACGTGTTCGAGAAGCTCGGCCCCGTGCTGTACAACCAGCCGAGTGCCAACGTGTCGTACTACGGAGGCTTCGACATCGGCCGCTTCCTGTACATGCGCTACACCCAGCGGTTCTGATCGACGCGTCAGTGTTGTAGAAACCGATACGGCCCCGAAAGGGGCCGTATCTATTTGGGTGCGGGCGATTGTCAGCCCGTGTAGCTGTCCACCGCCTCGAAAAGCGCAGTGACCGCCAAGCGTTCCTGTGCAGAAAGCTCCGGTCGCCAGATATCGAAAATCAGGATGATGCGGTCACTGTCGCCGTCGTTCCACGCCTCGTGCTCGACGCTATCGTCGAACACCAGCAGTTCGCCTTCCTTCCACTCGCGTGTCTCGCCGCCGACCTTGAACCCGCATCCGGGCGGTACGATCAGCGGGAGATGGCAGATGAGCCGGGCATTGAGGACGCCGGTATGCGGCGGGATGCGCGCTCCGGCACTCAGTCGCGAGAACAGGATCGACGGCGCCCGCGTCGTGATCGACGGAAGGTCTAAGGCGCTTACCGCGTTGAACGTGAGCGGGCAATGCGCCACATGCTCATCGACCCTGCGCCCGTTCTGCCACAGGTACAGCGTGCTCCATTCGGGATTGTCGACCAGGCCGTGGAAGTCGTGCCTCGGACGGTTCGTATCCGTCACCATGTAGGGCGTGAAACGGTCCTCGCCGCTGGCGAGCCAGGCACACAACTCGGCGCGCATCGTGCCGGCCAGACGCTCGATCGCTGGCGCCCACGCGAATTCGCCGCGCTCGTAGTACCGCCGCTGCGGGAGGCCCGGGTACAGGTAACCGCCTGGCCGCTGCAACTCCAGCGTCACCTGACGGCGACCGGTGAGGATGTCGACCGACTCGCTGAACCGTGGTGGCCGCTGCTCCGGGGAGAATCCCGCTGCCGTCAGTGCACGCTCCAAGTGCTGCTCGAAGCGCCGGGAGGCCTCCGTCAGGGCCACCTGCGCGCGCTGGATGTACGGCGCCACTGCGCTGGGCAGGGCCTCGACCGTCGCCGCGGCCCGGAGTGCCGCGCGATAGAAGCTGGTGGCCCCCCGGTCATCGCCCGCGGCTGTCCGGAAAGCGCCCTTCTCGACCAGTGCGCGGATGTCGTGCGGCGCGCGCTGCAGCACTTTGTCCACGGACGCTTCGCTATTCATGCCAGCCAACCTCGGCACATGTCCGGACGAGCGGCATCATAGCGTCCATGCGCCAGGCATCAGCGGTGTCACAAACCTGAACCATTTCACAACAACGATTCCGTCCACGATTGTTAACGACACTTTAATTAATGGCGGAACGGGGCTAGTATCCGGCGACCTCGCTGCTTTTTGGTGACCACTTTGGCACCGCCGAGAGGCCCAGGGACCGCAATCCCTCTACCCGGAGAGAGACCAACATGAGATTGAAGACCAGCAGGCTTCGCGACGCGATCGCCTTGGCACTTGTCGTGGGCACCACCAGCTTGGCAGGCGTGGGCGTTGCGCTCGCGCAGGACGCGCCGCCCGCATCCGGCACGACGGCCACGGAGCTCGACCGCATCACCGTCACCGGCACGCGCATCCAGAGCCAGACGGTCACCGCGTCGTCTCCGGTCACCGAGATCCAGCAGGAAGAGTTCCAGTTCACCGGCACCACCCGCGTCGAGGACCTCGTCAACCAGTACCCGCAGTTGTCGCCGGCATTCGATTCGTTTACGAACAACGGTGCGGTGGGGTATCCCACTGTCGACCTGCGCGGCCTCGGTGCAGGACGTACCCTGACCTTGGTCAACGGCCTGCGCCTGCCACCAGGAGCGGCTGAATCGGCCGACATCAGCATCGTCCCGTCGTTCATGGTCAAGCGGGTCGATATCCTGACCGGCGGCGCGTCGGCAGTGTACGGCTCGGATGCGATCGGCGGCGTGGTCAACTTCGTCCTTGACACCGACTTTGAAGGCGTGAAGCTCACCGCCGGTGCGTCGGGCTATCAGCACGACAACGACAACGGCTACATCCAGGACCAGCTTGACGCGCGTGGATTCCCCTATCCAACCGGCAGCTCCGGGATTGACGGACGCACCAACAACATCGACGCCGCGATCGGCAGCAGCTTCGCCGATGGTCGCGGCCACGCAATGGCTTGGCTGACCTGGCGCAAGAACGATGCCCTCTTCCAGGGCGAGCGCGACTATTCGTCCTGCGCCTTGACCGATGCCGGGGTGCCCGGATTCCCGAGCCCGAGTTCGCTCGCCTGCGGTGGCTCACCCACCAATGCGGCGGGCAACTTCTATTTCTACCAGCCAGGGGTCGGCGGTACGTCGGCAAGCAACCTGCCCGACGGCAGCTTCACCGATGCGTACGGTGCGCCGTACAACTATGCGCCAATCAACTACTACCAGCGACCCGATGAGCGCTACACCTTCGGCAGCTCGCTGAAGTACGAGATCAATGAGCACTTCAAGCCGTACCTCGAAACGATGTACATCAACAAGCGCGATGCGGTGCAGATCGCTCCCTCTGGCGCGTTCTTCACGCTGGTGCCAGGGATCGACTGCGCAGATCCGCTGATTGGCAGCGCATGCTCTGATCTTGGGTTCGATCCCGCTGACGGTCCGGTCGATATTTACGTCGCCAAGCGCAATATCGAGGGTGGTCCGCGCCGCAGCGCCGCCGACACCTCGCAGTTCCGCGTAGTGGCCGGGCTGGAAGGCGCCATCGACGAGAACTGGTCTTACAACACCAGCTTTCTCTACGGGCAAACCAGCTCGACCATCGTCGGCAGCAACGATTTCCTCTCAACGCGCATCGTCGACGGCATTCTGGGATGCCCCTCGGGCTCGTTTGCCGGCTGCCTTCCCTACCGCGTCTTTGTACCGGGCGGCGTGACACCCGAGGCCGCGGCAGCGTTGGCCGGCACCAGCCTCAACGACACACAGACCCAGACGACACAGGTCACCGGCTTCATCACCGGCGATGTCGGCTTGGGCTCGCCATGGGCGAATGGCGAGAATATCTCCGTGGTCGTGGGCGGCGAGTGGCGCGAGGACACCTATGCGTTCACCGCTGACAGCGACAGCCAGGCTGGCAACTTCGCTGGCGCCGGTGGTCCGGCTTTACCCGTCTCCGGCAAGATCAGCGTTGAAGAATTGTTCGCGGAAGCCGCTGTTCCGGTCTTCCGCGACATGGGCTTCATGAAGGGAATGGACCTCGAACTCGCATATCGACTGTCGGACTACAACTTCGCGGGCCGCGCCGAAACCTTCAAGGTCGGTTTTACCTCCGACTTCGGTCTAGTCCGGGCGCGCGGCGGCTACAATCGCGCCATCCGCGCACCGGGCACCAATGCCTTGTTCGCCAGCCCCCAGATCGCGCTGTTCGCCGGCACCGATCCGTGCGCCGGAGCAACGCCTCGGTTTACCGCGGCACAGTGCGCGAACACTGGTGTGGCTCCGGCCCGTTACGGCCAGATCGCGGCCAATTCGGCTGGGCAGTACAACCAGTTTACCGGAGGCAACCTCGACCTGAGGCCCGAGAAGGCCGATACCTACACTCTGGGCTTCGTGGTCACGCCGATCGAAAACCTGCGCGTGGCGGTGGATTACTACGACATCAAGATCGAGGACACCATCAGCACCGTTGGGGCCCAGACCATCCTGGATTTCTGCGGTCTGACGGGTGAGCCTACGCTGTGTGCGCTCGTGCAGCGTAGCGCTACGGGCGATCTGTTCCGCGGCAACGACCCGGTGACGTCCGGCAAAATTCTCAACCCGACCGACAACTTCGGTGAGACCCACTTCCGCGGCATCGATCTGTCGGCCTTCTACGGCTGGGACATGTTCGGTGGGCGGATGTCCACGAACTTCCAAGGCAACTACCTGCTGGAGCAGGAGATCAAGCCGCTCGTAGGCGTGGATCCAACCATCATCGAGGCCACGACGTATGACTGCGCGGGCGTGATCAATGTTGCCTGCCAATCGCCCGAATGGCGTCACATCGCCAACCTCCGCTACTCGCGCGACTGGTTCAGCGTGAACCTGCGCTGGCGCTATTTCGGCGAGATGGATTACGTCGCACAGGGCACTGGTGAGCCGCTCTTCACCGACAAGCTGGTTTGCGACTCTGCGCTTAGCGCAGGGCAGCCTGCACGGATTCCTAGCCCCACACCCGCAGATCCGAACCGGACCGTCGTGAATCCGAAAATCGGATGTACGGGTGATGGCACGTTGTCCGCCTACAACTACATCGACCTGTCGGCTTCGGCGCAGATCGGCAGCTGGGGCGAGCTCACGGTCGGCGTCAACAACATTGCCGACAAGTCGCCCCCGCTGGTCGGCAATACACTGTCGCTGAACGGCAACTCGCCGGGCGGCTACGACCAGGCCGGCCGCTTCATCTTCACAAGCTTCA
>LXQJ01000029.1:0-76458 GCA_001683895.1 Luteimonas sp. ANT-B3E | reverse complement strand
CGGCGGCCCCAGCCCCGCCGTTTTTTCGCCTGATTCCTCCATGCCCGAAAAGCGCTATTTTCCCCGCTCAGGCACAAGCTTTGGTATGTTCTGCCGACAGTTTCCCAGGAATACGCCCGTGCGCCTCGTCATGGTTTGCTGCTTGCTGATCCTGTCACTGACCAGCCCTGTACCTGCTCTGGCGTCCGATGACGCTCAGGTGGCCCGCGAAGGCACGGATACGAGCACCTCTCCCGTATCGGACGCGCAGGCATACCTGGCCAATATCGACAGGAAGTTGGCGCTGGCTTCCGACGGACAATATGGAAATCTCAAGCGTGGCTCCGGGAAACGACTAGAAGAGGCGCGGGACCGTATTGCGGCCGCACTGGATGGCCAGAAGACCGTCGCTGACCTTCCCTTGACCGATCGGATCGTGATTCAGAACGCAGAGGATGAGATCACTTCGATCCTGCAGACCAAAGAGAGGGATCGGATGGTCTGCAGGCGCGACATGAAGACAGGCACGCGCCTTGCAACCACCGAATGTCTGACCATTGGCGAACGCGAGGCGCGGGCGGCGACGGCAGCCGAAGACACTAGCGGCATCCAACGAAACGTCTGTTATATCGGTGAGGGCCAGCGCTGCGAATAATTGTAACGTCTCATGCAAGATCAGACGGTGAATTTGGGAAATTCATAGGCTGATCGCTCTGTGCGAAGCGATGTGACCTAGCGCGCTGGGTTTGGGGGGGAACGACTTCGTTGGATGGCGGTGGCAATCGGCTGGCAGGTGACGGAGATGCGGGATCGATGGTCACCGAGCAGGTGGCCGAGGCAATGTCTGCAAAGCGGCGCACGCGGGCGCACGCCGTGTGCCAATCGAGTTCACCCGGCGCATGACCTAGGTGCTGACGACGGCTAGCGCGCAACCCCACGCTCGGCGTCAACAATTCCGGAAGCCACCAGGCGCTCCCTGAGGGGCGCAAGACCGGCTTCGTAGCTGCGCCACTTCTGTATCGAGCGCGTATGCACCGGTTCGCGCACCTGCGCGGCGCTGGCGGTGGTCGACGGACGTTGGTTGTCCGACGGCGCCAGCACCGCGTCCTGCCAGGCGAGGCCGCACCACGCCAGCACGCGACGCGCCTGCGTTTGCGTGTCTGCCACCAGATCCTCGTAGCGCACGTCGAGGATCTCGCCGGGCATGGCCTGATGCCAATGCCGCATCATCCCGCTGTAGCTGGCGTAGTAGTCGGCCAGCTCCTCGAAGTCGTAGGAGAAGTGGTAGGCCTGGTTGAACAGGGTCTTGTAGACGGCGTAGCAGCAGTCCATGGGGTCGCGCACCAGGTGAATGATGCGCGCCTTCGGCAGTGCCTTCCTGATCAGGCCGCAGTAGATGTAGTTCACCGGCATCTTGTCGATGAACACCCGGCTGCCCCCGGCAGCCTCGCGCGCGCTGGCCATGTAGTCGCGGCCGAGCGCGGCGAAGTCGATCTTCCGCGAAGCTTCGGCCAGCGTGCTGCCCGGGTGGGCGGCCACGCTTCTCCGCGATGCCGACGCCAGCAACTGGCCGAAATCCAGCAGCTCGCCTGCTGACCTGACCTCGCTGTGTCGGCCCAGCATGCGTTCCAGCAGCGTGGTACCGGTACGCGGCATGCCGACGATGAAGATCGCGCCTTCCTCGTCGTGCCCGGCGCCATCGGCCCGCATCACCTCCTGCGTGTACGCCGCGCGGACCCCTGCAATGGATGCACGCTCGGCCGCGGCGTCGTAGGTCATGTTTCGGCGCTTGAGCGCGGCAGCTTCGGCCAGTGCCGCAAAGGATCGATCGTGCTGCGCCAGGTCCTCCAGCTCCTTGGCGAGCGCGAACAGGCAGGTGGCGCGTGCTGTCTGATCGGGAAATCCCTTGTCCAGTCGCGTCTCGAGGTCCGCGACGTGGTTGCGCGCTTCGGTCTGCCGGCGCAGGGTCGCGCGCAGGTAGAGGGCGTGCGCGGTCTTTGGCGCCACGACGAGCAGCGCTTCGAGGTCCTGCTCTGCTCCCGCGATATCTCCAGTAAAGAACCGTGCGATCGCAAGATCGTGGAGCAGCCCGGGATGGCTGCCCATCGCCTGCTGCGCGCGGAGATACAGCGGAAGCGCGTTGGCCGGATCGTCGCAGCGGCTGTACACGCTGGCGATCGCCCGTAACGCACGGCCATCGTTGACGGCAAGCGCAATCGCGTCCGCGGCCACCTGCCGTGCGTCCTCCCGGCGCCGCAGCATGATGAGGTTGTCGACCTGCTTCAGCAGCAGGGGCAGCTCTCCCGGCGCCGCCGCGACGGCGGCGCTGATGAAGCCGAGCGCGGACTCCGGATCCTCCACCGCCAGCCGGGTTTCGCTGGCGAGGAACAGCACTTCCGCATCGCCGGCATGCGCGGCCAGCAGTGCGTCGCTGAGTTGAACCGCCTCAGCGGTGCGTCCCTTCTGCAGCAGGTCGAACCCCCGTGCGAGCGCCTGCTGTCGGGACGACTCGGCTACGGTGCCGTGCGAATGGGGCTGCTGCATGCAATTTCCCGCCTGTTGGTTCGGTTGGTGAGGTTGCGCCCGACACTGGCCAACATCGACGACAGCGGATTCGTCCGCCGCGTCCTTCAAGGTTGTGCGTGGAACTCGCGCATCGCGGCAGACAGCGCCGTGACCATGTCGCGTTCGCCCGCTGACAGCAAAGGATTCCAGAGGTCGAAGATCAGCACCACGCGCACCTCGTCGCTGTCGTTGCGGGCCTCGTGCTCGATGCTGTCGTCGAAGACCAGGACTTCGCCGACGTTCCAGCGTCGCTGCTCGAAACCGACCCGGTACAGGCAGTGCTCGGGCACCACCAGCGGCAAGTGCACGATCACGCGGGCGTTGGTCTCGCCGTGGTGGGGCGGGATCCGGGTGTGGGGCGCCAGCACCGAGAACATCGCATTCGGGCACAGGCCGCCGATATCCGCCATGTCGACGGCAGCAAGCGCCTTGGCGGTTTCCGGGCACTGCTCAAGGTGCGCGGTGACCGGCTGTCCATGGCGCCACAGGAAGTAGCTGCTCCAACGAGGCGAGTGATTGAGCTCCTGCCACTGGTTGACCGGCGTACCGGGGTGGTAGGCGATGTAGGGCATGAACTCCCCTTCGCCATCGGCCAGGACCGCGGTCAGTTCGGCGGTGATGACGCGCGTCCTGGCCTCCAGCGCCTCCACCCAGTCGAAAGCGCTGCGATCAAAAAACGGCACGGCGGGCAGCCGCGGCACGTGGAGCTGGCTGCAGACCGATGGATAGGGCTGCGACTGCCCACCCAGGATCGCGCCCGCCTCGCGCCAGCGCTGCGCTTCCACGGGCGTCAACGCACCCAGCCGGTTGCCGGTACGTGCGGCCAGGAATGCCGCCAGCTCTGCGCCCAGACGCTCGACGAGCTCACTGCCGTGCAACAGCTGGGGACGCAGCGCCGCCGGCCAGTGCGACCTGGGCGGCGCCACTTTCAGCGCATTGCGGTAGACCGCCACCGCTGCCTTCGGCTGGCCGTGGCGCTCCAGGTGATCGGCTTTCGCCAGCATTCCCGGCAAGAAATATGGATCCGCCGCCAGCGAGGCTTCGATGGCCTTGAATTCATCGGCACTGTTGCCCTGCTGGCGCAGCACCACGCTGATGGAATGCAGCACCTCCGGATCGCCCGGCGCGGACGCATGCGCCGCCTGCAATGCCTGCAGGGCTTCGCCGAGCTGGCCACGCCTGAACGCATGCACGCCAATGCTGTAGAGCGCCTGCGGGTGCCGCGGATCCCGCGCCAGCACCTGTTTCCAGCACCGTTCGGCCTCGTCCCACCGGCCCTGGTTGACCGCGGTGGTGGCCGCGAGGACCAAAGCATCGATATCGCTCACTGGGACTCCCTGACATCTGCGGGGGCGGTGCACCGCCTGTCGGGCTGCTGCCGTGCAATCGGCAATATAGCGCCTGCCCGCGGCGCCATGGAGGCGGCGCAGCACCGCAACACATGCCTCAGCGTCCGCTCGCCAGCGGCGTCATGTCGAAGGCGACCGTGATGCGCGGTTGCTCATCGTCGAACGGCACCGTGCCGTGCCACAGGTACGATGGAAACAGGGCCAGCTTGCCGGGTTCGGGCCGGATCACGCGGCGGGGCTCCAGGCCCAGCTGAAGTTCCTCAGGCGGCTGGCCGAACTGGATGTATCCCGCCTCGCCTGATCGCGACGACGACACCACCGAGGGCGGCAGCGCCACATAGAACGCCGAGCTGATCCAGCCTTCTGGATGGATATGGTTGGCATGGCTTCCGGAGGTCCACAGCTTGACCGACCATGAGCCGTCGATGCGGACGCCGGGCGTCTTCCGCATCAGGAACGGATGCGTGGCATCGGTGGGTAGCGTGCCCAACCAGCGTTCGACGCCCTGGACCAGTGCGGTCCGGGCGGCGGAAAGCACCGGGTCGCGGCGACCGAACAGACGCCCCGGCGTTTGCGATCCGCCGCGCAGGCTCTGCTGGATGGGCTCACGCCGGGCCGTGTGCCGGCGCTCGAGGATCGCTTCGAGCGCCTCGAGAAAACTCGCCTGATCGGTGAATCCCGGCGGAGTCTCGATCTCGATCAGGCCAACCAGTCGCTCGTAGTCGCACAGCCAGTGTTCGCGAGCATCGCCCAGCAACCGCCAGGCGGTACCGAGGTAGGCCCATGCTTCCTGGTTGGCGGGATCCAGCGAGGTCGCTTCGGAGGCAGTGCGTGCCGCCGCATCCCATTGACCCGCCCTGAGCAGATGGCGCGCGTAGCTGTTGAGGAATGCGGGCACGCCGCGGCTCCAGTGACGGTGCAGTTCTGCATATAGGGTGCCCGCCGTTTCCGTGCGGCCGAGCATCTCCAGCGCATTGGCATGCATCCACGCGAGCATGGGATCGTCCGCGTGCCGGCGCGCGGCCGTGATCTGTTCGAGGGCTTCCCCGGCCGCACGCGCCGACAGCAGGAACTGGATATACGCCCCGCGCAGTGCTGGGTTGTGCGGCTGCTGCTGGATCGCGACGCGGAACAGCGCGAACGACTGGTCGCCTGCGGCCAATGATGGCGCGTATTCCCACAGCAGGTTGGCGAGCGTGACCAGCCCGGGGACGAAGCCCGGGTGTTGCCTCGCAACCTGCCGCGCCAGCTGCAGCGCGTCCTCCAGCCTGCCGTCATCCAGCAGCGCCCCGACCAGCGCATCGGCGAGCTCGGGACTCTGGTCGCCGCGCTTCCGGACCTGCTCGTAGCACGCCGCCGCCTCGTCGGGCCGACCCGACATGCGCAGCACGGCGCCAAGATTGACCGATAGCGCAGGCTGATCCGGCGCCAGTGCGATCGCCGTCCTGAAGGATGCCTCCGCGGCTTCGAGATCGCCGCTTGCACGCGCTGCATTGCCCAACGCATGCCAGTCCACCACCGAGCCCGGCTGCAATGCCACTGCGCGCTCGAGCGCCTCCCGCGCCTGGCCAGGCTGGTCCGCGCGCAGCGCCGTCATGCCCAGCTCGCTCCAGGCCTTGCCGGCATCGGGTGCTGCGCGGGTGGCGCGGCGCAGCACCGCCAGCGCGGCATCCAGCCGACCGTTCTTGCGTAACAGAATCGCGTAATTGAGCAGCACCAGAGGTTGCTCCGGGGCGAGCTCGAGTGCATGCACGAACGCCCGCTCGGCCTGCTTGCTGTTCCCCGCCTGGGCATGGCACAAGGCTAGCAGGTGATGCGCGTCAGGGGCCCGGGGCGCCGTCGCGAGCAGCCGCGTGGCGATGACCAACGCTTCGCCCACCTCCCCAGCCGCGAGCAGACGTGCCACTGCTTCGAGCTCGGATGCCTGCGCTGCCGTCAGCGCCTGTGGGAACCCCGGTGACGACATCCGGTTACTGGATGCGCCGCGCCCGCAGCGCCACCCGCTTCCCGGTTTCAAGCATGTAGGTGCCCATGGCTGCTTCGCGGATGGCCACCGGATCACCGGGCTTCAGCTGCCCCTTGGAGGTCACCTCGGTCAGCAGCCAGACCTGTCCGTTGTCCAGGGTCACGACCCGCTCACCAGTGGCCCGGGTCACCACCCGTGCGATCGAGGCCTCGATCCGGTCGGGGGCGACGATCCGCATGCGTTCGGGTTCGCGTTCGCGCTGTTGCAACCTGTTCAAACCGAAATCGCGCAGCGCACGCTCGCGCTCGGACCGGACATCGACGGCGGCGGACTGGACATCGGCGGCGGGTGGAAACGCCGAGTCGTAACAGGCCAGGCGTTGCGCCGCATCCACGACCATGGCGCATGGTTGGGAGGTGGCCGCGGCCCCGGCGGCAACGCCCGTGGCCAGTACCAGGCCCAACACCAGTAACGTGCAGGCTCGCAGCGGGTTGGTCACGCACTCGCTCCTCAAGGACATGCAGCCGGGACGGCGGGAGCAACGGGGCGCGACCGGGTCGTGCCGCGCCCGCGTCGTGGTCGCTATGATGGTTATCAATTCCGCGCAGGGACGCAAGCCTTGAGTCTGGAGCAGTGGGAAACCTATTACCGCGGCGGCGGGATCGCCACCTGTCCCACGGCGCCCGATGGCGGCTATGACCGGGAGGTGCGTGAAGCCTGGGTCGAGTTCTTTTCCACGTTGCCCAACGAGGCGCGCGTGCTGGACGTGGGGACCGGCAACGGCGTGGTGGCGCTCATCGCCGCAGAAACCGCGGCTGCGCAGGGACGGAAATGGGAGATCCACGCAACCGATCTGGCCCGCATCGACCCCCAGCGGCACGTTCCGGACGGTGCACGACGCCTGGCCGGGATCACGTTCCATGCCGGCGTGGCCACCGAGCGCCTGCCGTTCGAGCCGGAATGTTTCAATGCGGTGAGTGGCCACTATTCGCTCGAGTACACCGATACCGCTGCCGCGCTCGCCGAGATCCACCGCGTGTTGAAGCCCGGTGGCGACGCGCAGTTCATCGTCCACCATGCCGATTCCATGCTGTTGCGGAGCGCCCGCGGCACGCTGCGCGAGTCGGAGATCGTCCTGGTCGAGACCAAGGTGTTCCGCCGGCTGCATCGCCTGGTCACGATGGAGCAGATCGTACCGGGCACCACGCAACGGGCGACGGATGATCTGCGGGCCGCCATCCATGTGCTGAAGCGGGAGTTGGAACAATCCCGCCAGGCAGGGGCGGGACATGCATTGGCTGTCGTGCTCGACGCGGTGCAGAAACTGCTGACTGCCCGCAAGGAAATGAAGACGGCGGTGGTGGGCCGGGAGGTTGACCGCGCGGAGGCGGAGATGCGTGATTCGGTCCGTCGCCTCAACGACCTGATCGGACATGCGCGTACCCAGCAGGACATGGAGGGCATCGAGAACCAGGCGGCTGCGGCAGGATTCAGCCTGATCGAACGCATGCCGCTTCACCACGCCGGCAGCAACCTGGTCGGTTGGCAGCTGCTGCTGCATCGCGCATGACCCGTCACCCGGCCGTGCGATGAACGAGGAGAATGCAAGGCTGCTGCGCGAGGCCGACACGCTGCACCGTCAGGGGCGTCGTCGGGAAGCCATCGAGATCTTCCGGCACGTGCTTGCCGGCCAGCCCGACGCGAGCGAAGGCTGGTACGAACTCGGGTACCTGCTCAAGGCGGACGGCCAGTTCGAGGAAGCCCTGTCTGCGTACGCGCAGGCCCTCGTGCTCGGGGTGCGACGCCCAGAGGAAGTGCACCTGAACCGGGCGGTGATCTATTCCGACCACCTGCGTCGCGATGACGACGCCGAGCGCGAGCTCGAGGCTGCACTGGCTTTCGCACCGGACTACGTCCCGGCGCTGCTCAACCGGGGCAACCTGCATGAGGAGCGCGGCGAACGCGCGGCGGCGCTGGCCCGCTACGACAGTGTGCTGGCCGGCGCGGACAGGCCAGATCACCCGCACCGGGATCTATGCTTCGAAGCCCTTGCCCGCAGTGCGAAACTTCGACCACCGACCGATGTCGACGCTCCGCTGCTGCGGCGATTGCAGGACGCCACCGCCGCGCCGTCCAGCAGGATGGTGCGCGCCAACCTGCTGTTCGCACTCGGGCAGGCCTACGAAAAGTTGCAGCAGTTCGACCTGGCCTTCGATGCCTTCGCCAAGGCCAATCGCTGGCTTCAGCGCCAGTCCGGCAGGACCTACGACCGCGCCGAATCATCGCGACTTACGGATGTATTGATCGACAGCTTCCCAGCAGGCGGCACCCCCGAGGCCAGCGCACCGGTCATCGCGACAGGCGCCGCGCCGTTGTTCATCTGCGGCATGTTCCGCTCCGGCTCGACGCTGGTGGAGCAGGTGCTGGCGGCGCACCCCCAGGTGACTGCCGGCGGCGAACTCGGCTGGCTGCGGCAGTTGGCGACAGGACGGCTCGCCCCGTTTCCGGAGTCGATGGCCACGCCCGACCCTGTCCGGGATGCCACCTTGGCCGACGACTACCGCGCCCACCTGGCACGCCTGTTCCCCGAGGGGAGGGAAGGCAAGTACATCACCGACAAACGTCCCGACAACTTCCAGCTGATCGGCCTGATCAAGCGTTTGTTCCCGACGGCGCGAATCATCCATACCTGCCGGCACCCACTCGATACGGGTTTGTCGGTGTTCCAGCAGCACCTCGACCTGCGCGTGGCGGGGTACGCGAGCGATCTGGGCGATATCGGCCACTACTACGGCGAGTACCGCCGCCTGATGGCGCATTGGCATTCGCTGTATCCGGACAGCGTTGTCGACTTCGACTACGACGAGTTCGTCCGCGCACCGAAGCCCACGCTGCAGCGGCTGCTCGGCTTCCTTGACCTGGAGTGGGACGACCGCTGCCTGGCATTCCACCAGTCGGGGAACACGGTGAAGACCGCCAGCTACTGGCAGATTCGGCAACCGCTGTCCAGCCGCGCTTCGGGTCGCTGGCGACACTACGGCACGCACCTTGCCCCGTTGCGGCAGGCACTCCACGAAGCCGATGTCGATTTCAACGACGCTTCCTAGAGGCGGGGCGGACATCGCGTCATGCCCGCTGTTTCCAGCCTTGGCAGGGCACCACGTCAGGCACTAGGCTGCTGCCCTCACCGGGGGGAATCATGTGATGAAGCCGCTTCTACTCGTCGCAGCGCTCGCGAGCGCTGCCATGCCGGTCCTCGCCCAGAACATGCCGGAGCCCGGTCCCGATACCCCGGGCGCGCTGTTCGGCGTGCGCGAAACCGTGCAGCAGATGGACATTTCACCAGACGGCAGCAAGATCGTCTATGTCACTCCCGGCACTGGCCGCATCAGCGCGGTGTTCGTCGCGGACCTGGCCAGCGGCACGCAACAGCAGGTCATCCAGTCGGGCGGCAATCCGGAGCGCCTGAGCTGGTGCAACTTCGTCAGCAACCGGCGGTTGATCTGCCGGTTTGTCGGCCAGGTCGACCGGGCCGGCCTGCTGATTCCCTTTTCCCGGCTGATCGCCGTGGATACCGACGGCAAGAACAGCAGGCCACTCGGCCAGCGAAGCACCGCCTACGATTCACGTCTCCGGCAGTTCGACGGAGCGGTACTCGATTGGCTGCCCGACGCGGACGGCGCGGTGCTGATGGCGCGCGACAATGTGCCCGAAGAAGGCAAGATGAACACGAGGGTCGTGCGCAAGGTCGACGGTCTCAGCGTCGAACGGATTGACGTAACGACCCTGCAATCCACAACGGTCGAGGCAGCAAGCAAGGCCGCCGATTTCTTCATCACCGACGGCCGCGGCAACGTGCGCATCAAGGCGTACCAGCCACAGCGTGGCGGCACCGGGCAGCTCGCTGCGCGTGTCGAATATCTCTACCGGCTGCCAGGGTCGCAGGAGTGGAAGCCGTTCTCGAGCTGGGAGAACCGGGTCGGCATGGCACCGATCGAGGTCGATGCGGGCAGCAACTCGGCCTATGCGCTGAAGAATCTCGACGGCCGGATCGCGCTTTACCGGGTCAAGCTGGACGGCTCGATGGCCACCGAGCTGGTTTACAAGAACGACAAGGTCGACGTCGACGACGTGGTGCGGGTCGGTCGCGGATCGCGGGTCATCGGCGTCACGTTCGCGGAGGACAAGCGCAGCATCGTCTATTTCGATCCGGAGTACCGCGCACTGGCAGCAGCCCTGGGCAAGGCCCTTCCTACCCTGCCGACGATCGATTTCCTGGGTTCCTCCGCCGACAACAACAAGCTGTTGATCCACGCAGGAAGCGATTCGGATCCGGGCCGCTACTACGTCTACGACAAATCCGCCAGCGCCCTCAACGAGATCATGCTGGCGCGGCCCGGGCTGGAATCGGTCAAGCTGGCGAGTGTCGAGCCGATCACCTACCCGGCACGGGACGGCACCGCGATTCCTGCGTACCTCACCTTGCCGCCAGGAAAGGAAGAGTCGCGCGGACTGCCCGCGGTGGTGCTCCCTCATGGTGGGCCGAGCGCTCGCGACGAATGGGGTTTCCACTGGCTGGCCCAGTTCCTCGCACACGAAGGCTACGCGGTCATCCAGCCGAACTACCGCGGCTCGGCGGGATACGGCGACGACTGGTTGCAGGAGAACGGTTTCAAGAGCTGGAGGACGTCGATCGGCGACGTCACCGACGCCGGGCGATGGCTGGCATCGCAGGGAGTCGCCGATCCCGACAAGCTCGCGATCGTCGGCTGGTCCTATGGGGGCTACGCAGGCCTCCAGTCCGGCGTGACCGAACCCGATCTGTTCAAAGCGATCGTCGCCATCGCGCCCGTCACCGACCTTGCCATGGTCAAGCAAGAGGCCCGGGACTACACCAACTCGCGCAACGTGGCCGACTTCATCGGCTCCGGTCCGCACATCAGCGAAGGTTCGCCACTACAGAACGTCGGCAAGATGAAGACGCCGGTCCTGATGTTCCACGGCAACATGGACCTTAACGTAGGCGTGCAGCAGTCGCGTAGGATGGACGCCCGGCTGCGTTCGGCGGGCAAAGCCAGCGAGCTGGTGGTGTATGAGGGCCTTGAGCACAGCCTGGTCGATTCCAGCGTGCGCGCGCAGATGCTCGACCGGATCGCGGGGTTCCTGCGGACGAATCTGCAGGGAAAGGCTGCGAGATAAGCAGGCGTCCGGTCCGCTACTCACTCTACCCAGACCGGCCGTAGCGGGGCCTTCTTGTTGATTCCGAAATGACCACGGCGTATCTTCGGTCGGGTGTCGAGAGAGTCACAAGATGTGACGGTTGATGGGTTGTAGAAGTGTTGGTCGCGTCGCTGCTTGGCGCACCCTTTCGACACGCTGTTTCCCTTCAATTACGGTTAGGAGAACGTTATGAAAAATGCTTTCCAGGGTGCTGATCTCGTCGCACAGTGGCGCAGTGGTGCCGAAATGGACAACCCGGCTGGCCCACTGTTCATCGGAGGCGAGTTTGCCGAGGCAGACATCGTCTGCGAAACCGGCACAGGTAGCGGTCAATGCGGTACCGCTTGCTCGGGGTCCTTCACTCGTTATTGCTGCTGAAAAACGTGGCGTCGAACACAGACGCCAGTAGCTTTGATGCATCTCTGGGTTGCCTGCTCTCGCCCGCCTTGGGAGAGTTGGCAACCCAGCTTGCTCTGGTTGCTGGATTGCATCCCCGCGAGCGTAAGGTCGTTCTGGCCTCGACACGCGAATCGCTCTATGCAGTCCTGCACAGCAAGCTCAGTCGGTTGCTTGTGCTCGAGCTTAATGCTGCTCGCGTTACTGGCCGGCTGAGTGGTGCGGATTCGACCCAGCGTTGGTTGCAGTTTCTCGAACTATCCTCCCAGATAGGTTTTTGGGAAGAACTCGCTGCCCACTACCCCTCACTGCTCCCGCGCGTCGATAACATCGTCCGCAACCGATGCGCGGCATCGTTGCGCTTTGCACAGCGCTGGGCAACCGACCGGTCGAGTCTTGTCCGCCTTTGCGATGGTGGTCCCGGTGAGCTGCAGGCCCTGAACTTCGGAGCGGGGGACAGTCATCGCAGTGGGCATACCGTGGCGATATTGCGCTGCGAAAATGGTTGTGTCGTCTACAAGCCACGCTCGGTGATGATTGATCGTGCGCTGCATGACTTCATCGTGACGCTCGCCGAAGATCATGGCAGCCCGTTGCCGATCCGGGTACCGGATGTAGTGGGATACGAAGATCATGGCTGGGCAGAATTCATCGCGCATCGGCATGCGTCGGGGAGGGAGGAGCTTTGCAGCTTCTACCGAGGCATCGGTCATTGGCTTGCCCTTATGCGTCTGCTCAGCGGCTGCGATCTGCATGCCGAGAACGTAATCGCTCACGGCGGCAGTCCGGTGGTTGTGGACTGCGAGACGCTGTTCACACCAACGATTCCGCCCTCGCCATCCGGACTTGGACAGGCGCTGGACAAAGCTGCCGAACTAGTCGCCGGCACCGTGCTCAACGTCGGGCTGCTACCGGGTCGGGGTATCGGCTTGGGCTGGCGCGGTGTCGACAGTTCCGCGGTCGGCATGCTGCCTGGACAGCAGCCATTGCTACCGCAACCTGGCATCCTCAAAGCCGGCTCTGACGAGGCGCACATCGGCACCACGCTGATCAAGACGCCGATCTCGCAGAATCATCCGAGCCTGCAGCCCGCGCTTGCCCAGTACTGGCCCCAAGTACTGACCGGCTTTGATGAGATAACCGGCACGCTACAACGCCTGGATGCCGCAGGTGTTTTACAAGCCCGCGTCGAAGCTTTTGCCAACTGCCGCATTCGGGTCGTGCCGAGAGCCACCGAGGTGTATGCCGAGGTGGGCCGCATGTTGTGGCACCCGGTTTCGCTGCACAAGCAGGAACCGGCACGTCAGCGTGCGCGCGATCTCCTGGCAAAAATGGCCGTCAACGTGTCTTCGGCGCCCAGTGATCCTGCAGTGATTGATGCTGAAATCGAGGATCTGATGGAGGGCGACATTCCCTTCTTTTCGACCCTTGTGCGCGACGGGCAACTGGAGGGGCCACGCGGAACCCATTGGCTGCCGCGGCGCGATCTTGCAGAAACCGCCTTCCAGCAATGGCGTTCAGCCGACCTGAAATTCGAACGCAACGTCATTCAGGCGTCGTTGGTTAGCGCTTATATCAACGATGGATGGATGCCCGATGGTGCTTCGCTGCTGCCCAAGCGCGTTCGCGCGGGCGATCTGGACAGACGCCGCCGGCGTCAGGCTGCCCAGATTGTTAGGGGCCTGATCACCAACGCCATTCATGGCGCCGATCGTAGCGTTGCATGGATCGCCCCGGTTCTCAGTCCAACGGGCTGGGCGGTACAGCCGCTGGAACAGGATTTGTACAACGGGACTTCCGGCATCGCACTCCTGGCAGGGGCGTACCTACGCGAAACCGCGGCCGGGCGCGCCGACCCAGTGGCGGGTCTTGAAGCTCTGTTCGCCGCTACGCTGCGCACTCTGGATCTGGCTGAGGCCAAGCGCGCGGGTCTGCGCAAGCAGGGCATCAGGATTCGACCGCCGGCGCCGGGCGCCTACATCGGTCTGGGATCGCAGATCTGGATGTACCTGGCATTGGCGCACTGGGACATCAAAGGAGGTAATTGGCTGGAACGCGCCTGTACATTGGCCGCAGGTATTCCCGAAGCCGTTGCGGCCGATGAAATGCACGACATGCTTTCCGGCACGGCGGGGGCGATCGTTCCTCTGCTTGCCCTTGCACGAAAGACGGCGGACGAGCGCTACCTGGGAATGGCGTGGCAGTTTGGTGATCGGCTATGCGAGCAGGCCCGGCGCAAAGAGGATCGGGCATTCTGGAGCCATAGCCAATGGCCGGAAGGCGTCGGCGGGTTCGCGCACGGCGTCACCGGCATCGGCTGGGCCCTGACCAGACTAGCTCGCGAGACGGGTGAGCCGCGCCACCTGCAGACAGCGCAAGCTGCGTTTGCCTTCGAGGATGCGCTCTTCGACGAGGAGGAGCAGAACTGGCTGGATCTGCGCATGCTCGAGGGCGCCAAAACTGCTGCCGTCTGGTGCCATGGTTCGGTTGGCATCGGACTGGCCCATGCCGATCTGGATCCGCGACTCGCGCATACGCGTACGCGGAAAATAGTGCGCCAATCCGCGGCCGCAACCTGGCGCCTCGGTCTTGGCTGGAATCACTGCACCTGCCACGGCGACCTGGGCGCTTGGGAATTGCTCGAGCAGGCAATTGGTGCCGGTGAGGGGCCAGAAGGGTTATCTAGTGAGCAACTGCTCGGGTTGATCCTGACCAGCCTCGAGGATCACGGGCCTTCCTGTGGAATGGCGCGGGATGCTTTTGCGCCAGCCCTCATGACCGGCGTGGGCGGCATCGCCTACCAACTGCTCAGGGCGCATCCTGACAGCGCCTTGCCCTCGATCCTGATACCCGGAGGGAGCGAATTCTGAGTACCGAAGCGGGCCGCGAAAAGCTGCATTCGCCCTACTGGCGTCTGGAGGATGGTCCCCAGTCGGCTTCCGGGCTTTTATCGCTGACGCGGCGCTTGGGCTTGGCGGTGCGGCCGGTGTTGAGTGTTCTTCGACGCGCCGCGCCCGGATCCTCGCTGGCTGTGGTGGTGACCCAACTATTTTCTGGCGCCTCCACCGCCTGGGCACTGCTATTGACCACCCATGTCTTGGGTCAGCTACTCGCAGGCGGGCCGAGCCCGGAACGACTGCGCGCCGCGCTGCCCGGGTTGCTTCTGCTGGGTGTTGCGCACTTGATCCGTATGGCCATGGACGTTGGCACGCAAATGGCCAAAGCCCGTATGGTCCCAAAGGTGCATCGCCTCGCCGAGGAGGACCTGTTCCGGGTCAGTCTGCAGGTGGACCTGGCGTCGTTTGACGATCCCGGCTTCTACGATCAACTGCATCGCGCACGCGACCGCGGCGTGATGCACATGGAGGGCGCAACCGCCAGTCTGGTCGAAGCCCTTAGCGCGGCCTTCGCCGTTGCGGGCGCAGCCGTCGCCCTGCTCTGGTTGCATCCTGTTTTATTGCTGATTCTGGTGCTAGCACTACTTCCGGAAGGGTGGGCGGCTCTGAACGCCGCCCGTTTGCAGTATGCCGGCATGCCGACCACGATCGCACTCACCCGACAGACGCAAATGATGGCTGAACTGGCCACCCAGCGCGAGTCTGCGCCCGAGATTCGGGCCAACCAGGCGCAGGATTATGTCCTGTCCGAATACGGCCGCTGCGCCACTCTTCTGCAGGATCATCTGGTGAACCTGGGGTTGGCAGAAGCAAGGTCAATGGCTTGGGGCCGCTTCCTCTCCGGCCTGGGGCTGGTCGGCACCTTCTTAGCTCTGGCGCTGATGCTGCACGCGCAGTGGCTTGATCTGGCCGTGGCAGGAACGGCAGTCATCGCGATTCGAAGCACAAGTGCATCTCTGGCCAGGCTGATGCAGATGGCCCATGAGCTTTTCGAGAAGGGACTGTACATTACCGACTATCGCGAGTTTGTCGAACAGTCGACGCAGCGCAGCCGCCCCGCAAAGAGCGCCAGTGCGCCGACGCATCCGGGGCGCATCAAACTGAATCAGGTCAGCTTTTGTTATCCGGGCGTCGACCGTGGTATGGCGTTGCGCGAGATTTCTATGGTTATCGAGCCTGGTCAGACCATCGCGCTAGTTGGCGAAAACGGTTCGGGCAAGACCACACTGGCCAAACTGATTGCAGGTCTATACCACCCGAGCTCCGGCCAGATTACCTGGGATGGCGTCGACCTGTTGGAGATGGCGTCTGAAAGCCTTGCCGATCGCGTTGTCATGGTGCAACAGGGACCGATCCGCTGGCCACGCAGCGCCCTCGACAATGTGCGTCTTGGTCGCCATACACGCATCGATCCTGATGCTGCGGCGCTGCTGGAAGCGGCGAAACAAGCCCGCGCGTTAGAAGTGATTGAGGGGTTGCCGGAGGGTTGGCAGACATTGCTTTCTCCCGAGTTCCATGGAGGGCAGGATCTGTCGGCAGGCCAGTGGCAGCGCCTGGCCGTCGCCCGTGGCCTGTATCGGGACGCACCGCTGGTGATCTGGGACGAACCGACCGCGCCGCTGGACGCGAAGGCCGAGCATGCCGTCTACGAGTCTCTGCGCAAGCTGGCTCGCGATCGGACTGTCATCCTCATCACCCACCGTCTCGCCAGCATCCGCAACGCGGATCAAATTTTCTTGCTGGAACGAGGGAGCCTGGTTGAATACGGTCGCCATCCGGAGTTGCTGCAGATGGACGGACGTTACGCCGAACTCTATCGCCTCCAGACCAAATTGCACGGATTGGAAGAGCGTGATGACTGAGGACCAGGATCGCCTCGGCGCGATCGACTGGTCTGCACTACAGAGCCGATTGCAGGGCGTAGTGGTGCGTCCCGGCGACGAGCGCATGGTGCTCGCAGGTAAGCACTTCGCTGCCGGCAAAGCTCTTGCCTTTCCGCGGGCACTGCTGCGCTGTGAAGGACTCAGCGATGTGCGCGCATCGCTGGAGTTCCTTCGCTTGCACCAAATCCCTTTTTCGGTACGCAGCGGTGGCCACTGTTTTGCTGATCTTTCCTCCAGCGCCAGTGCCATAGTCGATCTGAGCGAGATGAACCGGATCGAGCACGGCGATGCGTCGGTTCGAATACAGCCCGGCATCTGTGCAGCGGACCTCAGCCGAGCCTTGGCTGCTCATGGTCACGTGCTTCCCACTGGCGGATGCCCTTGGGTGGCGCTCGGCGGTCTAAGCTTGGCCGGTGGGTTCGGGTTTCTGGGTCGTCGTTATGGGTTGACGACAGACCAGGTCGAGAGTCTGCAGGTCGTAACCGCCGACGGGCGTGTTCTGGAAGCTTCTACCGACAGCAATCCGGAACTGTTTTGGGCGTTGCGCGGGGCCGGTACTGCTGGCTTGGGCATCGTCACCGGGATCACACTTCGCTCCTACCCACTGAATGGATTGACTGTCTGCCGGGGGGTCTGGCCGCTGCATGAAGCCGTCGGATTGATCGACCGCTGGCAACAATGGGCACCAGACGCCAGTCAGGACATCAATCTGGAACTCGGTCTGTACGGACCAGATGATCCGGAGGATGCCGGACATATCGAACTATTCGGCATTGTCCTTGGCAATCCCGTCCAGACGACAACCCATCTGACGGAGGTGTCCCGTTTCCTGGGGGCCTTGGCTGGCAATCTGCACACTTGGTCACTTGCTGCATCCGCTGCGGCCGGCTATCTGGTCGGTCTGCTCAGTCACGAAACTGCAAAGGCATGGCAACCAAGCCGTCCGTATCAACAGACCGGCTACCAATTCACGCGTTCGGATTTCTTTGAAGGTCATCTAGGCATCGACGCGATCCGGGAATGCGTGTCTCGGTTCCAGGACGATCGGCGCTACCCAGAGTTCCGCGAACTGGAGATCGTTCCATGGGGAGGGGCTTATACCCGCAAAAACGCGGCCGCATGCTTCCTGCATCGCACACCGCGCATGTTGATCCGCCATACAGTAATGGTCGGCGCGCGCTCCACGGAGGACCTGCGTAACCATGCACGGCAGTGGGTCGATGCTTCACAGGCGACCCTCAGTCGGCATGCAAGTGGCCATGTGTACCAAGGCTATGCCGATCTTCGCCTGGACAATTGGGCTCAAGCCTATTACGGAGATACCTATCCCCGGTTACTGGAGATCAAACGACAATACGACCCGGAGCACGCGTTTCGTCACGCCCAATCCATCCGTTGACCGCTATCGGCGCTCGCGCCAAGTCACGACCCGACTCGCCATCGGGCAAGCCGGCTTCGACGGCCCTGCGCAAGACGCTGACTGGCTGGGTAAGATGCTGAGCGATTGAGGCGGTAATTTTTATTCGTTCTTGGATGTCCTGCGATCCCGCGCTCACCACCATCCAGCGTTTCACTTCAGACAGATAGCAATCCACTGCTGCTCTTCCTTCAACCCTTGCGGCATGCGCGGGCCGTATTCGTCGAGGTAGGTGCCAATGCTGGCCAGTTCGGCCTGCCAGCCGGCGCGGTCGAAACCGAACAGCGTTGCTCGGGCGTCGCCGGACAAGGCAATCCCTTCCAGATTCAGGTCGGCGTCGGTGGGTAAATAGCCGATCGGGGTTTCCACGGCGTTCGCGCGGCCGTCGACCCGGCCGATCATCCATTCGAGCACGCGCAGGTTGTCGCCGAAACCCGGCCACAGGAACGTGCCGTCGTCGCCCTTGCGGAACCAGTTGACGTGGAAGATCTTCGGCAGCTTTGCGCCCGGCGTGTCGAACGACAGCCAGTGGGCGAAGTAGTCCGCGAAGTTGTAGCCGCAGAACGGTTTCATCGCCATCGGGTCGCGTCGCATCACGCCGACCGCGCCTGTCGCGGCGGCGGTGGTTTCCGAGCCCATCGCGGCGCCGATCAGCACGCCGTGGGTCCAATCGCGCGCCTCGAACACCAGCGGCACCAGCGAGGCGCGGCGGCCGCCAAAAACAATCGCGCTGATCGGCACGCCGCGCGGATCCTCCGCGCGCGGCGACCAGCTGGGGCACTGCCGAGCCGACACGGTGAACCGCGCATTCGGATGCGCGGCCGGGCCGTTGGCGGGATCGTAGGGGCGTCCCTGCCAGTCGAGCGCCGGCACGCGGTCGTCGAGGCCTTCCCACCACGGCTGGTCGTCGTCGATGAGCGCCACGTTGGTGTAGATGGTGTCGCGCTGGATCGTCGCCAGCGCGTTGGGGTTCGACGCCGCGCTGGTGCCAGGCGCGACCCCGAAGTATCCGGCCTCGGGGTTGATCGCCCACAGCCGGCCGTCCTCGCCCGGCCGCATCCAGCAGATGTCGTCGCCGACGGTCCATACCTTCCACCCCGCCTCGCGGTAGGCCGGTGGCGGGATCAGCATCGCGAGGTTGGTCTTGCCGCAGGCGCTGGGGAACGCCGCGGCGATGTAGTGGGTGTCGCCGCGCGGGTCCTCGATGCCGACAATCAACATGTGCTCGGCCAGCCAGCCTTCGTGCCGCGCCTGGTACGACGCCAGCCGCAGCGCGTGGCACTTCTTGCCCAGCAGCGCGTTGCCGCCGTAGCCGGAACCATACGACTTGACCGCGAGCTCCTCCGGGAAATGCATGATGAAGCGGCGATCGGGGTCCAGCTCGCCCAGTGAATGCAGTCCGCGGACGAACGTGCCGCCCTGCCCGCCCTCGCGCTCGATGCGCGTGAGCGCGTCGGCACCCATCCGCGTCATCAGCCGCATGTTGGCGACCACGTACGGCGAGTCCGTGATCTCGACCCCGCAGCGCGCCAGCTCCGAACCGATCGGCCCCATGCAGTACGGCACCACGTACAGCGTGCGCCCCTCCATGCAGCCCGCGAACAGCGCATCCATCTTGGCGTGCGCCGCGTGAGGCGCCATCCAGTGGTTGTTGGGGCCGGCGTCGGCGGCATCGGCGTGGCAGACGAAGGTCAGGTGCTCGACGCGCGCCACGTCGCGCGGATCGGAGCGATGCAGCCAGCAGCCGGGGTGCGTGTCCGGGTTCAGCGGCAGCAGCGTGCCGTCGGCTGCCATCGACGCGATCAGCGCCGCGTATTCGCGGTCGCTGCCGTCGCACCACTGGATGCGGTCCGGGCGCGTGAGCGCGGCGACATCGGCCACCCAGCTCGCGAGCGAAGGCAACGACGTGCCGGCGGGGGCGGGTTCGAACGGACGGACGGCACTCATGCACGGGACTCCCGGCACCGACGGGGGCCGTGGGGGTGCGAGTCTACCGAGGCGGTGGCGGGCAAGTCTCGACGCACTGCGGGATGCAGCGGGATCGAAAGCGCCTCCAGCGGTCGCCGGCGTTCCGCGCAAGGGCTTGCCTCAGGCGGGAACGAGGGTCCGCGTCAGGTGCGCGACATAGTCCTCGAACTCGTCCTGCGGCATCCGCGCCTGGTGCAGCTGCAGGTTGAGCTGCAGGAAACCGACGTAGGCCGCATAGGTCAGCCGCGCCCGGTGCACGGCTTCGGTACGTCCGAGCCCCGTCTGCCTGAAGGACGCAGTCAGGTAGTCGAGGCGCCGCTGCGACACGCGCTCGATGACCGGCTGCACCGCGGGATGGTCGAGCGCCTTCAGCAGCGCACTGTAGACCACGTGCGACTTGAACTCGTGCGCGACCAGCTGGAACAGCGCACCCAAGCGCTCACGTGGGTCCGGCAGCGCGGCCAGCCTGCCAAAGACCTCCTCCTGCTCGACCGTCTCCCAGCGCTCCAGTGCGGCCTGCAGCAGTGCGTCGCGCGACGGAAAATGCCAGTAGAAGCTGCCCTTGGTGACGCCCAGCCGGCGCGCAAGCGGTTCGACCGCCAATGCCGCGATGCCCTGCTCGGCGATCAGGTCGAGCGCGGCCTCGGCCCAATCATCGGCGCTCAGCCTTCCGCGCTCTGTCCTCGCCGCCCGGGGGGCCGGGATGACGCCGCCGTCGGGCGCCCGTGCCGCTGTGCTCTTCATGGCCGGAGTGTATCCATACGCTGATGCATGGAACAGTATCGAACTCCGCGGGCGATCGTGTGCCGTGACGTTGACACAGCCCGGCACCCTTCTCCATACTTGCCCGTATGGTCAAGCCGGCGGTCCCGCCGTGCCCGGGCCTACGCGCAAGACGCGATACCGCGACCCGACATCCGAGCCAGCGCTCGCCGGAGCCCATGCCATGACCATCGCCATTCCCTTTCTGATCCTGCTACTGGCGGGCGCGTTCGCGGCCTACCACCGCATGCGCCTTGCCACGTGGGTGGCACTCACCGCGACCCTGCTGGTCGCAGCCTGGCTTCTCGGCGCGTCCGGGGTCGCTACCGCGATCGTGACGCTGCTCGTGGCGGCAATCGCGGTGCCGCTGCTGGTGCCGCAGATCCGCAAGCCCTACATCACCGCACCGCTGCTGACCTTCTACCGGAAGATCCTGCCGCCGCTGTCGCAGACCGAGCGCATCGCGCTCGAGTCCGGTTCGGTGGGTTTCGAAGGCGAGCTGTTCTCGGGCCGCCCGGCCTGGGACGTGCTGCTGTCGCAGCCAAAGCCCGTGCTGACCGCAGAGGAGCAGGCGTTCCTCGACGGCCCGGTCGAGACGCTGTGCCGGATGACCAACGACTGGGAGATCACCCACGTCCTCGTCGACCTGCCGCCCGCGATGTGGACGTACCTGAAGCAGCAGAGGTTCTTCGGCCTGATCATCCCGAAGGAGTACGGCGGGCTCGGCTTCTCCGCGTTCGCGCACCACAAGGTGATCCAGAAGATCGCGTCGGTGTCGAGCGTGGTCAGCTCAACCGTCGGCGTGCCGAATTCGCTCGGCCCGGGCGAGCTGCTGATGCACTACGGCACCCAGGAGCAGAAGGAGTACTACCTGCCCCGGCTCGCCGACGGACGCGAGGTGCCCTGCTTCGGGCTGACCGGGCCGTTCGCCGGTTCGGACGCCACCTCGATTCCCGACTACGGCATCGTCTGCCAGGGCGAGTGGGAGGGCGCGCAGGTGGTCGGCGTCAAGCTGACCTTCGACAAGCGCTACATCACGCTGGCGCCGGTGGCATCGATCATCGGGCTGGCGTTCCGCATGTACGACCCGGACGGCATGATCGGTGACGTCGAGGACATCGGCATCACCCTGGCGCTGCTGCCGCGCGAGACGCCCGGGGTCGAGATCGGCCGCCGGCATTTCCCGCTCAACTCGCCGTTCCAGAACGGGCCGATCCAGGGCCGAGAGGTGTTCATTCCGCTGTCGCAGCTGATCGGCGGTGAAGACTGTGCCGGCCACGGCTGGGCCATGCTCAACGAGTGCCTGTCCATCGGCCGCTCGATCACGCTGCCGGCGACGTCCAGCGGCGGCTGCAAGTCCGGCGCCGTGGTCACCGGCGCCTATGCGCGCATCCGCAAGCAGTTCGGCCTGTCGATCGGCCGTTTCGAGGGCGTGGAGGAGGCACTCGCGCGCATCGGCGGCAAGGCCTACATCACCAGCGCCCTGGCCCAGGCCACCGCGGCAGCGGTCGATCGCGGAGAGAAGCCGGCGGTGCCGTCGGCGATCGCCAAGTACCACTGCACGACGATGGCGCGAGAGGTCATCGGCGACGCGATGGACGTGCACGGTGGCAAGGGCATCATTCTCGGCCCGCGCAACTACCTGGGGCGCGGCTGGCAGGCGTCGCCGATCGGCATCACCGTCGAGGGCGCCAACATCATGACCCGCAGCCTGCTGATCTTCGGCCAGGGCGCGATCCTCTGCCATCCGTGGGTGCTCAAGGAGATGCGCGCCGCGCAGAACCCGGATGCGCGCGCAGGGCTGGAGGAGTTCGACCACAACCTGTTCGGCCACATCGGCTTCGCGATCTCCAACGCGGTACGCTCGTTCTGGTACGGGCTGACCGGGGCCAAGGTCGGCAAGGCGCCCGGTGACGACTACACGCGCCGCTACTTCCGCAAGATGGACCGGTACTCGGCCAACCTGGCGCTGGTCGGCGACGTGTCGATGCTGATGCTCGGCGGCAAGCTGAAGTTCAAGGAGTCGCTGTCAGGCCGGCTGGGCGACGTGCTGAGCCACCTGTACATGGCCAGCGCGATGATCAAGCGCTACCACGACGAGGGCTCGCAGGTCGGCGACCAGCCGCTGCTGGCCTGGGCCTTCCACGACAGCGTGCACAAGATCGAGCTGGCACTGTCGGCTGCGCTGCGCAACTTCCCGATCCGTCCGGTGGGCTGGCTGCTGTGGGTGCTGGTGTTTCCGCTGGGGCGTCGCGCCGAGGCGCCGAGTGACCGCCTGGGCCACCGCGTGGCGTCGCTGCTGATGAACCCGGGCGAGGCGCGCGACCGCCTGGCCGACGGCGTGTTCCTGACGCCGTGCGACAACAACCCGGCCGGCCGCGTTCACGCGTCGCTGCCGAAAGTGGTGGCCGCGGAGCCGGTGGAGCGCAAGTTCCTCAAGGCGCTGAAGAACAGTGACATCGAGGCGCTGGACTTCGACAAGCAGTTGGACGAAGGGGTGCGCGAAGGCTGGATCACTGCTGCCGAGCGCACGCAGCTCGAGGAACTGCGCGAGCTGACGCTGGACGCGATCATGGTCGACGACTTCGACGTGCACGAGCTGCGTGCGGCGTCGTTCTACGACCAGCCGCAGGCGGGGACGCCTGGCGCCTCGGCACGCGAAGCGGCCTGACGGCGGGTACGGGCCAGCCCGTGGACACGTCGGCCTGGATCACGCTGGCGGGGCTCCACGCGCTCGCCTTCGCCGTGTTCCACGTCGCGTTCTGGCGTCTGTTCGCCTGGCCGGCGTCGTTGCGCACGACGACCGTCGCGAATCGCGCCATCGTGCAGATTGCCAACACCCAGCTGGTGCTGGTGTTCGCCTGCGCGGGCGCGGCGTGCCTGTGGTGGCGTGACACGCTCGCCGACACGCACGGCGGACGCGCGCTGCTGCTGGCGATGGCGGGGTTCTGGCTGCTGAGGCTGGGCAGCCAGTTTGCCTGGCTGCGGATCCATCATCCGGGCGTGCACGCGCTGAGCGCGGCGTTCGCGCTGGGCGTGGTGGTGTGCGCGCTGCCGGCCGTGCGCTAGCCGGCGGGAACGCTCTCGGCGCGTGCCGGCGGCCCAGCCTTGCGCTGCGGCGGGGGTGCCGCCTGATCTGTCGTCGCCTCCACGACGGCCGCGCTGCGCAGCGTCAGCCGAGAGATCTCCGGCGGCACCCCGATGCGCATCGGCAGGATGCTGGTGCCGATGCCGGGGGTCACGAACAGGTCCCGGCCGGCGTCGTCGCGCACGTGCCATTTCAGCCGATGCGACATGCGCACGAAGGGCGACGGCTGGCTGCGGAATGGCCACGGGTCCATCTGCCCGCCATGGGTGTGGCCAGCGATTGTCAGCGCAGTGCGCAGCGGGATCCGGGGCAGCGTGTCGGGTTCGTGGGTCAGCACCAGTACCGGCGCGTCCGCGTCGTCGATCGTGGCGAAGGCGCCTGCGACGTCCGGGTCGCCCTCCATCAGGTCGCCGATGCCCGCGAGCCAGAACTCGCAGCCCCCGAACGCCAACGGCAGCGCGCGATTGTCGATCATGGTCACTCCGGCCGAAGCGAAGGCACGCGATACCGCCTCGCCGTCCTTCCACCAGTCGTGGTTGCCGAGCACCGCGTAGACCGGCTTGCGCGCCGTCAGCGGCCGCAGACGCGCGGCAATGTCTCCGGCCGGGATGTACCGGCCCAGGAACACGCTCAGGATCACGTAGTCGCCACCCAGCAGCACCGCGTCGGCGTCGCTGGCAAGCAGGCGTTCCACGAGCCGGTCGAGGTTGTCGAGCTTGTTGTACGGCGAGCCGGTGTGCGTATCGGCGACCACGTCGACGCGCAGCCCGTCGCAGGACGCCGGCCACTGCTGCAGCGCCAGCACGTGGTCGCGCTCGACCAGCCGCTGCGGCTCGATGATCGCGCCCCATGCCAGCAGCGCCAGCGTGCCGCCCACGGTGATCCGCAGCAGCCAGGTCAGGCGCCGCGCGCGGCGCCGGGAGCGGTCGACCGCGGTCATGCGGTCTTGTCCTTCGACGTGGTGAAAACGGCAAATGCGCTCACCGTGCCACCGGATCGGTCGCGGGGACGCCGCCAGCCGGCGGCACTTGCCGCAGCGTGCGTTCCGCCCGGACCAGGCGCCATGCGCCGAAGGTCATCGCCGCGGCGATGCCGATGCCGGCCACGAACACCAGGCTCGAGCCCATCGCCGCCAGCGCCTTGTGCGCCCAAGCGAAGGTGACGTCGCCGCCGCGGTAGATGGCGGTATCGATCACCGCCTTGGCCTTGTAGCGGGATTCGCGGTCGACGAGGGTGTAGATGGTCTCGCGGGCGGGCTTGGCCAACGAGAACTCGCCGGCGCGCGTCATCACCTGCACCACCGCGACCAGCAGCGGCAGCGGCGACGCCGCCAGCAGCGCGAACCCGAGCAGGATCGCGATCGCCGGCAGCAGCAGCAGCGGCGCCACGCCATAGCGGCGCAGCAGCCAGCGCGTCAGCAGCAGCTGGATCGCGATGGTCAGGCCGTTGATGGCCCAGTCGATGGTCGAGAAGTAGCGCGTGCTCGCCTCGGCGGACGGATAAGCCGCGCGCGCGATGGCGACCTGCTCGTTGTATAGCAGGATACCCACGCCGACACCGAAGAACATCAGGATCGCCATCGCGCGCAGCACCGGGCGCTCCCAGACCAGGCGCAGGCCGGCAAGCACCGAGCCGCCCATCGCGCGCTCGCCGCCGTTGTCGCCGTGCAGCCGCTCCCGCAGCAGCGCCCAGCGGCGGAGCTTGAAGATGCACAGCAGGCACACGCCCATGAACCCCGCCGACACCAGCAGCAGGTTGGCGATACCCACCGGCTTCACCAGCATGCGCGTGATCGCCGGGCCGCACAGCGCCCCCAAAGTGCCGCCAGCGCCGATATAGCCGTAAAAGCGCTTGGCGTCGACGTTGTCAAAGACGTCGGCCATGAAGCTCCAGAACACCGTGACCGCGAACAGGTTGAACACCGCCACCCAGATGAAGAACAGCGCGCCACGACCCGGCAGCGCGCTGTCGAACGCCCACCAGAACCCGAGCAGGCAGGCAACGAAGAACAGGTAGACCACCGGCAGGAACACCCGTCGCGGGAACCGCGACACCAGTGCGCCGTACACCGGCTGCAGCACCAGCATCACCACGAAGGTCGCGGTGAACAGCAGCTGCACCGTGAACGCGCCCACGGAAAACCCGTAGTGCTCGCCCAGCGCGATGAATGCGGGCGGGAACACCGAGGCCACGTCCGACGACGCGGCCATCGCGTCGCGCACCGGTCGCAGCACGTAGTAGCCGCACAGCAGGCTGAAGAAATACACCAGCGCCCACCAGAGCGGCGGTGACTCGCCGAGTGCTTCCCGGAACGCGCCGCGTCGACCCGCTTCCACGCCAGAACCGCTGCTGCCCATCGTCGACCCGTCACCACCGCGCCTGCGGCAGCGCACGGTAGCGCATCGGCGACGCAACGCTCGATCACCGTGGCCTTGTCGCGTGACGAGCATATGCTCTAGGGCACGCCCCTAGGTTGCCGCGATGCCCGTCCGCCCTGCCCTCCGCGATGCCGCCTACGACTACGTCATCGTCGGCGCCGGCTCCGCGGGCTGCGTCCTCGCCAACCGCCTGAGCGCGGATCCCGCGGCCCGCGTGCTGCTGCTGGAGGCCGGTCCGCGCGACTGGCACCCTTTCATCCACATGCCCGCGGGGCTGGCCAAGCTGGTCGGCATGAAGGGTGTGAACTGGAACTACGACACCGCGCCGGAGCCGCAGCTCGATGGGCGGACCCTGTGGTGGCCGCGCGGCCGGGTGCTGGGCGGTTCGAGTTCGATCAACGCGATGTGTTACGTGCGCGGCGTGCCGGGCGACTACGACAGCTGGGCCACGTCCGGCGCCACCGGCTGGGAATGGGAGGCGGTGCTGCCGTATTTCCGGCGCAGCGAGGGCAACAGCCGCGGCGGCGACGCGCTGCACGGCGGGGATGGCCCGCTGTCGGTGTCGGACCTGCGCCACGTCAACCCGCTTACGCACGCGTTCGTCGAGGCCGGCGTCGAGGCCGGGCTGCCGGCCAACGGCGACTTCAATGGCCCGACGCAGGAAGGGGTTGGTGCCTACCAGGTGACCCAGCGCGACGGCGCGCGCTGTTCGAGCGCGGTCGCCTATCTCGCACCCGCGCGCCAGCGTCCAAATCTCGACGTGGTCACCGGCGCGCTAGCCAGTCGGATCACCTTCGACGTCGCGCCGGGTGGTGCGCCACGCGCCAACGGCGTCGTCTACGCCGCCGGCGGGCGCGCCTTCCACCAGCACGCGACGCGCGAGGTGCTGGTGTGCGGCGGCGCCATCAACTCGCCGCAGCTGCTGATGCTGTCGGGCATCGGGCCCGCGGATGCGCTGCGCGGCCAGCGTATCGATGTCGTGGTCGATGCCGCTGGCGTCGGCGGCAACCTGCAGGACCACCTGGACATCTGCACCCTGCATCACACCGCACCCGGCGTCAGCTACGACCGCCTCAGCGACGCGCGCATCGCGTTCGACTATTTCCTCCGCGGCCGCACCGGCCCGGGCAGCAGCAACGTGGCCGAGGGCGGCGGGTTCGTGCGTTCGCCGCTGGCGCCGGATGCGCGCCCCGACATCCAGCTGCATTTCGTGCCGGCGATGCTCGACGACCACGGGCGACGTCGGCTACCGGGCGACGGCTTCACGCTGCACGCGTGCTTCCTGCGTCCGCGCAGCCGCGGCCGCGTGTCGCTGGCCAGCAACCGCGCCAGCGACAAGCCACGGATCGCCGCGGGCTACCTCTCCGACCCGGAGGGCTTCGACCTGCAGATGATGGTCGAATGCGCGCGTCTCTCGCGCCGGATCATCGCGCAGCCCGCGTTCGACCCGTGGAGAGGCGCGCCCATCTTCCCCGTGCGCGACGACCTCGACGACGCCGGGCTGGAGGCCTTCGTGCGCGCCAAGGCCGAGACCGTCTACCACCCCGTCGGCACCTGCCGGATGGGCAGCGACGACGCGTCGGTGGTGGACCCCTGGCTGCGCGTCCGCGGCGTCGACGGCCTGCGCGTGGTCGACGCGTCGGTGATGCCGACGCTGCCCGGTGGCAATACCAACGCGCCGACGGTGATGATCGCCGAGCGCGCTGCGGACCTCATCCTGGGCCGGTAACCCCGGGCACCGCGGCAGGCGTCAGTGCTGCTCCAGCATCGGCGGCAGCGGACAGTGCAGCACCGCGCAGATGGTGCGCAGCAGCTCCGACTCCGCCACCGATACGCGTCCGTCGTGGCCGACGGCGTCGGTGAGCGCTTCCACCAGCACCTGCTTGGCCAGCGGGTCCAGCGCGTCCAGCGGTTCCCAGACGGCGTCGAGCGCAGCGACGCCTTCCGCCGGGGGCGCATAGTCCACGTGGTCGCGCGGCAGCACGCGCTGCAACCCCGCCAGGTACGCGCGCTGCGCCGACTCGCGGTCGGTGTGACCCGCATGCGCGACCACCGCCAGCAGGGTCGCGAACTCGGCCTTGACGCTGGACGCGCGCCGCCGCCCGAAGCGGGCGTAGCGCGCCGGGTCCAGCGACTCGCGAACCTGCGTCTCCAGCAGGCGGCCGAGGCAGTACTCGAACAGCGATACGCGGCCATCGCTGTGGACGACCGCATGCACCGTCGCCAGGAACGCGTCGAGCGCCGGCCTCGGCCGCAGCCGCAGGACCGGGAACGCCAGTTCGGCGAGTGGCAGCCGCAGCATCGGATGCAGCTCGGCGAGCGCGTCGGCACGCAGGGCGTTGGCGGCGTCGGCGGTGGCACTGCCCAGCCGCGCGACAATGTCGGCGCGCTGCTTCGCGCGGACATCAGGCTCCTTGTCCAGCAACAGCGCCAGCAGCAGCGGCATTACCGCGTCGCGTCCGCGCGCAGCCTCGCGCAGGCGCTGGGGCATGACGCCGACGATCGCGTCTGCGCGCCGGTAGTCGTCGTGCTCCGGACGCGCCACCTGCGCCGCGACCATCGCCGGAGTCATCGCCAGCTGTGCGGACGCGTCCGGCAGTCGCGCGCCGCTGCCGGCGTCGAGCCCCATGCGCACGTCCTCGTCCAGCCCGTCGGGCGCCCCCGCCTGCCAGCGCGTGCGCAGCTGCTGCAGCTGGGCGGGCTGGAACGTCGGCTCCAGCGCCTGGATCCGCGACAGCAGGGGCGGATGCGTGGCGAACAGCCCCGACAGCCCGACGCCATCGCCGAACAGCATGTGGCTGACCTCCTCGACCTCGCCCTTCGCCGCCAGCCTGGATCCCTCGCCGACACCGCCGATCTTCTTCAGGGCGCCCGCCAGTCCGACCGTCTGCCGCGTGAACTGCACCGCGGACGCATCGGCCAGGTGCTCGCGACTGCGGCTGACGCCGGCCTTGATCATGCGACCGAAGAACAGGCCGATGCCACCGACCGCCATCGCCACCAGGGCGGCCGCCAGCACCGCCGCGGCGCCGCGCCCACGGCCGCCGCCCACGTACAGGATCTTGCGACCGATGAGGCTGATCATCAGGATGCCGAACAGCACGCCCATCAGCCGGATGTTGAGGCGCATGTCGCCATTGAGGACGTGACTGAACTCGTGCGCGACCACGCCCTGGAGCTCGTCGCGGTTGAGCGCTTCCAGCGCGCCCCGGGTGACGGCGATGACCGCGTCGGTCGGCGCATAGCCGGCGGCGAAGGCGTTGATCCCGGTTTCGTGCTCGAGCACGTACAGCCGCGGCATCGGTACCCCGGAGGCGATGGAGATTTCCTCGGTGACATTGCGCAGCCGTCGCAGGTGGCGGTCGGTGGTGTCCTCGGGCACCGGCACCCCGCCCAGCTGCGTTGCCACGCCGTCGCCGCCACCGCGCAGGCTGGCCATCCGGTACAGCGACCCGAGCGCGATCGTGCCCAGCGTCAGCAGCGTCGCCGTCGCCAGCGCCTGGACGCTGGCACCGTAGAACACCACCACGGCGGCATTCACCGCCAGCACGATGCCGGCCACGGCCAGCGCGAACAGCACCACCAGCCTGGTCGTGTTGCGACGGGCCTGCGCCTGGCGCTCGAAGAAGTTCATGCCAGCCGCGCCGTCCGGGCCCTAGAACTGCACCTTGGGTGCGTCGCGCATCTCGGGACGGTCCGCCGGGATCTCGAGCAGCGCTGCCGGTGCGAACTGGAACATGCCGGCCACCACGCTGGACGGGAACACCTCGCGCTTGGTGTTGTAGGTCATCACCGAGTCGTTGTAGGCCTGCCGCGCGAACGCGACCTTGTTCTCGGTGCTGGTCAGCTCCTCGGTGAGCTGCATCATGTTCTGGTTGGCCTTGAGGTCCGGATAGGCCTCCACCACCACCATCAGTCGGCCCAATGCGCCGTTGAGCGCGCCCTGGCTCTGCGCCAGCTCGGCCATCGCCGCCGGATCGCCGGGGCTCGCCTTCGCCGCCGACAGTCCGGCCTGCGCCGCGGTCCGCGCTGCGGTCACCGCCTCCAGCGTGCCGCGCTCGTGCTGCAGGTAGGCCTTCGCGGTTTCGACCAGGTTCGGGATCAGGTCGAAGCGCCGCTGCAGCTGCACGTCGATCTGCGCGAACGCATTCCTGAAGGCGTTGCGGGCCGCGATGAGCCCGTTGTAGATTCCGACGCCCCACAGCGCGAAGGCCACTATCAGACCGAGAATAACCAGCAGGATCAACGTGCTACCCATGAAAGCTCCCCTTGTTCATGCAAGTCCGGATTGAGGCGCTATGATCGGCCTGCACAGCAGCATACGCAGGGGACCCGGTCGATGAAACCCAACGCACGCACGCTCCCGCGCGGGCTCCGCCGCGTCGTCCTGGTGTCGCTGCTTGTGCCGATGGCAACCGGCAGCGTCGCGCAGACGCCGCTTCGCTGGACCGGCGAGTCCGACATCGCCGCCGTCGATGCGACGCCGGCAGTCTCTGTGTCCGCCGCCGCGGCCGGCACGCCCGCCTATCGCCCGCCCGCGGAGCGCGCGATGCCACTGGCCGACGGCTTCGATGTGCGCCTGTTCGAGGCGATGGCACAGGAAGTCGTCGCCAACCAGCGCGTGCCCGGGCTGGCGATGGCGATCGTGCACGACGGCCGGGTGCTCAGCGCACGCGGCTACGGCATCACCGACGTGCGCGCCGCCGAGCCCGTGGACGCGCATACGGTCTTCCGCCTGGCCTCATTGTCCAAGGCGTTCGCCGGCACGGTCACCGGGATGATCGTGTCCGAAGGCTCGCTGCGCTGGGACAGCCGCGTCGCCGACTACATGCCGTCACTGCGCCTGTCCGACCCGCTTGCCGCGCAGCGATTGACGGTGGCCGACGTGCTCAGCCACCGCGTCGGGCTTGCACGCAATTCCTATGATCGCGATCTCGAGCGAAACGCTGACTACAACACCCTCGTGCAGAAGCTCGCGATCGCGCCGATGACCTGCGGCGTCGGCGACTGCTTCAGTTACCAGAACATCGCCTTCAGCCTCGTCGGCGACGTGGTGTTCGGCGCGACCGGGCAGTTTTTCAGCGAGGCCGTCGCCAGCCGCATCTTCAAGCCGCTGGGCATGAACGATGCCAGCTACGGGCTCGAAGGCATCCAGGCCAGCGCGCGCTGGGCGAAGCCGCACGTGCGCGCCGGCGCTGGCTGGCAGTCGCTGGTGCCCAAGCCGACCTACTACCGCGTCGCGCCGGCCGCCGGCGTCAACGCCAGCATCAGCGACATGGCGCAATGGCTGGTCGCACAGGGCGGGCACCGTCCCGACGTGCTGCCGGCACCGCTGCTGGCGACGCTGCAGGCCCCGATCGTCGGCACCCCGGGCGAACTGCGCGGATCGTCATGGCGGCGCGAACGGCTCAATACCGCGGGCTATGGGCTGGGCTGGCGCGTGTACGACTACTCCGGCCACCGTGTCGTCTTCCATGGCGGCGCCGTACAGGGCTATCGCGGGCTGATGGCGATGGTGCCCGAGCGCGATTTCGGCGTCGTCATCCTGTGGAACAGCGAGAGCAGCGTGCCGTCGGGGCTGCTGCCGACCATCCTGGACCGCGCGATCGGCCTGCCTGCGAAGCGGTGGCTGGATGTCGAGCTCAGCGACGCGGCGGTGCTGGCGATGGACGATGCCGGCGACCATGCGACGGACGGCTCAAGCGCCGCTCCCGTCATGCGTACTGCCGGCGGCAGCGTGTCCTCGACCGCGAGCGCTCGCCCGCGCTGAAGCGGGGTTTTACCTCGCCGGCCTGCACGGCGGACGTGCCTGGCTGATAAAAAAAACCCCCTCTCCGCCTGGGCACGCGGAGAAGGAGTCCTGGTGACGCGCGTTGCGGGAATTACATCAGGGGTGCGGGCGCTGCCGGGATCGACACCGCCGGCGCCTTCTTCACGCGACGGGCCGGGCTAGCGGCCTTTTTTTTTGCAACCTTCCTGGCCGGCGCCTTCTTGGCCGCCTTCTTCGCGCGCGGTGCCCCGGCCTTCTTCGTGGCCTTCTTCGCGGTCTTGCGAGTCGCTTTTTTTGCGGTCTTCTTGGCGGTCTTCTTGGCGGTCTTCTTCGTGGACTTCCGGGCGGTCTTCTTCGCGGTCTTCTTGGCCGTCTTCTTTGTGGACTTCTTGGCAGTCTTCTTCGCGGTCTTGCGGGTGGCCTTCTTCGCCGACTTCTTTGCGACCTTCTTCTTGGCGACCTTCTTCTTCGCGACCTTGCGGGCCGGCGACTTCCTGGTCACCTTCTTGGCGACCTTGCGGACCGCCTTCTTGACGGTGCGGGCGGCCTTCTTCGCCGACGCACGCACCGATTTCTTCGCCGCCTTCTTGGCAGGCTTCTTCTTTGCCGCTTTCTTCGTGGCCATGTGATGGCTCTCCTCGTCTGTGGACTAGCTGTTACAACGGCCCAGTACGCACTACACCGCGGGTATCGGACCCGCGATCAACCGCCGGCGCGCACCGCGCGCAGGTCGGATTCTTCGCGTGCATGCCGGCATGGCATGCACCGTTGCCACCTGGAATAGACATCCAGAAGACTGCATTCGGGGAGTGTTCGACAGGTTCGTGCTCGCCTCGACGGGCGCTGCAGGCGACGTGTCGGAGATGGCGCCGGCTTTCCGCGGGGGAGCGTCTCCCTGCGTCCACCGTGAATCGTCGCGGGCGGAGTCCTGGTGTGTGTTGCGTGTCGCTGCCTGGGTTCGACTCACTCGCTGCTGTGGCCACGTCTGATGTCGCGAAACCTAATCACCGTTTTTTCCACTGTCAACACCCTGTCGCATCGATGTCGGCGCACGCGATGACGATCGGGGCGGGTAATCCATCGGCCGCGGCGCGATGCGGTCGCCTGCGATCGCGCCGGCGCAGGCACGCCGCAGGTGCGGCGGAAGCGGAAAGCGCTTGTTTTCAGCAGCGAAAGACACAACGCACATCGACGCCACGCACTCGCGCGAGTCGCATGGCGTGTGCACGGCGTCGCCGCGGCATGGTGTCGCTGCCCTTCCCGCGGCGGTGCAGCAACCGGTCGGAATCGTTCCATCATGGTCGGCGCGCCGCGGCAATTGTTGGCAACTGCGCAAGATTCTGTCGCACCCGGCACCTGCATGTAGGCGCGCAGGAAGCGTCCGTCGCCAAACCGCGACTGACCCGGAACAAAAAAAAACGCAGCGTCGCCGCTGCGCTTTCCACGGACCGACCCGCAGCGGGATCAGTCGTCGTCGCCCTCGATCAGCTCCGCGTAGTCGTCCGGATCGATCAGCTCGTTGAGCTGCTCCGGATCATCGATTTCCACGACGAACAGCCAGCCGTCGCCGTAAGCATCCTCGTTGATGGTTTCGGGCTTGTCGGCAAGTGCGGCGTTGACCGCAGTGATCGTCCCCGACACCGGCGCATAGACGTCGGACGCCGCCTTGACCGATTCCACTACCGCGCACGCGTTACCGGCCTCGGCGCGGTCGCCAACCTCGGGCAGGTCGACGTAGACGAGGTCGCCCAGCAGTCCCTGCGCGTGGTCGGAAATACCCACCGTGACCTTGCCGTCGCCTTCGACGCGGGCCCACTCGTGGGACTTCATGAACTTCAGGTCGCCTGGGATCTCGCTCATGGGATGGGGCTCCGGGTGCGGCTGTCAAGGGGATTGGGGCGATAGTCTAACCAAGCCGGCCGCGCGCGTATCAGATGCCGGCCTGCGGCTGGCCGTCGCGCACGAACGGGAACTTCACCACCCGCACCGGCACCTCGCGACCGCGGATGTCGACCCGGACGCCGGCGTCGGCGCCGGTGCCGAGATCGCCCATCGGCACGCGTGCGAAGGCGATCGCACGCCCCAGTGTGGGCGAGAACGTCCCCGACAGGATCTCGCCGTCGCCCAGCGGCGTCAGTACCTTGTGGCCGTGGCGCAGGACGCCCTTGTCGTCCATCACCAGCCCCACCATCTGTCGCGGGGCGCCGTCGCGCTTCTGGCGCTCGAGCGCGGCACGACCGTTGAACGCCCGCCCGCCGTCCAGCGACACCGTCCACGCCAGCGCGGCCTCGTACGGTGATACCGACTCGTCCATGTCCTGCCCGTACAGCGCCATCCCAGCTTCGAGCCGCAGCGTGTCCCGCGCGCCGAGCCCGGCCGGCACGACGCCGGCGGCGAGGAGCGCCTCCCACAGCGCGACCGCGTCCGCCTCTGGCACGATCAGCTCGAAGCCGTCCTCTCCTGTGTACCCCGTGCGCGCGACGAACAGGGCGTGGCCGTCGGCGGTGACGGCGTCGGCGGCAGCGAACTTGGCCAACGCTGTGATCCGCTCGCGGTCACCGTCGGCCAGCAGACCGATGACCCGCGCGCGGGCGGTCGGGCCCTGCACCGCGATCATCGCCAGCTCACGTCGCTCGCGCACCTCGACCGCGAATGGCGCGGCCTGTGCGGTGATCCATGCCATGTCCTTGTCTCGGGTGGCGGCATTGACGACGATCCGGTAGTGGTCGCCGGCGAGGTAGTAGACGATCAGGTCGTCGATCACCCCGCCGTCGGCATCGAGCATGCAGGTGTACAGCGCGCGACCCGGTTTTTTCAGCTTGTCGACCGAGTTCGCGACCAGCCGGTGCAGCAGCGCCCGCGCCTGCGCGCCATGCAGGTCGACGACGGTCATGTGCGAAACGTCGAACATCCCGGCATCGCGGCGCACCTGATGGTGCTCGTCGATCTGCGAGCCGTAGTTGAGCGGCATGTCCCAGCCGCCGAAGTCGACCATGCGCGCGCCGGCGCGGCGGTGGGCGTCGTTGAGGATCGTCTGCTTGGTCATCGGTGGGGCCCGTGTGCGGAGGCGGGGATTATCCCAGATGGCACGGCGGGCCCACGGCGCGTGCCGGCAGGCGTCGTGCGCCGCAGCGTCCTGCTCCGCGGGCTGTTATTCCGCAGCCCGGACGCGCAGGGTCATCCCGACGACCGCGACCACGCGCACCGGCGTGCCGGCAACGAGGTCCGGCCCCTCGACGACCCAGTACGCGTCGTCGAGCTTGATCCGGCCGCGGCCCGAGTTGATGGACTGGTCGAGCGGCGCCACGCGCCCGAGCATCTGCTCGGCGCGACGGTTGAGCAGCGGGCTGTCGCTGGGGCGCTCGCGGCCACGAAACCACCTGCGGTAGGCCAGGACAGCGACCATACTCAGCAGCACGAACGCGATCACCTGGGCAAGCAGCGGCAGCCCCGGCACCACCAGCACGATCAGGAACACCGCCGCGGCCGCAAAGCCCATCCACAGCATGAAGGCCCCCGGTGCCAGGGTCTCGGCCGCGATCAGCACCAGCGCTATCGCCGCCCAGGCCACCACGTCCCAGCGCATGGCTCAGGCGTCCCGTCGCGCGGACGGCGGATTGACGCGCGCCTGGGTCGCTACCTGCTGCTTGGACAGCGCCTCTTTGCCCAGTTCGGCGATGCCGGCGATCGAGCCGATGATCCCGCTCGTCTCCATCGGCATCATCACGAACTTGGCGTTTGGTGCGGTGGCGAGCTCACGGAATGCCTCGACGTATTTCTGCGCGATGAAGTAGTTGATCGCCTGCACGTCGCCGGCGGCGATCGCGTTGGACACCATCTCGGTGGCCTTGGCCTCGGCCTCCGCCAGGCGCTCGCGGGCCTCGGCCTCTCGGTACGCGGCTTCGCGTTCGCCCTCGGCCTGCAGGATCGCCGCCTGCTTCTCGCCCTCGGCGCGCAGGATCGCGGAGCTGCGGTGGCCCTCGGCTTCGAGGATCACCGCGCGGCGCTCGCGCTCGGCCTTCATCTGGCGCGCCATCGAGTCGATCAGGTCCCGCGGCGGCTGGATGTCGCGGATCTCGATGCGGGTGACCTTGATACCCCAGGGATTGGTCGCGGCATCGACCACGTTGAGCAGCTGCGCGTTGATGGTCTCGCGGTTGCTGAGCGATTCGTCGAGGTCCATCGAGCCGATCACGGTGCGGATGTTGGTCTGCACCAGCGCGATGCTCGCGATCTCGAGGTTGGAGACCTCATAGGCGGCCTTGGCCGAATCCAGGACCTGGAAGAACACCACGCCGTCGACCTTCACCACCGCGTTGTCCTTGGTGATCACGTCCTGTGACGGCACGTCGAGCACCTGCTCCATCACGTTGACCTTGCGGCCGATGGCCTGCATCACCGGGATCAGCAGGTGCAGCCCTGGCGACAGCGTGTGGGTGTACTTGCCGAAGCGCTCGACGGTCCACTCGAACCCCTGCGGCACGATGCGGACCATCTTGAAGAAGAACATCACGAATGCGATCGCCAGGACCACCGCAATGAAGGTACCGCTGCCCATGTCGTACTCCCCAGCCCGTCGGTGGCCCGCAGTATAGGCACGCCCGACCGGCGGATTCCGGAGCCAGGCCGCGCCACTCCGAGGCGCGGATCGGTCCGGCGTCAGCGTGCCGCCGCAGCAGCCACGGGCACCGCCGGCGGCGCGGCGACCCAGCTGTCAAACACGCGCGTAATCTCGTCTTCGCCCACCTCCTCGCCGGCAACGACGCGGTCGGCGTGCTGGAACGTCGCCATGACGATCGGCATCCCGTCGACCGGTGTCATCAGTTGCACCCCGCCGTGGGTCGCGAATGCACGCTGCCATCGGGCGCGCACGCGTACCCAGTACATCTTCGTCGCGTCCCAGTAGGCGTAGGCGGGGGCAAAGTCGGTGTCGCCACCGCGGCGGTAGTCGTTGAAGCCGGATTCGCGCGCGATGGTGCGGACCGTCGACCCGTCGTCGGCACGTACGGTCTTGGTGTTGTCCTGCTCGTGCGTCCATCCTCCGGGAACGATGGTGTGCCGGTTCTCGACGTTGAGCGCGTTATAGTCGTCCCGCCTGGTGTACTCCCGCCGCGGCAGCGGGCGCCAGGTGCGGTCGCTGGTCCAGGTGGCGACGCCGTAACGGTGGTTCCAGCGGCCGGTGCCGCAGTAGCGCGGCGCGTCCGACACCTCGTAGACGCACTGGGTCCATGCGCCACGCGTCGTGTCCGCCGCGATCGGCACCATCCGCCACGTCTGGTGGGCGGTGAACTCGAACCGTTCCGACGCCTCGTACGTCCAGTCCTGCCGCCAGTGCTTGGTGACGTGGCCGCTCCTGCGATCCACCAGCAGGTGCTGCAGCACGATGCGCATGGGACGGGAACCGGTGCCGCCGTCTTCGACCACCACCACGGTCTCGCTGGCGGCGCTTCGCATCGCGGACGCGCGCTCGTAGCCAGGCTGCAGCAGCACGGTTTCGTCGAAGGCGAAGTCGACTGCGTACTCGCCCTGCATCGCCAGGATCGCGCGCCGATCCGCGGTCGGGTCGGCAGGCGGGACAGGCACGGTGTCTCCTGCGTGGACGCCAGCTGCGAGAAACATCATCAGGAACAGCGGCATGGCATGGCGGTTCATCGGGGCACTCCGGTGATGGGTCGGGTGGGAAAAGGCGAGGAAGCGGCTCGCGAGCGGCCGGCGCGTTCTAACGCGACAACCACCGCCTGCAGGGTCGGGGCGGCATCCAGTTGCCGGCATGCGCGGCGAGGCGTGGGGGATCGCGGTCGCTGGCGGTCGTCGGGCGGCCGCGGGTCACCATGACCACGACACGTTCGCGACCACGTTGCGACCCGGTGCGCTGTAGCGATCCAGCGTCGTCGACGCCGCAGGCAGCAGCTGCGGCACGCTGCCAGCCGTGGAATAGCGGCGATCGGCCAGGTTGCGCACGCCGACGTCGACCCTGGCGCCGGGCATGAACCTCCAGTGCGCGTAGAGGTCCAGCACGCCATACCCTGGCTGGCGATAGGCCGCGTCGGAGGACGCATCGCGCTTGCCGCCGGCAAAGCGTCCCGCCAGCTCCATGCCCCATCGCGCGCGTTCATACGCGATGCCCAGCGCTGCGGTCGGCGGATCGATGCTGTCGAGCACGCGCGTGCGCACCTGCTCTTCGATTGCCCCGTCGCCGATGTCCGCCTGCTCGGGCCCCCTGCCCTTGCCGCGCGTCCAGGCAGCAGCGCAGCGCAGTGACCAGCCTTCCCAGGCGTCCGCCAGTACCCCGAGGTCGGCACCCGTCCTGAGCTCGATGCCGTGGATGCGCGCCGAGTGCACGTTCTGGGACTGGAAGATGGCCAGGCCGAAGGGCCCCTGCGCTGGATCGAATCCGACCTGGCGCAGCGACTCGATGAAGTCGTCGTATCGCGTGTAGTGGGCGGAGACACTGGCATAGACGGCATCGCCGACGAAGCGCAGCCCGGCTTCGAGACCGTCGCTGGTCTCCGGCCGCAGGTCGGGGTTCGCGATCGCCGTGTACCCGAACTGCAGGTTGGTGAAGCCGATGTTGACGTCGTTGTACGGAGGCGAGCGGAAACCACGCGTGTAGCCGCCGAAGAGCGACCACTGCGGCGCGAAGTGCCAGACCGCGCCAAGCTTCGGTGAGAGGTTGGTCTCGGTAAAGCCGATCGCCGCGACGCCGGGATTGTCGCCGGCGAAGATCGCGTCAACCTCCGGGTCCAGCCGGTAGTGATCGACGCGGAGGCCAGGGATCAACCGGACGTCGCCGCCGCCGAACGCGATCTCGTCCTGCAGGTAGAGGCCTGCCTGCGTGTTGGTGCTGTTGGGGAAGTCGCGCACCGGGAACACATCGGGCGACAGCACCGGGGTGGTGACCCTGGTGAGCGGAAAGCTCCGCAGCCCGTCGCGCTTCTGCCGGGTGTCGGTGTGCGTCAGCTCGATGCCGTAGGCGACATCGTGACGCACCGTGCCGACGGTGAAGGACGTTCGCGCATTGGCCTGCAGCCCGTGCAGGCGCTGGTCGAAATTGAAGGTGCGCTCACGGATGTCGGCCAGCGCTGGTGCCGGCAGCGTTCGCTGCTCGCGTGTGTCCTGGGTGGTCTCGCTGTCCTGCCGGTAGAGTTGCCAGTCGACGCTGTCGACGAACCGGGCCGCGATGTCGTCGACCTCGTGCGCGAAGGACACGCGGGCACGCGTCTGCCGGTCGTCGCCGGTCACCAGCGTGTTGGTCGCGCGGGTCAGCGCCTGGAACCCGCGTGCGGTAAGCAGGTCGGTGCGCACGCGATCCTCATTGCCCTCGACCGTGAGCCGCAGGCGCTGGCGGGCCCCTGTCGAGAACACCAGCTTGGCCAGCACGCTGCGCCCGTCACTGTCCTGCGGATTGGGCAGCGTACGCGTCGCGCCGACGCCGCCCACCGTGCCGCGGTTCTCGATCTCGCGGCCCTCACGGTGTCCGGCGGCCACCAACCCCGACCAGCGTGCGCCACCGAACGCCGCCGTCGTCCCGGCGAACACGCCGTGGCGATCGCCCTGGTAGCCCAGCCTCGCGCTGAAGGATGTCGACTGCCCATCGGCGAGGTAGTCCTGCGGCTGCTTGGTGATGAACGCCACAACTCCGCCCAGCGCGTCGGAGCCGTATAGCGCGCTCGCCGGCCCACGGACCACCTCCACGCGCTTGAGGGTGTCGAGATCGACGAGGTTGCGGTTGGCGTTGGAGAAGCTGCCGATCGCGAATGCATCCGACACCGGGATGCCGTCGGTCTGGATCCGCACGCGGTTGCCGCCAAGGCCGCGGATGCGGATGTCGCCGATACCGAAACGGCCGAAGCTGTCGTTGACGGTGATGCCGGGCTCGTAGCGGAAGAGCTCGCGGAGGTCGCGCACCAGCAGCGTGTCCATGCGCTCGCGGTCGATGACGTCGACGGTGTGCGGCACGTCGGCAACGGCGCGCGCCATGCGCGTAGCGGTGACCGTGATCCGGGCGAGCTCGCCGATCGTCGCCGCGCCCGTGCCTGTCGTGGCGTCGGCGCCGGTGTCGGGGGCGACATCGGGCGATGCAGGGCGCGCCTGCGCGCCGGCGATGGCCGACAGCAGCAGGGCGAGGGCGATCGCGACTCGCAGGTTGCGGGGTCGAGGCAGGACGGTCGGGCGCATGGATGCTCGCAGGGATGCGAGGCTTGCTGGCGTCCGGCAATGCTCCGGTGGGCTTGCGGCCTGGGTGGGGCGGACGCGCGGCATGCCGCGCGCGGGAACTTACTTGGTGAGGATCAGCTTATCGTTGCGGGTGTGGCGCAGGCGGTAGACCTCGTCGCCGTGGCGGATGAGCAGTTCGCGGTGCCCGTGCAGCAGCCGCAGGCTGTCGACCGTCTCCACGGGGGGCGCCACATCGGACAGGGTCGCTGACCGCGACGTGCGGGATGGGGCGTTGGGACCACTCGTGCGACTGGCGAACATGGCACGGACTCCGGGTGGACGAAACGTGAATGCTAATCATTCTCATCTTCATGTCAAGCGACTTCCCTTTTTTTTTTGATCGCCATGGGCTGGCGCAGCGGCGTCCGCCCGTCGCGGGCTATGCTTCCGCCTCGCACCGGGGAACCGCGCATGGCGTCACCGACACGGGGGCGGGAGTCGTTGGCGTCGCGTCTGCTGGCGCGCCCCGACGAGGTGATGCTGGAGGCCGGCGCCGGCGGCGAGCTGCTGGTCGCGCGGATCCGCGCCCTGCTGTCCGCGCTGGTGCTGCTGCTGCCGCTCATCGCCGCCGCGGCAGGCGCTTCGATCCGGGAGGTGCTGGCAGGCCTCGTGGGCGCGGTGATCGCCAACGTGATGGCGCAGGTCTGGCTGGCCCTTGCCCGGCGCCGCCGCCGCCATCGCTGGCTGGCCTTCGCCACCGGAACCTACGACGTCACCCTGACCAGCCTGGTGCTGTCGCTGCTGGGCCAGGGCGACCCGGTGGCGGCCGTCAACAGCCTGGTGGTCTGGCCGCTGTACCTGTTCGCGATCCTGGTCACCGCGCTGCGCAACGACGGCCGCCTGACGCTGTATGCCGGCGCGCTGGCGATCGCGCAGTACGGCGCACTGGCGTGGTGGGTGCTGGCGATGGCACCGGCCGGCGAGGCGCTCGTCTCGCCCGACTACGGGGTCGCCTCCGTGGCCGCGCAGGCCCAGCGGCTGCTCCTGCTGGTGATGGCGACGCTGCTCACCGCCGCGATCGTGTACCGCATGCAGCGGCTGGTGGAGCTGTCCGGGCACGACGGACTGACCGGTCTGCCCAACCGCGCCTGGCTGCTGCAGCGGATGCCGCACGTGTTCGCCGCCACGCGCAACGATGGCGGTTCGCTGACCGTGGCCCTGCTCGACGTCGACCAGCTGGGGCGGATCAACGCCGACCTCGGGCATGCCGGCGGTGACCGCGCGCTGCGCCACGTGGCCGCGAACCTGAGCGCGATGGTCGATGGCCGCGAGGTACTGGCACGGATCGGCGGGCAGGAGTTCGTGCTGGTGCTGCACTGCCCGGTCGGCAGCGCCTGGGAACGGCTGGACCGGCTGCGGCGCGACATGGCTGCCAGGCCGTTCCTGCCAGAGCGTGGCGCCGCCGCGTTCCTGCTGACCTTCAGCGCCGGGCTGGCGGCATGGCCGCTGGATGGCGCTACGACGTCGGCGCTGCTCGGCGCCGCCGACCGCCGTCTGAAAGAGGCCAAGGCCGCCGGCCGCAACCGCGTGGTCGCGCGCGACGGTTGAGCGCGCGCGCGGTTGCCGGCACCCGCTGCCTGCACTAGGCTGCGCCCACGCCGCGGGGCGCTCTCGGGAAACGGAATGGAAGGTCTTTCGCGGATCGGCTTCGGCCTGTTCGGTCTTGCGGTGCTGATCGGCCTGACCTGGCTGTTCTCCAACAACCGCTGGCGCGTGGACTGGCGCCTGGTCGCCATCGGCCTCACCCTCCAGCTCGCGATCGCCTCGCTGGTGCTGCTGACGCCCTGGGGCGCCATCCTCTTCGACGCCCTGTCCAGCGGCTTCGTGCGGCTGCTCGGATTCACCACCCAGGGCGCGCGTTTCATCTTCGGCGACTTCGCCGACCCGACCAAGTTCGGCTTCGTGTTCGCGTTCCAGGTGTTGCCGACGATCATCTTCTTCGCCAGCTTCATGAGCGTGCTCTACCACCTGGGCGCGATGCAGAAGATCGTGCAGGGCATGGCGTGGGTGATCACCAAGCTGATGCGCGTATCCGGCGCGGAGACGCTGTCGGTCTGCGCCAACGCCTTCATCGGCCAGACAGAGGCGCCGCTGGTCGTACGCCCCTACATCGCCGGCATGACGCCGTCCGAGCTGCTGACGCTGATGGTCGGCGGCATGGCCACCATCGCCGGCGGCGTGCTTGGCGCGTACGTGCTGCTGCTGGGCGGCGGCGACCCGGCGCTGCAGGCGTCCTACGCCAAGCACCTGATCACCGCGAGCTTCATGGCTGCGCCGGCGACGCTGGTGATCGCCAAGATCCTGGTGCCCGAGACCCAGCAGCCGCTGACCCTCGGTCGGGTCCGCGTCAACGTCGAAAAGACGACGGCCAACGTCATCGATGCCGCCGCCTCCGGTGCGGCCGACGGCCTGAAGCTGGCGCTGAACGTCGGTGCGATGCTGCTCGCCTTCATCGCCTTGATCGCGCTGTTGAACGCCCCGCTGACGTGGTTCGGCGAGGTCACCGGGCTGCAGCAGCTGATCGGGCGCCCGACCGACCTGTCGTCCCTGCTCGGCGCGGTGCTGGCGCCGTTGGCCTGGGTGATCGGCGTGCCGTGGCAGGACGCGAGCACCGTCGGTGGACTGATCGGCACCAAGGTGGTGCTCAACGAGTTCGTCGCGTACGTGCAGCTCGGCGAGATCCTGCGCGGCAACGTCGCCGGCGTGTCGCTGACACCGCAGGGCACGCTGATCGCGACGTACGCGCTGTGCGGCTTCGCCAACTTCAGCTCGATCGCGATCCAGATCGGCGGTATCGGCGGCATCGCGCCGGAACGCCGCGCCGACCTCGCGCGCTTTGGCCTGCGCGCGGTGCTGGGCGGGTCGATCGCCACCATGATGACGGCGACCATCGCCGGCGTCCTGACCCACTTTGGCTGAGCCGATGGCACGGGTCGTGGTGCTGGGGTCGTTCAACGTCGACCACGTCTGGACCGCGGGGACGCTGCCACTGCCGGGCGAGACACTCGCCGGGCGCTACGCGTCTGGACCCGGTGGCAAGGGCTTCAACCAGGCCACCGCCGCGGCGCGCGCGGGGGCGGTCACCACCTTCGTCTGCGCGCTGGGCGACGACGTCGCCGGCGCGCTGGCGCGAACGCTGGCGGCGGCAGACGGCATCGCGGTGGCGGCGTTCGCGGCCGACGCGCCAACGGGGACGGCCGGCATCTACCTCGACGAACAGGGGCGCAACTGCATCATGGTCGGTGCCGGCGCCAACGCGCTGCTGCCCGCCTCGCACGTCGCTGCGCACGCGGCGGCCTTCGTCGGCGCCGCCGTGGTGCTGGCGCAGCTTGAATCGCCGGCAGACGCCGTGATCGCCGCGCTGCGCGCCGGTCGCGCGCACGGCGCCACCACGATGCTCAACCCGGCGCCGGCCAACGCCGCCACCAGCGGCGAGCTGCTGGCGCTGGCCGACATCGTGACGCCCAACGAGACCGAGTTCGCCGGGCTGCTGGCGCGTCATGTCGGTGACCGCATCGACCCCGACACGATCTCCGGCATCGACCAGGCGCGCCTGCACGCGCTGTGCCGCGAGCTGTCGCACGCAGGCAGCGTCGTGGTGACGCTGGGCGCCAGCGGCTGCTTCGTCTCGCACGCCGACGACGCGCTGCGCGGCGACGACCGCGCCTACTACCGACTGGGCGCGGAAGCCGTGCGCCCGGTGGACACCACCGGCGCCGGCGATGCCTTCAGCGGCGCGCTGGCGGCGATGCTTGCGACTTCGCCTTCGCTGCCGTTCGCGGCCCTGCTGCGCGTCGCCCAGCGCTTCGCGGCACTGTCGACCGAAGCCCACGGCGCGGCCGCGGGCATGCCGACGCGCCAAGACGTCGACGCGCGTTTCACCGACTGAGCGGGCGCCCGGGCCGGTTGCGCGCGGCGCCGGCGCTACACTCTGCCGATGCGCATTGGCCCCTACACCATCGCCCCGAACGTCGTACTGGCGCCGATGGCAGGCGTCACCGACAAGCCGTTCCGGCAGCTCTGCAAGCGCCTGGGTGCGGGGCTGGCGATGTCGGAGATGACGACTAGCGACCCGCGCTTCTGGGACACCAGCAAGTCGCGTCACCGAATGGACCATGACGGCGAGCCGGCCCCGGTGGGCGTGCAGATCGCCGGCACCGTCCCCGAGGTCATGGCGGCGGCCGCGCGCCACAACGTGGCCCACGGCGCGCAGATCATCGACATCAACATGGGCTGCCCGGCGAAGAAGGTCTGCAGCGCGTGGGCGGGATCGGCACTGATGCGCGACGAGGCGCTGGTCGCGCGGATCGTCGCGGCGGTGGTGGCGGCGGTGGACGTGCCGGTGACGCTGAAGATCCGCACCGGCTGGGACGCCATGCACCGCAACGCCCCGGTGATCGCGCGCATCGCCCAGGACTGCGGCGTTCAAGCGCTTGCGGTACACGGGCGCACCCGCGACCAGCAGTACACCGGTACCGCCGAGTACGACACCATCGCGCGCATCAAGTCGGAGCTGGAGATCCCGGTGATCGCCAACGGCGACATCGACTCGTCGCGGCGCGCCGTGGAGGTGCTGCGGCACACCGGGGCGGATGCGGTCATGGTCGGCCGCGCCGCGCAGGGACGGCCGTGGATCTTCCGCGAGATCGCGCACTTCCTCGCCACCGGCGAAGACCTGCCGCCGCCTGCGCGCGACGAGGTGCGCGACATCCTGCTGTCGCACCTCGCCGCGCTGCACGCGTTCTACGGCGAGCGCAGCGGCGTGCGCATCGCCCGCAAGCACCTGGGCTGGTACGTCCGCGGCCACGCCGAGCACGCGGAATTCCGCGGCCGCGTCGTGGTTGCGGGAACGGCAGCGGAGCAGCTGCGGCTCACGCGCGAGTATTTCGATGCGCTGGCGGACAGCGACGCGCGCCACGCATCTCTCGCCGCCTGAGCCGGGCTCGCGCCGGTCGGGCACGGCCCGGACCCGTGCATCGGCAAGAGACGGGGTTACTCGTGGAAGAAATCGACGGTGCCATTGTCGAGGTCGTAGCGGGCACCGACGACGCGCAGCCTGCCCTCCTCGATCGGATCCTCGATCAGCTTGCCGGAGATCTTCAGCTTCTCGGCGACGTTGACGACATTGCGGCGCACGGCGTTGTCCAGCCAGTCGCCCTCGTCCGCGCGCGTGGTGATCGCCGCCGGCAGGATCGGCTGCACCATGTCGCCTATCGCGCCGGGGAACAGCGTCGATTCGCGGACGACGGACACCGCGGCGGCCACCGCGCCGCAGCGCTGGTGGCCCAGGATCAGCACCAGCGGCACGCCAAGTTCGGCGACCGCGTACTCGATGCTGCCCAGGCCTTGCTGTGAAATGGTGTTGCCGGCCACGCGCACGATGAACAAGTCACCCAGGCCGCGGCCGAACAGGGCCTCGGGCGGCACGCGTGAATCCGAACAGCTCACCAGCACCGCGAATGGGGCCTGTGACTCCGCGATCTGCAGCCGCCGCTCGGCGTTGTTGATGATCGGCGGCAACTCACCCTTGAGAAAGGCGCGATTGCCGGCTTTCAGCATCTCGAGTGCCGCGTCCGGCGTGATGTTGGACTTGACGTTGGCGGCAAGCGCCGGTGCGGCCGCGGTCGCGGCGAGACCGCCGGCGACCAGCGAACGCAGCGCTCCGCCGCCAAGCAGCGGGGTCAGCCCGGCGGCGCCAGCGCAGCTGCACAGGGTGCCGAGTGCGCGACGACGCGAAGATGAGATGTCATGCGGGGTCATGGAAGGCATGTCGGATCCTTGGGTTGTCCGTGAACGGCGCCCTGTGGCGCGCGAGGGAAGGGGCTGGCTGTGCGACGTTGACGCCGAACTACGGAAATCCACCGTCGGCGGCTTGTGCAGCACACCCGCGTCCCTGGTGGGCGATCACCAAAAGCGAGCGCATCTCACCATGCCCGGCGACCACCGGTCATACCAGGGAGGCGACACACCGTGCCGTGCATCGTCCTGGACGTTTTAGCATCCTGCTCGACGGCTCGTCATCGTGCCTTCAACCGCATGCGCGCGACGTGAGCTGCTGGCACATCCCCGCGCGGCGCCGTGCGCCGATCGCGACCCGGAACGACCGACGGGCGGCTACCGGTTGCGGGTGGCCCGGGGGCGATGCACCAGATGCGGCGTTTACCGGCGCGTCTCGTCGCGCGTGCCGCGACCGCGCCTCATTCCATGCCGCGGGTGATGCCACGCCAGGTGCCGTCGAGCAGCGACCCGGCGTCGCGGCCGGTTTCGCGCTGGCGTGGCGTGATCGCACGCCAGCCCCCCGCATCGCGCTCGGCCACGACGAAGCGGAAGAAGTAGTCCGGCTCGGCGCCCATGCGCAGGTCCGCCAGCTCGAGGCCGTCGTCGTCGACGCGCGCCCGCATGAAGCCATGGTTGAACCATGCCAGGCGCCCCACGGCAGGCACCGTGGCGGCCTCGCGAAGCGCCTGGGTGTCCGATGGATATCCGGTGAAGACCATCGGGCGCCCGCGGTCCGCCCACAGCGAGCGGTGGCCTTCGACGTAGCCAGACGGCGTCATCGCCACGACGCGCCAGAGCACGGTATTGAGCGGCGTCGGCGCCGAGAACCGCGGCGCGTCCCCCAGTCCCATGGCCGCCAGTGCCAGCTCCGCCTCGTGGTCGACCATCGCCTTGGCCGCAAGTGACCAGCCGATGTAGCCAGTGCTGACCACCAGGCCGGCGACCAGCGCGCGCTGCGCGGCCGGGCGCGCACGCAGCGACCAGGCCGCGACCACGGCGCCCAGCAGCCAGATCGTGTACATCGGGTCGATGATGAACAGGCTCGACCACATCACCGGCGGCGTCGACAGGGGCCGCAGCAGCTGCGCGCCGTAGACCGTGAACGCATCCAGCAGCGGGTGTGTCAGCAGCGCCATCTGGATGGCCCAGAACCAACGGTGCGGCGACGCCGCGACCCGCCCGTTCCTGCGACCGAACCACCACCACAGCAGGCAGCCGAGCACGGGCAGCACGAACAGTGAGTGGCTCACTCCCCGATGCAGCGTCATCAGGGCGACCGGATCGTCGGTCAGCAGCATGAGCGGCAGCGAATCCAGGTCCGGCAGCGTCCCGAGCGCGGCCCCGGCCAGCAGTGCGGCGCGACGATCGCGCGCAGGCGCAGCAGCGGCGGCGACCGCGGCGCCGAGGACAATCTGAGTGAGGGAATCCATGCGCTGATGCTAGCAGCCACAGGAGGCGCGACCGGGCCCCCGATGGCGCAGTGCGCATGCAGAAACGGGCTCGTTGCGCGCGCAGACGGTGGTCGTCCAGACCGACTCCGCTAGACTGCGGCGCTTTCCCATCGCCTCTCATCCTCGTGACAACTCCCTCGCGCAGCGGCGCACAGCAGATGCACCTGCTCCGGCAGGTCTTCGACGAGAACAGCATCCGGCGCGGCCATGACTACTTCGCTCGCGGCCGCGTGATCGAGGCACACATCGAGCTGCTCGATGAAGCCTGGCGGCTCACCGGCGAGGTGCTGGGCACGGAGCGCCGACCGTATCGGACCTCACTGGAAATGACGTCGGATGGCGACGGGTTCGAACTGGTGAGTCATCGCTGCAGCTGTCCACTGGGCAGCAAATGCAAACACGCGGTGGCGCTGCTGCTTGCGTTCTTCCATCGCCTGGACGCGGACCCGGTTGCGGCACGCACGGTGTCCACTGCACCGTGGGATCGATGGTTCCAGACTGTGCGGCGCCCGCCTTCGTCACCAGCCGTCTCGAAGCCGGACGAGCGACGCCTGGGCTTCCTCTTCGATCTCGAGGGCGGCGCGGGGCTGCCAGCGTTGACGGTGCGCCCCGTGTGGCTGAACCGTCTGAAGAACGGTGACTGGGGCAAGCCCGAGCCACTGCGCATCGGTGGCTTCGGCCATATGACGCAACAGCACGATCTCGACGACACCCAGTACAGCCTGGTGGCGGCGCTGCGCATGCAGCCGATGTCCAGCGGCGGCGATGGCTACCGGCTCGGCGGTCCACGCGCCATCGAGCTGGTGGAATCACTGATGGGCACCCAGTGGTGCGGCTGGCAGAAGCCACGTGAAGGTCAGCTGATGGTGGGCGAGCCGCTGGTCCTGCATTGGCAATGGCAGCTGCAGGCCGATGGCAGCCAGCGGCTGTTGGCTGACGGCATCGACGGGCTGCTGCTGCTGCGTGCCGGACATCTGTGCTACGTGGATCGCGCGCAGCGGCGCCTTGGCCGCATCGAGCATGATCCCGAACTGGCGCAGCGTCTGCTGGAGATGCCACCGCTGGCCCCCGGACACGTCGACCACGTCATAGAGTATTGGCGGCAGCAGCCACAGCTCGCCGCGCTGCCGCCACCACTGACGCCGGCATCGCGGCGGACCATCAAGGGGCCACCGACCCCACGGTTGACGTTCATGGCGGCGGCGCCCGATCCGGAAGATGCCGCAGCGCAGACTGCCTGGCATCGCCACCAGCAGGTGCGTGCGCCGATGCTGCCCGTTGCACGACTGGAATTCGACTACGGCGGCCAGCGCGTCGCCGCGGCATCCTCGGCGCGACCCGAGCAGCGTGTGGTGAACGGCGAACTGCTGCTGATCGCGCGCGATGCCGCGAGCGAGCAAGCCGCGTTCAAGCGCCTGCTGGACCTGGGCCTGACCCAGGCCGCGCAGCACCGCGGCCTGTCCTGGCCGATGACCGACTGGGTTGCCGACAGTGACTGGATGCCGCGCGATCCGCTGGCCTCGCGCGACCCGGGGGCGATGCCGGCGCTCAGTCCGACGCTCGCCGCCGCGGGGTTCCTGATCGAGTTTGCGCCTGATTATCCGATCCAGCTGACCGACGCCCCGGACGCCTGGTACGGCGCGCTGGACGACGCCGGCGGCGGTGAGTGGTTCGAGGTTGAGCTCGGCATCCAGATCGGCGAAGAGCGTGTGTCGCTGCTGCCGATTCTTGCGCGCGCGCTGGAAGACCCGCGATTTGCGCTGCAGCCTGCCACAGACGAATCCGCCGACGCCGTGTGGTTGGCGCCGCTGGATGAACGTCGGCGCGTGCCGCTGCCGCTGACTCGCGTCCGCGCACTGCTGGCGCCGCTGCTGGAGTGGATGTCGCCGACGACCCTGCACGAAGGCGCGTCGTTGCGCATCCCGCGCCTGGCCGTGGACGCGCTGGCCGATCTGCAATCGCCATCCGGCGCTGGACTGCTGCTGGCCGGAGCGAAATCCGCGCAGGCCTTTGCCGAGCAGCTGCGCAAGGCCGGACGTGATCTCACCCTGCGCACGCCCAAGGGATTGTTGGCCACCCCGCGCCCGTACCAGCTGGAAGGCCTGCGCTGGCTGCAGTTCCTGGCTGATGCCCGACTCGGCGGCGTGCTCGCCGACGACATGGGGCTGGGCAAGACCCTGCAGGTGCTGATGCACCTGCTGGCCGAAAAACAGCGCGGGCGCCTGCCGCATCCGGCGCTGGTGGTGTGCCCCACCTCGGTGGTCGGCAACTGGTGCGACCAGGCCGCACGGTTCACTCCGGATCTGTGCGTGCTGCTGCTGCACGGCAGCGATCGTGCCGCGCACTTCGACCGCATCGGCGACCACGACCTGGTCATCACCACTTACGCTCTGCTGCCGCGCGACCGCGAGGCCCTGCTCGCACAGCAGTTCACTTTGGTGGTATTCGACGAGGCGCAGGCCATCAAGAACCCGCGCAGCCATGCCGCGCAGGTCGCACGCGTGATCCCGGCGCAACGCCGCTTGGCCGTCACTGGCACGCCGGTGGAAAACCACCTGGGCGAAGTTTGGGCGCAGATGGACTGCGTGTTGCCAGGCCTGCTCGGCGATGCCAGGCATTTCGCGAAGCACTTCCGCACCCCGATCGAGAAGCACGGCGACGCCGACCGCCAAGCCCGGCTCAACCGCCGCATCGCGCCCTTCATGCTGCGCCGGGACAAGGAATCTGTGGCACCCGAACTGCCGGTCAAGACCATCATCGAACACAAAATCGAACTGGCCGGGCGCCAGCGCGAGCTGTACGAAACCCTGCGCCTGGCGATGCACGGCCGCGTGCGCGAGGCCTTGGCCAAGCGCGGGCTGGCGCAGTCGAGCATTGTAGTGCTCGATGCGTTGCTCAAGCTGCGCCAGGCCTGCTGCGATCCGCGCCTGGTCAAGCTGGACGGCAAGGCGCGCACCGCCGGTACCTCGCCGCCGTCGGCCAAGCTCGACGTGCTGTTGCCGATGCTCGATGAACTGGTCGACGAAGGCCGCAGGATCCTGCTGTTCTCGCAGTTCACCGGCATGCTCGACCTGATCGAGGCCGCGGTGCGCGAACGCGGCATCGCCTACGTGCGGCTGGACGGCAGCACCCGCGACCGCGCGACCCCGATCCGGCGTTTCCAGGACGGCGAGGTAGCGCTGTTCCTGATCAGCCTCAAGGCAGGCGGCGTTGGCCTCAACCTCACCGCCGCCGACACCGTGATCCACTACGACCCCTGGTGGAATCCGGCCGCAGAGTCACAGGCCACTGATCGCGCTCACCGCATCGGCCAGGACAAGCCGGTGTTTGTCTACAAGCTGATCTGCACGGGCACGGTCGAGGAGAAAATCCAGCGCATGCAGCAACGCAAAGCCGGGCTCGCCCAGGCCCTGCTGGGCGGAGGCACCCGCACCACGCTGCAGTTCGACGAGGCCGACATCGAGGCGTTGTTCGCCCCGGCGTGACTCGCTCGTGCTGTTGGGGCGACATGCGCGCAATACGGATGGCACCCGCAGCCGCCTGGGTGTGTGCCACCGACACCGCCCAGGGAGTCGATTGTTCTTTTCGCCCCCGCGCGTTGTCCTGCTCGTCATCCCTGCGGACGCAGAATCGGCGCAGCGCAGACCACGAGGATGCTCCTCATCACCTACGAAGTTTCACCGCCTGCTCGAACCGGATCACCAGATCCTGTTGCGCCGCCGGTACCAGCGCCAACGACGCGTGCGCGCGCTCGACCCAGGCTGCCCCGTGCGCGGCCAGGTCCTTCCACGCATCCAGCAACAGGTGCGGCGCGCGCGCCAGGTGCCATTCGATCAGCGCCAGTGCCTGCAGGATGTCCTTGTCGTGCTTGGGATGCCGCGCGCCTCGCTCGTGCGCCACGATCAACTTGTGCAGTCCGTAGCGCGCCGGGTCGGGCAGATTGACCAGCGCAGCGCCGGCCCGGTCGATCAGCACCCCTTGCCCCGGCGCTTCGATCAGGTAGTCCATGAATTTCAGCGGGCTCAACGCCACGCCCAACTGCGGGGCTTGTACTTCGCCTGCAGCACGTCGAAGTACGGTCAGGAAATCGATGCGCAGGTCAGGTTCCGGATCGCTGACGTATTGGCTGGCAAAACCCTTCGATCCACCCAACGCGGGCAGGAAACCCATCTGCAACGATGCCAGTGCATCCGGCACATCGACGTCCAGGTTTGCCGGCAGCGCCACGGCGACATTGCCGCCCGGCCCCGCATGGGCAAAGTCCAGGTCCAGCGTGCGCGTAGCGCTACCCCATGCGACGCCCAGCTGGTTTCCGAGCGCGAGAAACGCATGCGTGCCAACCAGCAGTCCGCCGGCGCGGAAGAACTGGTAATCCGCCAGCCGCTTGACGATGCGATAGTGCTTGGGCGGCGTGATCACGCAACCGTGGGCCACCGCAGCGGCGGCCTGCCGCGCCACCGCGTCCAGCGCCGGCGCGCCACTCGCGCGTGCTGCCTCGATCGCGGCGATCGCCGGGCCTTCCGGGCCGAGATAATACTCGCGCTTGCGACCGTCGATCTCCTTGAACGCCCAGTAGGCGTAGCGCGACCCTTTGACCGTCTTGTAGGCGACCTTGCCGGTCAGGAACGCCGGTGAACGGCTGGTTTCCGCCACCTGCACCAGTTCGTACAGCTCGGCGTAGGCGGTCTGTGCGGCGGCGGGGAGTTCGCGGTATAGGGACATGGCGGGGCTCCGGGGACGCACCCGAGTTATACCACCATAAGTGATCGGGTGGTATAACCGGTACGCCAAGGGTGGAGCTCCGGTAACCGCGCCGCCATCGTACCTTGACCGCTTCGTTTACCATCCCGAAGCTTTCACGCGTCGGTCGTCCATGCACGGATCCCTGTTTACCCAAGACTTCCTCGATCAAGGCATCCGCGGCAGCGCCGCATGGCGCGGTCTCGATCAAGCACAGTTCGCCGCCTTCACCGAAGAGTTGCAGCGTATCCATGCGCGCGTCCGCGGCGATACCCAGCTCAACGAGGCGCAGACCGAAGCTGAGCTGATCACGCCGGTGTTGCTGGCACTGGGCTGGCATCTGCTGCCGCGCCGCAGCAGCAAACCAATGCCCGCGGCCGCGCCGACGTACCTGACGCGCTGCTGTTTGCGAGTGCCGGGACGCGCCAGGTGGCGCTGGACGAACCACGCCTGGACAAACGTCCGGCACGGGACCGCCATTGTCGAAAGCAAGCGCTGGCTGCGCCCCCTCGACCGCGGCAACGCCGGCAATCGTCTGGAAATCGATACCCCGTCCAGCCAGATGCTGCGCTATCTGTCGCAAGCCGAAATCGCCTCCGACCGCGCCGTGATGTGGGGCTTCCTAACCAACGGTCGCCAGTGGCGGCTGTACTGGCAGGGCGCGCGTTCGCGCTCGGAAGAGTTCGTCGAGATCGACCTGGCCCACCTGCTGGGCGTCACCGGCCTGACCGCGGACCTGCTGGCCGCGCCGATTGGCGACACCGTGCACGCGCTCATGGTGTTCTACCTGTTGTCCGCGCGCCCGCGTTCCTGCCCCAGCCCGATGACAGCGAAAGTCGCACGTTCCACCGCATTGCCCTGGATGAAAAGCCGGCACTGGGAAAGCCGCGTTTCCCACTCGCTCGGCCAGCGCGTATTCGATGAAGTTTTCCCGCAATTAATCATGGCGCTGGCCGCCGCCGACCCGCAGCGCGATCCGCACTCGCGCGACTATCGCGAACAGCTCAAACGGGCCGCGCTGACCCTGCTGTACCGGTTGCTGTTCGTGCTGTATGCCGAAGATCGCAACCTGCTGCCGGTGCGCGATGCGCGTTACGACGACTATTCGTTGCGCCGTATCCGCGACGATATCGCCCGCGGCAGCGACAACAATGACGTATTTTCTGCCGGCATCGAGCGCTACTGGCAGCACTTACGCGGGCTGTTCCGCGCGATTGCAGGTGGCGACGCCGGACTCGGTTTGCCGGCCTACAACGTTGGCCTGTTCGATGAAGTGCGCGAGCCACTGCTGGCGCGCATCGGCTTGGGCGATGCGGTGGTGGCCCCGCTGGTCGATGCCCTGTCGCGTGAGGCCGACGCGCAGGGCAACTTGCGCCGCCTCAACTATCGCGACCTGTCGGTGCAGCACCTGGTTCGATCTATGAGCGCCTGCTGGAGCAGGCGGTGGCGCTGGACGCGCACGAACACCTGGTGGTGCAGCCGTCCAGCTTCGCGCGCAAGGCCAGCGGCAGCTATTACACGCACGATGATCTGGTGAAGTTGCTGATCGCCGAATCGCTGACCCCGCTGATCGCCGAGCAAGGCGCGGCATTCGAGCAGCGCTTCGAGGTGCTGCGTGGCGAACACGGCTCCGTCAACACGCGCCGGCATGGGCTGGAGGCACACGATCCGGCCGCGCTGATCCTGTCGCTCAAGCTGTGCGACCCGGCCATGGGCAGCGGCCACTTCCTGGTCACGGCGGTCGATTATCTGGCCGACGAGGTGCTGGAAAAAATTGCCAGCGCCGCGACTCACGTCAACAGCGCGTTGCCCGATTGGCACTACGAATCGCCGGTGGCCGCGCGCATCCGCGATATCCGCGGCCGCCTGCTGGCCAATGCACGCGAGGGCGTCTGGACGCTGGACGAAAACCAGCTCGACGACCGCCACATCGTGCGCCGGATGATCCTCAAGCGCGTGATCCACGGCGCAGACAAGAACCCGATGGCGGTCGAGCTGGCCAAGCTGTCGCTGTGGTTGCAACCTTCACCGTCGGCGCGCCGCTGTCGTTCCTCGACCACCACCTTCGCTGCGGCGATGCGTTGTGCGGCGAACGCCTGGGCGAGGTGATCGCCGAGCTGCGCCGGCGCGGCGGCCTGTTCGCCGAGAACGATCTGCGGACCATTGGCATCGCCTCCGAATCGCTGCAGGCCATCGGCGAGCTGACCGATGTCGATATCGCCGAGGTCAACCTGTCCAAGCACCTGATGCAGGAGGCGCAGGACACCTTGGCACCGCTGGTGCGGCTGCTGGACTTCTGGCAGGCGCTGCGCTGGAGCGCGCCAATCGATGCGCCGCGCAAGCAGCGTGGCGACAAGCACGCGGCGCTGGCCGACCTGCTGTCGGGGCGCTTCGGCGACAACCTGCTGATCGTGCTGCAGCACGGCGCCACCGGCACCACCATCGACGATGCGCCCAAAGTCGCCGCGATCAATGCGCTGCTCGACGAATGCCGCGCACTGGCCACACGGGAAACCTTCCTGCACTGGGAGCTGGCCTTTCCCACGGCCTGGCGCGGGCTTGAAACCGGCAGCCCGCACGGTGGATTCGACGTGATGCTGGGCAACCCGCCGTGGGACCGTTTGAAACTGCAGCAGGTGGAATGGTTTGCCGAACGTCGGCCCGCAATTTCCCAGCAATCGCGCGCCGCCGACCGCACGCGCATGATCCGCGCGCTGCAGACCGCCGGCGACCCGCTGTGGGCCGATTACGAGCACGCCAGCGCGCGTGCTGAAACCATGGCGCGCGTGGCACGCGACTGTGGCGCGTATCCACTGCTGTCTGGCGGCGACATCAACCTGTATTCGCTGTTCGTCGAGCGCGCGCAGGCGCTGATCCGCGGCCACGGCATCGTCGCGCTGCTGGTGCCCTCGGGCATCAGCGCCGACAAGGGCGCGGCCGGGTTCTTCCGCAGCCTGTCCACCACCGGGCGCCTGGGCGCGCTGTTCGACTTCGAGAACAGGAAGGTGTTCTTTCCGGACGTGGACAGCCGTTTCAAGTTCAGCGCACTGGTGTTCGGCGGCGCCGCGCGCACCTTCGCCACCACGCGCTGCGCGTTCTACCTGCACCGGGTCGAGGACGTGCCGTCGCGCACGATCGAGCTTGGCCCTGAGGACTTCGAGGCGGTCAATCCCAACACCGGCACCGCACCGGTCTTCCGCAGCCAGCGCGATGCCGATATCACCACGCGGATCTATCGTGAGAGCCCGGTGTTCGTGGATCGGCGGCCGCAGCGCCTGAGTCCGCCACAGCCGGCGCAGTCGGTGTGGCCGGTGCGCTACACGCGTATGTTCGATATGACCAACGATTCGGGGCTGTTCAAGCGCCATGACGAGTTGCAGGCCGAAGGCTGGTATCCGATCGGTGGTTCGCGCTGGCGGCGGGGTGCCGATGAAATGCTGCCGCTCCATGTCGGCCGCATGGTCCATCAGTTCGACCACCGCGCGTCTTCGGTCACCACGAACGAAGAAAATCTCCACAACGCGGCATTGAGTCGGGGCGCAACGGAAGCCAACAAACGTGATCCGCTGTGGTCCGCCACGCCGCAGTTCTGGGTACCTTCCAGTGCCGAGCAACTGATAGATGCGCCCAGCTGGGTCATCGGATTTCGTGACATCGCGCGAGGCACAGACGCACGCACGGCAATTGCCGCTGTCGTGCCCTCATGTGCGGCCGGCAACACCTTGCCGTTGATTCTTGCGACCAGTGCCACGCCGCAGCGCGGGATCAGCATGGCGCTTCTCCTTGCAAATCTGAATTGCTTTGCCCTCGACTACGTTGCCCGCCAGAAAATCCAGAGCACATATCTGAACTGGTACATCGTCGAACAGCTCCCCCTGATCGCCCCCGCCTGCTTCGCCGAACCGCTCGGCCCCGGCACCGTCGCCGACCTGATATGCCGCGAGGTGCTGCACCTGAGCTACACCGCGCATGACCTGGCACCGTTCGCGCGCGATCTGGACTTCGACGGCCCGCCGTTCGCCTGGGACGCCGAGGACCGACGCCACCGCATGGCCCGGCTGGATGCCCTGTTCTTCCGCCTGTACGGCCTGGACCGCGACGACGCCCGCTACATCCTCGACACATTTCCGATCGTCCGTGCCGCCGACGAAGCCGCCTTCGGCCACTACCGCACCCGCGACCTGGTGCTGGGCTACATGAACGCGCTCGACGCTGGCGACATCGACAGCGTGCTGGCACTGTAGGTCGTCGAGGCAGCGTTCTTCAGGGACAATCGATCCAGTGCAAGGCATCTTCGCCGCCCTGCACCGCATCGGTCACCAGCCGATTGGCGAAGTTGGCCAACCTGCCGCCGTGCTTGGTGGCCAACGCGAGCAGGTAGGTGACGGTGATCTGCACGTGGGGCAGCAGCGTGGCACGGCCAGAACACCTGGCCTGGCAGCGAGCACAGACGCGAAAGCACGTGCGCCTCGGCGGGCGTGGCGACCGGATTGGTATAGCGGCGATGCACCATGATGCGCAGCGCACCGTTCTGCGTGAGCGTGTCGCGTGCCCATTGCGTCGACGCCGCGGCAACCCACGCGAGGGGGCGGCCGTGCTGGCTGTGCAGCGGATCCACCAGCGCCAGCAGCACGTCGACATCCAGCAGCCATGGCCCGGTGCTGACGTGCGGGCATGCGGGGGGCTATGTGCCGACGCGCGCTTTCAGCCCATCCGGCTTTTTGCAACGCGCGATGGTCACGGCGATTCTTTGCGCAGCCGGTTGATCCGTTTTAGCGCGGCCATGCCCGCCCGGCCGCACCGGGATCAGCTGGATGCCGTGACGGAACGTCGGCGCCGGCTGGACGGGGGGTGAGCCCCTTGCGCGCGAGGTCGGAGATGACCTCGCCGATGCTGCTGCGCCGCTGCTCGGCAAGTGCCTGGATGGCTGCGAGCACATCGTTGTCGATGGACAGGGTGGTGCATATGTCGCCAAGCGCCGGTCGAACGTTGCAAGCGCGGCACCAAACATCACGCACCAGACATCCCCGGTCAAAGATTCTGGTCCCGATCAGGGGCGTGCAAGGAGGGCTTGTCCGCCCCGACGCAGTCCGGCGGCCAGAATGCAGACGCTGCGGGCGCCGTGTATCCTGTGCGCCCATCTTTTCATCCGAATGCAGGGATAAAGCCTGATGTCGAGCTATCTGTTCACCTCCGAATCGGTCTCCGAAGGCCATCCCGACAAGGTCGCCGACCAGATCTCCGATGCGGTGCTGGACGCGATCCTGGCCCAGGACAAGCGCGCGCGCGTAGCCTGCGAGACGATGGTCAAGACCGGCGTGGCGATCGTCGCCGGCGAGATCACCACGAGCGCGTGGATCGACCTCGAGGCGCTCACGCGCAAGGTCATCGTCGACATCGGCTACGACAGCTCCGACGTCGGCTTCGACGGCGCCACCTGCGGCGTGTTGAACCTCATCGGCAAGCAGTCGCCCGACATCAACCAGGGCGTCGACCGCCGCAAGCCCGAGGAGCAGGGCGCGGGCGACCAGGGCCTGATGTTCGGCTACGCCACCAACGAGACCGACAGCCACATGCCGGCCGCGATCCACCTCAGCCACCGGCTGGTGGAGCAGCAGGCCAAGGTGCGCAAGAAGAAGAACTCGCCGCTGCCGTGGCTGCGCCCGGACGCCAAGAGCCAGGTGACGCTGCGCTACGAGAACGACCGCGCTGTCGCCATCGACGCGGTGGTGCTGTCGACCCAGCACGATCCCGACGTCAAGCAGAAGGACCTGGTCGAGGCCGTGCGCGAACACATCATCAAGCCGGTGCTGCCGGCGAAGTGGCTGCACAAGGGCACCAGGTTCCACATCAACCCAACCGGCAAGTTCATCATCGGCGGGCCAGTGGGCGACTGCGGCCTGACCGGGCGCAAGATCATCGTCGACACCTACGGCGGTTACGCGCGCCACGGCGGCGGTGCGTTCTCGGGCAAGGATCCGTCCAAGGTCGATCGCTCGGCCGCGTACGCGGCGCGCTATGTCGCCAAGAACGTCGTCGCCGGCGGGCTCGCCGACCGCTGCGAGGTGCAGGTTTCGTATGCGATCGGCGTCGCCGAACCGACCTCGATCTCGGTGACCACCTTCGGCACCGGCAAGGTCGGCGACGACGTGATCGAGTCGCTGATCCGCCGCCACTTCGACCTGCGTCCATACGGCATCATCAAGATGCTCGACCTGATCCACCCGATGTACCAGGAGACGGCCGCGTACGGCCACTTCGGCCGCAAGCCGCGCCAGGTCAGCTATACCGACAGCGCCGGAAAGCAGCACACCGCGACGTCGTTCTCGTGGGAGCAGACCGACAAGGCCGACGAACTGCGCAAGGCCGCCGGCCTCAAGCGCTGATCGCCGGGCCCACCGGCCCGCCGGCAGTCCCGAAGACGGACCGCTACCGCGGTCCGTCTTCTTTCGCGGAGCACGGAACCGGCAGCGCGCCCGGCACCGTTTCCGTGCCGCACTCCCGTCTTTCGATGCAGGAAGGATGCCTGGCGCCTTCGCTGTCCGCTCACCGCCCCCCGTGCTATCACTCCGCGACGCCCTGTCCCGCGGACCCCGCATGACGCAACGCTTCGACGAAATGCACGACGCCAACGGCGAGGTCCGCGGGCACTATCGAGCGTTCGACGAATGGCTGCAGCGGATGCCCGAGGAAGAGCTCGCACGGAAGCGCCGCGAGGCGGAGCTCTCGTTCCATCGCGTCGGAATCACCTTTTCCGTCTACGGCGAGGAATCGGGCAACGAGCGCCTGATCCCGTTCGACATGGTGCCGCGGATCCTGCCGGCCTCGGAATGGCGGATGCTCGAGACCGGCCTGCGCCAGCGCACTCACGCGCTGAACCTGTTCCTCGGCGACGTCTACGGCGAGCAGCGTATCCTCAAGGAAGGCATCGTCCCGCGCGAGCTGGTGGTCAACAACAGCGAGTTCCGGCCCGAGATGCTTGGCATCAAGGTGCCCGGCGGCGTGTACTCGCACATCAGCGGCATCGACCTGGTACGCGCCGGTGACGGCGAGTACTACGTGCTGGAGGACAACCTGCGGGTGCCGTCCGGCGTGTCATACATGCTCGAGAACCGGCGGATGATGGCGCGACTGCTGCCGGAGCTGTTTTCCCGGCAGCAGATCGCGCCGGTGGAGCGTTATCCCGATGCGCTGCTGGAGATCCTGCGCGAGGCCGCCCCCGCCGGCGTCGATTACCCGACGGTCGCGGTGCTCACGCCAGGTGCGGCCAACTCGGCCTACTTCGAACATGCGTTCCTCGCCCAGCAGATGGGCGTGGAGCTGGTCGAAGGCGCGGACCTGTCGGTGCGCGACGACGTCGTCTACGCGCGCACCACGCGCGGGCCGCAGCGCGTGGACGTGATCTACCGGCGCATCGACGACAGCTTCCTCGATCCCAGGGTATTCCGCCCCGAGTCGTTGCTCGGCGTGCCGGGACTGTTCGGCGCCTACCGCGCGGGACGGGTGACGCTTGCGAACGCGCCGGGCACCGGCGTCGGCGACGACAAGTCGGTGTACCCGTACGTGCCCGAGATGATCCGCTTCTACCTCAGCGAAGAGCCGATCCTGCACAACGTGCCGACCTGGCAGCTGCGGCGCCCCGAGGACCTGCGCTACGCGCTGGAGCACCTGCCGGAGCTGGTGGTCAAGGAGGTCCACGGCGCGGGCGGGTACGGCATGCTCGTCGGCCCCGCGTCCACGAGCGACGAGATCGCCGAGTTCCGCCAGCGGATCATCGCCAACCCCGGCAACTACATCGCGCAGCCGACGCTGTCGCTGTCGACCTGCCCGACCTTCGTCGACAGTGGCCTCGCGCCGCGCCACATTGACCTGCGGCCGTACATCCTCAGCGGGCGACGCATCCACGCGATCCCGGGCGGTCTCACCCGGGTCGCGCTGCGCGAAGGCTCGCTGGTGGTCAACTCGTCGCAGGGCGGCGGCACCAAGGACACGTGGGTGCTGGAGGCATGAATGCTCTGTAGGACCGCCCGTGACCTGTACTGGGCCTCGCGCAACATGGAGCGCGCGGAGAACACCGCGCGCCTGCTCGACGTCACCCTGCGCATCGCGATGCTCCCGGAGCGGCTCGACCGCGGCAAGGCCCAGGCCGCTCCATGGCGCCGCGCGCTGGACGCGCTGGGCATCCTCGAGACGTTCAACGAGGACCACGGCCAGATCACGCCCGAGAGTGTGCTGGAGCACGTTCTGCTGTCGCCGGACAATCCGTCATCGGTGTTCAGCTGCTTCCGCGACGCCCGCGAGAATGCCCGCGCGCAGCGCGTGGCGATCACCTCGGAGATGTATGAGGACCTCAACACCTCGTGGCTGGAGATGCGCGGCATCGACATGGACCGCGTGCGCCGCGACGGCACCAGCAGCGTGCTGGAGTGGACCAAGAGCCGCTCGGCGTCGTTCCGCGGCGTCACCATCGGCACCCTGGGTCGTGGCGAGGGCTACCAGTTCATGCAGCTGGGCGTGTTTATCGAACGCGCCGACTGGGCGATCCGCCTGCTCGACGTGGTCGGCAGCCAGGGAGACTTGCCCGACCACGTGGACGCACGCGATGCGATCGAATACTTCCAGTGGAGCGCGCTGCTGCAGTCGCTGTCGGCGTTCGAGACCTATCGCCGGCTGTACCGCGCCTCCGTCAATCCGGCGGCCGTGACCGAACTGATGCTGCTGCAGCCCGACAACCCGCGTTCGCTGCTGACCTGCGCCAGCGCGCTGCACGAGGTGCTGCGGCAGCTGGGCGGCGGCGAGTCGATGGAGTGCGTGCGCCAGGCCGGCGCGCTGTCGGCGCAGTCGCGCTACGCGCGCATCGACGAGATCCTGACCACCGGCCTCGAGCCCTGGCTGCAGGATGCGATGGACCGCCTCGCGCGCCTCGGCACCGAGGTCCACCGGCAGTTCATGTCGGTCATCGACCTCAGCCCGCCGCGCACCACGTCGTCGCAGCGCCAGCGCCAACGGCAGTTGCGACGATAATGTCGCGACGCGCGGCCCCGTCGCCCATGGCGACGCCCCTTCCTCCAGGACCATCGCCAACGCCATGACCTACTGCATCGGATTGAACCTCGACGAAGGCATCGTTTTCGCCTCCGATTCCCGCACCAACGCAGGCGTCGACGACGTCCGCCGCGCCGGCAAGATGCGGGTGTTCGGGCGCGAGGGCGAGCGCGTCATCGTGACCCTGTCGGCCGGCAACCTGTCGGTGACCCAGAACGCGCTCAACCTGCTCGAACACCGCGCGCTGCACGACCCTCGACGGCCGGGGCTGGAGAACGCCAAGTCGATGTTCGAGGTCGCCCAGCACGTGGGTGACGCGATGCGTGAGATCCGCACACGCGACGACGCCTACCTGCGCGACGGCAACATCGAGCCCGGCGCCTCGTTCATCGTCGGCGGCCAGATCCAGGGCGAGGCAGCGCGGCTGTTCCTGGTCTATTCCGAGGGCAACTTCATCGAGACCTCGCCCGACACGCCCTACTTCCAGGCCGGTGAGATCAAGTTCGGCAAGCCGATCCTCGACCGCGTGATCACGTCGAAAACCACCCTGGACGAGGCCTGCAAGTGCGCGCTGGTGTCGTTCGATTCGACGATGCGCTCCAACGTCTCCGTTGGCCCGCCGCTGGACCTGTTCGTCTACCGGCGCTCCAGCCTGTTGCTTGGCAAGCGGTACCGGCTGGAAGAGGAGGACGCCTATCTGCGGCAGGTACGCGAGCAGTGGAACGACACGCTGCGACGCGGCGTCGAGGCGCTGCCGAAGCCGGACTGGCTGGTCTAGGCCCTTGCCGACGACGCGCAGGCCTGACGCGCAACAGCGCGACCCGCTCTACGCATCCTTCCATCGCGAGAAAGCGATATAATGGCGGTCGCCTCGCCGAGGGGCGCTGCGACCGCGTTCCAGACGGCCAGGCTCGGCGGGACGTCCACGCAACGGCGCCCGGTTTGATGGCGAGCGCATCGCTCGCGCCCATCCGGAGAAACGACATGAATGCCGTCACCAATCTGGCCCCCAAGGCCGACTACAAGATCGCCGACATCGCGCTGGCCGACTGGGGCCGCAAGGAAATCGACATCGCCGAGCATGAGATGCCGGGCCTGATGTCGATCCGCCACAAGTACGCGTCCGAGGCGCCGATGAAGGGCGTGCGCATCACCGGCTCGCTGCACATGACCATCCAGACCGCGGTCCTGATCGAGACGATGAAGGACATCGGCGCCGACGTGCGCTGGGCGTCGTGCAACATCTTCTCGACCCAGGACCACGCCGCGGCCGCGATTGCCGCCAGCGGCACCCCCGTGTTCGCCTGGAAAGGCGAGACGCTGGAGGAGTACTGGGACTGCACGCTGGAGGCGCTGAGCTTCCCGGGCGGCAAGGGTCCGGAGCTGGTCATCGACGACGGCGGCGATGTCACCCTGCTGATCCACAAGGGCTTTGAACTGGAGAACGGCAGCGAGTGGGTCGACGAACCCGCCGCCTCGCACGAGGAAGGTGTGATCAAGCAGCTGCTCAAGCGAGTGGCCAAGGAGCGCCCGGGCTTCTGGACCAACGTGGTCAAGGACTGGAAGGGCGTGTCCGAAGAGACCACCACCGGTGTGCACCGCCTGTACCAGATGGTCGAGGCCAAGTCGCTGCTGGTGCCTGCGATCAACGTCAACGACTCGGTCACGAAATCCAAGTTCGACAACCTCTACGGCTGCCGCGAGTCGCTGGCCGACGGCCTGAAGCGCGCGATGGACGTGATGCTGGCGGGCAAGGTCGCCGTGGTCTGCGGCTATGGCGATGTCGGCAAGGGCTCGGCGCAGTCGCTGCGCATGTACGGCGCGCGCGTGATCGTCACCGAGATCGACCCGATCTGCGCGCTGCAGGCGGCGATGGAAGGCTATGAAGTGGGCACCGTCGAGGACAGCCTCGGCCTGGCCGACATCTACGTCACCACGACCGGCAACAAGGACATCATCACCGTCGAGCACATGCAGGCGATGAAGGACCAGGCGATCGTCTGCAACATCGGCCACTTCGACAACGAGATCCAGGTCGACGCGCTTTACGCACTGAAGGACGTCGAGCGCATCAACATCAAGCCGCAGGTCGACAAGTTCGTGTTCCCCGACGGCAAGGCGATGTTCCTGCTCGCCGAAGGCCGCCTCGTCAACCTCGGCTGCGCTACCGGCCATCCGAGCTTCGTGATGTCGGCCTCGTTCGCGAACCAGACACTTGCGCAGATCGACCTGTGGGAGAACAAGGACCGCTACGAGAACAAGGTCTACCTCCTGCCGAAGCACCTCGACGAGGAGGTGGCGCGCCTGCACCTCGAGAAGATCGGCGTGAAGCTGACCAGGCTGACCCAGGCGCAGGCCGACTACCTGGGCGTTCCGCTTGAAGGTCCGTACAAGTCGGACCAGTACCGCTACTGATCGGATCGTCGATCACCACGTGACACCGAACGGGCGCCGCAAGGTGCCCGTTCTCGTTGCAGCACTGCCCCGGGAAGCGCAGCGTTGCGTCGAATGTTTCCTTTCATGCGGATGAAAGGATATATTGCGCCCACAGTGGACGCCGAACTCCCATGACCGCCATCAGCTTCGAGTTCTACCCACCCAAGACCGACGAGCAGCGCGCACAGCTCGATCGCACCGTCGACAGGCTCAAGGCGCATGCGCCGGAATACGTGTCGTGCACCTTCGGTGCCGGCGGCTCCACCCTCAGCTACACCTCGGGCACCATCGCCCGTCTCATCCAGCACCACGCGCTCGACGCCGCGCCGCACCTGTCGTGCGTGGGCGGCACCCGCGAGGAGCTCCTGTCCCTGCTCGCCGACTACCGGGCGCTCGGCTGCCGGCGCATCGTCGCGTTGCGCGGCGACCTGCCATCGGGCATGGGCCACCCCGGCGACCTGCGCTACGCGGCCGACCTGGTCGCGCTGATCCGCGCCGAGCACGGCGACCACTTCCATATCGAGGTCGGCGCCTACCCCGAGACCCATCCGCAGGCCAGCGACGCCCTGCGCGACCTCGCGCACTTCAAGGCCAAGGTCGACGCCGGCGCCCAGGGCGCGATCACCCAGTACTTCTACAGCGCCGACGCGTACTTCCACTTCGTCGATGCCGTGCGCGCGCTCGGCGTCCAGATCCCGGTCGTGCCCGGCATCATGCCGATCTCGAACTTCAGCCAGCTGCGCCGGTTCTCGGAGTCCTGCGGCGCCGAAATCCCGCGCTGGATCGACAAGCGCATGCAGGCCCTGGGCGACGACGCCAACGCCGTGCGCGCGTTCGCCGCGGACGTGGTGGCAGGCCTGTGCCGGCGGCTGGTCGACGGCGGTGCCCCGGCGCTGCACTTCTACACGCTCAACCTGGCGCGGCCGACCCAGGCGGTGCTGGCGCGTATGGGCTGAGGCACCCGCCGCCCTCGCGGCGCGATCGCATCGCGCGGCTGGAGTGCTCCGCGCGCTGAACGCAGCCCCGTCGCAGCGCGCGAGGGGACGGCCCACGGCGCCCGCGACCGCTGCGGGAGGCTAAGCTTCCGCGATGTCCGCGCCCATCCGCCTGGCTGCCGCGTCGGTGGCCGTTTCGCTCGTGCTGCTGCCCTGGCAGCTGCCGGCCGAGGCCCAGATCCGTCGCTGCACCGGCAGCGATGGCGGCACCATCTTCACCGACCGGGCGTGCGCCGAGGTCGATGCCGTGGAGCGCGTGGGCACTGCACCGGGCGCCGCGCGCGCGCCCTACCGCGGCGGATGCCAGCGGCGGCTGCAGGACCTGGTGTTCGAGGTCACGAGCGCCATCGATGCGCGTGACACCAACCGCCTGGCAAGCGTCTATCACTGGCCCGGCATGTCGTCGCGCAGCGGCTACGCGATCGTCGACCGGCTCGACGCCATCGCGCAACGTCCGCTGGTGGACGTCACCGCACTGCGGCCCGCGGCGCCGGCCGTCGCTGCCGGTCCCGCGCCGACGCACGCGTCCACGCCAGGGTGGGCACCGTCACCGCAGCCGCCGACCGCCGAGATTGCCGGCAACGGGGCGTCGATGCGCGCCGCGGCCGCCGGCGATCTGCCGGGCGCGTCGGCGCGAGGGGTCGACGCGTATCCCCAGGCAGCGCGCGCGCGCGCGCCTGTCGCGCTGCGGCTGGAGCAGACGCTGACGGACGGGATCACGCCGTCGCGCACCACTTTGGGCCTGCGCCGGCACATGGACTGCTGGTGGATCAGCCTGTAGCGCGTCCGGCTCCAACCCGAAGGGACACCGCGACGCCCCAGCCGGCACAATAGCCGGCTGCAGCCCTCCGGATGTCCCCGATGCACTACCCCGACTGGATCTGGCACAACGGTGGCATCAAGCCCTGGGCCGACGCGACCACGCACGTCATGGCGCATGCGCTGCATTACGGCTCGTCGGTGTTCGAGGGCATCCGCGCCTACGACACGCCCGCTGGCCCGGCGATCTTCCGCCTCGACGACCACACCCGCCGCCTGTACGCCTCGGCGCGGATCTACGACATGGATATCCCGTATCCGCGCGAGGACATCAACGCCGCGTGCCACGAGGTCATCCGCCGCAACGGCTTCGGCAAGGCCTACCTGCGCCCGGTCGCGTTCCGCGGACTCGGCGGCTTCGGCCTGTCGGCCGACACCCCGACCGAGGTCGCAGTGGCAGCATGGGAAATGGGCGCATACCTTGGCGACGGCGTGCTCGAGGACGGCATCGATGCCTGCGTCTCCAGCTGGCAGCGGGTGGCGCCCAACACCATCCCGGCGGGCGCCAAGGCAGGCGGCAATTATCTGTCCGGCCAGCTGATCGCGCGCGAGGCGCGCCGGCTCGGCTTCGGCGAAGGGATCGCGCTGGCGTCGACAGGCCTGCTGTCCGAAGGCGCCGGCGAGAACCTGTTCCTTGTGTTCAGGGGCGCGCTGCACACCACCCCGGTCAGCGCGGCGCTGCTCGACGGCATCACCCGCGACACCATCATCACCCTGGCCCGCGGCGCCGGCCTGGAGATCGTCGAACGCGACATGCCGCGCGAATACCTCTACCTGTGCGATGAGCTCTTCATGTGCGGCACCGCGGCAGAGATCACGCCGATCCGCTCGGTCGACGGACGCCAGATCGGCAGCGGCAAGGCCGGCCCGGTGACGAGGCAGATGCAGGAGCTGTTCTTCGGGCTGTTCGACGGCCGCACGCCTGACGTGCACGGCTGGCTCGACCCGATCTGACGCCGGGCGGCCCGGCGGTAGCGGCTGACGCCGCGCGCCATGGGCCGCGGATCCTCAGCCGTCGGCGGCCTCCGTCGACGGCGCGAAGTCGAGCGTGGCGACCACGCCGCGCGCTTCACCGGGGACCACCCGGACACCCCAGCCATACAGCGCGCACAGCCGGCGCACGATCGACAGCCCGATGCCGCCGCCCTGCGAATGCTCGGCGTGGGTGCCGCGGTAGCCGCGCTCGAACAGCTTGGCCGCGTCTTCGGCGCTGAGGCCCGGGCCGGAGTCGACCACCTCGACGCAGCCCTCGCCCACGCGCACCACCACCTCGCCCGTCTGCGTGTACTTGACTGCATTGCCGATCAGGTTGCCCAGCGCCACCGTGACCGCCGACTCCGGCGCATCGACCACCACCCCGCGCTCCGCGCCCTCCAGCCGCAACACCAGCGGCTTGCCCCCGAGCTGCGTGCGATGGGCCTCGAGCAGCTGTTCAGCGACGCGACCGATGTCGGTCGCGCCGTGACCGCGTTCGTTGCGCGACAGCAGCAGCAGCGCGCTGATCAGGTCGGTGCACTGCTCCTCGGCGCGCTTGATGCGCAGCAGCCGCGCGTGGGTCTTGGCGTCGATGTCCGGTTTCGACAGCAGCAGCTCGACCGCCCCCTTGACCACCGCCAGCGGCGTGCGCAGCTCGTGGCTGACGTCGGCGTTGAACTCGCGGTCGCGGGCCACGACCTCGGTCAACCGTGCGGCATAGTCGTCGAGCGCGCCGGCCAACTGGCCGACCTCGTCGTCGGCGAACCCGCGTGCCAGCGATTCCGGCTGCGTGCTGCTGCCTGAGCGGCGTAGCCGCCTGGCGAGCTCCGACACCGGGCTCATGACCCGCGACGCCGCCCACCAGCCGACCAGCAGTGACAGCAGAGAGAACACCAGCACCGAGGCATAGATCGCACGGGTGAACTGCGCCTCGCCGCGGATGGACTCCGTCATGTCGTAGGCGAGGAAGAACCACTCGCTGTCGGTCTTGCGGACCGCCAACCGGTACGAGAATGGCGAACCGTCCTCGTCGATGCCGTTGAGGCTGTGGTTGCCGGTGGACAGCTCGACCCACTCGGGGAAGTCACGGCGCACGCGGTCGATGCGGTCGACGGTGAATGCGTAGGCCCGCATGTTCGTCACCGGCACGTCCGGGTCGCGCATCGGGTCGCCGTAGTAGCGGCGCGCGTACTCGTCGATGTTGCGGTTCATCACGTCTTCGACGAGGTCGTTCTCGACCTTGCTGCGCGCGATCTGGGTCGCGAACGCAAACAGCGCGGTCAGCCCGAAACCCAGCAGCAGAAACGACAGGATGATGCGGCTGCGCAGCCGGCGCCGGTAGCGCCGCATCCTGCGGGGTACCTCCGGCGTGCCGCCGTCAGGCGTTGGCATCGGGTGCGGCGATCCGGTAGCCGATGCCGTGGCGGGTCTGGATCAGCTGCGTCGGGAACGGCTTGTCGGTGCTGGCACGCAGGCCGTGGATGTGGACGCGCAGCGAGTCGGAATCCGGCAGCTCCTCGCCCCAGACGCGCGTCTCGAGCTCCTGCCGAGTCACCACCGCCGGCGACGCCTCCATCAGTGCCTGCAGGATCTTCAGCGCGGTCGGGTTGAGCTGCAGCAGCTTGCCGCCGCGACGCACCTCCAGCGTGTCGAGGTTGTATTCCAGGTCGGCGACCTCGAGCACGCGTGTCTGTACGCCCTTGCCGCGGCGCGCCAGCGCGTTGAGCCGCACCTCGACCTCCTGCAGCGCGAACGGCTTGACCAGGTAGTCGTCGGCGCCGGAATCGAAGCCGGCAAGCTTGTTGTCCAGGCTGTCGCGCGCCGTCAGCATCAGCACCGGGGTCTGCTTGCGGGCGTCGTTGCGCAACTTGCGGCAGACCTCCAGCCCGTCCATGCCCGGAAGGTTGAGGTCCAGCACCACGGCGTCGAAGTCGTGGACCACCGCCAGGTGCAGGCCGGTCACGCCATCGGCGGCGAAGTCGACGGTGTGGCCGCGATCCTCGAGATAGTCGCCGAGGTTGGCGGCGATGTCCTGGTTGTCTTCGATGACGAGGATGCGCATCTGGCGGAGTCCTTTTGCTGGAGGGGATGGCGCGCCGTGCGCGGCCACTGTGACCCGCGTCGCGTGGTGGCGTTCCGCGTGGCCGAACCCGGGATTCTGTCACAGCGTTTGCGGCTCACCGGCGCGACGCCCGCCACGTACCGGGGCGGGCAAAGAACGGCCCGGGCGACGGGGGAGTCGGCCGGGCCCAATGGAGTGCTGCCACCATCGTCGAACGTCGCGCCTGCAGGGACACCTGCGTGGCATGCCGTAGCCTCGCGGACGCTACGCCCGCGCCAATTAAAACGTCGTTAAGCGACGCGGCGACCCGTCCGCGCGCGCGGCGCGGCGCCGCGGGCGGCGCGGCAGCGCCGCGGCGTGCACCGCCGCCTGCGCGGCGACGTAGTCCACGATGGCACCCGCGATGTCGACACCGGTCGACTGCTCGATGCCCTCCAGTCCGGGCGAGGCGTTGACCTCGAGCACCAGCGGGCCGCGCGCGGCGCGGATCAGGTCGACACCGGCGACCCCCAGGCCCAGCACCGACGCCGCGCGCACCGCGACCTCGACCTCGGCGGCGTCGGGCACCACCGCCTCGGCGCTGCCGCCGCGGTGCAGGTTGGAGCGGAAATCGCCGGGCGACGCCGTGCGCCGCATCGCCGCCACCACGCGCTCGCCGACCACGAAGCAGCGCAGGTCCGCACCCTCGGCCTCGCCGATGAACTCCTGCACCAGGAAATTGGCGTACAGCCCGCGCAGCGCCTCGATCACGCTGCGCGACGCGGACGGCTTCTCGGTGAGCATCACGCCCGCGCCCTGGGTGCCCTCGTTGAGCTTGATCACGTGCGGCGGCGGGCCGAGCATCGCCAGCAGGTCGACGGTATCGTCGGGGTTGTCGCCGAACACCGTCACCGGCAGGCCGATCCCGCGCGCTGCGAGCAGCTGGTGGCAGCGCAGCTTGTCGCGCGCCGACGCGATCGCCGACGACGTGTTCGGGGTGTAGGTGCCCATCAGCTCGAACTGGTGCAGCACCGCGCTGCCGTAGCGCGTGACCGACGCGCCGATGCGCGGGATCACCGCGCCATAGCCGGCGATGGGCAGGCCCTTGTAGCGCAGGTCGAACCCCGCCTCGCTGATGCGCATGTAGCAGCGCAGGGGGTCCAGCACGCGCACGCTGTGGTCGCGCACGCGCGCCGCCTCGATCAGCCGGCGGGTCGAGTACAGCTTGCTGTTGCGCGACAGGATGGCGAGCTTCATGCGGGAGTCCGTGGATGGCAGTGCGGCGGGCGGCCGTGGACCGACGACTGTGCGGGGTCGACGGTGAACGCGCCCGTGATCGCACTGCGCCCAAGCAGCATCGGGAACCGCATCCCGCCTCGATGGCAGAGGTTGACCTCGATGTCGCGCACCTGCCCGGCAAGCGCCAGCGTCGTGTGCAGGAACACGCGGCGCGTGCGGTGGCCGCCGGAGTCCGACACCTCGCGCTCGTCCACCAGCGGCGCACGGCATTCGGCGGCCTCGCCTGTGCTGCGCGCCGGATGCAGGCGGAACCCCACCCACGGCGCCCCCCCCTCGACATAACGCCACTGCGCGTCGACGTGGAGCGCCGAGCTGCGCGCACCGGTGTCGACCTTGGCGCGCACGCAGTCCAGCCCAAGTGCGGGCAGCGCCACCCATTCCCGCCAGCCAAGCACGATCATCGCTGCGCCACCTGCGTGCACCTGGTTAGCCAGCCCCCGGGCTGTAATGGAAACGGCGGCACCCCTGTCAGGACGCCGCCGCGCTGTTGTTGGGACGGGTGAAAGGGAGTCGGACCTCACCCGCCAGATGCCTTCAAAATCAATCACATACGGATCGACCATTTCAGAGCGAACGATCGCTGGAACGATCCCCTCAAGATGCGCAGCGTATCGCAACCGATGCTTCCACCGGCTCCACCGCCACTACCGCGCCCACACCAGAGGCACTTGCTAGCCTACAGCCACTCGAGCGCGCACCCGATACTGCAAGTGACCCATCAGAGCAGCAAAGATGCCCAGGCCTGCACCTGCTACGCCCAGGGCGGCACCTGCCTGTCCCATAGACACGCTACCTGCAAGCACTCCGCTGGTAATCCCGGCGAGCGCTCCAGCAGCCCCCGTGCACCAGCCAACCCAGCCAAAGATCCGACCGCGGTAAAAGCCTGCCAAAGCAGCCAAGTCGATGTCCGAAGACGGAGCAAGACTCGACACCGAGACGCCAAACGCTCCGGCGAGGGCCAGCCGGGTCTCAGATGAGCCGACGCCGTCGGCCTCGATTCTTTGTATCGTGCGTGCGCTGAGGCCGGCCGCGTTTGCCAGATGCTCCTGCGACCAGGACCTCTCCTCACGTATAGCCCTTACAGCATTTCCGTCAATCTTCATTTGTGACTCCATGTGATCTCTCCGGACTCGTTGAATTGGCCAACAGAGCTTGGGGTGGCCTCGCGCTCGACGCCACGACAGCATCGCGCCAAATAGCCGCCATGGCCCCGCCGGCGCCATCCAGCGGCTGAAACAAGGTCGCTCGCCAACGGGTTTCGACCGGGAAGTACTGTTAGCTTCCAGCGCCGTATGCGGCGAGTCGCGCCTTTAGGGTCCCCGTGTGCAACTCGAACAGATGATTGTCGAAATCGTAGAAATAGAGAGACTGGCCCTCTTCGTCAGTGCGACTGCGGGGGTGCCGGATCTCGACGCCAATCGATTCAAGGCGCGATTGGTAGGCAGCCAGATCGTCACCAGCAACTGCGAACGCAATGTGCTGATACGACCGCTCTGAGGGAGGCTCCCCCTCCATGGCAGCGAGCCACACCCCGCCAAGCAAGAAGAACTTTTCCCTCGAGAGAGAGTGGTTGCGCCCTGCACTGTCATACACCTCACGCGCGCCAAGCCCCTCACACAGAAATGTCGACATGCGCTCCAAGTCACGAACGATGAAGGTGATGTGGCTGACCCCTTCCATGCGTGCTACCTCATGAACAAGATCTGGACGTGAAAGGGTTTCAGTTTGAGCCGAATTCCTGGACCGCAGCGCGCCAAGGCGGGTTTCTGCGATTCTCGCCGGCCCAATACAGACAGATCACATTACCGGACGGATCACTGAGACGGGCTTCCCGCCAAAGCCAGCGCTCATCCGTGGGGCGTTGCGTGAACTCGAAACCAGACGCAATGAGGCACTCGACCCGCTCGTCCAGATCGGAGCACTCGAAGTACACGACAACTCCGGTGTTACCCATTGGGCAAGTGGCCGCATGAAGTGAGAAAGTCGAGCTGCCCTCGGTGCACTCGAATCGTGCGTAGCGCGCTGGAGCGTGAACGATGAGCGTAAAGCCCATGTCGCGATAGAAGGAGACCGAGCGATCAAAGTCGGCGACCGGGAGCGCAACTTGGTTGAGGTTCACAGGAATCTCCGCTTGCGACCACACGCTGCACTCAGCCAACCCACGAGGTGCGGTCGACTCGAATGGTTGTCTGGCACTAGAGGTGAAGCTTCATGCCGTCGTGCGACGACACGAAGCCCAAGCGCTCGTAGAATCGCTGCGCATCCTGTCGTGAACGGTCGGTGGTGAGTTGAACCATCACGCAGTTCCGCTCCCGAGCGCGCTCGATTGCTCGCCTGAGCAATGCGGTGCCAATGCCGTGCGACCTTGTATCCGAAGAGACGCGCACGCCTTCAACCAGCGCGCGCCAGCGACCCTGATAGGTAAGGTACGGAATGAAGGTGATCTGGAGCATGCCTACAATCGCCTCATCGATCACTGCAACGACCAGCTCGTTGTTCGGGTCGGCCACGATTGCTTCAAATGCTTCCACGTAGCCAGTCACAGGCGGAGAAGACCAGACCTCTCGCTGGGCACCGAGCTTGTCGTCAGCGAGCATCCGTACAAGCTCTGACAGATCATCGGTGCGGGCGAGTCGAAAGGAGAGACCGCCAACCGCAGGGTTCTCTTCGAGCCCAGACAACTTATCCATCGGGCTCACCGTCCGAGTCGAGCCGACCAGCAGCCTCGGCGATGAGATGAGGATGCCACAGCTTGGCAAGCGATCGAACAAGGGAACAGTGCGGACGCAGCCTGGCCGGATTGAGGACGCGTAATAGCTCGAGGGTGTCTCTCACCCGGCAAGATCGAGAGATGGCGGCTCACGCCGGTGCCAAGGCTGATCCGCGAAGCGCTTCGGGTTGTAATCAACTGCTGGGACCGGTCCCGGGTCGCGCATACAGATCCAACTCGGCGACGCTATCGTCCACCCTTACCTTGCACGCGAAAGCAAGGCCGAGCTTGCCCAGCACTCGCGCTGAAGCGATGTTCTGCGGCTCCACCAGTCCGATAACGCGTTCGATGCCGTGCTCCGCGGCACCCACCTGCATGAGTGCTCGGGCGCTCTCGGTGGCATACCCTTTTCCCCAGCAGTCAGGCAGGAAGCGGTAGCCGATATCCACCTCTCGCAGGTCTTCGAGATACTTCAGACCGCTGAAACCAACCAGCCGGCCTGTTGCCCTTTCGATGCATGCCATACGTCCAAAGCCATGAACGGAATAGTCCCTGAGCGGACGAGTCAGCAGAATCTGGCGAACCGCGTCAAGCGACGTCTGCGGTTCTTCACCGGTGTACCTAAGGACGTTTGGAAGCGACACGAGAGGCCAGTACGCCTCTGCATCATCCAGCGTGAACGGTCGAAGGTCGAGGTTCGTGGTGCGCATGCGTACTGGTTCGAGCATCTGATCCATTACTTGAGCCAACCCGGAAAGCGGAGCCGTCTCCTATGAATTCTCAAGCAGCTCCTAGCGTGTAGGGGGCCGACTCGTTGTATTGCAGCAGATCCCACAGATTGCCGTAAAGGTCCTAGAACACTGCTACCGTGCCGTATGGCTGCACGGCGGGCGGCCTTGCAAAGATGACGCCCGCTGCGACAAAGCGATCGTAGTCGCGCCAGAAGTCGTCTGTTTGCAGGAACAGGAACACTCTGCCGCCTATCTGGTTGCCGACCATCGCGAGCTGCTCTTGCGAAGATGCCCGCGCCAGAACAACCGAGGCGCCTGAGCTGCCGAAAGGCGCCACGACAACCCACCGTTTGCTTTGCTCTGGCCGGCAAGCATCCTCAATGAGCTGGAAGCCGAGCACACCGACGTAGAAGTCGATGGCCTCGTCGTAGTCACGGACGAGCAGCGAGAGATGGGCAATCGCTTGTCGCATGCGCCACGATCCTCCCGCGCCACGTGGCGCCCGAAACTGACCAATCTGCCGGGCCCGTTTGGCTTGAATGAAGTGTCTGAGCCCGCGCCGGCAGTCACGCGAGTATCCGTTGCCACCGATAGTACCGCTCATGGGCCAGCGCAAGCAGCTCCATATCTTCCCTGGTGTCACCGTACGCATAGATGCGGGTGTAGCGTGAGAGGTCATAGGCTTCCATGACACGCCGCGCCTTCTCCCCCAGAACGCATTGACGCCCGAGATAGCGACCGGTCAGCACGCCGTCCCTGTGCTCCAGGGAAGAACAGATGAGCTCGATCTGGTGCGTTCGGCACCAGTGGCGCAGGTAGGTATCGAATGCCCCCGAGACCACCACGACCGTATCGCCTTGACTCTTATGCCAGTGGATGCGTTCAAGGGCTTGCGGGCGCAGCACTGGAGGCAATGCCGACTGGGCGAAAGTCGAGCCGTGAGCGTCCAGGACGGCGAGAGGCACGCCAGCGAATCCGAACTTGACGATTGCGGCCCGGACAACGGTGCCCGACACGAACCCCAGCTTATATCCGACAATCAGTGGCGCCAGGAGCACCTTGCCAGCTGCGAGGCGGCGGGGCGCGACTGCAAGCTGCATGAAAGCCGGGAACATCTCCCGTACGGTAATCGTGCCGTCGAAGTCGAACAGAGCAAGGTTCATTGTGCCGTAGACTCCATCCCTCCGACGCCTGCATGCGGCCGGCCCGCAAACCCGGTTCGGCTTGAATGGACTGTTTCCATCATAGCCAGCGCGGGGTGCGTTGACGGAAGGCAGCGTAGGCGCCCGGGAAGCGGACGGCGAGATGCTTTTCTTCCGGCTGTATCTGGAACCGTGAGATATAGAGCATGAAGACAGGGACGGTCGAGAACGCCGCCGCGTTGTGCAGGAACACCGCCCAGGCAAGAAGAATGACGCTGTGGCCGAGGTACATGGGGTTGCGCGTGTAGCGATAGATGCCCGATGTCACAAGGCATGTGCTGGAAGCTGGGCGAAGTGGATTGACGGTAGTCGACACACGCGCAAAAGCCAGCTTGGGAAGGAGGTTGAGCGCGATGCCAGCCGTCGCCAGGCTGATGACCAAGACCTTGTTGAACGGCAGCGGGAGCGAGAGCGCTGGGAGACAGCGCGAGGCGAGCCAGCCGATTGCCCCGGCCAACACCATGACAATAGGCGGCGGAATTCTTGTCTCAAGTGCGCGCATGGGATGCAGGTAGGGCGTGACGCCTGCACGAGGCCGATCCATGAAGCGGCCTCGGCTTCAGCGAACTATCAGGGATGATGCCGATCCGCTGGATGGTTGATGCCGTCATTGGTCGGAACATCCTGAATCGCGAAGGGATCGACGCCAGCGAGGCAGCCGACGTTGTAACCGTACTCGTTTGGCCTGGAGCGCCGCTGGTGATGGGTGTAGATGCCGCAGATAGAGCAGAAATAGTGTTCGCTGTCAGCGTGTTGAACTGATAGAGCTTCAGATGCTCGGCGCCCTTTAGCACACGGAGGCCGTCAGTGAGCGGCCTCGCGAACGTCCTGTAGGCGGGCGAAGAGATGTTGGTCGAGTACTTCCTCGCGGAATGTTCGATTGAAGCGTTCGACGGACGCGTTCTGGTTGGGCTTGCCGGGTTGAATGCACTGGATCGCCACGCCGCTGACCTTGGTCCAGCCGGTGAATGCTTGTCCGAGAAATTCCGGTCCGTTGTCCGAGCGCAGCACCGGACGTGTCCGATTTTTTGTGTGTGAGACGCTTTGGTCCGTTTCGTCAGTCAGTGCGTGTCAGGTCCGTGCCAGCGTGAATCGGTCTTCGTAGAGTATCGCGAACTGGTTCATGGCGGCCTTCCATTCCCGGGTGGCGCGGCGCCAGTCGGCCGTGATGTTGCGTAGGGCCAGCCAGATGAGTTTGCTGGCCGCCTCGTCGCTGGGAAAGTGCCCTCGCGTCTTGATGATCTTGCGTAGCCGCGCATGCACGCTCTCGATGGCGTTGGTGGTGTAGATGATCCTGCGCACGTCGGGCGGGAACGCGAAGAATGGCACCACCCGTGGCCAAGCCCGCCGCCAGGACGCGACCACGGTCGGGAAACGCCCGCCCCATGGCCCGGCTTCGAAGTCGTCCAGGGCCGCCTCCGCGGCCTGGGCGCTGGCGGCGGTGTAAACCGGCTTGAGCGCGGCGGCCAGCCCCTTGCGGTCTTTCCAACTGGCGTAGTCCAGGCTGTTGCGGATCAGGTGCACGATGCAGGTCTGCAGCGTGGTGGCCGGGAACACCGCCTCCAGCGCCTCGGGTAGCCCCTTGAGGCCGTCGGTCACGCTGATCAGGATGTCGTTGACGCCGTGCGTCTTGAGGTCGTTGAACACCTTCATCCAGAACTTCGCGCCCTCGGTGTTCTCGATCCACAGCCCCAGGATGTCGCGGGTGCCGTCGGCCAGCACACCCAGCGCCAGATAGATCGCCTTGTTGCGCACCACGCCGTCCTCGCGGATCTTCACCCGCAGCGCGTCGAAGAACACCACCGGATACATCGTTTCCAGCGGCCGGGCCTGCCAGGCCGTCACCTCGGCCAGGACCGCGTCGGTGACCTTGCTGATGAACTCGGGCGACACCTCCACCGCGTACATCTCGGCCAGGTGGCCCTGGATCTCCCGCACGGTCATGCCGCGGGCGTACATCGACACGATCTTGTCGTCAAAACCGGCAAACCGGCGCTCATGCTTGGGGATCAGCTGCGGCTCGAAGGTCCCGGCCCGGTCGCGCGGGATCTCCACCCGCACCGGGCCGTCGTCGGTGAGCACCGTCTTGCCGCTGCGGCCGTTGCGGTGGTTGCCACCACCCCGGCCGGCGGCGCCCTCGTCGCTGTCCAGATGGGCGTCGAGCTCGGCGCCCAGGGCGCGCTCGATGAACGCCTTCTTGAACTGCTTGAACATCGACTCGAAGCCGTCGGCTGTCATCGGCCCCGGCACCAGCCGCTCAAGCAGCTCTTTGGGGATTTCCGGTCCCGGCGTGGCGCCGGGGGTCAACTTCTTCTTGCGTGGCATACATGCTCCTGGGCATGGTTATGTTCTGCCCCGCACACAAAATTTCTGACACCCTC
>LXQJ01000028.1:63172-72680 GCA_001683895.1 Luteimonas sp. ANT-B3E | reverse complement strand
CCGAGACCATCTCCAGCGCGCGCGTCACCTTGCGGGTGTTCTGCACGCTCTTGATCTTGGTTTTGATTTCCCTGCCGCCGGCCATTCGCTTTCTCGCTGTGTGCTTGCAGGGGCGCGCGCGGCGCCCCGTGTACATACCTGGGCGCGAAGCGCGCCTCGGTGTCCGTATCGGGGCGCCAAGGCGCCCCGAAGGCTGTCGCTTACCAGGAACCGGTCGTCTTGAACTCCTCGATGCCCTTCTTGAAGGCGCCCTCGATGTCGTCGTTCCAGTCGCCGCTGTCGTCGACACGACCCATCAGTTCGCCAGACGTGTTGGCGAAGTGCGCGTGCAGCGCCTCCTCGAACGCGCCGATCTTCGCGACCGGCACGTCGTCCATGTAGCCCTTGTCGACGGCGTAGATCGACAGCGCCTGCCCCGACACCGACATCGGCGCGTACTGCCTCTGCTTCATCAGCTCGGTCACGCGCTGGCCGCGCTCCAGCTGTTTGCGCGTGGCCTCGTCGAGGTCGGAGGCGAACTGCGCGAACGCGGCGAGCTCGCGGTACTGGGCGAGCGCGATGCGGATGCCGCCCGAGAGCTTCTTCATGATCTTGGTCTGCGCCGCGCCGCCGACGCGCGACACCGAGATGCCGGCGTTCACGGCCGGGCGGATGCCGGCGTTGAACAGGTCGGTCTCGAGGAAGATCTGGCCGTCGGTGATCGAGATCACGTTGGTCGGCACGAACGCCGACACGTCGCCGGCCTGGGTCTCGATGATCGGCAGCGCCGTCAGCGAGCCGGTCCTGCCGGTGACCGCGCCGTTGGTGAACTTCTCGACGTAGTCCTCGTTGACGCGCGCAGCGCGCTCGAGCAGGCGCGAATGCAGGTAGAACACGTCGCCCGGATACGCTTCGCGGCCCGGCGGGCGGCGCAGCAGCAGCGAGATCTGGCGGTAGGCCACGGCCTGCTTGGACAGGTCGTCGTAGATGATCAGCGCGTCCTCGCCGCGGTCGCGGAAGTACTCGCCCATGGTGCAGCCGGCGTACGGCGCGATGAACTGCATCGCGGCCGACTCGGCGGCGGCCGCGGCGACGATGATGGTGTGCGCCATCGCGTCGTGCTCTTCGAGCTTGCGCACGACGTTGGCGATCGAGCTGTTCTTCTGCCCGATGGCGACATAGATGCATTTGATGCCGCTGTGCTTCTGGTTGATGATCGCGTCGATCGCCACCGCGGTCTTGCCGGTCTGGCGGTCGCCGATGATCAGCTCGCGCTGGCCGCGGCCGATCGGGATCATCGCGTCGATGGTCTTGTAGCCGGTCTGCACCGGCTGGGTCACCGACTTGCGCGCGATGACGCCCGGGGCGATGGTCTCGACCGGCGCGGTCTGCGCAGCGTTGATCGGACCCTTGCCGTCGATCGGCTCGCCGAGCGCGTTGACCACGCGGCCGAGCAGCTCGGGACCGGTCGGCACCTCGAGGATGCGGCCGGTGGTCTTGGCGACACCGCCTTCGCGCAGGTGCTCGTAGTCGCCCAGCACCACGGCGCCGACCGAGTCGCGCTCGAGGTTGAGCGCCAGCGCGTAGCTGGCGCTGCCGTCGTCGCCGGCGGGCAGCTCGATCATCTCGCCCTGCATCGCATCGGCCAGGCCGTGGATGCGCACGATGCCGTCGGCGACCGAGGTGATGGTGCCTTCGTTGCGCGACTCGGCGGCCAGCTGCACCTTCTCGATGCGGTGGCGGATCAGTTCGCTGATTTCGGAGGGGTTGAGCGTGGTGGAGGCCATGGCGTCTTTTCCTTGGTCGTACGTCGCGTTCTGCGGCGCGCGGGTGTTTTTGTTGCGGGTGGTCAGTCGGCCAGCAGCGACTGCATGCGCGCCAGCTTGCCGCGCACCGAGCCGTCGATGACCGCATCGCCGGTGTCGATGACCGCGCCGCCGATCAGGGCCGCATCGACCGCGGTGTCGATCTCGACCTCACGCCCGAAGCGCCGCTTCAGCGCCGCCCGGAGCGTCGCCAGTTCGTCGTCGCCCAGCGCCACGGCGGAGGTGATGCGCGCGCGCACCACCTGCTCCTGCTCGGCGCGCAGGTCGGCATACAGCGCCGCGATCTCCGGCAGCAGCGGCAGGCGGCGGTTGGCCGCGAGCACGCCCAGGAAACTGCCGAAGCCTTCACGGGCGCCGGGTGCGGTGTCGTCGGGCGGCGACAGCAGCGCCACCGCGTCGGCCTCGGCCAGCGCCGGGTGGCCGAGCATCGCCGACACCTTCGGGTCGGCCGCGGCCTGCGCCGCGAACGCCAGCGCCGTCGACCAGTCGGCCTGCGTGCCGCCGGCGTGCGCCAGCGAGAACGCGGCGCGGGCGTAGGGGCGGGCGAGCGTGGAAGACTCACTCATCGTCAGATCTCGGCGGCGAGTGCGTCGAGCAGCGCGCGGTGCGACGCCGGGTCGATCTCGCGGCGCAGCACCTTTTCGGCGCCGTTGACGACCAGCGCCGACACCTCGCGGCGCAGGTCCTCGCGGGCCCGGGTCGCAGCGGCGTCGATCTCGGCCTGCGCGAGCGTCTTCTGGCGCGTGGCCTCGGCAATGGCGTCGTTCCTGGCAGCGTCGATGATCTGGGTGGCGCGCGCGTGGGCCTGGTCGATGATCTCGTTGGCCTTGGCGCGCGCTTCCTTCATCGCGTCGCCGGCCTTCTCCTGGGCCTGCGCGAGGTCGCGGTGGCTGCGGTCGGCCGCGGCGAGTCCCTCGGCGATCTTCTGCTGGCGCTCCTCGATCGCGGCCAGCAGCGGCGGCCAGATCTTGGTGGCGATGATCCAGATCAGGCCCGCGAAGGCGAGCGCCTGGGCGAATAGGGTCAGACCAATGTTCATGGGGTCGGTACTGCCTGTCGTGATGGGACGGAGCGGGCCCGCGACGGGCACCGCTCCCTGGCACCTGCGACACCGTCGGCCCTGCGGCCAGCGGCGTCGATGCGGCGCGCGATCAGCCGCCGAGCTGCGCGGTGAACGGCGCGATGAACGGGCTGGCGAACGCGAACAGCAGGCCGACGGCGACGCTGATGATGAACGCGGCGTCGATCAGGCCGGCGGTGATGAACATGCGGACCTGCAGCACCGGGAGCAGCTCGGGCTGGCGCGCGGCCGACTCGAGGAACTTGCCGGCCATGATGGCCAGGCCCAGGCCGGCGCCCAGCGCGGCGAGCCCGATCATGATGCCGATGGCCAGCACGGTGGAGGCCTGCACTTGGGCGAGGTTGGTCAGGACGGTAACGGATTCCATGGTGTTCTCCAGATCGGACTTGCAAGTGGGTGGTAAGGAAGGGGAATGGGGTGTGTCGCAGGGGTGGGACGCGATGCGGCGGGGCGGAACTCAGTGGCTGTCCTCGGCGAGGCTGAGGTAGACGATCGACAGCATCATGAAGATGAAGGCCTGCAGTGGGATCACCAGCAGGTGGAACAGCATCCAGCCCAGGCCAAGCGTGGCGCCGCCGAGCACGCCGAGCAGGCCGGCGCCGCCCAGGACCCAGATCAGAAGGAACACGATCTCGCCGCCGAACATGTTGCCGAACAGCCGCATCGCCAGCGAGATCGGCTTGCTCAGCCACTCGACGGTGTTGAGGATCAGGTTGAACGGGACCATCCACTTGCCGAACGGCGCGGTCAGGAACTCCTTGGCCAGCCCGCCGAAGCCCTTCGAGCGGATCGCGAAGAACAGCGTCAGGAAGAACACGCTGATCGACAGGCCCAGCGTCGCGTTGACGTCGGCGGTCGGCACCGGCTTCCAGTACGGCACGCCGACCAGCTCCAGCGGCAACGCAATGAAGTCCGCCGGGATCATCTTCAGCAGGTTCATCAGCAGGATCCAGAAGAACAGCGTGATCGCGATCGGCGTCACCAGCCTGCTGGAACCGTGGTAGGTGTCGCGCGCCTGCCGGTCGACGAACTCGAGCAGGATCTCGACGAACGCCTGCCATTTGCCAGGTACGCCGGCGGTGGCGTTGCGGGTCGCGAGCCAGAACGCGAACACCATGATGAGACCCATCGCGACCGCGGTCACCAGCGTGTCCACGTGGATCATCCAGAAGCCGCCTTCCTGCACCTGGAAGGTCAGGTTCTGCAGGTGGTGCTGGATATATCCGGTGGGAGTCAGTTCCGCCTCGCCCGCCATGCCCTTGAACCCTCTGCTGAATCCATGTGTGAACGCACCCCGGCAGGACGCCGGACCGGCGTCAGCCTCGCAGCATCGCCGCGAACTGCACCAGCAATCCCACCACCACCCCCACCACAAGCGGCATCGGCGGCAGCGAGAGTGGCCCGACCGCGACCACCAACACAGCCACCACGACCACCCACTTGGCGACAATGCCCGCGAACATCCGCAACATCGCCTCCGCCGCCGGCGCCACCCCGCCACCGAGCGCGATCCGCGCCGACAGCCAGGCCGCCCCCGCCACGGCCGCGGCGCCGAGCCCGGCGGCCAGCGCCGCGGACTGGCCCCGCGCAAGGAACGCCAGCGCGACCAGCGCCACGGTCGCCACCTGCCAGACCATCGCGCGCCGCGCCAGCCGCCGGCCGATGGCGACGGAGTTCAGCATCCGAGGTTCCCGCGGTTGTCGATGGAGCCGGGACGTCGCAAAGCGCGCCGTCGAGCCGCAGGAGTATAGCAGCCCGGGTTTTCCTGTCACAACCGCCAAGCGCCTGATTTCGTGGGGGAATCCGCTTCCCCGCGGCGGCATCTTGCATGGGCCCGGGACGATCGGAGCGAACCGGCTGCCGCGACGGCGGAACTTCGCCGCGCGAGCCGGGTCCATGCCATGGCGCGACGGGCGTCTTCCTCGTCGATCCTGTCCGCCGCGCCCGAAGCCCCGGTCTCCCCGCCGGGGCTTCCCCTTTTTGCGGCCTCCTCGAGGTGCCGCCCCGTCACCGGCCATCCACCGGGCGCGGTCGGCAGCCTGGTCCAGGACTCTGCGAGGGTGCAGCCCGCATCGCCCAGCGTCAGGCTGAAGATCCCTGCGGCGTGGGCGAAGCTTGAAGGCACCGTGCGCGCGGAACCACCGGCCGCCGGCTCCATCGCACGCGTCGACGGCAAAGGCCTCGCGCCGGAGGTCGGGCTGCACGGTGCCGGGGGCCGCGACTCGCGGCGACGACCCGGCTTACTGCCAGCGGATCTCCGCCTGCTGCTCGGTGTCGAGCACCGATTTCACCGCGTCGAGCAGGCGCGCACTGGCACCGGCATCGACCAGCGCCAGGAAACTGTCGTTGTCGACCGCGCAGCGCCCGCTGGCGGTCTCGGGCAGCGCGCGCTGCAGCAGGGCGAGGTCGTCGGCGTCGATGTCGCCGATCTCGCGGTCGTGCGTGGCGTCGAACAGCTTGGGCATGGCGGTCGCTCGTGTCGGGGGACCGGGATTATTTCTTCTTCGGGATGTAGAGGTCGGTGATGGTGCCCGCGTACACCTCCGCCGCCATCGCCACCGACTCCGACAGCGTCGGATGCGGATGGATGGTGTGGCCGATGTCGGCGGCCTCGGCGCCCATCTCGATCGCCAGTGCGACCTCGGCGATCAGGTCCCCCGCGTGCTGGCCGACGATCGCACCGCCAATCACCCGGTGCGTGGCCTCGTCGAACAGCAGCTTGGTGAAGCCCTCCGCGCTGCCGTTGCCCACCGCGCGCGCCGAGGCCGCCCACGGGAACCTCCCGACGCCGACCTTGAGGCCCTTCGCCCTGGCCTCGTTCTCGGTGACGCCCACCCACGCGATCTCCGGGTCGGTGTAGGCAACAGACGGGATCACTCGCGCGACCCAGGCCCTGTTCTCGCCGGCGGCGACTTCCGCGGCCAGCTTGCCCTCGTGGGTGGCCTTGTGCGCCAGCATCGGCTGCCCGATCAGGTCGCCAATGGCGAAGATGTGCGGAATGTTGGTGCGCATCTGCTCGTCGACGGCGATGAAGCCGCGCTCGCCGACCTGGACGCCGGCCTTGTCGGCATCCAGGCGCCCGCCGTTGGGCGTGCGTCCGACCGCGACCAGCACGCGCGCGTACTGTTTGACGTCGGGGATGCTTTCGCCGTCGAAGCTGCAGGCGATGCCGGCCTTGGCGGCGGTCGCCTCGACCACGCGGGTCTTGAGGTGGATCGCCACGCCCTGCTTCTTCAGCCGGTCGGAGAGCGGCTTGACCAGGTCGCGGTCCGCGCCCGGCATCAGCTGGTCGGCAAGCTCGACCACGGTGACCTCGCTGCCCAGCGCGCGGTACACCGTGGCCATCTCGAGCCCGATGATGCCGCCGCCGACGACCAGCAGGGTCTCCGGGATGTCGGCCAAGCGCAGCGCATCGGTGGAGTCCATGACCCGCGGGTCGTCCCACGGGAACGCCGGCAGCTTCAGCGGCTGCGAGCCGGCGGCGATGATGCACTGCTCGAACCGCAGCAGCTGCGATCCGCCCTTGCCATCGCCGATCTCGAGCTCGTTGGCCGACACGAAGCGCGCGTCGCCGTGGACGACGCGCACCTTGCGCTGCTTGGCCATGCCGGCGAGGCCCTTGTTGAACTGGCCGACCACACGCTCCTTGTGCCCGCGCAGGCCGTCGAGCGCGATCTTCGGCTTGCCGAACGCGATCCCCATGTCGGCGGCGTGCGCGGCTTCGTCGATCACGGCGGCCACGTGCAGCAGTGCCTTCGACGGGATGCAGCCGACATTGAGGCAGACGCCGCCGAGCTGCTCGTGGCGCTCCACCAGCACGGTGTCGACGCCGAGGTCGGCGGCGCGGAACGCGGCCGTGTAGCCGCCGGGGCCAGCGCCGAGCACGACCAGTGCGCAGGTGCCGTCGGGCTCGCGGCCGCTGGCCGCCGCCGCGCGCGGCGCGTCGGCAGGTGCCGGCTCGGCGGGTTTCGCCGGCGATGGCGCTACCGGCGCGGCGGGCGGGCGCGCGGACCCCTGTCGTCGCGCGCCCGCATCGGACGCCCCGTCCGGCTTGTCCGCCGTCTCCTGCTTCTTCGCGCCACCACCCTGGTCTTTCGCCCCGGCCGCGCCGCCGTCCTCGCTCTCGGCTTCGGCCTCGACAAGCGCCACCAGCGTGCCCTGCGACAAGGTATCGCCGACCTTGACCGTCAGTTCCCGGACGACGCCGGCCACAGGAGACGGCACCTCCATCGTCGCCTTGTCGGACTCGAGCGTCAGCAGCCCCTGGTCCTTGGCAACGGTATCGCCGACCGCCACCAGCACCTCGATCACCGGGACATCGTCGTAGCCGCCAATGTCGGGAACCGTCACTTCAACTGCATTGGCCATCGGGCGTGTCTCCAGGGGCGAATCGGGGGTTGCGGCCACGACGCGGCGTCGGGGCGGCAAGGTGGGCCGGACCAGGTCGACAACGCGCTCACGGGCGGGCACCGGGTCCAGGACCACGTACTGGACCGGGAGCGCCGGGGTCGTTCACGGATGCCGCTGGGGTGGCGTCGTCGCCGGTCTCGGCCAGTACGCGGTCGGCATCCATCTCCCGCTGCGCATCGACCTGCGCGTCGTTGCGCGACAGCGCCGCGCGCTCGGCGGGATCGAGCGCCGCCGGCGCCGGCGCCGACGCGACGCGCCGGCCGTCATCGTCGCGGTCCGCGGCGCTGCCGTTGTCCGTGGCGCGCCCGCGCAGCGCGGCCAGCGCTGCGTCGCCCTCCAGCCCGAACGCGCTGCGCAGGTGCAGATCGCGCTGCGAGAACGGGATCGCGATCCCGTAGGCCTTCAGCGACGTGTCCAGCTCCCACAGGTACGCCGCCTGGATGGCGGCGTTGCGACGCGCGGCGCCCTCGCCCAGCCACACCGCGAGCACGAACTCGACCGCGCTGTCGCCGAAGTTGACCAGCCATACCTGGGGCGCGTTCGCGCCCTCCATCGACAGCGTGAACGGCACCCGCGACGCGGCCTCCAGCGCGGCCTTCTTCACCAGCTCCTTGTCGACGCCGTAGGCGACGCCGAACGGCACCCGGATCCGACGCAGCGACGAGTGCAGCGTCCAGTTGACGACGCGCCCGGTCACGAACTCGGAGTTGGGAACAAGCACGTCGATGTTGTCGTTGGTGGTGATCCGCGTCGCGCGGATGTTGATCGCCTGCACCGTGCCGCGCACCTGGGCGTCGAGCTCGACAAAGTCGCCGACCTTCAGCGAGCGGTCGAACAGCAGAATCAGGCCGGACACGAAGTTACTGAAGATCGCCTGCAGGCCGAACCCGAGTCCGACGCCCAGCGCCCCGGCAAAGACCGTGAACTTGCCGATCGGAATCCCGGCCACGTCCAGCGCGACCAGAAACCCGATCACCAGCACCGCGTAGTGCACGAGCCGGGAGATGGTGTAGATGGCCGACGGGCTGGCGCTGGCGTAGCGGTCGCCGTAGCGCTTCAGCGCGCGGCGCGCGAGCAGCGAAAGCACCCATGCGACCGCGATCGAGACCGCCGCGACCAGCAGCCCGCCCAGGGTGATGTTGATGTCGGACACGTGCAGCAGGGGCGCGTCCAGCAGCGGCTGCAGCCCCTCGGCGCCGCGCGCGGCGACGTCGCGGACGCGGTCGCCGGCGGCGTCGAGCTGGCGACCTGCCGCTGCGGCCGTCATCGGCTTACAGCAGCACCCGTCGCATGTCGCCCAGCAGCTGCGCCAGCGTCGCGGTGAAGCGTGCGGCCAGCGCACCGTCGATGACCCGGTGGTCGTAGGACAGCGACAGCGGCAGCACCAGTCGCGGCTGGAAGGCGTTGCCGTCCCAGACCGGCCGCATCGCCGACTTCGACACGCCGAGGATCGCGACTTCCGGCGCATTGACGATCGGCGTGAAGCTGGTGCCGCCGATGCCGCCGAGCGAACTGATCGAGAAACAGCCGCCCTGCATGTCGGCCGGGCCGAGCTTGCCGTCGCGCGCTTTATTCGCCAGTGCGCTGCTTTCCTGCGCGATCTCGATGACGCCCTTCCGGTCGGCGTCGCGGATCACCGGCACAACCAGGCCGTTGGGCGTGTCGGCGGCAAAGCCGATGTGGAAGTACTTTTTGAGCGTCAGCGTCTCTCCGGCGGCGTCGAGCGAGCTGTTGAAGCGCGGGTACTGTTTCAACACCGCGACCGAGGCCTTGACCAGGAACGCGAGCATGGTCAGCTTGATGCCGGCCTTCTCGTGTTCCCTGTTGAGCTGCACGCGCAGCGCCTCGAGGTCGGTGATGTCAGCATCGTCGTGCTGCGTGACATGCGGGATCATTGCCCAGTTGCGCGCGAGGTTGGCCGCGGAAATCTTCTGGATGCGGCTCAGCGGCACCTCCTCGACCTCGCCGAACTTCGCGAAGTCCACTTTCGGCCACGGCAGCAGGCTGAGACCGCCGCCCGCGGCGCCCGGCGCCGCGGTCGCCGCGCCGCCGTCCCTGAGCGCCGACTTCACAAACGCCTGCACGTCTTCGCGGGTGATGCGACCGCCCTTGGCGCTGCCACCAACGCGGGCGAGGTCGACGCCGAGCTCGCGCGCGAACAGTCGCACCGCGGGGCTCGCGTACGGCACCTTGTCCGGCATCAGCGCGCTGG
>LXQJ01000028.1:30592-63103 GCA_001683895.1 Luteimonas sp. ANT-B3E | reverse complement strand
AGCGCACCGGCGGATTGACGGCCCCCGCCGGGGCCGCGCCGGACCGGCCGTCGACCGATGCCTGCGCGACGTGGTCCCTGGCGCCCGACACGGCGACGGGCTCGACGCCGGCATCGCCGTTGTCGCTTTTGCCGGCGTCGCGCGCGGGCGTGGCGGCAGTCGCCGCCGGCGCCTTGCTGACCGCGGCATCGCCAGCTTCGGCATCGGCTTCGATCATCGCGACCACCGCGCCTTCCGACAGCGTGTCGCCGACCTTCACCATCAGCTCGCGCACGACGCCGGCGAACGGCGCCGGGACCTCCATCGTCGCCTTGTCGGATTCCAGCGTCACCAGCCCCTGGTCCTTGGCCACGGTGTCGCCGACGGCCACCAGCACCTCGATCACCGGCACGTCGTCGTAGCCGCCGATGTCGGGCACGCGCGCCTCCTGCACGTCGCCGGCGCCGTCCTCTGGCGAGGCGCCGCCTTCGGCGGCCGCCGGCGCCGCCTGCGACCTGGCGGCGACCGGTGCATCGGGCGCGGCGCTGGAGGCGCCGGTCGGAGTCGCGTCCGCCTTGTCCGACGGCTTGGCATCGGCATCAGGCGCTGCGGACCCGTTGGAGCCTTCGGCGCCCGCCGCGGCGTCGGCCTCGCCGGCCGCATCGATGACCGCCACCACGCCGCCTTCCGAAAGCGTGTCGCCCACCTTGACCCTCAGCTCGGTGATCGTGCCGGCAAACGGCGCCGGTACTTCCATCGTCGCCTTGTCGGATTCCAGCGTCACCAGTCCCTGGTCCTTGGCCACGGTGTCGCCGACGGCCACCAGCACCTCGATCACCGGCACATCGTCGTAACCGCCGATGTCGGGAACGCGAGCTTCCTGGGGGTTGGCCATCCGGCTCTCCGCGATGCAGGGGGACTCCTATTGTGGCCGCATGCGCCGGCAGCGCCAACCGCAGTGCGACGACCGGGCCGGTGTACACCCTGTCCAATGCGGCCGATGCCGTCCTGGTTCCACGCGTGCATCGCGCGACGGGTGGAACCAGGCACCGATCGGGGAGGATGAATCGTGCGTCACGGATGCACCGTTGCGGGGACCTCCGGCCCGCCCTGGTTCATCGCGCGATGGATACGGTGGCGGCGCCCTCTCCAAGGGGCACCACAACAATTCACCTGGAGAACTTCCCCATGCTGTCCTTTCGCACGCTTTCCCTGACCGCCGCCGTCGCACTGGCGATCGCCCCCACCGCCTTCGCCCAGCAGATGGGCGGCGACGGCTCCGCCGCTGGCAAGCGCGTCTCCGTCGTCGGCGGCTACGCGATGTCCGAGCCCACCCGCAACCCGCAGATCGGCGCCACCCGCGTCGAGCTCGAGGGCGAGGGCACGCCGACGCTCGGCGTCACCTACCACGTCAACGACAACATCGGCATCGAGGCCTGGGCCGCCGACGGCATCGGCCACCGCATCAACGGCAGCGACGGCACCCGCGTCGGCTATCTGGATGCACAGCCCTACTCGCTCAGCGGCCAGTACCGCTTCGGTGACATCGACAACATCGTGCGTCCGTTCGTCGGCCTCGGCTACCACGAGACCAACTACAGCGGCGAATCCGCCGTCGCCGGTGGCCCCACCGACGGCCAGCGCCTGGGCGTGGAAACGACCAAGGGCGCGATGGCCACGGTCGGCATGGACCTCAACATCACCCCGACCTGGTTCGCCCGCGCCGATGCGCGCTACTTCCACGGCGATTCGGACATCAACCTGGACGGTGCGAAGGCCGGCGACGCGAAGTTGAACCCGATAATGCTGGGCGTGGGCATCGGCGCCCGCTTCTGAGCCCTCCCTTCATCGCGTGGAAACGGAAGGCGGGCCCACGGGTCCGCCTTTTCCATGTCCGAAGGTGGCGGGACCCCGATGCTCGACGGACGTGCCACGACTTCAGCGGAGCCGCCGGCGCGCAACGCGCCGGTGCAGGCCGACCGCCAGCGTCGCCGCATACCCGAGCAGCAGCCCGCCCACCGTCCACAGCCCGCCGGCGTCCAGCCACAGCTCCCACCCCGCCGCGCCGGCGTCGGCGCCGGAGGCGCGCCGCCACGTCCAGAACACCCCCAGCAGGATGCGCAGCGCCACCGCCAGCGTCAGCAGCAGCGTCAGCCAGCGGTTGGGCGTGTAGTACAGCCGCTCGTCGTCGTGCTCGATCCGCAGCAGCGCCACCCCGGCCAACCCCACCACGACGCCCAGCGCGAGGCCGATGCCGGCGTCGGGCAGCGCCTCCGGGCTCCACCTGCCGGCCAGCCAGGCAGTCAGGACGAAGGTCGGCAGCGACAGCGACAGCACCCACGCGTTGACGCGCAGCACCCAGCCATGGGCGCGCCGCCGTGCGCTGCCGGCACGGTAGCGCTGGCGCAGCGTCAGCGGCAGCAACACCACCCACAGCGCGGCGACGACGACGGCGAGCAGCGGGAACAGCAGCAGCAGCGGCACGGCGGCGCCCTCAGTGCGGGCCGGGCGCGCGCTTCAGCGGACGCACCCGCTCGCGCCGCAGCAGGTACAGGCCGCTGGCGACGATGATCGCCGCCCCGGTCCAGGTGGCGGCATCGGGCAGCACGCCCCACAGCGCGAGATCCAGCCCCACCACCCACAGCAGCGCGGTGTACTCCAGCGGCGCCACCAGCGACGCCTCGCCGAGGCTGAACGCGCGTGTCAGCGCCACCTGGCCAAGCGTGCCGGCCACCGCGACGCCGAACAGCAGCCCCGCGTGCTCCATGCGCACCGGTCGCCACTCCGGCAGCGCCAGCAGGCCCGCACCCACTGCGATCGCGGCCAGGAACCAGAACACCAGCGCCTGCGCGCTGTCGCGCTGCGCCAGCAGCCGGGTGGTGATCACCGCGGCGGCGTAGCAGACGGTCGCCAGCAGCACCGCCAGCCCGGCCAGGGTGCCGACCCCGCCGCCGCCGGGGCGCAGCACCACCAGCACGCCGACCAGGCCGAGCGCGATCGCGGTCCAGCGCCGCGGCCCCACGCGCTCGCGCAGCAGCGGCACCGCCATTGCGGTCACCAGCAGCGGGCCGACGAAGGTGATCGCGTACGCCGTCGACAGCGGCAGCGTGCGCAGGCCGTAGACGAAGGCGGTCATGAACACCACGCCCAGCGCGCCGCGCAGCAGGTGCAGTCGCCAGTGCACGCGCGCCAGCGCGCGCAGGCCGACCGTCGCCATTGCCCATGCCAGCACGATCGGCAGCGCCACCAGCCCGCGCAGCGAGGCGACCTGGAGCGCCGGGTAATGCGGCGACAGCAGCTTGAGGCAGGCGTCCATCGCCGCGAAGGCGGCCACGGCGCACAGCATCGCGATCGCGGCGCGGCGGCGATCGCGGTCCGCCGGCGACGGGCGATCGGCTTCCATACCGGCAGGCGCGATGCGGCGGTCGGCGGCGGCAGGGTTGTCGTGCATCGGCACCTCGTTGCGAGACGCGACTGCGGCGCCATCGGCCGGTGCCTGGTCTGCGGCGGATTGTCGCCGGCGCGACGCGGATGCCCCTGGCAGGCTACAGCGTACGATCGGCGACGCATGCTAGCAGCGACGCCCGCCTGCGCCGGCTTCATCCCGCCTGCGCCACCATCCGCGCCACGCGTCCCTTCCACCCCATCCCGGAGAACCCCATGCGCCTGCTGCTGATGCTCGCCGCCCTCGCCATGCCGCTGGTCGCGTGGCTGTCGCAGACCGGCAGCCTGGGACCCACCAACAGCGAGATCTCCGACCGCTATCCGACGCTGCTGGTCGCGGCCGGCTATGCGTTCTCGGTTTGGGGGCTGATCTTCCTGCTCGACATCGCGTTTGCCGGCTGGCAGCTGCGGGCCGCGCAGCGCGACAACACCACCCTGGCGCGCATCCGCCCCGCCGCGATCGCCGGCTTCGCGCTGACCGCGGCGTGGATGCCGGTATTCACCCTGCAGCTGTTCTGGCTGGCGCTGGCGATCATCTGGGCGGCGCTGGCGTGCCTGCTGTACTGCGCGCTGGTGCTGGCGCGCGACCCGGCGCCGGCACGTGGACAGGCGCTCTGGGCCACGGTACCGGTATCGCTGCACGCGGGCTGGCTGGCGCTTGCCGCGTTCCTCAACACCGCACAGGTGGCGGTGGCCTACCGGCTGCTGCCCACCGACGACATGCTGCCGTGGAGCGCGGCGCTGTTTGCCGCGGCCGCCGCGCTGCTGCTGTGGGCCAACCAGCGCATGCGCGGCAACGTCGTGTTCGCCGCGGTCGCGCTGTGGGGGCTGGTGGCGGTATACCGCGCGCAGTCGGCGTCGACGCTGGCCGGCGCCGACACCGCGGCGTGGATCGCCGCGGCGATCGCCGTGGCGCTGGCGGCGCAGACCGCGTGGCTGGTGCTGCGCGGCGGTCACCGGGTACGGGCGGCGCGCTGAGGCCGCTCGCAGCGCCCGCGGCGTCAGGCGGCCTGGTCCAGCGTCGCCAGGTCGATGACGAAGCGGTAGCGCACGTCGCCCCTGATCATCCGCTCGTAGGCCTCGTTGATCTGCGCGATGTCGATCAACTCGATATCCGACGCGATGTCATGCTCGGCGCAGAAGTCCAGCATCTCCTGGGTCTCGCGGATACCGCCGATCAGCGACCCGCCTAGCTTGCGTCGCTGCATGATCAGCGCGCCGGCGGCCAGCGGCACCGGCGCGTCCGGCACGCCGAGCAGGATCATGGTGCCGTCGGTCTTCAGCAGCGACAGGTAGGCGTTGTAGTCGTGCGCGGCGGACACGGTGTCGATGATCTTGTCGAAGGTCTTCGCCAGCCGCTTGAAGGTCCCCTTGTCGCCGGTCGCGGCGAACGCGTGCGCGCCCAGCGCCAGCGCATCGTCGCGCTTGCCTTCGGATGTGCTGAGGACAGTAACCTCCGCACCCATGGCGCGCGCGATCTTGACCGCCATGTGGCCCAGCCCGCCCAGCCCAACCACCGCCACCCGGTCGCCGGAATGGACGCCGTAGTGCTTCATCGGCGAGTAGGTGGTGATGCCCGCGCACAGCAGTGGCGCCGCGCGGTCCAGCGGCATGCCGGCCGGGATCCTCAGCACGTAGTCCTGGTCGACGGTGATCCGTGTCGAATAGCCGCCGTGGGTAGGGGTCACGCCGTCGCGTTCCATGCCGTTGTAGGTCGCGGTCATGTCCTGCTCGCAGAACTGCTCCTCGCCGGCGGTGCACTGCGCGCAGCGGCGGCAGGAGTCGACGAAGCAGCCGACGCCGACCGCGTCGCCGACCGCGAACCCGGCAACCTCGACCCCGACCTCGGCCACGTGGCCGACGATCTCGTGGCCGGGCACCATCGGGAAGATGCCGCCGCCGCCCCACTCGTCGCGCGCCTGGTGGATGTCGGAGTGGCAGACGCCGCAGTAGGCGATGTCGATCAGCACGTCGCGGGGCCCCGGGGCACGACGCTCGATCGCGTGCGGCGCGAGCAGCGCCTTCGGGGTGGCGGCGGCGTAGGCGGAGGTCCGGTGCATGGCGGCGTCCTGTCTGGGGAAGCCGGGCATTGTGCCGCCGCGCGTGGCGAGGCGCCGTGTGCGGCGTGGACCGCGGCGTCCTGCCGACGCGCGCGCATGCGCTACCCTCGCGGTCCCCGCCGCCGACCGCCTGCCGCCATGCCCTCCTTCGATATCGTCTCCGAAGTCGACACCCACGAGCTCACCAACGCCGTCGACCAGGCCAACCGCGAGCTCACCACGCGCTTCGACTTCAAGGGCGTGGAGGCGTCGTTCGAGCAGGACGGCAACGTCATCACGCAGTCGGCGCCAAGCGAGTTCCAGCTGCAGCAGATGACCGACATCCTGCGCGCGCGGCTGGCGGCGCGGAAGATCGACACCCGCTGCCTCGAGTTCGGCGAGGTCGACACCAACCTCGCGGGCGCGCGGCAGAAGGTCACGGTGAAGCAGGGCATCGAGCGCGAGCTGGCGAAGAAGATCGGCACCGCGATCAAGGACGCCAAGCTCAAGGTCGATACCCAGATCAACGGCGACAAGCTGCGCGTCAACGGCAAGAAGCGCGACGACCTGCAGGCGGCGATGGCGCTGCTGCGTGCGCAGACGTTCGAGCAGCCGTTGCAGTTCGACAACTTCCGCGACTGACGTGGCGCCGGCGACGGGCGAATCCGCGGCAGACAACGGCCGCGACCCGGTCGCCGACACCCGGCGCTGGGTCGAGCGCGTGGTGATCGGGCTCAACCTGTGTCCTTTCGCGAAGGCGGTCGCGGTGCGCGGGCAGGTCCGCTACGTGCTGTCGGGGGCTACCACCACCGACGCGCTGCTGGAGGATCTCGGCGAGGCGCTGCTGCACCTGCGCGACACCCCTGCCGAGATCGTCGACACGACGCTGCTGGTGCATCCCGGCGTGCTGGGCGACTTCCTCGATTACAACGACTTCCTCGATACCGCCGACGCGCTGGTGGAGTCGCTGGCGCTCGACGGCGTGCTGCAGGTGGCGAGCTTCCACCCGCAATACCAGTTCGCCGGCACCGCGCCCGGCGACATCGACAACGCGACCAACCGCTCACCTTGGCCGACGCTGCACCTGCTGCGCGAGGACAGCGTCGAGCGCGCGGTGGCCGCGTTCCCGGACCCGGACGCGATCGTGTCGCGCAACATCGACACGCTGCGCCGCCTCGGCGAAGCGGGCCTGCAGCGCGCGCTCGCAGGCGATTGAGCGGCGAATCCCGCCGGATCGCGCCTTGGCCGAACGTCGGAGCGACCCGAAGCCTCAGTCAGCGTGCGTCATCAGCCGCGTGCGGTCTGCGTCGTCCAGCAGCCGCCACTTGCCCTCGCGCAGGTCACCGAGGCCGAGGCCACCGACCCGAACGCGATGCAGCGCGGCCACGTGCTGTCCGACCGCGGCGAACATCCGCCGTACCTGGTGGTAGCGGCCCTCGTGGAGCGTGAGCCGCGCGCGGTCGGGCGCCAGCACCTGCATGCCCGCCGGCAGCAGCGGCGTGTCGTCGGCCTCCAGCACCAGCGTGCCGCTGGCGAAGCGCACGGCTTCGTCGCCACGCAGCGGCGCCGCCAGGGTGGCGTCGTAGACCTTCGGCAGCCGCGCCTTCGGCGAGATGATCCGGTGCAGCAGCCCACCGTCGTCGGTCATCAGCAGCAGCCCGCTGGTATCGCGGTCGAGGCGGCCGACGGTGGACAGCGACGGCTGCCGGATCGCGAACCGCGGCGGCAGCAGGTCGTAGACCACGCGGCCGCGGTCCTTGGTGGAGCAGGTGTAGCCGGTAGGCTTGTGCAGCATCAGCAGCAGCCCTGGCGGCGGATCCAGCGGCGCCTCGTCGACGCGCACGTCGTCGTATCCCGGCTGGTCGTCGGCGTACAGCACGGCGCCGGCGGCGTCGGTGACGCGTCCCTGCCGGAACATCGCCGCGACGTCCTTGCGACTGCCGTAGCCGAGGTTGGCGAGGGTCTTGACCAGCTTCACGGCGTGTCCCGGAGTCGCGACGGCATCGCCTCAGCGCCTCGCCTGCCGCGCCTCGCGTGGCGCGCGGGGCCTGGACGGCGCCGCGGCCGCGCGCACGGCTTCGACGATCTTGAAGCCGGCGTGCTGGGCGACGATGCGCACCGCGTCGAAGCCCGAGGCGAGTTCGGCCTCGTACGGCAGGTGGCGGTTGGCGACCAGCCACAGGCGACCGCCCGGGGCGAGCGCGGCGGCCGCGGCGGCGATGAACGCGCGACCGATGTCGGGGCGCTCGGCGCGGCTCTGCGCGTGGAACGGCGGATTGGTCAAGATCACGTCGTAGCGGCGCGGCAGACCGCCGGCGACGTCGTGCCACAGCACCTCGACCGGGACCCGCGTCCCGAACGGCGCCAGGTTGTCGCGCAGCAGCGGCAGCGCGCGGTCGTCGGCCTCGTACGCGTCCAGCGCGGTGATGCCCGGGCAGCGCTGCAGCAGCTCCGCCGACAAGAAACCGTAGCCGGCACCGAGGTCCGCGGCACGCCCGGCCAGCGTCGCGGGCAGGTGGTCGGCCAGCAGCCGCGAGGCGATGTCGACGCGGTCCCACGCGAACAGCCCCGGGCGGCTGCGGAAGCGGCCGCCTTCGATCTCCCGCGGCGCGTCCAGCGCCCGCCACTGCGCGGCCAGGGTGGCGTCGACGCCGTCGCCGGGCTGTGTCCAGAACACGCGGCACTTGTGCTTCGAGCGCTGCGACACCGGCCCCGCCAGCCGCGCCAGGTCGGCCTCGCCGGAGCGCGCGCCGGCGTCGTTGGCCATGCTGGCCACCACCAGCCCGCCCGGCTTCACCCGCGCCAGCGCGTCGGCCAGCAACGCGCGCGCCTCGTCGCGCTGCCGCGGCGGCAGCACCAGCACCAGCGGCCACGACCGGTCGTCGGGCGCCTGCACCACGTGGCCGGCGGCCTGCAGCGCGGCGACCTCGGGCTGGAAGCCCTGCTCGCAGGCCAGGCCCGGCCACTCCGACGGCGCCAGCGCGGCGCCGTGGCGCGCGCGCAGGAACAGCGCGCCGTCCGCCGGCCAGGCCAGCGTGCCGTCGCGGAAGGGCAGCAGCAGCGCGTCGAGCGCGGGATCGCCGTGGTGTGCGGGCATGTGGCGGCCAGGAATGCGGGGCGCCGATTCTAGGCCCTGGGCGCGCGCCGGGCCGCATCGCGCCACGCGCAGCCATCGCTTGGCGGCCGCTTCATCCGCGGGCGACATCGGGACCGGCACCCTCGGATTCCCCCTCAGCGGAGACAACGATGCGCGCACTCTTCATCGGCGGCAGCGTGGACAACAGCGAGCTCGACCTGGACGGCGACACACCGCCCACGCACTACCCACCCGACACCGGCAGCGGCCAGTCGCGCTACCGCCTGCAGCAGGTCGGCCACCAGGACGACGCAGTGGTCTACGCGGTGTACGGCGCACCGGAGATGCCGACCGGGGAGGTCGAGCGGATCGCCGACGAGCGCGGCTACGCGCGGCGCTTCGGCACCACCGACGTCCGCTCCGCCGCCGCCTGAGCGCCACCGCCGGGTGCCGCCTGGCACCCGGTTTTGCGCCCCCGCGAGCCACGCGACGCATCAGGTCGACCACCGCCGCGTCGATCGCGTGCGCGCCCGGCCGGCGCGTCGGCGGCGCGATGGCGCAAGGCGGGAATGCTGCATCGCAGCATGCGCTGCGCTATGATGCCGCCGCAGGCAGCGCCACCGAGCGTGTCTTCCCCGCTCCCAGGACCTTCCCTTTGCCGATGACGACGACGCCACCCTAGGTCTCCGCCCTGCGCGCCCGCCGGCCCTGCCGCGGTGAACCTTCTTCCGTCCGAATGCACGACTAGCGCCGTCACGGCGCCAGTCCGGGGTACCCACGTGATCACCCTCTCCACTGTCCGCCAGGAATGGTTCGGCAACGTCCGCGCCGACCTGCTCGCGGGCCTCGTCGTCGCGCTGGCGCTGATCCCCGAAGCCATCGCCTTCTCCATCATCGCCGGCGTCGACCCGCAGGTCGGGCTGTACGCGTCGTTCTGCATCGCGGTGGTCATCGCCTTCACCGGCGGCCGCCCCGGCATGATCTCCGCCGCCACCGGCGCGATGGCGCTGGTGATGGTCACGCTGGTCCGCGACCACGGCCTGCAGTACCTGCTCGCCGCGACGCTGCTGACCGGCCTGCTGCAGATCGGCGCCGGTGCGCTGAAGCTCAGCGTGCTGATGCGCTTCGTCTCGCGCTCGGTCATCACCGGCTTCGTCAACGCGCTGGCGATCCTGATCTTCATGGCCCAGCTGCCTGAACTGACCAACGTGCCGTGGACGGTCTACGCGATGGTCGCCGCCGGCCTGGGCATCATCTACGGGCTGCCGCGGATCACCCGCGCGGTTCCGTCGCCGCTGGTCGCGATCCTGGTGCTGACGATGGCCGCGGGCCTGATGCAGCTCGACATCCGCACCGTCGGCGACATGGGCCAGCTGCCCGACAGCCTGCCGGTGTTCCTGTTCCCGGACGTTCCGCTGACGCTTGCGACGCTGTGGATCATCCTGCCGGTATCGGCGACGCTCGCCGTCGTCGGGCTGCTGGAGTCGCTGCTGACGGCGCAGATCGTCGACGACCTGACCGATACCCCCAGCAACAAGAACCGCGAGTCGGTCGGCCAGGGCGTGGCCAACATCGCGTCCGGGATGATCGGCGGCATGGCGGGCTGCGCGATGATCGGCCAGTCGGTTATCAACGTGAAGTCAGGCGGCCGCGGGCGGCTGTCGTGCCTGGCCGCCGGCGTGTTCCTGCTGCTGATGGTGGTGTTCGGGTCGCCGCTGGTGTCGCGCATCCCGATGGCGGCACTGGTCGCGGTGATGGTCATGGTGTCCGTCGGCACCTTCAGCTGGGCCTCGCTGCGCAACCTGCGCACGTATCCCCGATCGTCAAGCGTGGTGATGATCGCGACCGTCGTGGTCACGGTGTTGACCCACGACCTCGCCAAGGGCGTGCTGACGGGCGTGCTGCTGTCGGCGCTGTTCTTCGCGCGCAAGGTCGGGCAGGTGCTGCACGTGGACTCCACTGCCAGCGCCGACGGCCGCGAGCGTGACTACGTGGTGACCGGGCAGGTGTTCTTCGCCTCGGCCGACGCCTTCATCGCACGGTTCGATTTCCGCGAAGCGATCGACCGCGTGCGCATCGACGTCAGCGGCGCACACTTCTGGGACCTGTCGGCGGTCGGCGCCCTGGACCGGGTGGTGCTGAAGTTCCGCCGCGAAGGCACGGAGGTCAAACTGCTCGGCCTGGACGAAGCGAGTGCGACCCTGGTCCACCGTCTTGGCGTGCACGACAAGCCCGACGCCGAACGCCTGATGGGCGGGCACTGAAGGAGGCGACCGTGACCCCGAACACCCCCGACACCCCGTATGCCGCGCATTTCAACATCGGTGGCCGCGTCATGGCGGCGATCGACGCCTCGGCATACGCCGACAGCATCGTCGCGCACGCGGCCTGGGCGGCCGGCCGGCTGGCCGCGCCGCTGGAGTTCGTGCACGTGCTGGACCGGCAGGAAGAGCCCTCGCCGACGGTCGACTTCAGCGGCAACCTGGCGGTGGATACGCAGGACCGGCTGCTGCACGACCTGGCGCTGGCCGATGCGCAGCGCGGACGGCTGGGCATGGAGCGCGGCCGGCTGCTGCTGGAGGGCGCCGTGCGCAGCGCCGGCGACGCCGGCCTGGCCGGCGCGACCACGTGCCTGCGCCACGGCAGCCTGGTCGACACGCTGGTCGACCTCGAGAGCGACGTGCGCCTGTTCGTGATCGGCAAGCGCGGGGAGCACGCCGATTTCGACCGCGGCCACATCGGTGGCCAACTGGAGCGCGTGGTGCGCGCGGTGCACCGGCCGCTGCTGGTCGCGTCGCGTGCGCTGCGGCCGATCGCGCGGGTGCTGGTGGCCTTCGACGGGAGCCCCACCACCCGCAAATGCGTCGAGATGGTGGCGGGCAGCCCCCTGTGCGACGGCCTCGCCGTCACCGTGGTGGTGGCCGGCGATGCCAGCGGCGAGCGCCGCGGCGCGCTGGACTGGGCGCTACGGACGCTGTCGGTGCCCGGCCGGCCGGCCCCGACCGGCGACATCCGCATCGGTGACGCGGACAGGGTGATCGCCGATGCGGTGCGCGAGGACGCCATCGACCTGCTGGTGATGGGCGCCTACGGCCATTCGCGCATCCGCCAGCTCATCGTCGGCAGCACAACATCGACGATGCTGCGCACCTGCCAGGTGCCGGTGCTGCTGCTGCGCTGAGCGGGGACGCCGCGCCACCATGCGCCCGTGACCGGGCGGCGCGCCCGGCGCGCCTCAGCCCTGCAGTTCGCGCAGGGTCACCGACGGCGGCGCGTCCAGCACCCGGCGCGTCGCCAGCAGCCCGGCGACCAGCGCCGCCAGCATCCCCAGCCCGCCGCCGACCGCGGCCATGCGCAGGTTGGGTTGCCACGGCAGGCTGAAGACCCGGGTCGCGACCACGCCCGACAGGATCGACGCCGCGATGGCGGCCACCAGCCCGGAAATCAGGCCGATGGCCGCGAACTCCGACGCCTGCGCCATGCGCAGCTGGCGCCGGCTGCCGCCGAGCACGCGCATCACCCCGCCCTCCAGCAGGCGCTCGTCCTGGCTGGCGCTGACGGCGGCCAGCAGCACCAGCACGCCAGCGGCCAGCGAGAACCAGAACACCACCTCGACCACCGTCGACACCTGGTCGGCCGTGGCGCGCACCTGGTCCAGCACCTGGTCGACGTCGATCACCGACAGGTTGGGGAACTCGGTCACCAGCATGCGGGTGAACGCGGTATCGCCGCGCGGCACCGCCACCGCGGTGATGTAGCTGGCGGAATAGCCGTCCAGCGCACCGGGCGAGGCGACCACGAAGAAGTTGGGGCGGAAGCTCTCCCATTCGATTTCGCGGAAACTGGTGAGCGTCGATTCGAACGGCCGCCCCGCGATGTCGAAGCTGATGCGGTCGCCGATCTCCCAGCCGAGCGATCGGGCAAAGCCTTCCTCCACCGAGATCTCCGGCGACGCCGGGATGCCGGTCCAGAAGCGTCCGGCGGTCACCTTGTTGTCGTCGGTCAGCGTCGCCGTCGACGACAGGTTGTACTCGCGCTCGGCGCGGCGCTGGGCCTGGCGCGCCTCGTCGCGCGCCTCTCCCTGCAGCGCCGGGTCCGCCACGTAATCGGCGCCACTGGTGGGTGCGCCGTTGCGTGCCACCAGCCGTCCACGGATCATCGGGTACAGGGTCGGATCAGGCACCCCCTGGGCCGCCATCCGCGTGCGCACGGCCTCCAGCTGGTCCTGCTGCACGTTGATCACGAAGCGGTTGGGCGCGTCGGCGTCGAGCGCCAGCTGCCACTGGTCCAGCAGGTCGGTACGCACGAAGGTCAGCAGCAGCAGCGCCATCAGCCCGAGGCCCAGCGCGGACACCTGCGCGATGCTGGTGCCGGCGCGGCGGCTGACATTGGCCAGCCCGTAGCGGAGGCTGCCGCGCAGCCGGGTGCGCAGGCGCCGCACCAGCAGGATCAGCGCCCACGCCAGCAGCGCCAGCACCGCGAGCACCGCGAGCGTGGCCGCGATCCCGCCGAGCATCGCCGCGCCCAGCGCCGCCGAGCCAGCCTTCCACCAGATCAGCGCGGCCAGTCCCGCGAATCCGGCGTTGCCGACCAGCCACGCGCTCGGCTCGGTCGGGTCGAGGTCGCGTCGCAGCACGCGCAGCGCCGGCACCCGGCGCAGCGCCAGCACCGGCGGCGCGGCGAATGCCATCAGCACCACCATCCCGACGGCGTAGCCCTGCAGCGCCGGCGCCAGCCCGGCCGGTGGGATGTCGATGCCGAGCATCCCCGAGAGCCAGCTGCCGATCGCCCACTGCAGGCCGAATGCGATCGCGACGCCCACGGTGCACGCAAGCAGGCCCAGCAGCAGCATCTCGCCGAGGTGGATACCGACCAGCGTGCGCTGGCTGGCGCCGAGGCAGCGCATCACCGCGGCGCCCGACAGGTGGCGCTCGCTGTGGCGGCGCGCGGCCATCGCCACCGCCACCGCGGCCAGGATCACCGATACCAGCGCGGCCAGGCCGAGGAAGCGGCCGGCGCGGTCGAGCGCCGAGCGGATCTCCGGGCGCGCGTCGCCGGCGGTCTCCAGCCGCTGCCCGCGGCCGAGGCCGTCGCGCGCGGTGGCGACGAAGCGCTCGACCGCGGCCGCGTCGCCCGCGACCACCAGCCGGTAGCGCACGCGGCTGCCCTCCTGCACCAGCCCGGTCGCCGGCAGGTCGGCGAGGTTGAGGAACGCCTTCGGCGCGACGTTGAAGTAGTCGAGCGACGCATCGGGCTCCTGGGTCACCACCGCTGCCAGCCGCAGCGTGCTGTCACCGATGCCGATGTCGTCGCCGATCGCGGCAGCCAGCCGGTCGGCGCCGGCGCGGCTCATCCACAGCGTGCCCGGCGCGGGCACGCCATCGGCGACGCGGTCGACGCCGTCGCCGCGGTCGATGCGGAACGCGCCGCGCAGCGGGAAGCCGGCGCCCAGCGCGCGCAGCTCGCCGAGCTGCAGGTTGGCGCGCTCGCCTTCGCCGACCCGGATCATGCTGTCGAGCTCGACGGTCTCGGTGCGCTGCAGCCCGCCGGCACTCGCGGCGTCTTGCAGCGGGCCGATGATCGGGGTGTCCCCGCGCAGCACCGCGTCGCCGCCGAGCAGGCGGTTGGCCTCCAGCGCCAGCGCGCGCTCGGCGCGGTCGGTGACGAAGCCGACCGCGGTCACCGCGACCACCGCCAGTACCAGCGATGCCAGCAGGATCCGGATGTCGCCGGCAGCCAGGTCGCGCATCAGCTGCCGCCACGCCAGCGGCAGCAGGCGCGGACCGCTTGCGGAGGCGACGATGCTCATGCCGCGTGCACCGGCGCGCCTTGCTCGCTCTGCGTCGCTGCGTCGTTGTGCGTCCACGACACGAGGCGTCCGCTGTCGAGGCGCAGTACGCGGCTGCAGCGGCTGGCGAGGTGCTCGTCGTGGGTGACCAGCACCAGCGTGGTGCCGGCGTCGGCGTTGAGCGCGAACAGCAGCTCGATGATCGCCTGCCCGGTGGTGGTGTCGAGGTTGCCGGTGGGCTCGTCGGCGAACAGCAGCGCCGGCGCGGTGACGAACGCGCGCGCCACGGCCACGCGCTGCTGCTCGCCCCCCGAGAGCTGGCGCGGGTAGTGCGCGAGGCGCTCGCCCAGGCCGACTTTCTCCAGGATCGCGCGCGCCGGCGCCGCGACGTCGGCGTCGCCGCGCAGCTCCAGCGGCAGCATCACGTTCTCCAGCGCGGTCAGCGACGGCAGCAGCTGGAAGCTCTGGAACACGAACCCGACCTTGTCGCCGCGGACGCGCGCGCGCCCGTCCTCGTCCAGCGTCGACAGCGGTTCGCCGTCGAGCACCACGCTGCCGCTGCTGGGCGTGTCGAGCCCGGCGAGCAGCGACAGCAGCGTGCTCTTGCCCGACCCCGATGCACCGACCACCGCGACCGCTTCGCCGCGCGCGATGCGGAAGGCCACGCCATCGAGGATCGTCAGCTCGTGGCCGGGCAGGCGCACGCGCTTGCCCAGTCCGTCGACGGCGAGTGCATCGTGCGCGCTGCATGTGGGCGCGTGCGCGTCGGACGTGTGGGTGGGATCTGGGTGGTCTGCCATGGGTGCGGTTTCATCCGGGGTTGGCCATGCACGCCGGATACTGCGGCGCGACGACAGGAGAAGTTCGATGACAAGAGCATATGTGGACGCGCGGCGCGCACGGCAATGGGCACGCAGCTTCCTGGCGGGTGCGTGCCTCATGCTGCTGTCGACGATGGCGGTCGCACAGCCGGCGCCCGCAGCGGCAGCGGGCCCCAACGCCGCGCGCACCGTGCTGGTGATGGGGGATTCGCTGTCTGCCGCCTACGGACTGCGCACCGACGAGGGTTGGGTGGCGCTGATGGCGGCGCGCGGCGCGCGCGAGCGGCCTGGCTGGCGCTTCGTCAACGCCAGCATCAGTGGCGAGACCACGGCCGGCGGCTCGGCGCGGATCGTGAGTGAAGTGCTCCGCCACAGGCCGACGGTGGTGGTGATCGAGCTGGGCGCCAACGATGCGCTGCGTGGACTACCCCTGCGCGAGATGAAGCGCAACCTGGCGCGGATGATCGGCGCCTCGCAGCACGTCGGTGCCGAGGTGCTGCTGCTGGGCATGCGCATGCCGCCCAACCTCGGCGCCGAGTACACCCAGGGGTTCGAGCGCACCTACCGCGAACTCGCTGACTTCTTCGACGTCGCGCTGCTGCCCTTCTTCCTGGAACCGATCGCGACCGACCGCAGCGCATTCCAGGACGACAACCTGCATCCGGTCGCTGGCGCGCAGGCTGCGCTGCGGGATCACGTCTGGCCGGCGTTGTCACCGCTGATGCGTTGAAGGTGGCGCGAGGCGATGATGCGCACGCAGCCGCAGCGCCATGGAACGCTGCATCACGTCAGTCGCCGGACTGCACGGCGTCGACGGCCCGTTGCGGTCCCATTGCGTGCAGTCGTGGCGCTGCAGGGTGCCAGGAAGACGGATTAGGCACATCTGCGCGCCGCGTTTTTCCATCTGTCTTCCACCTGGCTGACCGGACGCTGCGCGTGCACTGCGCTCGCTGCATCCCGTGGCGCCGGAGCGGCGTAACTCGGCCCGTCCTGCTGGTGTGGCGCAACCTTGCGCTGCGCGCAGCGATCGACCTCATCAGGAGACACACGAATGAAGACCACACTGCTTGCGCTGTCCATCGCGACCACCGCGCTGGCCCTGTCCGGCTGTGCCACCGGCGGCATGGGCGACGGGATGCGCGCCGCGCCGGCCGTCACGGCGTCGGCCACGGCGTCCGCCAACCCGATGGTCGGCGGTTCGGCGATGTACGCCAACCGCGACATCATCGACAACGCCGTCAATTCCGCCGACCACACCACGCTGGTCGCCGCGGTCAAGGCGGCGGGCCTCGTCGATACGCTGAAGGGCCCGGGCCCGTTCACCGTGTTCGCGCCGACCAATGCCGCGTTCAATGCGCTGCCCGCCGGCACCGTCGATACGCTTCTGAAGCCTGAGAGCAAAGCCACGCTCACCTCGGTGCTGACGTACCACGTGGTGCCGGGCAACGTCGACGCCGCGGCGTTGACGCGACAGATCGCTGCCGGCAACGGCCAGGCACGGCTGACTACGGTGCAGGGCGCGACCCTGGTCGCCCGTGCCGGCGGCCCGGGCGGCGTGACCGTCACCGACGCGAAGGGCAACGTCGCCAATGTCACCACCGCCGACGTGCGCCAGAGCAACGGCGTCATCCATGTCGTGGACAAAGTCTTAATGCACTAGGGCGCATAGTGTCTGTCGGTCCACCCCTGCGCGCTGCGCAGGGCGCGTGGAGGGCGGTTGATCCGCCGGGGCCTGATTGCATCTGGAGCCCCCGGCCGGAAGCCGCGGGCACCTTGCCCACGCGTCCAGTGCACGCATCGCTCCATCCACAGGTTTCTTTTCGCATCACCAAAATCACCAAACAGGAATCCGCCCATGAAGCTTTCACTCCTTTCGCTTGCCCTCGTTTCGACCTTTGCCCTTGCCGCCTGCGGCGGCACCGATACCGCGACCACCGATGGCACCGCGATGGCGCCCGCGCCCGCGACCGGGACCGCGATGACCGACGACGCGATGGCCGCTGGCACCACCGACGCGATGGCACCGAGCGACAACCCGATGGTCGGCGGCGCGGCGATGGACACCAACCGTGACATCGTCGACAACGCCTCGGCGTCCGCCGACCACACCACCCTCGTCGCCGCCGTCCAGGCCGCGGGCCTGGTCGATACGCTGAAGGGCTCGGGTCCGTTCACGGTGTTCGCGCCGACCAACGCCGCGTTCGAGAAGCTGCCGGCAGGCACCGTCGACACCCTCCTGCTGCCGGAGTCGAAGGACGACCTGAGCGGCGTGCTGACGTACCACGTCGTGCCTGGCAACGTCGACGCCGCGGCGCTGACGCGGCAGATCCAGGCCGGTGGCGGCAGCGCGACCCTGACCACTGTCCAGGGCGGCACGCTGACGGCGCGCGCCGACGGCGGCGCGGTGACCATCACCGATGCCAAGGGCAACGTCTCCAACGTCACCACCGCCGACGTGCGCCAGAGCAACGGCATCGTCCACGTGATCGACACCGTGCTGATGCCGTAACAAGCTGTCGTACGTCCCGCGCTTCGTGTGCAGGGGCACTCGTCGGCTTCTGTGTGCGACCCGGGAGGGAACGACTTGCGTCGTTCCCTCCTTCTTTTTGCGTGGAAGATGCTGACGCCGTACCGCGGAATCAGGTGGGTCGTCAGCGCGGCGACACGCGCAGCACGCGCCCGGCATCGGCGTCGGTCAGAAGGTAGAGCGCGCCATCGGGTCCGGCACGCACGTCGCGAATGCGCTCGCCCAACGCGGTGAGCAGCAGCTCCTGCGCGCCGGGCAACCCGTCGCGCATCGGCACCCGGCGGACGCCGCGCTCCACCAGTGCCGACACGAACAGACTGCCGCGCCACTGCGGGAAAAGGGCGCCGTCGTACCATGCCATGCCCGACGGCGCGATCGACGGCGTCCACTGCGCCAACGGCGGCGTGATGCCTTCCAGCGCGCGGAACGGCGTCACCCGTGCGCCGGTGTAGTCGACGCCGTCGGTCACCAGCGGCCATCCGTAGTTGGCGCCAGAGACGATGTGGTTGAGTTCGTCGCCGCCCTTCGCGCCGTGCTCGTGCGCATACAGCGCGCCGTGTGACGGCACGTGCACCACGCCCTGCGGATTGCGGTGCCCGATGCTGTAGATCTCCGGCAGTGCGCCGGCGCGGCCGACGAAGGGGTTGTCGGCCGGGATCGTCCCGTCAGCGTTGATGCGCACCAGTTTGCCGAGATGGGTGTGCAGCCGCTGCGCGTCGGTTCGCTCCAGGTTGCCGTCGCCAACGCCAAAGACCAGCGTGCCATCGGGCAGCAGGGCGATGCGCCCGCCGAAGTGCTGGGCATGGGTCTTGGCCGGGCGCGAGGTGAAGATCGTCTCGACGTCGTGCAGCGCGGTGCCGTCGAAGCGCGCCCGCACCACGCGCAGGTGGTTGGCCCGCAGGGTGCCGTGGGCAAACGACAGGTACAGGCGCCCGTTGTCGCCGAACGCGGGGTCGAGCACGACGTCGAACAGTCCCCCCTGGCCACTGGCAAACACCCCGGGCACGCCAGCCACCGGCTCCGACTGAAGTGCATACCCCCCACCGCCGTCGGGCTCGACGATGCGCAGGCGCCCGGGCCGCTCGGTGACCAGCATCCGGCCGTCCGGCAGGAACGCCAGCGACCACGGGAACACCAGTCCATCGGCCACGGTGTCGACGCGGTACCCGGCGGTCACGGCGTCGACGGTAGTCGCCACCGCGGGCGGCGTCGACGCGGGATCCACGGCGCATGAGGCCGCCGCCAGCACGGCTGCGAGCGCGGTCGCGATGCGCCAGCGCCGGTGAGGACGACGGGCGCGGGATGCGGAACGATGCAGGGAGATCGGCATGGGGGCCTTCATGGTTCGCCGCCGATACGGGATGATCGGCACCAGCATGGAACAGGCGTGGCGCAATGTCGGTCAACCCCATGAAAAAGCCGTCCTGGCGTCGCCGCATCGGCGCCCTGCTGCTGGCGCTGCTGGTCGCGGCCGCGTGGGGCGCGCTGGTGCAGACCCGGTCCAACCTTGCGGCGATCGGCGCGCTGGGGGTGGAGATCAGCCCCGCGGTCCACGTCGCGACGTCGCTGAAGGACCTCGCCGGGTTCGGCCCTGCCTACGCCGCCATGCTGCTGGCGGCGTGGCTGCCGTCGCTGGCGGTCGCGGCATGGCTGGCGCGCCGCCACCCGGAAATGCGCACCACGCTGTACGCCGTGGCCGCAGGGATCGGAACCATGGTGGCAATCCGCGCCGTCGACGCGATGGCGCCGATGCCGGTGCTGATCGACGCGACGCGCGGCTGGGGCGGAATGCTGGCGATGGCCGCCGGTAGCGCCGTGGGGGGCGGGCTGCTGGCGCACTGGACGCGGCGACCGCGCTGACCCGCGTGCCGGTCGCGGCTAGCGCGCGTCCCCGCGCAGCAGCGGGTACGGATTGACCGGCGTGCCCTTCCACCATTCGCGCCCGGGCCCGAGCGCGAACACCGCGAAATGCAGGTGCGGCGCCGTCGGATCGGCATTGCCGGTCGCGCCGACGTAGCCGATCACCTCCCCGCGGCGCAGCGGCTGGCCCTCGTGCAGCCCCGGCGCGTAGCGGTCGAGGTGTGCGTAGTAGTAGGCGAAGCGGCCGCTGGGCTCGAACTGGTACAGCGTCAGCCCACCGAGCCGGCTGTCGAACAGCTTCTCGACGTGGCCGTCGGCCACCGCCAGCACCGGGGTCCCGGTCGGCGCCATGATGTCCAGCGCCTCGTGCGCGCGCTCGCCGCTGCGGGGGTCGCCGAAGGTGTCCGACAGGTCCGCCACCGTGATGCCCTGTACGGGGATCGAGAGGCTGGCACCCGGCGGTGGCGGCGCCTGCACCGGGGACGATGGCGGAGCGGCGCTGTCCACAGGTGGCGCGCTGTCTGTCGGAGCCGGCGCGCGCACGGCCAGGGGCGGCGAAGGCGCGCGCGAAACCGGCACGGTGCCTCGCTGCTGCCACAGGAACGATGCCACGGCGCCGAAGAGCAGCGCCGATACCACCAGCAACACCCCGCGCAGCCTCACCGGACGCCCGCGGCGCCGCTGCGGGCCGTGCACGCGCGCCAGGGCGACGCGCGTCGCCATGCCGGGTCGTCGGCGTGCGCGAACAGCAGCTGGCCTCCCTTGAGCTGGTCGATCACCCGCCGCGCGACCGCCGGGCGCAGCGCCGGGCAGCCGAAGCTGCGCCCCAGCCGACCCTGCCGTCGCGCCCGCACCGGGTCGACGTAATCGGCGCCGTGCATCACCACCAGCCGTTCGCGCGCACGGTCGTTGATGCCGCGCTCCAGGCCATCCATGCGCAGCGAATACCCGTTGCCGCCCACATAGGTCTCGGCCATGCGGAACAGGCCCAGGCTCGACTGGTGGCTGCCCTCGACGTTGGAGAATGCGGTGGCGAGGTTGTCGCCGCTGCCGCGGCCGTGGGCCACGTGCTCCGCCGCCAGCAGGCGGGCACGCTGCAGGTCGAAGACCCACATCCTGACCTCCGTCGACGGCAGCGTGTAGTCGATCACCGCCAGCCGCGCCGGCGCCGGCGTGGCGTGGCTTGCAACCGCGCAGTCCATCGTCGACAGCGCGCGCGCCAGCACCGCGCGGTCGAGCCCCGGTGCTGCCCTGGACAGCCGGACCGCGAGGTCACTTTCAGCCCCGGGCGACGCGGGCGCAGGTATTGCCGGGACCGCGGTCGCGGGCAGCAGCAACAGGGTCGCCAGGACGGCGTGGCGGAAGGTGGACATGGACCAAGGATAGACCGTCGCCCGACGGACGCCTGCCAGACCGCCAGCGGCCCGCGTCGGCGCGGGGCTCTCAGCGCATCGTCGATGCCGCGTCACCGGCGGCCGCTACGGGGCCCGCCACCCCGCGCCGCGCCCGCCACGCCAGCAGCGGCATCGCCAGCGCCCACGCGACCACGAGCAGCGCCAGCGCGCGCCATTCAGGAGGATCGAACACCACCGCCTGCCAGCCGCGCGCTGCGCCCAGCCAGGCCAGGGGCCCGCCCAGCGCACCGACCGCAAGCGCGGTCCACGGCCGCCGGCACAGCCAGGCCAGCGATACCCGCAAGGTCATCGCGAACGACATCCACACCGCGAGGATCCACGGCGGCGCGACGCGGTCGCCGAGCGGGCTGGCGGCATACGCGCCCCAGTCGCTCGCGGCCAGCGCGCCATCGACTACCACCCCGCACAACAGCGCCAGCGCCACCAGCCGCAGGTCCGCCGCGCGCTGCGTCGACACCGCCCATTGCCAGGTGATGAACACCGCGGCAGCCGCGACGCCCGGCCACCAGTGGCCGTCGCCAGCGCCAATGACCGCACAGAACCAGACCGCCTGGTAGCCGATCGCGTTGAGCCAGAGCGCCATGTCGCCGCCGTTCAAATGGAGGCACGCAGTTTCGTCGACGCGTGCTGCGCGGATGCGCCGCGGCGACGGCGCGGGCGTCTTCATGGCAGCCTCAGCGCCTGCGGCGCACTGTCGCCGTCTGCCTGCCGGAGCGCCGCCATGTACTGGACCGCCAGATTTCTCCTTGTCGCGCTGGTGCTGGCGGTTGCATCCTGCGCGGGCTTCGGAACCGCACGGAGCCACATCACCGACGCAGCTGCCCCGCGCGAGCGCAGCAGCGGCCCGGTGCAGGTGCGTTGGGCCGACCCTGCGACGTTCAGTGAGCTGCGGCTCAGCGGCAACCGCCGCGAGTCCGCGCGCGGCGACTGGATCTCCGAACTCGCCGCGCATCTGGTGATGCGCGCGCAGGACGCGCTGCCGCCCGGCGAGCGGCTCGAGATCGAGATCACCGACATCCGTCGCGCCGGTGCGTACGAACCATGGCGCGGGATCGATGCGTACGACATCCGCTTCATGCGCGACATCTATCCGCCGCGGGTGTGGCTGACCTATCGCCGCATCTCCGCCGATGGCCGAGTGGTCGACGGCGGCGAACGCTCGCTGGCCGATGCGATGTACCTGTCGCGCAGCGGGCTGCGCAGCAACACCGATCCGCTGCGCTACGAGAAGCGGCTGCTCGACGACTGGGTGCGCCACGAACTGCCGCGCAGCGGCGCCTGAGCCACTCATGCCGCGACAGCGCCCACTACGGAGCCCACGATGACGGTCTACGACCTCACGCCACCCAGCGCCGACCAGCACGCCGCGCTGGCCGCGACCCTGTCGCCCGACGAGCGCCGCGTGCTGCTGGCACACGGCACCGAGGCGCCGTTCTGCGGCGTGTTCCTCGACAACAAGCGCGATGGCGTCTACACCTGCCGCTTCTGCGGGCTGCCGCTGTTCCGGTCCAGCGCCAAGTTCGACTCCGACACCGGCTGGCCGAGCTTCTTCGCGCCGTTCGATTCGGACCACATCCGCTACGTGCACGACGACAGCTTCGGCATGCGCCGCACCGAGGAAGTCTGCACGCGCTGCGGCAGCCACCTGGGCCATGTGTTCCCCGATGGCCCGCCGCCGACGCGCGAGCGGCACTGCCTCAACTCGGTGTCGCTGGCATTCACCGCGCAGGGCGAGGCGCTGCCGGATCCGCTGCGACGCGGGGGTGCGGAAGCGGGGCCGGCCGCCGACGCGGCCTGACGGCCGCAGGTGCGCCCGGTATCCTTGACCGCCTCCGTGCCTGCACGCTGCGCGACGCTCCCGCCATGACCGACGCATCCCACGACGCCACGCCCCCGACGTCGACCGACACGCCCCCCGACCGGCTGTCGAACCACCCGCACAGTCCGTTCTACGACGAGCGTGCGATGCAGCGCGGCGTCGGCATCCGCTTCAACGGCGAGGAACGCACCAACGTCGAGGAATACTGCGTCAGCGAAGGGTGGATCCGCTGCGCGGTGGGCCGCGCGCTGGACCGGCGCGGCCAGCCGATGACGATGAAAGTCAACGGCCGCGTGGAGCCGTACTTCCACACCGTGGGCTGATCTGCCCGGCGCCGCACGCCGCAACGAAGGCTTCGGCAGCGAAGGCGGCCAAGGCGGGGCCGGGTGGCCGCCAACGCCGTCACGTCCACGGAACCCGCGGCTTGCTGCAATCCGGTGCCCTCCCCCGCGTCGTGCGCCCTGCACGGCGCCCGCGCGAGTGCCGATGCCCGACACCACGCCGACCGTCGCTGGTGCAGCGACCGACACGCCCACTGCCACCCTGCGCCCGCGCGCCGCGGTGGCGATCTGCATCGGCATCGTGGTCGGCGCCGGCATCTTCCGCACGCCGTCTCTGGTGGCCGGCGCCTCCTCCAGTGAGTCGGTGTTCCTGCTGGCGTGGCTGGTCGGCGGCGTGCTGTCGGTCGGTGCGCTCTGCTACGCCGAGCTCGCCAGTACCTACCCCCCAGGCCGGCGGCGACTACAGCTACCTGCGGCGCGCGTTCGGCCGTCGCACCGCGTTCCTCTATGCGTGGGCACGGCTGGCGGTAGTGCAGACCGGGTCGATCGCGCTGCTGGCGTTCGTGGTCGGCGACTACCTCGCGCAGCTGGTGGACCTCGGTCCGTGGTCGGCGCCGGCATTCGCCGCCGCTGCGGTCGTCGCACTGACCGCGGTCAACTGGCTGGGCGTGCGCCAGGGCACGCGCACCCAGAACTGGCTGACGGTGGTCGAGATCGGCGGGCTGCTGCTGGTCGTCGCCGCCTGCCTGCTGCTGGCGTCGTCGGCGGCTTCGCTCCCGATCGCCGGCACCGGCGCCGATGGCAGCGCGTACGGGCTGATCCTGGTGTTCGTGCTGCTGACCTATGGCGGCTGGAACGAGGCTGTGTACGTCACCGCCGAAGTCCGCGATGCACCGCGGCTGATCCCGCGCATCCTCACCGGCAGCCTGGCGCTGGTGGCGGTGCTGTACCTGCTGGTGAATGTCGCCTACCTGCGGGTGCTGGGCCTGGGCGGCATCGCCGGCGCCGATGCGGTCGCCGCCGACGCGATGCTGGTGCAGGGTGCGCTGGCGCTGCTGCTGGTCGCCGGCGGCGCGCTGGCGCGGGACGGCTTCCGCACGGCGGTCGAGTACACGGCACCGGTGTTCTGGCTGTTCTTCCTGCTGGTCGGCGTCGCGCTGTTCGTGCTGCGGCGCCGTGATCCGGGAACGCCGCGGCCGTTCCGCGTGCCGCTGTATCCGCTGCTGCCGCTGGTCTTCTGCGCCACCAGCGCGTACCTGCTGTATTCCAGCCTCGCCTACACCGGCACCGGTGCGCTCGTCGGCGTCGGCGTGCTCGGCGTCGGCGCGCTGCTGCTGCTGCGGCTGGATCCCTCCACACCCACCAAGGAACCCCTGCCATGACCCCTTCGCGCTCACTCTCGATCCTGATGCTGGTGCTGGTCCCGCTGGCCGCCAGCTGCGACGCCCGCGACGACGCCGGCGCGACCAACGGCGCCACGACTACCGCCATCACCCCCGCCGCGCCGGCGCAGGCGTGGCCCGACCCGGCCGATGCAAGCGGCACTGCCACCGCGGACACCGATGCGCGCCCCGCGCGCGTGCCCGACGTGATCTACGTGCCCACCCCGCAGCCTGTGGTGGACGCGATGCTCAACATGGCCCAGGTCCGCACCGGCGACGTGCTCTATGACCTCGGCTCCGGCGACGGCCGCATCCCGATCACCGCCGCCAGCCGCTTCAAGGTCCGCGGCACCGGCATCGAGATCAATCCCGAGCGCATCGCCGAGGCCAATGCCAACGCCGCGAAGGCCGGGGTCGCCGACCTGGTGACATTCAAGGAGGAGGACCTGTTCGAGACCGATTTCAGCGACGCCACCGTGGTCACGCTGTACCTGCTCGACAGCCTCAACGAGAAGCTGCGCCCGCGGCTGCTGGCAGAGCTGGCGCCGGGCACGCGGATCGTCAGCCACGCCTTCCGGATGGGCGACTGGGAACCGGAAGAGACGCTGACAGTCGGCAACAGCACGATCTTTCTCTGGACCGTCCCCGCACGCTGACCGCCTGGCGCCTCCAGGGAACGCTGCAACACCGTGCCCGGGGCAAGGCGGCGTGACACCATCGGGGACCGGGCCCTCCGGCCGCCGCACCCCCACGGCGCCGTGGCCGCATTCCCGCAGGTGGCTGCCATGACCGACATCGCCCACGCCGCACCCGCGGTCCGTCCCGCGCGCCTGCTGCCGCTGCTGCTCGCGGCGGTGCTGACGCTCGCCGGCTGCGCCACCGGGTTCCCGACGGTCGACTCGGCGCTGCCCGACGACGGCAGCGCGCGCACGATCTTCTACCGCAGCCTGGCCGCGCACGGCGGCGACCTTCGCGATCACCCCGGAGACATCAACCTGTCGATGTCCGGCGAGTGGTATTCGCTGATCCAGCGCATCCAGCCGGTGGTCACCGACGCCGGCTGGCGGATCACCGCGGAGGAGCGTTTCCGGCCATCGGAGCAGCTCTACGCCGTGCGTCACGGCGGACCGCAGGGGACCAAGGCCGTGGTGCGCACGCCGGGGCGCATCGCCGTCGCCTACGACGATGTGCCGGTCACCGACCCGGCGACGCTGCGCGCAACCGCGATGACGACCGACGCGTTCCAGATGTTCCATTTCGGCCCGTCCTTCATCCACTGGCACGCGCAGGCGATGCGCCGCCTGCCCGATGCGAGCGAGGGTGGGCGCCGCTACCACCGCCTGCTGGCGACGCTGCGCCCCGGGTTCGGCGAGGCGGCGACCGACGACATGGTGCTGTGGATCGACATGCAGACCAACCTGCTGTTCCGCGTGCACATGACGCTCAACGGCTTCGAGACCACGCAGGGCGCGCACGTCGACACCACGTTCCTGGACTACGCCCGCGCCGGGCCGTACCTGCTGCCCGTGCGGTTCCACGAGCGCGTGCGCGGCCCGCTGCGGATCGACGCGCACCGCTGGTGGACCACCGGCCTTGACGTCGACCGCGGCTGGCAGGCGGCCGAGGTCGCCAACGGCGTGTTCACCGGCCGCGCCGCGGCGCCGGCGACGCCGACCGGGGCCGATGGCGACGGTGGCTGACACGCCGGCCGGCCGGCACGGCGCGGAGGAGGCGCGGTGCGACGCGCTCGGCGATCGCAACCCGGTGCTGACGGGGATGCCGCGCGCTGCGGAGGCGATGGCGACGGTGCCTGCACCGTCGGCGGTCGCGCGGGTGCCCGGGATGGTGTCGGTGGTGGTGCCCGCGCACGACGAGGCGCGGCTCATCGGCAGCACGCTGGACGCGCTGGCTGCCGCGCTGGGCGCGCTGGACGCGGCGTCCGAAGTCATCGTGGTCGATGACGCATCGACTGACGCCACCGCAGCGATCGCGCTCGCACGGGGCGCGCGCGTGCTGCCGGTCAGGCTGCGCCACATCGCCGCGACCCGCAATGCCGGCGCCGCGGCGGCGCGCGGCGACACGCTGGTATTCGTCGATGCCGACACGCAGGTCGACGGTGCGGTACTGCGCGCGGCGCTGGCGGCGCTGGCCGCCGGCGCAGTCGGCGGCGGCGCCGCGGTGCGGCTGCAGCCCGACGCCGCGCGGCACGCGCACTGGGGCGCGGCATGCTTCGCCTGGCTGTTCCGGCTGGCCGGCATTGCGCCGGGCTGCTTCGTGTTCTGCACACGCGCCGCGTTCGACGCCGTGGGCGGCTTCGACACCGCGTACTACGCCGGCGAGGACGTCGCGATAAGCCGCGCGCTGGCGCGGCAGGGCCGGTTCGTGGTGCTGCGCGAGGCGGTGCGCACGTCGGACCGCAAGCTGCGGACCTTCAGCGTGCTGGACCAGCTGCGGCTGTTCGCGCGGTTCGCGTGGCGCGGCAGGGCGCTGCTGCGCTCGCGCGACGGGCTCGAGCTCTGGTACGGCGAGCGCGACCATGGACCTGACGGCGCACCGCGCGACGCCACGCGGTCCGCCGGGAGACGCCGCTAGCCGTTATGCGCGCCGGCCGATCCGGTAGGGCGACCCTGCAGCCGACTCGGACGCGATTCCGCGGCGCCGCGGCGTCAGTCGGGCACGATCGGATACACCGCGATGATCGGGCAGGGCTTGAAGAAGATCCCGGGGCCGCGCGCCTGCGATTCAGCCGACGTCGCGACCACCTCGTCTCCCGGGAACCCGCAGACGACGCCGGTGCCACGCGCCGACCGCAGCGCGATGGCCTCCGCGCGCCACAGCAGCGGACAGCTGCCGTTGGTCTCGATGCGGTAGCGGCGGTGTCCGGCTGCGCGCGCGGGCGGCACGTTGACGACCAGGCCCTGCGTGTCCTCGCTCCAGCTGTACACATGGCGCGATGCGACGCAGTACTCTGTCGTTCCCCTGAAGCCCTTCGCGCGCCGACCGCGGACCTCGAGGGTGGGCAGCGTGGACGCTGCCGGGATACCGGCATCCGACCCACCGTCCGTCGCCGGCTCCGGGCCTGGCGCCACCGCCAACGCCGCCTCGCGCGCCCGTGAGGCCAGCCCGCGGGCGTCGAGCAAGACAACTTGGTCCACGCCGCACATCCGGCCGTCGGCGGCGCGCACCAGCGACGGGCCATCGGTACAGGCCCAGCCGTGGGGCGCAAGCAGCTCCAGCGCGCCGCCCGGCTCCACGACCGACGGGCAGTCCTGGCGCAGCGTGATGTCGTAGCGCACGCCATCGTCCAGATGCACCTCCAGCGCGCGCGGCGCCAGCTGGACGGCGCGCTGCATGCGCCTGGCGTCCATGCAGTCGGCGGCCGGGGGCGGGGGACGCGCCGCCGCCGGTTCCGGCTCGCGGGCGGCGAGCGCGGGGCCGGCGACCGCCATGGCGGTGAGCAGCAGCCCGCGGGCGAATGTGAAACAGGGCAGGGAACTGGGCATCCGGCGCCTCCATGCGGACCGGGTTGTCGTCGCGGCCAGTGTCCCACGGCACGCCGCACCACCAGCACCGCGTGTGCGTGCACAGGGTCGACGATCGCGTCGTGCCGGGAGCAGCGTCGCGCGGATTCACGCCGCGACTTTTCCGGCGCCGCTACCCTGCGTACCGTGACCGGAATGGCAGGCCCCGCGCCCGCCGCCGCCACGACGCGCACCGCATCCCGGGGGACCCATCGTCATCATCCAAGGCCGACGCCGTGGCTGCGCCACGACCGCCATCGCGGTGGCGCTGGTGTGCACGCTGGCCGCGTGCGGCGGCCCGCAATCGGCGCTGGACCCCGCGGGACCGGCCGCGGAGGCCATCGCCAGCACCTGGTGGCTGATGCTCGGCGGCGCCACCGCGATCTGGCTGACGGTGATCGGCTTCCTGGCCTATGCGCTGCTGCGCGGGCGCAACACGCGCGCGCTGGCGCGGCCAGAGCGGTTGATCGTCGCCGGCGGCCTGGTGCTGCCGACCATCGTGCTGGGCGCGCTGTTGGTCTACGGCACGCTCAACAGCGCGCGTGTCACTGGCGCCGGCACCGAGGTGGACCTGGTAGTCGAGGTCACCGCGCGACAGTGGCATTGGCAGTTCCGCTATCGCGACGCCGACGGGGCCGTCCAGGCGCTGGCGGTCGACGAGCTCGCGCTGCCGCTGGGGCGCATGGTCGAATTCGAGATTGGCAGCGACGATGTCATCCACAGCTTCTGGATCCCGCGACTGGGCGGCAAGATCGACGCCATCCCCGGGCGCATCAACCGCCTGCGGCTGCGCGCGAATCGCGCCGGCCCGATGCGCGGCCAGTGCGCCGAGTTCTGCGGCCTGGACCATGCACACATGACCTTTCCGGTGACGGTGCTCGACGATGCGGCATTCGCCGAATGGCTGGCCGTGCGCGCGTTCGGGCCCGGCGGCGACAACGCGGGCGCAGCGGCCGCGGCTGGCGGTGCCGCGGGGCCTGCCCGTGCCGCCGGCAATACCACCATTGGAGCCCGGCCATGACGCCTCACGACGCGGCCGCGCCCGGCACCGACGACGCCGGTCGGCAGGGTCCGGTGCACGATGCCCGCATCGTGGCGCTTGAGCGCACATGGGACAACGCCCCCGGCCTGGTCGGTCAGCTGACCGCGGTCAACCACTCGACCATCTCGCTGCGGTTCGTGGTGACGGGCTTCGTGTTCCTGGCCATCGGCGGCGCGCTGTCGATGTTCATGCGCCTGCAGCTGTCCTGGTTCGACGCGGAGGTGCTGGACCCTGCGCGCTACAACCAGTTCGTGACCATGCACGGCACCACGATGATGTTCCTGTTCGCGGTGCCGATCATGGCCGGCTTTGCGATGTACCTGGTGCCGAAGATGATCGGCGCGCGGGACCTGCCGTTCCCCAGGATGTCCGCGTTCGGCTACTGGTGCTACCTGTTCGGCGGCATCTTCCTGTACTCGAGTTTCCTTTTCGACGCGGTGCCGGATGGCGGCTGGTTCATGTACGTGCCGCTGACCGACGCCACCTATTCGCCGGGCCTGGGAGCGGACTTCTGGCTGATCGGCGTGACGTTCGCCGAGATCTCCGCGGTGACCGCGGCGGTCGAACTGATCGTCGCGATCCTGCTGACACGTGCGCCGGGCATGGAGCTGCGGCGGATGCCGCTGTTCGTCTGGGCGATCCTGGTAACGGCATTCATGATCGCGTTCGGGTTCCCGCCGCTGATCCTCGCCAGCATCCTGCTGGAGATCCAGCGCGCATTCGACTTCGCGTTCTTCGACGTTGCGCGCGGTGGCGATCCGCTGCTGTGGCAACACCTGTTCTGGCTGTTCGGCCATCCCGAGGTCTACATCGTCTTCCTGCCCGCGGCGGGCGTGGTGTCGATGGTGGTGTCGACGTTCGCACGACGCCCGGTGGTGGGCTACACCTGGATCGTGATGGCGCTGGTGGCGGTCGGGTTCCTCAGCTTCGGGCTGTGGGTGCACCACATGTTCGCGGTCGGCATCCCGCTGCTGGCGCTGGCGTTCTTCAGCGCCGCGAGCATGGCCGTGGCGCTGCCGATGGGCGTGCAGGTGTTTGCCTGGATCGCGACGCTGTGGTCCGGCCGGCCCTGGATGCGGCTGCCGATGCTGTATCTGCTCGGGTTCTTCGCGATCTTCGTCTGCGGCGGGCTGACCGGGGTGATGGTGGCGCTGGTGCCGTTCAACTGGCAGGTGCACGACACCCACTTCATCGTCGCCCACCTGCATTACGTGCTTATCGGCGGGCTGCTGTTCCCACTGCTGGCCGGGCTGTACTACTGGCTGCCGCTGGTCAGCGGGCGGATGCCGTCAGACAGCATCGGCCGGGTCGGGTTCTGGATGGTGTTCGTCGGCTTCAACCTCGCGTTCCTGCCGATGCACCTGACCGGGCTGCTGGGGCTGCCGCGGCGCGTCTACACCTACTCCGCCGAGCTCGGCGTGCACTGGCTCAACCTGCTGTCAACCGCGGCGGCGTTTCTGATGACGGTGGGCATGGTGGCGGTGCTGCTGGACGTGATCCTGTGCTTCCGCCACGGCCACCGCGGCGGCCGCAACCCGTGGAATGCAGGCACGCTGGAATGGTCTCTGGCGGCGCCGGTGCCGAGCTACAACTTCGCGTCGATGGCGCGCATTGCCGACCGCGACCCGCTCTGGGAGCGGGCTGCGACCATCGCGGATGTCGCCCGCAGCGACGGCCTGCTGTCGGATGCCGGCCACGGCCACCGCGAACTGCTCGGTACCGGCATCGTGTCGTCGGCGCCTGAGCAGGTGATCCGGATCTCGCGCTCGACCTGGCTGCCACTGCTGTCGGGGCTGGTGCTGGCAGCGATCCTGGCGTGCTTCATCGCCAAGCTGTACCTGCCCGCGGCGCTGCTCGCGCTGCCGCTGCTGGGCCTGTTCGGACGCTGGGCGTGGACCACCGGCGACCCCCACGCGCCGCCGACGCTCGACGCCGGCCGCGGGCTGGTGCTGCCCAGCCAGCGCGCGGCGCGCAACGCGCCGGGCTGGTGGGCGCTGGTGATCTCGCTGCTGATCGACGGCTCGCTGTTCGCTTCGCTGGTGTTCTCGTACTTCTACCTGTGGCTCAACGCGCCGGCGTGGCCGCCCGCTGGCATCGGCCTGGGCGGCTGGACGGTGCCGGTGCTGGCGCTGGCGCTGCTGCTGGCGGCAGGCGCGACGTCACACCTCGCGATGCGAGCGCTGCACGGCGGCCGCCGCGCCGTCGCGATCGGCGCGTGGATCGCCACCGCGGTCGCCGGCGCGGTCTTCGTTGCTGCACACCTGCAGGCGATGGCCACAACCGGATCGCCGCAGGCGCACGCGTATGCATCTGTGGTGTGGACGCTGGCCGGCTTCCACGCCGTGCACGTCGCGGTCGCGGTGCTGTTCGCGGGCTTCATCGCGCTGCGCATCGCGCGCGGCCGGACCGACGCCTGGCGGCCACTGGACGCGCGCGTGGGTGCGGGGCTGTGGCGCTACGTCGTCGGCCAGGGGCTGGTGGCGTGGGCGGTGATCCATCTGTTCCCGAGGCTGGCATGACCCGCGCGACCGCCTGGCTGGATCCGCAGCGGCTCACCGGGATGGCGGTGCCGATGCTGGCGTGGGCGACGCACTTCGTGGTCGTCTACAGCGTGCAGGGCGTCGCCTGCGCGCGCGACGCGCTGGCGACGCCGGTGGCAGGCGCAACGCCGGCGGCGTGGTGGTTTGCGCTGTCGACGCTGGCGGCACTGGCGGTGATCGGGTGGCAGGGCCTGCGCGCATGGCGCTGCTGGCGCGGCGCGGTGGTCGCGGGCAGCGACGTCGACGATACCGGCGTGCGCCGCCGCCGCTTCGCCTGCGCGGTGACCGCGATCCTCTGCGCGCTGGCCGCGGTTGCTACCGTGTTCACCGCGATCCCGATCCTGCTCCTGACCACCTGCGGCTGAGGAACCATCGTGCCCGAAAAGCTTGGCCAACCTGTCCCCCGGACCCGCAGCCATACGGTGCAGAGCCGCATGGCGATCAAGAAGCACCCGATCCATCCAATGATGGTGGTGTACCCGGTCGCGTTCCTGAGCGTGGTGGTGGTGGCCGACGTGCTGTTCCTTCTGACGCTGGTGGGGTTCTGGGCGCAGGTCGCGTTCTGGCTCAACGTCGCCGGCCTCGGCATCGGCCTGCTGGCAGGTGCGGTGGGCATGTTCGACATGTTCCTGCTGCCGGTGGTGCGCCGGCACGTGTCGGCGTGGAACCACTTCATCGTCGCGGTGATGTTGCTCGCGGTCGCCGCCGCCGGCGTCTGGCTCCGGCTGCCGGATCCGGCAGCCGCGATCTGGCCATGGGGCCTGCTGCTGTCATCGGTGATGGCGCTGCTGGTGATGGTCGCCGGCTGGCTGGGCGGCACGCTGAGCTTCCGCCACGGCATTGGCGTCTACGGCGACGAACACGGGGACGTCGGCGACGACGCCGACAAGGGCAAGCGCGCGTCCGGTGACGCCGGCCCACCCGCCGCATGACCGCGATGCCGCGGCCGGCGCGGCGGTCTTGGCGCGCGGCTCAGC
>LXQJ01000028.1:23735-30513 GCA_001683895.1 Luteimonas sp. ANT-B3E | reverse complement strand
CCGGCGACCGGTGGCGCCGGCAGCGTACCGACGGTCTGCGGCTTGCCTGCGGTGAGGCCGGCGGCGGCCAGCAGCAGCACCACCGGCACCCAGCCCAGCAGCCGGTAGAACAGCGGGCCGTGGTTGTCGCGGCCCTGCCCCAGCTCGTACATCTGCAGGCCGACGTAGAGGTGCACCAGCACGGCAAGCGCGACGATCACCAGCTTCATCACGAGCCACGCGCCGGTGGGGCCGTATGCGATCAGCCCCATGCCCAGCAGGATCGTCAGCACGGCGGCCGGCGTCGCCATCCAGAAGAACAGCGTCTTGGCGACCGGGTTGAAGAACGCGGGATCGCCGTCGCCATGGGAGGTCGCGCCAGCCAGGGCCGTCACCGGCTCCCCGTCGCCTCCACGATGGTCGTTTTCGCCGCGGCCCTCGTCGCGGGCGCTCAATCCGCGCGCGCGCGGGCAGCGTTCCACGAACAGCCGCGGCAGCATGAACAGCCCGGCGAACCAGACCGTCATCGCGGCGATGTGCAGCACCTTGATCCAGAAATACATCGTGGCTCCCGTGGCCCGCGGGCACCTTAGCTCAACACCTGCCTTTGCTACGTTAGCGCGATGCGACCTGTCGACCCCACCGCCCCACTCCGCCGCCGCACCGCCGCCGGGGCACGGCGTATCGGCCTGTGCCTGCTCCTCGCGGCACCACCCGCGCTGGCGCACGAGAGCGTCGGCCACGCCCCAACGCTTGCCGGGGCATGGTCGCTGTCGCCATGGGTACTGCTGCCGCTCGCCGCGTGGGCACTTGCGTATGCGGTCGGGCTGTCACGGCTGTGGCGGCGCGCCGGGATCGGCGCTGGTGTGACGGTGGCCGAGGCCGGAGGCTTTGCCGGCGGCATGGTGGCGCTGCTGCTGGCGACGCTGTGGCCGCTGGACGCGCTGGGCGAGTGGTCGCTGGGCGCGCACATGGCGCAGCACATGCTGCTGCTGGCCGTAGTGCCACCGCTGCTGCTGGCCGGTCGGCCGCAGTCGGTGCTGGCGCATGCGCTGCCGGCGGCGTGGGCGCAGGGCATGCACCGGGGCGTGGGCAGCGGCGTGCGCCACGCCGGCGGCGCGATCGCGGCGGCGTGCATGGCGCACGTCGGCGTGATGACCGGCTGGCACCTGCCCGCGGCCACCGCGGCCGCGCTCGCGAGCGACACGGTGCACTGGGCGATGCACCTGAGCTTCCTCGGCGCCGGTCTGTGGTTCTGGACCGCGCTGTGGCGCCGGCTGCGCGACCCCCACATCGGCGCCGGCGCCGGGCTGGTGGCGGTGGTTGCGGTGATGATGCCGATGGGCCTGATGGGCGCGCTGCTGACGTTCTCGCCCAGGGTGCTGTACCCGGTGTACCTCGAGCGCGCGCCGCAGCTCGGACTGGACCCGCTGGTCGACCAGCAGCTCGCCGGGATCTTGATGTGGGTGCCGGGCGCGGTGCCGTATCTGTTCGGCGGGCTGTGGCTGCTGTCGCGCAGCTTCGCGCGCGCGGGGCGGCATGACGCCGCCCTGGGGTCCACGACGGATCCGGCGGTGCCGCGATGAACCTGCGCTGGTGGCACTTCGCGCTGTGGATCATGGCGTACATGGCGCTGGCGCTGGTGCCGATGGCGATCGCGCTGGCCGGCGACACCCCGGCGCTCCGTGAGCGGATGGTCGAGGTCGGCGCGATGCTGGGGCTGCTGGGCCTCGGCATGCTGTCGGCGCAGGCGGTGGTGTCCGGGCGCCAGCGCTGGTTCGCGCGCGGGCTGGGGCCCGACGACCTGCTGCAGCTGCACCGGCAGACCGGCATCGCCGCACTGCTGCTGGTGTTCGCGCATCCTCTGGCGATGTTCGTCGGCGATCCGGCGACGCTGGCCTACCTCGATCCACGAGTGGAGTTGCTGCGCGCGGCGTCGCTTGCGTTCGTGCTGGTTGCGGTGGTGGTGCTGGTCGCGACGTCGCTGTGGCGCGGCGCGTGCGGACTCTCGTACGAGCACTGGCGGCTGCTGCACGGCGGGCTGTCGCTGGCCGTGGTCACGCTGGGCCTGGGCCACGCGCTGATGGTCGGCCACTACACCGGCATAGCGTGGAAGCAGGCGCTGCTGGTGCTCACCGTCGGCGCGGCGCTGGCCCTGGTGGTGCAGACACGACTGCTGCGGCCGTGGCGGATGCGACGGCGACCGTGGCAGGTGGCCGAGGTGCGGCCCGGACGCGACGACAGCTGCACGCTGCGGCTGGTGCCGATGGGCCACGCCGGCCTCGACTTCGCGCCCGGACAGTACGCGTGGATCACCACCGGCGACACGCCGTGGCGGCTGCAGCAGCATCCGTTCTCGCTGGCGGCCGGTGCCGACGACTCCGGCGTGGAATTCACCATCAAGGCCCTCGGTGACTACTCCAGTGCCGTCGCCGACCTCGCCCCGGGCACCCGTGCCTTTGTCGAAGGGCCGTACGGCGCCTTCGTCTACGAGCCGGGCAGTTCGCCGGCAGGCGCGGTGTTCATCGCCGGCGGCGTCGGCATCACGCCGGTGCTGTCGATCCTGCGCACCGCGCGCGACCGCGGCGCACGCGAGCCGCTGTGGCTGTTCTACGGCAACGGGGGCTGGGACGAGGTCATTGCACGCGAGGAGCTGGCCGCGTTGGCGGACGACCTGTCGCTGACGCTGGTGCACGTGCTGCAGGACCCACCGGACGACTGGGCCGGCGAACGCGGCGTCATCGACGATGCCCTGCTTGCGCGGCACCTGCCGGCCGCCGTCGCGCGGATGCCGTGCTACGTCTGCGGCCCGGAAGCGCTGGCCGACGGCGTCGAGCCGGTGCTGCTGGCGCGCGGCGTCCCGGCGCACCAGCTGTACTCCGAACGCTTTTCGCTGGTCTGACCAAGGAGACCCGCCATGATGCATCGCCACGCCCGCCGCGCCGGCACCCTCGCCGCGATCACCCTCGTGCTGGTCGCGTTGGCGCTGGGCCTCGCACGCTGAGCGACGGCGATGTCGTAGCAGCCACCGCGGCAGCGGTCCCGGCATCGGCCGCGCCGAGCAGCAGCCGCAGGTCGTCCACAAAGCCGCGGTAGCCTGCCTCGGACGCCCCGGGCTCGCGCTGGCGCAACACCCACGACGGATGCACGGTTGCGAACGCGCGACGGCCGTCGCCAAGCACCTGCCACGTGCCGCGCTGCGCCATCAGCCGGAAGCTACGGCCGAGCAGCGCCTGCGCCGCGGTCGCGCCCAGGCACACCACCACTTGCGGGTCGACACGCGCCACCTCTGCCGCCAGCCACGGCCCGCAGGCATTGACATGCGCGACCTCCGGGTTGCGGTGCAGGCGCACCTTGCCGCGCTGCTCGAAGCGGAAGTGCTTGACCGCATTGGTGACATACAGCCGCCCGCGGTCGATGCCGATCTCGGCCAGCGCGCGGTCGAACAGCTTGCCTGCAGGGCCGACGAACGGACGCCCGCTGAGGTCCTCGGCGTCGCCGGGCTGCTCGCCGACGATCATGATGCGTGCGTCCTCCGGGCCCTCGCCGAACACCGTCTGCGTCGCCGGCTGCCACAGCTCGCAGCGGCGGCACTCGCGCGCCGCGGCTCGCAGCGCGTCAACGCTGGCGTCATCGGCAACCACCGCCGGCGCCGCCGGCACCGGGATCCGCCGGCGCGGCGGCTCCGGCGCGCGCGCGGCCATGTCGCGCACGCGGCTACCGGCTTCGCGCACCAGGCCAGGCAGCAACTGCGCCTCGGGCAGATGCTTCCAGTATTTCTGCGGCATCTCCGAGCGCATCATCGTGGTGTTGAGGCGCGCCGGATTGAAGATGTTGGCGTAGTACGTGCGCCACAGGTCCTCCTGCGCATCGTCTCCGGGGGCGTCGGCGCGCTGGCCACCGGGACCGAACGCCAGCGTCGCGCTGTCCCAGCGCGCGCTGCGGTACGGGGTCAGGATCGCCCAGCGCATGCCGGCGAAGCGGCGCGCGAAGAACGGCGCCACGCGGTCGACGATGTGCTGGTCCGGTTCGAACCAGGCGACGAAGGCGTCGACCTCGCCCGGCACCTCGCGGAAGCGCACGAACGCCTTCATCTTGTGGCTGTCGCGGCGCACCGCCTGCGCCAGTACGCTGGCGCGGTGCACGTCGGGGTCAGTCACGCGCTCCAGCAGCGCGCGCTCGCCGTCGGCGATGCGCCACAGCATCCGGTATAGAAGCGCGTGGCGCTGCGGATCGCGGTGGCACAGCACCGCGCCGGCCAGCGACAGGAACGCGGCCGGCACCGCGGGCGCGGCGCGCAGAGGCGCCAGCGCGACCACGTCGGCGCCAGCCAGCAGCCCGCGCTGCGCGTCGCCGGTCCAGTCGATGTCCTGCGGCGCGACGCCTGCACGCAGCGCCGCGCGCGCTGGCGCGCGCCAGGCGTCGAGGTCCCAAGGCGGATCGACCGCAGCCGCGACCACGCTAGAACAGCGCCGCCTGCCGCGGCGGCGGCGCCAGTCGCGCGCGCAGCCGCGCCGGGTCGTCGAGGCCGGCGCCGGGGTGGTGGTCGAGCACCTGCACGAACGGCAGGGTCTTGCGCACCGCCACCCGCAGCCGAACCAGGTCGTCGACGCGCAGGAGGCCGTGGCGGCGCGACAGCAGGATGCGCGCGACATTGCGCGTGCCCAGCCCCGGCACGCGCAGCAGCATCTCGCGCGGCGCGCTGTTGAGGTCGACCGGGAAGCGCTCGGGATGGCGCAGCGCCCACGCCAGCTTTGGGTCGATGTCGAGGTCGAGCATGCCACCGCCGCTGCCGCCGTTGTCATTGGCGGGCGTGATCTCGTCGACCGTGAACTCGTAGAACCGCAACAGCCAGTCGGCCTGGTACAGGCGGTGCTCGCGCTGCAGCGGCGGGCGCTGCAGCGGCAGCTTCAGCGACGCGTCCGGGATCGGGCTGAAGGCCGAGTAGTAGACGCGCTTGAGGCGGTAGTTGCCGTAGAGGTTGTCGCTGGTGGTGAGGATCGCGCGGTCGTCGGCGTCGTCGGCGCCGACGATCATCTGCGTGCTCTGCCCCGCGGGCGCGAAGCGCGGTGGCTTGGCGCGGGTTTTCTTCTCCGCGCGGCGCGCTTCCTTGCCCTCCTCGATCCGCCACCGCAGCTCGCCCATCGCAGTGCGGATTCCGCCGACGCTCTTCTCCGGTGCCAGCGCCGCCAGCCCGGCCTCGGTCGGCATCTCGACGTTGATGCTGAGCCGGTCGGCGTAGCGACCCGCCGCGGCAAGTAGCGCGGGATCGGCTTCAGGGATGGTCTTGAGGTGGATGTAGCCGGCGAACTTGTGGTCTTCGCGCAGGCTGCGCGCGACCTCCACCAGCTGTTCCATGGTGTAGTCGCCGCTGCGGATGATGCCGCTGGAGAGGAAAAGCCCCTCGATGTAGTTGCGCCTGTAGAAATCGAGCGTCAGCTTGACCACTTCCTCCGGCGTGAAGCGCGCGCGGCGCACGTTGCTGGACACGCGGTTGACGCAGTACGCGCAGTCGTAGATGCAGAAGTTGGTCAACAGGATCTTCAGCAGCGACACACAGCGACCGTCGGGCGTGTACGAATGGCAGATGCCGGTGCCCTCGGTGCTGCCGATGCCGCCGGTGCCCAGCGAATGGCGTTTGCCCGCGCCGCTGGACGCACACGAAGCGTCGTACTTGGCGGCGTCGGCGAGGATGGCGAGCTTGTCGGAGGGATTCACCCGTCCATCGTGCCAGCTCCGCGTCTTAACGCATGAGACGGTCCACGGCGGATCCGCATCGGCTGCCGGCCGCGCCAGCCCAGGCGTCGTGATCTCCGCTGATCGCCCGCAAAAGTAAGCATGCAGTGAAGTCTGCGTGCAGCCGGTGTTGCGAATTCGGCGACTCAATGAACGGTTCAAATCGAGATCCCGAATGTTGCCCCGTATGCACGCGTCGTGCACGGCGGCCCGCCCACATTCGGTGGGCGATATCGCACACAGGAGAGTTGCAACTCATGAACAACACATACGACGACAAGACCCGCGCTACCGGCGCCGATGCGAACCGCGATCCGATCTCCGGCGCCCCGGGCTCGCACCCGGTCGGCGTCGCGGCCGGCGGCACTGCAGGCGCGATCGCAGGCGCGGCCGTGGGCAGCATCTTCGGCCCGATCGGTACCCTCATCGGCGGCGCGGTGGGTGCGGTGGGAGGGGCTTCGGGCGGAAAGGCGATCGCCGAGCGCGTCGATCCCACTGCCGAGGTGGCGTACTGGAAGAACGACGCGCCGAACCGTGATTACTACGACCGCAACAGCGACTTCGATCGGGACTACGCACCGGCGTACCGCCTTGGCACCGAACACCGCAACGAAGCCGGCAGCAGCCGCTGGGACGACGTCGAACCGAACCTGCAGAAGAAGTGGGATGAGACCAGCGACGGCTCGTCGTTGGGGTGGGACAAGGCCCGTCCGGCGGTCAAGGACGCCTACGACCGCACCGACCGGACTTACAGCGCCTACGAGGACACCGACAAGCACTTCGGCAGCCAGTACGACAAGGCCGACTACTACCGCGCCGACCACGGCTACGAGGACTACCAGTCCGCGTACCGCTACGGCACCCAGCAGCGCACGGCCAATGCCGGCGGCAAATGGGACGCGGACACCGAGTCGCGCCTGGAGTCCGGCTGGGACGATGCCCGCGGCAACTCACGGCTGGCCTGGGAAGACGCGAAGGGCGCGGTCAAGGACGCCTGGCACCGCGTCGAGCGCGCGATGCCCGGCGACGCGGACCGCGATGGCCGCTGATCGCCACGCGATCG
>LXQJ01000028.1:0-23667 GCA_001683895.1 Luteimonas sp. ANT-B3E | reverse complement strand
CCCCCTGCGGGGACGGCGAAAGCCGTCCCCGCTTCATTGGTGGCGAAGGCCACCGACAACGCACCGATGCGGGCGGTGCCGCTCCCCCCGCCTGTCGCGCCACACCACGCTGTGTCCACGGCGCGGCATCGCCCACTCCTTCGACATCGTGGTTGGCGATGTCGTCAACGCAACGCCGCGTGGACCGGTGCCGATGCACCCGACGACAAAGCGGTCGTCCGCGACCACGTCGCGTTCTGGCGGGGCGTCTCCGTCAGCCCCTGATCCATCGGCCCCGGATCCACGAGCCGGCTCCACCAACCACATCCAACGGCCGGATCCATGCTCCACATCGAGGGCACCCCATTCCCCTGCACGCCTTCGGACTCAACTGCACCCTCAAGTCGGGCCCCGCGCCGTGCTGGCAACCCCGATCTGGATGGGACAGCCATCGAGCGTGGCCGAGCGCGTGCTGGAGCGCATGGACGCGTTCCTCGACGAGATCGACGACCAGGGCCGGTATCCCACCTTCGGCAAGGTCGCGATCGCGGCAGTGGTCGGCAACGAGGACGGCGCGCACCACGTCTGCGCGGAATTCTTCCAGGCGCTGGCGGACGTCGGCTTCACGATCCCCGGGGGCGCGCACCCCTATTGGGTCGGCGAGGCCATGGGCAGCACCGATTACGCCGACCTGCCGCGCACGCCGACCAATGTCGCCGGCGCCATCCGCACCATCGCCGGCAACGCGGCGCACCTCGCCCGCCTGCTGCGCGGCGCGCCGTATCCGGGGACCGCCTGAGCCACCGATAGCAGCCGCGTGAGGCGCCGCACGCGAGCCATCGCCGCTCGCTCGCCAGGATTAGTGGGCGTGGCCGTCGCCGTCGGCGGACGAAGTGGCGGTCAATGACCTGACGGCGAACACCACCCGCTGCTCCGGCGCCTGCGCGAAGCGCAGCGTGGCCTCCACGCGCTCGCCCTCCACCAGCGGCTTGACCGGCTCCAGCAGCATCAGGTGGTAGCCGCCCGGCGCGAGCGACACGGCGCCGCCCGCCGGCAGCGCGAGGCCGTCGGCGAGCGGGCGCATGCGCGCCACGCCGTCGACTTCGGTCACTTCGTGGATCTCGGTGCGCGCGGCGGCGGCGGTGGTGACCGACAGCAGGCGGTCATCGGTGCCGCCGGCGTTGTGCAGCTGCAGGAAGCCGCCGGCCGCCGGCGCGCCGGGCGGGGTCGCGCGGATCCACGCCTGGTCGACATGGATGCCGCTGGTCGCCGCATCCGACGCGGGCGGGACAGGCGACGCGACGGCAACAGGGGCAGCGGCAGGCGCGGCGACGGACGCGTCCGCGGCCTCGCCACCAGCGGGCTGGCAGCCCGCCAGTGCGATCGCCAGCAACCACGGTGCCAGCACGCGCATCAGGGAGGTGGGCTTGCGGTTGATCAAGGTCGTCATCGGGGTTCCTGACACTGTGGGGAGGACGAGAGGGTAACCGCGCCTGCACGACGCGGCGGCGAGGGGGAGCGGCCCGGTCGCCGCGCGCCACGGCAGCGCTAGAACCCGTAGCGCAGGAACCCGCCGTCGACCGCGATGACCTCGCCGGTGATGTACGACGCCGCCGGCAGGCACAGGAACGCGACCGCGGCCGCCACCTCCTCCGGTTTGCCGATGCGGCCCATCGGCGTGCGCAGCAGCACGTCGTCGAGGTAGTCGGGGTCGGCGAGCTTGGCCGAGGTGCGCCGCGTGCGGATGTACCAGGGTGCGACGGCGTTGACGCGGATGCCGTCCTCGGCCCATTCGCAGGCGAGGTTGGCGGTCATCTGGTGCATCGCCGCCTTGGTCATGCCGTACGGCGCACCGCTGCGCACGTGCACCGCGCCCGACACGCTGCCGACGTTGACGATGCTCGACGCCGGGTGCTGCGCCAGCAGCGGATGCGCGTAGCGCGACAGCTCGAACGCGCTGAACAAGTTGACCTCGAAGATCTCGCGCCACTCGTCCTCGGTGTAGTCGACCGCGGGCCGGCTGAGGTTGCCACCGGCGTTGTTGACCAGGATGTCGAGGCCGACACCCTGGTCCTCGATCCAGTCCAGCAGCTCGCGCCGCTGCTCGTCGTCGGCGACGTCGCTGACCAGCGCGCGCACGTCGCCGTCGGGATGTTCATCCAGCAGCTCCTCGCGCGCGGCCTCCAGCGCATCGCCGTCGCGCGCGGCGATCAGCACGCGGGCGCCGAAGCCCAGCAGTTCGCGCGCGATGGCGCGGCCGATGCCGGCGCTGCCACCGGTCACCAGCGCGAGCTTCCCGTCGAGACGCCAGCGGTGCGGAGTCATGCGCGGTCCGGGTGGAGGCCGGCGGTTAGCATACCGGCAGGCCACCCGGAGACGCCGCCATGCGCCACGCCCGTTCGTTGCCACCGACGTTGTCGCACCTGCGCCCGCGCGGCTCGTGGCGCACCCTCGGCAGCCCGGTGACCGCGCTGCTGGCCATGGCCGTGCTGGCCGCGTGCAATGCCCCCACGCCGCCGCCCACCGACCGACCGCCGGAGCCGCAGGCCACCCAGCTGCGCGACGGCATCCAGGCGCCGCTGGAGCGCGCCCGCGCAGTGGAAGGCGACGTGCAGGACGCCGCGGACCGCCAGCGCGCGGCGATCGACGCCGCCGGCGGCTGACCCTCGCTCAGCCACCCGGCGGGCGGCTGGACGTGAGGCGGTAACGCGCAGCGAGTTGCGTGCGGCGCCATCAGCGCAACATCGGAAAGGGCGCATTTGCGCGGGCAAGCTGGCGCTGCGGCGGAGCTTCCGGAGCGGCGCGCGTGCATGCGCGGACTGGCATCGCGTTCCGCATCTCCAAGTGCCGCGACCACCGAGAACCCGTCCAGGACGTCGGGTCGGGTGTCTCCGGGAGGCAAATCAAGCGCAGCCGAGGCACCGCGACGGCGGTGCCAAAGGCGAGCCATTGCCGGACGGAGGCGCCCGGCTCGGCGCCCGCCCGCAGCCCCTGCACGCGCCGCCCCTGCTCGTGCTGCGAAGCCCACCATCGCGCTCCGCACCACCAAGTGCCGCGACCGCCGGGAACCCGTCCAGGACGTCGGGTCGGGTGTCTCCGGGAGGCAAATCAAGCGCAGCCGAGGCACCGCGACGGCGGTGCCAAAGGCGAGCCATTGCCGGACGGAGGCGCCGGCCCGGCGCCCACCCGCAACGCCGCGCACGCCGCACTTGCCCTTGCCGTCCGACGTGGGGACGCGCTGGGCCCGGTCAGTCAGCGCCGTTGCGTCACGGTCCGCAGAGGCAGTGCACCAGCGCCTTCACCGGGGCGCCGCCCGGCGCCATCGCGCGCTCCAGCACTTCGAGATCCGCGGCGGCATTGGGCAGCATCGCCGTGACGATGCCGCGCGCCAGCGCCGATTCGCCGAACAGCGCGATGCCCCTCGGCGTCGACGAAAAGCTGGCCACCCAGCGCTCGAACGGCGACGACGGACGCTCGATGTAGCGCACGCGCCACGCCGATGGCTCGCCGAGCTCCCCCCGCGACGCCGCGTCCGCGATCGCGTCACGCAGCCCGCCGAACTCATCGACCAGCCCGCGCTCGCGCGCCTGCGCACCACTCCACACGCGGCCGCGCGCGACGGCGTCGATCTGCGCCACGCTGCGGTCGCGCGCCGCGGCCACGCGACCGGTGAAGTCGCGGTAGCCCTTGTCGATGACCGCCTGGATCACCTGCCCGACGGCGGGGTCCAGCGCACGCGTCGGGTCGAATGCCCCCGCGAACGCCGTGGTGCCGACGCCGTCGGTGCGTACGCCGATCTTCTCCAGCGCGCGCGGCAGCGTCGGGAACAGGCCGAAGATGCCGATCGAGCCGGTGATCGTCGACGGGTCGGCGTAGATGCGGTCCGCGTCCATGCTGATCCAGTAGCCACCCGATGCCGCGAGGTCGCCCATCGACACCACCACCGGCTTGCCGGCCGCCTTCAGCGCCACCACTTCGCGACGGATCTGCTCCGACGCGAAGACCTCGCCACCGGGCGAGTCCACGCGCAGCACCACCGCGCGCACGTCGTCGTCCTCGCGCGCCTCGCGCAGCAGCGTCGACGTCGACTCGCCGCCGATCGTGCCCGGCGGCTGCTCGCCGCCGGTGATGCCGCCCTCGGCGACCACCACGGCCACCTGCGGGCGCGTGTCGGCGGCCAGCAGGCGGTCGACGTGTGACAGATACGCGCCCATCGCGATCTGGCGGAAGCCGCCGTCGGCATCGTCGTCGGCGACGCCACGCTCGGTCAGGAGCGCCTCGATCTCGATCTGCGTCTTCAGCCCGTCGACCAGCTTGCGGTCGAGTGCGTAGCGCGCCAGGTCGCCGCCGGCGGCGACGATGTCGTCGGGCTGGCTCGCGATCTGCGCCGACAGCACCGCCGGCTGCAGCCCTCGCGCCTTGGCGATGTCGCCGACGAACCGACCCCAGATATCGTTCATCCAGAACAGGTCGGCCTCTTTCGACTCCGGCGACGCCGCGTCCAGCACGTAGGGCTCGGCCGCGGACTTGAACTCGCCGACCTTGAACAGCTGCACGTCCACGCCCAGCTTGTCCTGCAGGCCTTCCCTGTAGTACTGGCGGTAGCGGCCCAGGCCCTCGAGCAGCATCCCGCCCTGCGGGTCCATGTAGACCTCGCTGGCCTGCGCGGCCAGCAGGTACTGCGACTGCTCGAAGTAGTTGCCGAACGCGATCACCTCCTTGCCCGACGCCTTGAGCGCCGCGATGGCCGAGGCGACCTCGCGCATCGAGGCGTAGCCGGAGAACGTCATCCTGTCGCTGCGCAGCAGCACGCGCTCGATGCGGCCGTCGCCGGCCGCGGCTTCGAGCGCGCGCAGCAGGTCGCGCAGCTGCACCTCGCCCGGCGCCCGGCCGGTCGCCGCGGCCAGCGCGCGCATCGCGCGGTCGCCGCTGTACTGCTCCACCAGCGCGCCTTCGGGCGCGATCACGAGGGTGGTGCGATCCAGCAGCGGGGTCCCGCGGCCGCCGGCGAAGATCGCCACCAGCAACAGCACCAGCAGCAGCAGGAAGAGCAGGTTGAACACCAGCCTGCGGGTGAAAGTCACTGCGTCCCAGATGCCGACGAAGACGCGGGCGATCGGACCGCGACGGCGCGGATCGTTCATGGAGGCTCCAGGGGAATACAGCGGACGGCGTGCAGTATCAGCGAGCCGCGGTGCGGCGTCATGCGCCATCGGTCACCCTGACCGCAGGCACGAACCGCGGGCTGCGCGAGGAGCGCAGGAAACGCACCCCCATCAGCACCGCGGCGACCGTCAGCCCGGCGATCAGTCCCAGCCACATGCCGGTCGGACCCCATCCGAGGCCCAGCCCGAGTCCCGCGCCCAGCGGCATGCCCACGCCCCAGTAGGCGAACGCCGCCAGCAGCATCGGCACCCGTGTGTCGTGCAGCCCGCGCAGCGCGCCCGCAGACAGCACCTGCACGCCGTCGGGCAACTGGAACGCCGCCGCGTACAGCAACAGCGTCGAGGCCAGCACCGCCACGGCCGCGTCGCGGGTATAGAGCGCCACGATCGCGTCGTGGCCGACCAGCAGCAGCAGGCCTGACAGCACCTGTGTCCCCAGCACCAGCAGCATGCCGACGAGCGCGGCGCGGCGGATGCCCGCGGTGCCCAGGCCGCTGCCGAGCGCATGGCCGACGCGCACGGTAGTCGCCTCTGCAACCCCGAACGGCACCATGAAGCACAGGCTGGCGACGTTGATGGCGATCTGGTGGGCCGCGGCCTCGACGCCTCCCAGGCGGCCGATCAGCAGCGCGGTGACGATGAACAGGCTGCCTTCCATCGTTACCGTGACCCCGATCGGCAGCCCGGTCGCGAGCATGCCGCGGATCACGGGCCAGTCCGGCCAATCGAAACGCGCGAACAGCCGCAGCGGCGCGAACCTGCGGGCGCGCGCCAGGTACACGGCGAACGCGAGCATCTGCGCCCACAGCATGATCGCCGACGCGACCCCCAGCCCGCCAGCGCCCGTCCCGGGGATGCCGAAGCCGCCAAACGCCAGCAGGTAGCCCAGCGGCGCCAGCAGCAGCAGGCCACCAAAACCGAACACCATGGTCGGCCATGTCCAGTGCATGCCATCGCTGAGGTAGCGCAGCGCGTAGTACACGGTCAGCGCCGGCACGCCCCAGCGGATGCCGTGCAGGAAAGCGGTGGCGCCCGGGCGGATGTCGGCGGCGATGCCCAGCGGCGCGAGCGCGTGCACCGACAGCGTCAGGAACCCGAACAGCAGCAGCCCCAACGCCGCCGCCAGCCACAGCGACTGCCGGAACAGCGCGCCGATCTCGCCCTGCCGGCCGCTGCCGTCGAGCCGCGAGACCGCCGCCGGCAGCGCCATCAGCGTCCCCATCGGGATCATCATCGGCAGCCAGAACAGCGCCGTGCCCACCGACACCGCGGCCAGCGTGGTGGTGCCGTGGTGCCCCGCCAGCACCGCGTCGACGAAGCCGATCGAGCCGGTGGCCAGGTGGCCCAGCGCCAGCGGCGCCGCGAGCCGCGCGGTGGTGCACAGGTCGTGGCGCAGTGGCGGCAGCGCGGTGTGGGGGGAAGCGTGCATGCGCGGCGCAGGAAGGCGGCAGGCGCGTATCTTACGGAAGCGACGCCACCGGCCGGGGCCGGCGCCGGCGCCGTGTCGCCTGCGTCAGGGGTCGACCTGCCGACGCAGCCAGGCGTCGCGCTGCGCCGGGGACTGTGCCAGCAGCCCGGCGCGCAGGGCGTCGCGCGCGTACGGCGGCGTGCGCTGCGCGAGCACCGCGAGATCGTCGCGGGCCTCCGGCGACATGGCCCGCAGGGCAGCGAGCAACGGCTCCCGCTGCGGCGCCGGCACCTGCGCCAGCAGCGCGTGCAGCCGCGGGAAATCCGCGCCCAGCGTCGGCCCCAGCAGCCAGCCCTGGCGCTCGCTGTCGTCGAGCGCGTCGAAGCGCACGCGCAGCATGCGCCGGGTCGGTTCGGGAAGCGTCGCGTAGGACATGGCGGATGTGCGCATCCGTTCGCGCTCGGCCAGCGGCAGCGCCCTCCAGGCGTTCCAGGCATCGCGCGCGGCGCGGCGGCGAGCGGGTGGCAGCGCATGCCAGGCGTCGGCGCGGGCCTCCAGCCGCGCGTGCGCCGCAGGCGTCAGCGCATCCAGCCGAGCCTGGCGTGCCTGCGCGGCGGCGCGCGCATCGGGCGGCAGCCCGGCGACCGCGTCGCGCAGCGCGGGCGGCAGGGTCTGGGCGCACGTCGCGCCAGGCGTCGCGTACAGCAGGGCCGTGGCGAGCAGCGCGGCAGCGGCACGGAGTACCCGGGCGCAGGGCGAGTCAGGGCACATCGATGGTCTCCGGCGCAGCGTCGTCCCCGAGCGGCAACTCGGCGGCTTCCAGCGGGACCGGCACGGCATCGAGGCCACCCACCTCGCCCGCGGTCTGCGCCGCGAGCCAGGCGTGGAAGGCGGGGTCGAGCGCGGCCGGTTCCAGCGCGTCGTCCAGCAGAAGGTCGAGGTCGGGGTCGGTTGCCAGCAGCGCCTCCGGCGGCAGCCGCGCAGCCGGTGTAGCGGCCGCGCCGAGCGGTTCGATGCGGATCCCGGCGGCGCCTTCGCCGGCGCCGGGGTAGCCTCCCGGCCAGATCCACGTCGCCGCCAGCGCCAGCACCGTGACCAATCCGACCCCCCACAGCGCCCCGCGGACACGTGGTGGCAGGGCATCACCCGGCCCCACCAGCAGCGATGGACGACCATGGACGGCCGCCTCGCGGTCCCGCGACAGGTGCGCCAGGCGCTCGGTCGGAAGGCCGCGCACCGCAGCCTGCGCGGCATCACCAAGCGCATGCCAGATCGCGACATCGGGCGTGCCGTCGGGCAGGTGCGGCAGCGCACGGTGCAGCGCCAGCCGGTAGGTGTTGCGCGCGATCCCCAGGGTGGCGGCGGCGTCCGACTCCGACAGGCCGGCGACCAGCCGCAGCAACAGAACGGCGCGCGGACCGTGGCCGATCGCGGCCAGCACGGTGAACGGAGGGGTCCACGCCGCATCCGGCAGCGGGCGTCGGAGCGTCGGGGCAGCGAGCAGCAGCGCCCAGAACCGACGCGGCCACTCCACGAACGGTGCGCGTGACGCCACCGGCCGGAACCCGCGCATCGCCGAGGCCAGCGCCGCGTCGCCCGCCTCCGGCGACCCGGCCAGCAGCTGCGCGAAAACCGCGCCGCGCCGCTCCACGCCGCGCAGGAAGGCGGTCAGCGCAGGGGGCGCCGCAGCGGTCGGATCCGGGGGGCGTGCGGTCATCGGGGCGGGCATCATCGGCTGGCCATGATAGCGACGGCCCCCGGCCGCGCCGCACTTGACGGGCTTCATGGTTCGTGATTCTGCAGGGCGAAACCGCGGTGCGACGCCAAATGGGTTGTGCACAGCGGTCACCGGAGTGTCATGCACGAAGCCTTCACGCCCCCCGGCCCCACTGCAAACGCAATGTTTCACGGCCAAGTGCTTGATCCTGATGAAGAAACCGCCCCTGGTCATTTTTTGTCCAACGTTGCTGCGGAGGCCTTTTTCGCGGCTTTTGTCGGCTTGCGCAAAGCGCCGTACACAGGGTTATCCACAGATTGTGTGGATAAGGAAAAACTCCATCAGGGACAAGGGTTTGCGACGACTACATCGGATGCAAGGCAACAACAGCCCGCAACCTCGGCGCAAGGGCCGCCGCCGACGCTGAGCGACACCGGGCGATCGATAGACTGGCGGGATGGCCGCCCCCCACACCGTCCTGCGCGTCGCGCTGCCGCTGCCGGTGCCGCGCCTGTTCGACTACCTGCCGCCCGACGCGGAAACCGGACACGCGCTGCCCCCGGATGGGCTGGTCGGATGCCGCGTGCGCGTACCGTTCGGGCCACGGGAGCTGGTGGGCGTGGTCGTGGCCACCGGCGGCCCGGCGCCCGACGCGCCCGAGCTGCGTGCCGCGCTGGCGTGGCTGGACAACGCGCCGCTGCTGCGCGGCGAACTGCTGGCGTCACTGCGCTGGCTGTCCCGCTACACGCACGCCCCGCTGGGCGAGGTGCTCGCCACCGCGCTGCCGGCGGCCCTGCGCCGTGGCGACCCGCTGCCTGACACCCACGGCTGGGCCTGGCGGAAGCTGTCGCCCGGCACGACCCCGACCCGCTTGCGCGAAGGCGGCGGGCCGCAGCGGCTGGTCGCGCTGCTGGACGGCGGGTCGCGGGACGAGGAGGCGCTGGACGAGCGCCTGCCCGGCTGGCGCACCGCCGCCCGCGCCTTGGCCACGCGCGGCCTCGTCGAGCGCTTCGCGGTAGCGGCGTCGCAGCTGGCGCCGGACCCGCGTCCCGGGCCAATGCCCAACCCGGCGCAGCAGGCCGCGATCGACGTGGTGCGCGAGGCGCCCGGCTTCACCGCCTGCCTGCTCGACGGCGTCACCGGCAGCGGCAAGACCGAGGTCTACCTGCAGGCGATCGCCGCGTGCCTGGCGCGCGGGCGACAAGCGCTGGTGCTGGTGCCGGAAATCGGGCTGACACCACAGATGCTGTCGCGGTTCCGCGCGCGGCTGGGCGTGCCGGTGCACGCGCTGCATTCGGGCCTCAACGACGGCGAGCGCGCGCGGGTGTGGACCGCGGCCTGGCGCGGCGAGGCGCGGGTGATCGTCGGCACCCGCTCGGCGGTGTTCGTGCCGCTGCCGTCGCCCGGGCTGCTGGTGGTCGACGAGGAGCACGACGGCAGCTACAAGCAGCAGGACGGCATCCGCTACCACGCCCGCGACTTGGCGCTGGTGCGCGGCAAGGCGTTGGACGTGCCGGTGCTGGTGGGCAGCGCGACGCCGTCGCTGGAGTCGCTGCACAACGCACGCGCCGGGCGCTACGTCCACCTGCGTCTGCGCCAGCGCGCGGGCAACGCGGTGCCGCCTGTGGTGCGCGTGCTCGACGTGCGCAAGCGCGCGCTCGATGCGGGATTGTCCGACCAGCTCCTGCAAGGCGTGCGCGCCGCGCTCGATGCCGGCGGACAGGTGCTGGTGTTCAAGAACCGCCGCGGCTATGCGCCGGTGCTGCTCTGCCACGACTGCGGCTGGAGCGCGCAGTGCCGCCGCTGCGGCAGCCCGGAGCAGGGCCGGCCGATGACCGTGCACGGCGCGGGGCGACGGCTGCAGTGCCACCACTGCGGCGCACGCCAACCAGTGCCGATGGCGTGCCCGGACTGCGCCAGCCTGGCGCTGCAGCCACAGGGCGTCGGCACCGAGCGGCTGGAGGAGCTGCTGGCGGAGCGTTTCGCCGACGTACCGGTGCTGCGCATCGACCGCGGCAGCACGCGCGGTCGCGACGCACTGCAGCGGCACTTCGCGACCCTCGGCGACGCGCCCGGGATCCTGGTGGGTACGCAGATGCTGGCCAAGGGCCACGACCTGCCCAACCTGACCTTGGTTGCGGTGGTCGGCGTCGACGAAGGGCTGTTTTCGGCCGACTTCCGCGCCGGCGAAAAGCTGTCGCAGCTGCTGGTACAGGTGGCCGGGCGCGCGGGCCGCGCGGAGCGGGCCGGCACAGTGCTGCTGCAGACGCACCACCCCGGGCACCCGCTGCTGCAGACGCTGATCCACGGCGGCTACGCGGCGTTCGCCGACGGTGAGCTGCCGCAGCGCGAGGCGGCGGGGTTCCCGCCGTTTGTGCACCTCGCGATGTTGCGCGCCGAGGCCAGGCCCGCCGAGGCGCCGCTGGCGTTCCTGCGCGCCGCGCGCGACTGCCTGGCGTCGACGCTGGCGGCCGATGCCACCGCGACCCTCGCCTTCGATGGCCCGGTGCCAGCACCGATGGCGCGTCGTGCCGGCATGCACCGCGCGCAGCTGGCGCTGTCGGCCGCTGACCGGCGCACGCTGCATGTCGCGCTCGACCGCGCGATGCCATCGCTGCATGCGCTGCCCGAGGCACGACGCGTGCGCTGGTCGCTGGACGTGGACCCCACCGACCTCTACTGACCCCCGGGCGGATGACCTGTCGGACACGCGGTGAACGCCGTGGATCGACCGGGACGGCTGGGCGTCAGCTTCGGCTACGATGCAGCGGCACGGCCGGCGCGACGTGCCCCCCGCCACGTGCACCGCGAGCAGCCCCGCATGATCGACATCCCCTCCGCCAACTTCTGGCTGGCGCTGGCCGTGACCACGGGCGCGGGGCTGGCGACCGCGCTCGGCAGCCTGCTGGTGTTCGGGTCGAAGAAGCCGAACCCGCGACTGCTGGCGTTCGGCCTGGCGTTCGCCGGCGGCGCGATGGTCTACGTGTCGCTGTCGGAGATCCTCAACAAGTCGATCTTTTCGTTCACCGCCGGGTACGGCGAACGGCTGGGCTTCACCTTCGGCACGTTGGCGTTCCTGTCCGGCGTCGGGCTGATCGTGCTGATCGACCGGCTGGTGCCCAACCCGCACGAGCGGCTGGAGGTCGACGACCCGTTCTTCCGCGAGCACAACGCCGCCTACGTGCGCCGCGTCGGACTGCTGACCGCGCTGGCGATCACCGCGCACAACTTCCCGGAAGGGCTCGCGACGTTCTTCGCGACGCTGGAGAACCCGGGGGTCGGCATGCCGCTGGCGTTCGCGATCGCGATCCACAACATCCCCGAAGGCATCGCGATCGCGGTGCCGGTGTATTTCGCCACCAACAGCCGTGCGTACGCGTTCTTCGCTTGTCTGCTGTCGGGCATGGCCGAGCCGGTGGGTGCGCTGATCGGATACGCGGTGCTGCGCCCGTATCTGTCGGACGCGGTGTTCGGTTCGGTGTTCGGCATCATCGCGGGGGTGATGGTGTTCCTCGCGCTCGACGAGCTGCTGCCCGCCGCGAAGCGCTACGCCAAGGGCCACGAGACGGTGTATGGACTGATCTCGGGAATGGGCGTGCTGGCGCTGAGCCTGGTGCTGTTCAAGTGGTGACTCGCGTCGCAAACGACGCGACCGGCGCCCCGCAATTTACGCCATCTTGTTGACTTTGACGTCTAGACGTCTATTCTCGCAGATATGGCAGATGGTAATCAAAAGCTTGAGCGACCCCGCGGTGCCGTGCGGGATTCGATCATTCGCGCCCTCTCGCTGCGTCCAGAGGGGGCGGCGGTTTCCGAAATCGCAAAAGCGGTGAACGAGTCAATTGGCCCTACTCCGTATTCTTCAATTCGTTCCTACCTGAACCTCAATACTCCCAAGTACTTCATTCGTTCGCAACGCGGAATCTACCAGCTACGTGAAGACCTTTTCGATGAGACAACTCTCCAGTTCTCGCGGGGCACTGGTGTTCCAGAGCGTGATTCCTTTCGACATGGCTCCGCGACGTTGGTGCTGGCCGACTGTTTCGACTGGCTACGCTCCAGAAACGAAGCGTCTCTGCATGCAATCGTCACCGATCCACCCTATGGCCTCATCGAGTACAGCGATAGCGAGCAAGAAAAACTTCGTACAGGCAAGGGTGGTGTCTGGCGGGTACCACCCTCTTACGATGGCTCCAAGCGCTCGCCACTCCCTCGCTTCACGGTTCTGACGCCTCGTGATGTTGTGGCACTTGAGGAGTTTTTTGCACAATGGGGCAAGCTTGTTATGCGTGCAATTGTTCCTGGCGCCAACGTGCTCGTAGCGTCTAATCCGCTGTTATCTCACTTGATTTCGTATGCGCTCGCAAAAGCGGGCTTGGAACGCCGTGGCGAGATAGCGAGACTTGTCATGACGATGCGGGGTGGAGATCGGCCCAAAGCCGCACACGAAATTTTCCCAGATGTGAGCGTAATGCCGCGCTCCATGTGGGAACCTTGGTTAGTCTTTCGCCGCCCCTTGGAAGGCCGAGTTCAAGACAACCTCAGGAATTGGAAAACAGGCGGCTTTCGTCGCCCGTCCGCAGAACGACCTTTTGGGGACGTGATTCAGTCCGCTCCCGCGCGTCCGAACGAGCGACGCCTTGCGCCCCATCCAAGCTTAAAGCCGCAAGATTTCATGCGGAAGATTGTCCGAGCATCTTTACCTCTGGGCGAAGGCATCGTCTGTGACCCGTTCGCGGGTTCGGGTGCAACGCTTGCTGCTTCAGAAGCTGTCGGATATCAGAGCATCGGCATCGAACGCGATGATCGTTACTTCAACTTGGCTCAGAAGGCCATCCCCAAGCTTGCCGATCTCAAGGTTAGCTCCTAAGGCGATAGATCCAGTTCGCCCTGAGCTTCGCGACTCCGTCTTTATGGAGAGTGGCAGTTCGTGTTCCAAGTTCTCCACGAGCGTTCTTTCGAAAGTCTGCACGCTCCACTTTGCACAAGTAGACCTCTTCGAAGCGCATGGGCCGTCGCTTGATCGCTGGCTGAGCAACTGTGTCGACGGAGTAGACAAAGACACACATCCACTGGTTTCGTGCCCCGTGAGTATCTACGGCGCCGCCACGTTTTCGGGTCGTCTTGATCTCGACGCCTTCTTCGCCAGACTTTATCGAATCGTCTGCATAGCGTCCTTGCACCAACAAGTCAGGGTGGCCGTTAAAATACTTGTTCTCCGTGAGTACGCGAGAATGTTTCGCCAAACTCGCAGTCAGCATGTCTGACAGCAATCCGGACATGATCGCCGGGCGCAGCATGTCGTCCAGTCGTTGAAGCCCCTTCTTCGAGAGTTCTGAGTTCACATCGAAGAAGAAGTCATAGATGTCCTGCATTGCACCTTCGAAATCTTTTAAACGCAACTGAAACGGCAGTTCAGCAACCTGATTAAAGGAGGTCTTCTCTACTGGATTTCGCTCGATCACTTGCCCCGGTCCTTGGTCGAGCGCCTAGCGAATAGCCAGAATCGCTTCTAGAGCACAAGGATCGCACGGATAATCACCGATCACCAAAGAAAAGACCCGCTTTCGCGGGCCTTTCCGTGACGCGGGGCAGGAAGAAGGTCAGGCCGCGAACAGCGCCTTCATCTTCTTAAGCGCGTTGGCCTCGACCTGTCGGATGCGCTCGGCCGACACGCCGTACTCGTCGGCAAGGTCCTGCAGCGTCATCTTGTTGTCGTCGTCCAGCCAGCGCCGGGCGATGATGTCGCGGGAGCGGGCATCCAGGCGACCCAGGCCCTCGCGCAGCAGCTCGAGCTTGCTGTCCTCGCTGTCGATGCGCTCGTAGGCCTGCGACGGGTCCTCGTCGTGCGCCATCAGGTACGCGGCAGGCGACGGCGGCGCGCGCTCGTCGTCCTCGTCGGCGGGCGCGTCGAAACCGATGTCGCGCCCGGACAGCCGTGACTCCATCTCCACCACCTCGCGCTCGGAGACATTGAGGTCGCGCGCGACGACGCTGACCTCGGCGGCATTCAGCCAGCCCATGCGCTTCTTGCTCTTGCGCAGGTTGAAGAACAGCTTGCGCTGCGCCTTGGTTGTGGCGACCTTGACGATCCGCCAGTTCTTGATGATGTACTCGTGCATCTCGGCACGGATCCAGTGCACCGCGAAGCTCACCAGGCGCACGCCGACCGCGGGATCGAAGCGCTTCACCGCCTTCATCAGGCCGATGTTGCCCTCTTGGATGAGGTCGCCGAGCGGCAGGCCATAGCCGCTGTACCCGCGGGCAACGTGCACGACGAAACGGAGGTGCGAGTGCACGAGCTCGCGCGCGGCGCCAAGGTCCTCGTCGTCGCGGAAGCGCTTCGCGAGGGCCTGCTCGTCCTCGACAGAAAGCACCGGGATCTGGTGCACCGCGCCGATATAGGCGTCTAGCGAACCGAGCGCGCTCGGTATCGGCAGGTTGTTGGCGACAAGGGCAGTGCTGGGGGTCTGGATGCTCATGGCAGTGAGTTTAACAGTGGACATCTATGACGTCGTCACCATGGAAAGGTTCCCAGCAGCACCATTCATGGAACGATGAGCCGGCCAGGGCATGTTGAGGATCATCGTCGTGCACATCGCGCTCCAGGCAGGGGCGCCGCAGCGGCGCGGCCCGCCCGAGCCGGTCAGCGTCGCGCGTCGCGCCGGGTCAGCGCCCACCGGTAGAGGGCGACATCGTCGGCGTGATGGGCCTCCACCCTGCCCCGGAACCCCGGCGGCAGGTCGTAATGGTCGTCGTCGCGCTCAGGGTTGGCCAGCGCGCACGACACCACTGGCTGCGCGTCGAGGTAGCGCCCCGCCATCCGCTCGACGTCGTCGACATAGTGCTCGGTGATGCCGATGAAATCGAAGTCGGCGGGGTCCACGCCCCACAGGTACTGGTGGTAGAGGTTGCGCATTTCCTCGCCCAGCGCAAAGCGCTCGAGCGACCAGTCCTCGTCGAGCATCCGGTTGCGCAGCGGCTGGCGCGGATCACTTCCGTCGTAGTCGCGGCGCCAGTAGGCGTAGTGAGACACGACGCGTTCGACCGGGTCGCGCAACCAGGTGATGTAGCGCTGCGGGCGTCCGGCCAGGCCGCGCTGGTACTTCACCGCCAGGAAATGCCCGTGAACGCAGTCGACATCGCCAGGGGGCATGCGTCGCAGTGCCTCCGCGCCCGCCAGCGCCATGCGCTGCCGGCGAAGCGGCGGGAACTGCATCGGAAGATCGTCGTAGTCGGCGCGATAGCGCGCACCGAACCGCGCCTGCAGCGAGTCGGCGAAGCTGGTCCCGGCGGTCTTGGGCATGTGCACCGAGACCAGCAGCGCGGGCCGTGCCGGGGCCTGCGTCGCCATCCCCGGCGCCTTCCCCCGCACCGTCATGCCGGGTTCGGACGCGGCCGTCACGTGGCTCCGCGTGCTGCATCTGGCCTCGATCATCGTGTCACCTCTCCGTCGGTGGCCGCCGGATGCATTGCTGGGCGCCGCGCACCCCTCCCTGGTACAACGCCGCCAGCGTGCTGTAGCGGCCGGCGATCCCACGCTGGCAGGCGCGTCAAGCCGCCGTGGCGCCGGGTGGCAGCGACCAGTCGATCGGCGTCCCGCCCTGCCGGCACAGGTAGGCATTGGTCGCGGAGAAATGCCCGCAGCCGAAGAAGCCCCGGTGCGCCGACAGCGGCGATGGATGCGGCGCGCGCAGCACGCGATGACGCTCGCGATCGATCAGCTTCCCCTTGGCCTGCGCATAGGCGCCCCAGAGCAGGAATACCAGCCCATCGCGCTCGCGGCCCAGCGTCGTGACGACCTCGTCGGTGAACCCTTCCCAGCCGCGGCCCTGGTGCGAGCCCGGCCGCCCGTCCTCCACGCTCAGCACCGCGTTGAGCAACAGCACGCCACGCGTCGCCCAGGCTTCCAGGCACCCATGCGCGGGCCGCGGCACGCCGACGTCGCGCTCCAGCTCCTTGAAGACATTGGCCAGCGACGGCGGCACCGGGACTCCATGCGGCACCGAGAAGCTGAGCCCGTGCGCCTGGCCGGCGCCGTGGTACGGATCCTGTCCCAGCACCACCACCCGCACCGCTTCGAACGGCGTCGCATCGAGCGCGGCCAGCATGCGCGGGCCGGGCGGATGGATGCGCGCGCCGCTGGCCTTGCGCTCGCGCAGGAACATCGACAGCGCGCGCATGTCGTCGCGGGCGAAGTACCCGCCGACGCGATCCTTCCAGGAGGGCTCCAACACCACGTCGGAACCGCTCATGCATCGAAGACCCCGCTCTGCGACACTTGTGCCAGCCGCAGCTGGAACAGTGCCTTGGTCACCAGCAGCCGCTCCTCGATCGGCTTCAGCACCAGGTCGTTGGCGCCGTCCCGGAGCAGCGCCATCTGGTTGACGCGGTTGAAGTCGCCGGTCATCACCAGCACCGGCAGGCGGCGCTTGCCGTACCCCAGCTCGACCCGGATCGCCTGCACCAGGTCGCGGCCGCTGAGTTCCCCTTTCAGGTAGACGTCGGTCAGCACCAGGTCGATCCCGGGCGCGTCGTCGCCGAGTGCGCGCTCGCGCAGGAACGCGAGCGCCTCCTCGGCGCTGATCATGTGGGTCACGCGCATCTGCTGGCCGGTCAGCATGCGCGTGGTCGCCAGCGCCACCGTTCGGCTGTCCTCGACGTAGAGCACGTGCGCGCCGGCGACCGGTGCCGGCTGCACGTAGCCGCGGATGAAGGCCGCCAGCGCGTGGTGGCCGTGGGCCTTGTCGAAATAATCGGTGACGTCCTCGGTGAAGCGCCGCGCCTCCAGGTGCGACTGCACGTCACCGGAGACCACGATCACCGGCACATACGCCTGCCCGGACGCCTCGCGGACCGCGCGCGCCAGCTGCAGGCCGTCGCCGTCGGGCAGCAACAGCGCGGTCGTCACCAGGTGCACCGGCGCCGCGGCCAGCGCATCCGACGCCTCCGCCAGTCCCGCGCAGCCCACCACCTCCACCGCGGGCAGCTCCCGCCGGAGCACGTCGCCGATCAGCTTGCGGACCAGCCGCGAGCCGTCGACCACCATGACCCGCGGCGTATCGCTGATCAGATGGCGGATGTCGTGGGCGAGCGACACGTTCATGTCCGGGTGGGCCGGGTCAGGCGCAGGAAGTGCCCGGTCACCACACCGGCGCCGACCCAGCCGAGCAGCCCGGACGCCCCCAGCACCAGCAGCGCCGGTCCCAGCGCGAACTCCTGGAGCGCGAACCGACCGCCATAGCTCGCAGCGAGTTCCGCGATCGGCGACGCCAGCCCGCGGGCGGCGCCTGCCAGCAGCGCCAGCGCCAGCGCGCCCGCCAGCAGGCCATACCAGGCGCCCAGGTACAGGAACGGGCGGCGGATGAAGCCATCGGTTGCGCCGAGCAGCTGCAGCACGCCGATCTCCTCCCGACGCGACTGGATGTCGAGCCGCACGGTATTGCCGACCACCAGCAGTGCACCGAGCCCAAGCAGCGCCGCCAGCACCCAGGCGCCGCGCGTCCCCAGCCGCAGCCATCCGTCGAGGCGCACGCGCCACTGCAGGTCGTGCTGCACCTGCTCGGCCTGGGGCAGCTGCGACAGCGACGTCGCCAGCAGCGTCTCGTCGCCGGCTGGCGTGACCACCAGGACGTGCGGCAACGGGTTGTCGCCGACCAGGTCCACCGCCTCTGCCAGGCCATCGATTGCCCGCAGCGCCTCCAGTCCGTCGTCGGGTGTGCGATGCGCCACTGCCCGGATGTCGCTGCGTCCGCGCAGTACGTGGGCCAGTGCCGCGGCGGCCGGCGCGTCGACGTCGCCACGCAGGAACACGCTGACCTCGCGGGCATCCTCGACCTGGCCCGCGAAGCGCTCGACATTGCCGAGCACCAGCCACAGGCCCAGCGGCAGCGCGAGGGCAACGCCCAGCACGCCCACGGTCAGCACCGTCGACCAGGGCCGCCGCAGCAGCCGGCCAAGGCTGGCGACGATGCTGTAGGCATGGTGGTCGGCCCAGGTCGCCAACGGCGACACTGGCCGCACCGAGGTGGCCGCTGGCACCGCGCGCGCCTCAGCCATCGGCGAGGTCCTCCGGGCGTATGTCGTCGGCGAGGCGCCCCTGGTCGAGCACGAGGACCCGCTTGCGCATGCGCTTCACCAGCGCCAAGTCGTGGCTGGCCACCAGCACGCTGGTACCGCGCTCCGGCAGCGCCGCGAACAGCGCCATGATCTCCGACGACAGGGTCGGATCCAGGTTGCCGGTGGGCTCGTCGGCCACCAGCAGGCTGGGCTCTCCGACCAGGGCGCGCGCGATGCCCACGCGCTGCTGCTCGCCGGCGGACAGCTGGCCGGGCAGCGCGCGCTCGCGGTCGCCGAGCGACAGCCGCTCGAGTACGGCGCGTACGCGCTTGGCGATCTCGCCGCGGCGCACGCCGCGCAGGATCAGCGGCAGCGCGACGTTCTCCGCGACGCTGCGGTCCGACAGCAGGCGATGGTCCTGGAAGACCACGCCCACCTCGCGACGGTGCAGCGCCACGCGCCGGCCGCGCACCTTCAGCAGGTTGCGCTCGGCGAACAGCACCGCGCCTCGGCTGGGTCGTTCCGACAGGTGCACCAGCCGCAGCAGCGTGCTCTTGCCGGCGCCGGAGTGGCCGGTGATGAACACCATCTCGCCGGCGTCGATCGCGAAACTGACGTCGGACAGCGCGGCGTGGCCCCCCGGATACTGCTTGCTGACATTGTCGAATCGCAGGACGCCCATCGCCGGGATTATGCCCGAGCCCCACGCGCCTTCGACGGCAGACGCGGCATCCACCGCAGGTGTGGCCACCATAGGCGCGGCGTCATGCGCCCGAGACGCGCCTCAGTGGCGCGACTGCGGCGCGCGCTTGACCAGCTTCCGCAACCCCTGCCCGATACGCGACAGCAGCGACGGCTCGTCGCGACCTGTGGGCGACGCCGCAGGGGCCGGCGCAGACGCTCGCGCGGCGGCCGCGGGATGTGGCGCCCCAGGCGTATCGCGCGGCGCCTTCGGCGCTGCCGCCGTCTTCGCACCAGCCTCCGGCTCGCCGGTTGTCATCTCCGCAACATCGCCATCGGCGACGCGACGGCCATCGCGACGCCGACGGCGCTTGCGGGGCGGTCGCGTGGACGGGTCGTCGGCGATGCCGGGAATCAAAGACGCCTGTGGCGCTGCGCCTTCCGCGACGGATGCCGGCCCGGACACCGGCGCCGCTTCGACGGCCGCGGCGGGTGATGCCGCGTGGGCAGTGTCGCCGGCGGCCTCACGGGCAGGGGCCTGCGCTGCAACCGCCGCAACGGTCGGCGCGGCCTGTTCGGTCGCAGCAGCGGCGCGCGGAGGACGTGGCGGGCGTGGCCCCGAAGCGCCCACCGCGCTCGATCCGCCTGCGCGTGGACCGCGTCCCGCCGCGCCGCCGCGGCCACTCGCGCCGGGGCGCGTGATGCCGCGCCGCGCATCTTCGGCGGCACGCTGCTCGCGCGCCTCGCGGAAGATCTCGCCGATGCTCTCGCCGTCGTCGGGCTCGAGCTCCACCCCCTCGCGCGGCTTGCGCGGCAGCGCGGTCATCAGCTCGGAGGTCACCGGCTCCACCGGGATCTTCTGCTCGATGTAGGCCTCGATGTCGGGCAGACTCTGCGCGTAGCGCTCGCACGCGAAGCTGATGGCGTCACCCTCGGCACCGAGGCGCGCGGTGCGGCCGATGCGGTGCACGTAGTCCTCGGCGTCGAACGGCAGGTCGTAGTTGTAGACGTGCGACACGCCGTCGATATGCAGGCCGCGCGCGGCGACGTCGGTGGCGACCAGCAGCTCGAGCTGGCCGGCCTGGAATTTCTTCAGCAGGCTCTCGCGCTTCTTCTGTGGCACGTCGCCAGACAGCACGCCCACGCGGTAGCCGGCCCGGTCCAGCGCGCGCGCGACCCGCTCGACGAACGCCTTGGTGTTGACGAACACCATCGTGCGTGCGCCCTCGCTGCGCGACAGCAGGCCGATCAGCAGCTGGATCTTCTCCTCGTCGGCCGGAAAGTACATCAGCTGCCGGACCTTGGCGTTGGTGATGAACTCGGTCTCGACGACGATCTTCTCGGGCTCGTTCATGTACTCGTAGGCGAGCTCGAGCACGCGGTGGCTGAGGGTCGCGGAGAACAGCAGCGTTTGCCGCTCGGTGCGCGCCGGCATGCGCCGCAGCAGGAACCGGATGTCCTTGATGAAGCCGAGGTCGAACATGCGGTCGGCCTCGTCCAGCACGCATACCTCGCAGGCGTGCAGCGACACGACCTTGTGCTGCTTGACATAGTCGATCAGCCGTCCAGGGGTGGCGATGATGACGTCGGCGCCCTCGGTGAGGATCTGGCGCTGCTTGTCGTAGTCGACGCCGCCGTAGACCAGCGCGAACTTCAGCCCCAACTCGCTGCCGAACTTGACTGCGTCCTTGTGGATCTGGATCGCCAGCTCGCGCGTCGGCGCCAGGATCAGCGCGCGCGGGTCCTCGGGCTTGCGGTCGGCCAGCGCCGGCTGGCTCAGCAGGCGGTTGATCACCGTGATCAGAAACGCCAGCGTCTTGCCGGTGCCGGTCTGCGCCTGTCCAGCGACGTCGCGGCCGGGCAGTGTCACCGGCAGGGTCAATGCCTGGATCGGCGTGCAGCGGGAAAATCCGGCGGCCTCGAGCCCCGACAGCAGCGCCGGGTGCAGCGGGAACGACGAAAACGTGATGTCGGTAAGGGGCTTGTCGCTCATGCGTCGGGAATGGCTCCGTGCGCTGGCTGCGCGCTTGCGTGGAAGGCGGCCGCCAAGCAGACTGCCAAGCGGCACCCGCATCGAATCGGGTCGTGTCGGGTGTTGCAGCCCCGGGAACAGCCTTGTGCCGGCTGCGAATCGCCCCACTTTACCAGTTAACGCGGCCCGGACGGCCGGGCCACACGCCGCCCCCGCCTGCCCGCCCTTTCCGGAGAATCCCTTGAGCGACCACGTGATCCACGCCACCGATGCAGACTTCGCCCAGACCGTGCTCGAATCCGACACCCCGGTGCTGGTGGATTTCTGGGCGCCCTGGTGCGGGCCCTGCAAGATGATCGCGCCGGCGCTGGACGACCTGGCGCAGACGTATGCCGGGCGCGCGAAGGTCGTCAAGATCGACATCGACCAGAACCGCAACACGGCGATGAAGTACCACGTGCGCTCGATCCCGATGCTGCTGCTGTTCAAGGGCGGCCAGGTGCAGGCCACTCAGGTCGGCGCGGTCGGCAAGCCGCAGCTGGCGCAGATGATCGACAAGGCGCTCTGAGACCCGCAGAGCTTGCTCGGGCGCCGCACCGGCGCGCGCATGTCGCACTCTCGCCGGCGCCAGGGATGGCTGTCCAGGCTTCCAGGGGACGCTTGTCCAAACTTAACGCCGCGCCGCGGCCGCTTGCCGTCGTCGGCCTGGCGGTGATAGTTTCAATCCACACCGGCGCGTCACAGGCGCCGCACCCCCTCTGAAAGCTTCCCTTCCAGCATCCCGCCCGCTCCAGGGCGCTCGCACCGAGCGAGGAAACCTACTTGTCCGACCATCCTTCCGATTCCGGTGATTCCGGCGATACCGCCGTGAAACGCGTGCGCAAGCCGCGCGCTGCCAAACCTTCCGACGACAGCTCTGGCGCGCCTTCCGGGGCCGCCCCGGTGCAGTCGTCGATGCTGCCGCAGGCCGCACCGCGACCGCAGCACGAGGCGCAGCCATCCGCGCCCCAGCAGCCCAACATTCCGCAAGCACCGCAGCAGGGCGGCCAGAACCATCAGGGTCCGGGCCACCAAGGGCACCAGGGTGACGGCGACGGCCAGTCCGGGGGCCACCAGGGCGACGGCGGCGGCGACGGCGGTCGCCAGCAGGGCGGCCAACAGCACAACCAGGGCGGCCAGAACAACAACCGCCGCGAGCGCTTCCGCAATCGGCGCGACCGCCCGCGTGGCGACCGCCCGCGCGACGACGGCCTGCCGCAGGACAGCAACGGCAACGACCAGGGTCCGCGCCTGCCGCCGCCCAACATCCCGGAGGGCTTCCCCCAGTACTCGCTGGGGGACCTGAAGCGGATGCCGGCGCAGAAGCTGATCGACATCGCCGAGCAGCTCAACATCTCCGAGGGCGTCGCCCGCGCCCGCAAGCAGGACGTGATCTTCGCGCTGCTGAAGGTGCTGACGCGCACCAGCGAAGGCGTGGCCGCCGACGGCGTGCTGGAGATCCTGCCCGACGGCTTCGGTTTCCTGCGCGCTGCCGAGGCGAGCTACCTCGCCGGCCCCGACGACACCTACATCTCGCCGAGCCAGATCCGCCGCTTCAACCTGCGCACCGGCGACCACTTGGCCGGCCGCATCCGCTGGCCCAAGGACGGCGAGCGCTACTTCGCGCTGTCGGTGGTCGACACCATCAACGGCGAGCCGATCGAGGCCAGCAAGGGCAAGGTGCTGTTCGAGAACCTGACCCCGCTGTTCCCGCGTCGGAAGTTCAAGCTCGAGCGCGGCGACGGCAGCAGCGAGGACATCGCGGGCCGCGTGCTCGACCTGATGGCCCCGCAGGGCAAGGGCCAGCGCGCGCTGATCGTGTCACCGCCCAAGGCCGGCAAGACGATCATGATGCAGCAGATCGCCACCGCCATCACCACCAACCATCCCGACGTGCACATGATCGTGCTGCTCATCGACGAGCGGCCCGAGGAAGTGACCGAGATGCAGCGCACGGTGCGCGGCGAAGTCATCAGCTCGACCTTCGACGAGCCCGCCGCGCGCCACGTGCAGGTCGCCGAGATGGTGATCGAGCGCGCCAAGCGCCTGGTCGAGCACAAGCGCGACGTGGTGATCCTGCTCGACTCGATCACCCGCCTGGCGCGCGCCTACAACAACGTCGTGCCCAGCTCCGGCAAGGTGCTGACCGGTGGCGTCGACGCCAATGCGCTGCATCGGCCGAAGCGGTTCTTCGGTGCCGCGCGCAACGTCGAGGAAGGCGGCTCGCTGACGATCATCGCCACCGCGCTGGTCGACACCGGCAGCGCGATGGACAAGGTGATCTACGAGGAGTTCAAGGGCACCGGCAACTCGGAAGTGCACCTGGACCGCCGCATCACCGAGAAGCGCGTCTACCCGGCGATCAACGTCAACCAGTCCGGCACCCGCCGCGAGGACCTGCTGATCGAGCCCGAGCTGCTGCAGAAGATCTGGATCCTGCGCAAGCTGCTGCACCCGATGGACGAGCTGGCCGCGATGGAGTTCCTGCTGGACAAGATGAAGCAGACCAAGTCCAACGACGAGTTCTTCGCGTCGATGAAGCGCTAAGGAAGGTCTGAACAGCTCGTCGGGCGGCTGAAAATCCAGCACGTCAGCGTGGCGATCACGCCCATGCCGTCATTACGTGCCGTTTTCGGCGCACCTTTGC
>LXQJ01000027.1:35581-44914 GCA_001683895.1 Luteimonas sp. ANT-B3E | reverse complement strand
AACGACGAGCCGCTGACCTTCGTTGCATGGCTCAACAACGAGTGGCCGACGATCCAGCTGCTGATCGAGAACGGTGCCGATATCAACATGGATATCAACGGCAGCGATGGTTATCAGACGCCAGTCAGCTGGTACTCGGGCTTCGGCACCTTCGAGAACGTGTACTGGCTGCTGGAGCGCGGCGCCGATCCCACGCGTGCCATCCGCTCGCCACCGGGCTCCGTGCACCCGATGCGCATGCCGGTGGTCGACGACATCTACTGGCTTCCCATCAAGCCAACCGGCCTGGAGTGGCAGAAGAAGTGCCAGCAGTGGCTGGTGGCGAAGGGCATCCCGCGGCAGTCGATGCCGGAATACCTGAAGAACAATCGCAGGCGGCTGGGTTTTCCGTACGAAGAAGAGGACATCCCGCTGCTCTAGCAGCGCTGTTTGCAGTTAAGGACACAAACCGAGGTGCGAAGAGGATTTCAGACCAGCGTGAAAGGGATGCGCCATCGCTGGCTCTTGATCGGTGTGGTGACGCTGGCGAGCGCCGCCTGCAGCGCGCCAGCGGCACCCGAGGCCTATCGCGCGACGCTGCGCGCGCCCTACACGTTCGAAGGCAAAGCCCTGGCCCTGGCCGAAGCCGTCGATCGCCAGGATGCCGACGCGGTCCGCCGCCTCATCCACGACGAAGGCGTGGACCCCGATGTCCTCTTTGGCGAGGAGGCGATCCCCGTGGTCGCCTGGCCGGTGATCAACAAGAACCTCATCGGCCTGCAGCTGCTGCTCGACAACGGCGCCGACCCCAATGCCCGCATGCTCGACACCTCCCGCGAGCGCGGCCAGAAGCGCAACAACGCGATGGTGTATGCCGCCGAGTTGTCGGATACCCGCTACATGGCCCTGCTACTCGAGCATGGGGGCAATCCCAACACGCTGAACTCCAACGACGAGCCGCTGACCTTCGTGGCATGGCTCAACATCGAGTGGCCGACGATCCAGCTGCTGATCGAGAACGGTGCCGATATCAACATGGATATCAACGGCGGCGATGGTTACAACACGCCCATCAACTGGTACTCGAGTTACGGCACCTTCGAGAACGTGTACTGGCTGCTGGAGCGCGGCGCCGATCCCACGCGTGCCATCCGCTCGCCACCGGGCTCCGTCCACCCCATGCGCATGCCGGTGGTCGACGACATCTACTGGCTTCCCATCAAGCCAACCGGCCTGGAATGGCAGAAGAAGTGCCAGCAGTGGCTGATGGCGAAGGGCATCCCGCGGCAGTCGATGCCGGAATACATGAAGGACGATCGCAGGCGGCTGGGTTTTCCGTACGAAGAAGAGGACATCCCGCTGCTGTAGCAGCGCTGTTTGCAACTAGGGACACAAACCGAGGTGCGAAGAGGATTTCAGACCAGCGTGAAAAGGATGCGCCATCGCTGGCTCTTGATCGGTGTGGTGACGCTGGCAAGCGCCGCCTGCAGCGCGCCAGCGGCACCCGAAGCCTATCGGGCGACGCTGCGCGCGCCCTACACGTTCGAGGGCAAAGCCCTGGCCCTGGCCGAAGCCGTCGACCGCCAGGATGCCGACGCCGTCCGGCGCCTTATCCACGACGAAGGCGTCGACCCCGATGTCCTCTTCGGCGAGGAGGCGATCCCTGTGGTCGCCTGGCCGGTGATCAACAAGAACCTCATCGGCCTGCAGCTGCTCCTCGACAATGGCGCTGACCCCAACGCCCGCATGCTCGACACCTCCCGCGAGCGAGGCCAGCAGCGCAACAACGCGATGGTCTATGCCGCCGAGTTGTCGGATACCCGCTACATGGAACTGCTCCTCAAGCATGGCGGCGACCCCAACACGTTGAACTCGAATGATGAACCGTTGACCTTCGTTGCTTTGCTCAACAACGAGTGGCCAACGATTCAACTGCTGATTGAAAGCGGTGCCGATATCAACATGGATCGCTATGGGAGCGACGGATACGACACCCCCGTCAACTGGTACTCGAGCTTCGGCACCTTCGAGAATGTCCACTGGCTGCTGGAGCGCGGCGCCGATCCCACGCGAGCGATCCGCTCGCCACGGGGCTCCGTCCATCCCATGCGAATGCCAGTCGTGGATGACATCTATTGGCTTCCGATCAAGCCGACCGGACTTGCATGGCAGAAGAAGTGCCAGCAGTGGCTGGTGGCAAAAGGCATTCCCCGGCAGTCGATGCCGGAGTACATGAAGAACAATCGCCGGCGGCTGGGGTTCCCGTACGAGGAAGAGGACATCCCGCTGCTCTGACGCGTAGCTGTAGCGCCGTCGCGCAGACCAATGCGTCAGTACGCGAACTCGCGGAACACGCGGTCGATATCGCCGCCCCACTCGCCGTGGAACAGCGCCAGCTTGCGTTCCGCCGGGGTCTCGTTGGCCTCGACGACCTCGATCAGCGGGGTCAGGAAGTGGGTTTCGTCCTGTCCCTGCGGATTGAGGCGGGCACGTCGGCGCAGCCCGGCGACGGAGATCTTGAGCGCCTCGCGCGCAAGGTCGCGCAGCGTGGCCCGGCGGTTGCCGCCGACCCGCGCCGGCAGCTTCAGCGCGTGCCTGGCCACGCCGTCGCGCAGCGCGTTGCGCTCGTCGATGCTGAAGTCGCGGACCAGGTCCCAGGCCGCGTCCAGCGACGCGTCGTCGTACAGCAGCCCGACCCAGAACGCCGGCAGCGCGCACAGCCGGCCCCAGGGGCCGCCGTCGGCGCCGCGCATTTCCAGGAAGCGCTTCATCCGCACTTCCGGGAACGCGGTGGTCATGTGGTCGACCCAGTCGGTCATGGTCGGCAACGCGCCCGGCAGCGCCGGCAGCCGGCCGGCCATGAAGTCGCGGAAGGATTGTCCACTGGCGTCGACATAGCGGCCGCCGCGGTAGCTGAAGTACATCGGCACGTCGAGCAGGTAGTCGACGTAGCGCTCGTAGCCGAAGCCGTCCTCGAACACGAAGTCGAGCATGCCGGTGCGGTCGGGATCGGTGTCGGTCCAGATGTGCGAGCGGTAGCTGAGATAGCCGTTGGGCTGCCCTTCGGTAAACGGCGAATCCGCGAACAGCGCCGTCGCCACCGGCTGCAGCGCCAGTGACACCCGGAACTTCTTGATCATGTCGGCCTCGGACGCGAAGTCGAGGTTGACCTGCACGGTGCAGGTACGGGTCATCATGTCGAGGCCGAGCTTGCCGACTCGGGGCATGTAGTCGCGCATGATCCGGTAGCGGCCCTTCGGCATCCACGGCATCTCGTCGCGGCCCCACTTGGGCTGGAAGCCCATGCCGAGGAAGCCCAGGCGCTGCTCGTCGGCCACGGTCTTGACCTCGAGCAGGTGGCTGCCGACCTCGCTGCAGGTCTGGTGGATGGTCTCCAGCATCGCGCCCGACAGCTCGAACTGGCCCGCCGGCTCCAGCGTCACCGATGCGCCGTCCTTGAGCAGTGCGATGGTGCGCCCGCCCTCGACCACCGGCGCCCAGCCGAACCGCGTGAGCCCGACCAGCAGCGCCTCGATGCCCTGCTCGCCGTCGAAGGTCGGCGGCCGCAGGTCATCGAAGCGGAAGCCGAACTTCTCGTGCTCGGTGCCGATCCGCCAGGCTTCGCGCGGCTTCTCGCCGGAAGCGACGTACGCGACCAGCTGCTCGCGGGTAATGAACTGCGCGTCAGCCGCGGACGTGGACCCGGGAGCGGTCATGCGCGGCCGATCTCCAGCCAGCGGCCGATGACGTCGCGCGCCTCGTCGACGCCGAGCTTCGACTCGCCGGAGAACGTCTGCACGCTGACGGTGTCGCCGTAGGACTTCGACAACTCGTTGCGCACCACCTGCAGCGCATTGCCGGCGGCGCCGCGGCCGAGCTTGTCGGCCTTGGTCAGCAGCGCGTGCGCCGGCAGCTGGCGCTCGACTGCGTAACCGAGCATCTGCCGGTCGTAGTCGCGCAGCGGATGGCGGATATCCATCACCACCACCAGCCCCTTGAGCGCGATGCGGCTGCCGAAGTAGCTGTCGAGGAACGCCTGCCAGTGCACCTGCAGGTCGTGCGGCACCTTGGCGTAGCCGTAGCCCGGCAGGTCGACCAGGTAGCGGCCGTCGTGCGGGGGGATGTCGAAGAACACCAGCTGCTGGGTACGCCCCGGGGTCTTGGACACCCGCGCGAGCGCGTTCTGCTGGCAGATCGCGTTGAGCGCGCTCGACTTGCCGGCATTGGAGCGGCCGGCGAACGCGACCTCGAAGCCGCCGTCGGGCGGCAGCTGGCGGGGCGTATGGGCGGACTGCAGGTACTGCGCGCGCTGGAGGGGATTGGCCATCGCCATAGCTTCTCACGCGGGCCACGTGCGCCACCCCGACGGACCGTTCCGGGTTTGACCACCCTGCGGCCCGCAACGATAATCCCGGGGTCCCTGCGGCCGCGCTTGCCGCCCTGGGCACCGCGCATCGAGCGCACCACGCGACACCGCCGTTCCGGAGCCCGCAATGCGCCACGCCCGTGCCTATGTCATCGCCGGTTCGCTCGCCCTGGTGGCGGGTGCCGTCGCCTTCGCGCAGACCACGGTCATGCCGTTGCCCGAAGCGCCGCCGGTCGAGACGATGCCGCTGGACATGAACGCGGTGGCGGAGCTCGCGTCCGCCCGGCTCGGCGATCCGGCGGCGGGCGCCACCAAGGCCGGCACCTGCGCGGCGTGCCACGGCCTCGACGGCAATGGCACCGACCCGGCGCTGTATCCACGCATCGCCGGCAACAGCGAGCGCTACATCGCCCGCCAGCTGGCGCTGTTCAAGAGCGGCGAGCGCGCCAACGCGATCATGCAGCCGTACGCGGCGCCGCTGTCGGCACAGGACATGCGCGACCTGGGCGCGCACTACGCCGCCCAGGCCGCAGGCGCCGGCATCGCCGACGACACCGTGGTCGCCGGAGGCACCTATGCCGGGCTGAAGTTCTATGAGATCGGCCAGAACCTGTTCCGCAGCGGCAACGCCGCGCGCGGCGTGCCGGCCTGCATCGCGTGCCATGGCCCCGCGGGTGCCGGCAACCCGGGCCCGCCGTATCCGCACATCGGCGGCCAGCAGGCGTGGTACAGCCAGCGGCGCCTGGAGGAATACCGCGCCGGCGAGACCAACGAGCGCGACGCGAGCCAGTTCAACGTGATGGCCTCGGTCGCCGCCAACCTCACCGACGAGGAGATCGGCGCGCTGTCGAGCTACCTGCAGGGCCTGCACGCGCGTCCCAGCGCCGCGACCCTGGCCGCGATGGCGACGATGCCGGCGACCCCGACCCCGCCTGTGCCCGAGCCGAGCATCCCGGCGGCGGTCGACGGCGGACCGGACGATCCCGCGCCCGCCGCGGACGATGCCGACGTCGACGGCGAGGCCGAAACCGGCCCGGCGACCGCCGACGCGCAGGCGTCGTGAACCACGCGCTCCGTCCGCGGTCGGAGCGTTCACACCGCCCGGCGCACGCGACCGGCCAGACTCCCTCATCCGATGCGTCGTCGCGGCCGTGACCGGCCGCCGCCGGCCGTTGCTCCCCCGTCCGAGACCGACCGCATGACCCGCTTCCTGACCGCCAGCGTCGCCGTCGTCCTTGCCTGCGTGCTCGCGGCATTCCCGGCGCGGTCGCAGCCCGCGGCGCCGGTGGAGGGCACCGACTACGTCCTGATCGCCGACGGCCAGCCGTGGCAGCCGCTCGACGGCAAGGTCGAGGTGGTCGAGGTGTTCGGGTACTGGTGCCACGTCTGCGACGCGCTGCAGCCGATGGTCGATGCGTGGCTGCCGTCGCTGCCACGCGACGTGCGCTTCACGTATGTCCCGGCCGCCTTCAGCCTGCCCGACGCCTACGCGCGCGGCCACTTCGCGTCGGCGCAGCTCGGCGGCCTGGCGCGCACCCACGCCGCGACCTTCCGCGCGATCCACGTCGAGCAGGCGCTGCCGATGCGCGGCGCGTCGCTCGACGAGGTGGCGAGGTTCTACGGCACCTTGGGCCTCGACGCGGCCAAGGTAAGCGCGGCGATGCAGTCGCCGGGGACCGACGCGCGCATGGTCGCGGCGCGCGACTTCGCGATCCGCAGCGGCGTCGAGGGCGTGCCCACTTTCATTGTCAACGGCCGCTACCGCGTCCAGGCGCGTTCGCGCGGCGACACGCTGCGCGTCGTGGATGCGCTGGTCGCGCGCGAACGCGCCCGGATGTCCGCCGCGCGCTGAGCGCGTTTCCCCACACCGTCCCCACGAGGCTTGCCATGACCCTGCGCCCGATCGCCCCCCTGCTCCTTGCCTGCCTGCTTGCCGCCTGCGGCAGCGACGACACCACCACCGCCGCGGCGACCGCAGCGGCGTCGACCGATGCCGCGGCGCAAGACGCCGACGCGGTCGCGGACGCGCCTGCCGTCGCCGGCGAGGTCGCACCGACGAACTCCGCCTCGCCGTCGGCGCCGGATCCGGCCGCCGTGGCTGCGGCGACAGCGGTCGCCAGCGCCGCCGCCCAGGGCCCGGCCCCGGTCGCCGGCACCGACTACATCGAGATCCAGGGCGGCCAGCCCTACGCGCCGCTCAACGGCCAGGTCGAGGTGGTCGAGGTGTTCGCATACTGGTGCGGCGCCTGCGCGCAGTTCGACCCGCTGGTGTCGGCGTGGAAGGCGCGCCAGCCGGCCGATGTGCGCTTCACCTACGTCCCGGCGGTGTTCGCCGACACCGACAACTTCCCGCGCGCGTTCTACGCCGCCGAGACCGCGGGCGTGCTCGAGCGCACCCACAGCGCGGTGTTCAGCGCGGTGCACCTGCAGCGCAGCCTGCGTCCCAACGCCAGCATCGACGACATCGCGGCGTTCTACGGCAAGCTTGGCGTCGACCAGGCGCAGATGAAGAGCACCATGCAGAGCTTCGCGATCAACGCCAAGCTCAGCCGCGCCAAGCAGTTCGCGATCCGCAGCGGCATCGAGGCGACCCCGACACTGGTGGTCAACGGCAAGTACCGCGTGCGCGGCCAGAGCCACGATGACGGCCTGCGCATCGTCGAGCAGCTGGTCGCGCGCGAGCGCGCCGCGGCGTCGACGCCCGCGGCCACGACCGCACCCGCCGCCAGCGGAACGGCCGGCGCGCGCTGACCCGTGGCATCCACCCCGGCCGAGGGGCAGCGTCTGAAGCTGCTCAGCGCCAACATCCAGGCCGGCTCCAGCACGCGCCGCTACAGCGACTACGCGACCCGCAGCTGGTCGCACGTGCTGCCGGCCGGCAACAAGCGCGCGATGCTCGACACCATCGCGCAGCTCGCCGGTGGCTACGACATCGTCGGGCTGCAGGAGAGCGACCCTGGCAGCTGGCGCTCCGGGTTCACCAACCAGACCCACTACCTCGCCGAGCGCGGCGGCTTCGACTACTGGACCCACCAGCCCAACCGGCGCATGGGTGGCGTGGCGTCGAGCGCCAATGGCCTGCTCAGCAAGTTCGAGCCGCTCGAGGTCATCGACCATCCACTGCCAGGGCGCATCGGCGGCCGCGGCGTGCTGATGGCGCGCTTCGGCGATGGCGATGCCGGGCTGACGATCGCGGTCGCTCACCTGTCGCTGGGGGCGCAGTCGCGGCTGTCGCAGCTGTCGTTCATCGCCGAGCTGCTGGCAGACCATCCGCACGCGGTGCTGATGGGCGACTTCAACTGCACCGCCGACCGCCCCGAGATGGCGATGCTGTACCGGCAAACGCGGCTGCAGCCACCGTCGTGCGCGGTGCATACGTTCCCGAGCTGGAAGCCGCAGCGCGCGATTGACCACATCCTGATCAGCGACGCGCTGTCGTGCCAGACGCTGAAGGCATTCCCTGCGGCGTTCTCCGACCACCTGGCGCTGTCGGTCGAGCTGCAGGTGCCGGCGGCGGCGCTGCTGCGCTAAGCGGCAACACGCGACCGTGCAGCGCGCCCGGCGTCGTCACCAGGCAAGCAAGCTGGCCCCGACCAGCACCAGGAACACCGCGAACAAGCGCCGCAGCGCCGGCCCGCTGATGGCGTGCGCGAGGCGCGCGCCGAACGGCGCGGCGATGATCGAGGTCAGCGCGACGCCGATCGCGGCCGGCAGGTAGACGTAGCCGACCGCATGCGCCGGCAGCGCACCGGCGGGTGCGTTGAGCGCATAGCCGGCGACGCTGCCGATCGCGATCGCGACCCCGCACGCCGACGACGTGCCGACGGCCCGCACCGCCGCCACGCCGCGCCACACCAGCAGCGGCACGGTCATGCTGCCGCCGCCGATGCCGACCACCGACGACACCGCACCGATCGCGGTTCCAGCGACAGTCATGCCCGTCCCACGCGGCACCACCGCCGCGTCGCCCGCCGTGCGCGACCCGCCGAACGCCATCTGCGCACCAGCGATGAAGCAGTAGCCGGCGACGCACCACTTGAGCACGTCGGCCGGCAGCAGCACCGCGACCAGGCTGCCGAGCCAGCCGCCGAACAGCAGCCCGGGCAGCATCCAGCGCACGGTCGGCCACAGCACGCTGCCGCGGCGGTGGTGCGACACCGCGGACGACACCGCGGTCAGCACGATGCTGGCCATGGAGCTGGCCAGCGCGGCGTGCATCGCAGCCTCGCGCGGCACGCCGTGCAGCGGCAGCAGGAAAGCGAGCGCAGCCACCAGCACGAGCCCACCGCCAATGCCGAGCAGCCCGGCGAGGATCCCGGCGACGACGCCGAGCAGCGGGAACATCCACAGGCCTTCGATCACGCCGGCAGCGCCGTGACCGATACCGGTTCGCTGTAGGCGCCAAGCGCCGTGGCCCTTGCCGTTGCACCTGCTGCTGCTGCAGGCGCGGCTTGCCGCCGCTGCCCATCCGCATCGTGGTTCAGAGCACCTCCGCTATGCTTTTGCGATGACCACCATCGCCCGACGCATCGTACTGGCAGCGGCGCTGTTGCTGCCCGCGAGCCACATCACCCAAGCCCAGGAACGTGCGCACGACGCAACTGCGAAGCGCGCACTGGCCGCGGCGGAGAGCGGACTGCCGCCGGTCGCGCTGCCCGCGGACCATCCGCTGCGCGGCTGGGTGGAGTACGCCACCTTGCGCCGCGATATCGACACCCTGCCGCCGGCGCGGGCGCGCGAGTTCCTGCAGCGACACGATGGCGAGGCGGTGGCGGACGTGTTCCGCGAGGCGTGGCTGGCCTCGCTGGCGCGGCGGCAGGACTGGGCCACGTTCAGCGCCGCGTGGTCGCCGGCCGTCCGCGGCACCGCGCTGCGCTGCCATGCGCTGACCGCCACCGAACGCAGCGGCACGGTCGACGCGCGCTGGACGCAGGAGCTGCAGGCGCTGTGGCGCGGCGCGGCGACGTCGCTGCCCGATGCCTGCGACG
>LXQJ01000027.1:0-35497 GCA_001683895.1 Luteimonas sp. ANT-B3E | reverse complement strand
TGCGACGCGCCGCTGGCGGCGCTTGCAGCGCGCGGTGGCCTGGCGCCGGCGCTGCGCTGGGAGCGGCTGGAGAAGGCCGCCGCCGCCGGCCAGCCGGGGGTGATGCAGACCGCGGCGCGCGGCCTGCCCGCGGAAGATGCCGCGCTTGCCGCGGACTACATCGCCTACATCACCGCCCCGCACGCGCGCGCGCTGTCGTGGCCGAAGACCGCCCGCAGCCGCCTGGTCGCGTCGCACGGGCTGGCGCGGATGGCCCGCGAGCGACCGGAAGAGGCCGAGGCACAGCTGCCGCGGCTGTCCGCGGCGCTGGGCTTCGACGCCACGGAGCGCGCGCGCGTGCAGTACCAGGTCGCGCTGTGGACGGTGGCCTCGTACCTGCCCGACTCGGCGCGCCGACTCGGCGCGGTACCGGACGCCGCCTACGACGAGCGCCTGCACGAATGGCGCGTGCGAGAGGCGATGGCGCGCTCGGACTGGCCGGCGGCGCTGGCCGCGATCCGGCGCATGGGCGCCGCGCAGCGCGCGGATTCCCGCTGGACCTACTTCGAGGCCCGCCTTGCCGAACTCACCGGCGCCCGCGATGCTGCCGCGCCGCTGTACCGGCGCGCCGCAACGCAACCCGATTTCCACGGCTTCCTCGCCGCCGACCGCATCGACCGGCCGTACGCGCTGTGCCCGTGGACGCCGGACACATCGGCGTCGGCAAAGGCGGCCGTGGCGCGCGATCCGGCGATGGCGCGCGCCATGGCGCTGTACCGCATCGAGCGCTCCGGCTGGGCGCAGCGCGAGTGGGACGCGGCGCTGGCGCGGTTCGACGATGCGCAGCGCCGGCTCGCGGTCGCGGTGGCGCAGGACAACGGCTGGTACGACCGCGGCGTGTTCGGCCTGGTCAACGTCGGCGGCGTGCGCCGGCCCGACGAGCTGCGGCTGTACCACCTGCGCTTCCCGCTGGACCACGACCGCCTGCTCCGCCGTGAGGCCGCGCGCCATGGCATCGACCCGGCCTGGGTCGCGGCCGAGATCCGAGCCGAGAGCGTGTTCAACCCGCGCGCGCGGTCGCCCGCCAACGCCCGTGGGCTGATGCAGGTCCTGCCGGAGACCGGCGCCGCCGTCGCCCGTCGGCTGGGCCTGCCCTGGGGCGGCGCCGACAGCCTGTACGACCCCGAGACCAGCGTCCGCCTCGGCACCGCCTACCTGCGCGAGATGAAGGAGAAGTACGGCCGTCCCTACATCGCCATCGCGGCCTACAACGCCGGGCCGGCGCCGACCGGGCGCTGGATCGCGCAGCGCCCGGCGATGGACCCGGACTTCTGGATCGAGACCATCAGCTACAGGGAAACCCGCGACTACGTCGCCCGCGTGCTCGCCTTCAGCGTGATCTACGACTGGCGGCTGGACGGCGACGCGGTGCCGGTGACCGCGCGCATGAACGGCACGCCGGCGACGGCGCGCAAGGCCTTCGCGTGCCCGGCGGTGTGATGCGCGCGCACCGCGACGTTTGCGTGCCGGCGTCCCCGCGGCGCACGGCGCGCAGCGCACGCCGGTGAGCCTGCGCAGCTATCTCGTCGGCGGCGCGGTCCGCGACCGCCTGCTGGGCCTGCCGCCCGGCGACCGCGACCACGTCGTCGTGGGAAGTACGCCGGACGCGATGCTGGCCGCCGGCTTCCGGCCGGTCGGCCGCGATTTCCCGGTGTTCCTGCACCCCGACACGCACGAGGAGTACGCGCTGGCGCGCACCGAGCGCAAGTCGGCGCGCGGGCACCGCGGATTCGTCGTCGACGCGCATCCATCGGTGACACTCGATGAGGACCTGGGCCGCCGCGACTTCACCATCAACGCGATCGCGCAGGACGCCGAGGGCAGGCTGGTGGATCCGTACGACGGCACGCGAGACATCGAAGCGCGCATGCTGCGCCACGTCGGCGCGGCGTTCGCCGAGGACCCGCTGCGCGTGCTGCGCGCGGCGCGGTTCATGGCGCGGTTCGCGCCGCTGGGCTTCAGCGTCGCCGATGACACCCGCGCGCTGATGCGCGCCATGGTCGACTCCGGTGAACTGGCCGACCTGGTGCCGGAGCGCGTCTGGCAGGAGCTGACGCGCGGGCTGGCCGCGGCGCGGCCGTCGGCGATGCTGCGCACGCTGCGCGACTGCGGCGCGCTGCGTGCGGTGCTGCCCGAGGTCGATGCGCTGTACGGCGTGCCGCAGCGCGCGGAGTACCACCCCGAGGTCGACACCGGCATCCACGTCGAGCTGGTCTGCGACATGGCGGCGACGCTGGCGCCCGGCGACATGGTGGTCGGCTTCGCCGCGCTGACGCATGACCTCGGCAAGGCGCTGACGCCCTCGGCGCGGCTGCCGGCGCACGTCGGCCACGAGCACGCCGGGCTGGCGCCGCTGGCGGCGCTGTGCGAGCGGCTGCGGGTGCCCGCCGCGCACCGCGAACTGGCCACGATCGCCTGCCGCGAGCACCTCAACGTGCACCGCCTGGACGAGATGCGCGACGCCACCGTGCACGACCTGCTGGTGCGCTGCGACGCGTTCCGCAAGCCGGCGCGCATCGCGCAGCTGGCGCTGGTGTGCGAGGCCGACAAGCGCGGCCGCGGCGGGCACGCGGACGCGGCGTACCCGCAGGCGGCGCTGCTGCTGCGGCTGCATGCGGCCGCGGCCGCGGTGCGCGGCGCCGATGTCGTCCGTGAGGGACTGACGGGACCTGCGCTGGGCGACGCGCTGCGCAAGGCGCGGATCGCGGCGATCCGCGACGCGCGTAGCGCGTAGCGCGTAGCGCGTAGCGCGTAGCGCGTAGCGCGAGCCAGCATCGCGCGGATCAGGACGCAGAATGAAGGCGTAGCTTCCCGACAATGGCAGGCGTTTCCGAGAGACAGAGGATCGGGCCGATGACCGACAGCTTTTACGGTGCCTGAGGAGCATCAACGAATACCTGCCGTGCGACCGTGGTTCACTGCTGCCTCGCGTGTGTTCAGTTGCGCAGTGGCGCAGGCCGGAAGTCCAACAGCAGGGCACTCAGATGGAGCGACGAGCAGAACTGACCGCGCCATCCCCAGCCGCGGGCGGGGCCTGACCCGACGCCATGGACAAGACTCGTGATGCGCATGGCGGAACATCAAGTATCTGCCATGCCACAGACGAAACACTCAAAACGCACGGATTTACTTTGGTGACAGTTGCACATCGTACAACCAGCCGCTCGACTGCTTTACCTTTGGTGACAGTTGCACATCGTACAACCAGCCGCTCGACTGCTTTACCTTAAGTTGCTTTAGAGCCTGGAGATCATCAACAAACGCATGCAGCATGAGCGTGGCTCTCTACAGCCGATATATCGCCAGTCGACACAGGGCGTGAGCGGGGAACCCTACAAGAATTCTGCGCATCAGATTGCAAGCAATTAGGACCTAACAATGAGAATTTTCACCGCCGCGGCGATAACCATTCTAACCATAGGCGCGCTTACGGGATGTGCTGCAGATACAGCTTCGTCACTGGACACTCTGGCGGGAACGACGCTGAAAGCTGAAACCACTTCGCTCGGCGAAATCCAGTCCTCAGAAAATACGTCTGCGTCTAGGCCTCACATCAGTGGCACCGCTCAGGAAACCAAGCTTGCCCTGAAATGCAACGATAAACAGATTCTACTTCACTGCCAGACGACGAACCAAAAAGAGATCATGCTCTGTGACAATGGACGAACCCTTGAATATTCATTTGGAGAAGTTGGTGCATCCCCTGACCTTGCTTTGTCAGTACCACGCAACCAAGCAAGAACCTTTCAATGGCAAGGTTTTGGCCGTTGGATCAACTACTCAGTGACCGTCGCTAACGATGACGCAAAATACACAGTATTTACCAGTGTCGACCGCATGGACGACGCGCACCGCTTCGAAGCAGGTGTGGTCGCCACCGTTGATAATGAAGAGGTTGCACGGGTTCTCTGCAAAAGCCCTGTAAAGCACGCCCTTGAAGGCGTCGACTTGAAGCGAGACGAATAATCGGAATCGAATATTTCACGGGATATCTGCATACAAGGATCGTACTATGCCCACGCAAAGCAATCGTGACTACCTTTTGCTCAGGGGTTATCAAGCAGGCATCACGAGTTCGAGGGAACTCGCGGCCTTCATGGGACAGATGGAGGTCGAGTCGGGCGGCTTCAACAGGATGCACGAGCATTTAAACTACAGCGGCAAGCGACTACTGGAGGTATTTCCTGGCCGCAACGGCATCAGCACCCTGGAGCAGGCGAATGCGGTCGCGCAAGGCGGCCCTGAGGCCGTAGGCAACGCGATTTATGGTGGCGAGTGGGGTCAATTGCCCGGAAAACTTGGTAACACCGAGCCTGGAGATGGTTGGCGCTTCCATGGTCGCGGCTACATTCAATTGACTGGGCGTGAAAACTACACGCGTGCGGCTCGTGAACTGGGACTCGATCTCGTCGGAAATCCAGATTTGGCTGCAGAGCGCGAGACGGCTGCCAACGTCGCACTTCATTACTGGCGCACTCGAGTGGTGATTAATGGAAGCCAACTAGATGTAAGGAAAGCCACTTACGATATCAATGGTGGCTATAACCATCTTTCTGAGCGCACGGCAGCAGTCGCAAGGTGGGAACGAACTTTGACCCCAGAGGTGATGGACGGCTTGGCGCGTGGTGATGTCCTTGCGCCTCCGGCACCCGGACGACGACAGTCCAGCGACCCTGTCATCGCCGGCATCCAGCAGAATCTCAACATTTTGGGCATCCCCGACGCCCGCGGTCAGCCTCTGGTGGTCGATGGTATCCGCGGTGGCCCTGGCAGCCGCACCAGTGAGGCCATCGTGGCGTTCCAGACGCAGGCAGGGCTTTCTGTTGACCAGTCGAGGTTGCAGAGTACCGCCGCACTTCTTGTTGCCACAGAAGCGGCGCTCGATGCCCGGAATCCGCTGCGAGGCCTGCGCCGCGCCATCGAGAGCTTGGACCAGCGCGACTCTTCCGGGGATTCCGCACACCCGCAATCAGGTGCGTCGCAGTCCGGTGGAATGCCGGATTTTCTGCTTCCCGGGCGCGACGCCAGCGTCGTGTCGACGGCTGCCGCAGCGGTCGTGATGGAATCCCCGCAGACGGACCGCAACATTCCGCCCATGGAGCGCGACATGTCGATTGCTCCAACGGGCCGCGCCACGGCGACGACGCTCGCCGCGCTGCCCCAGTCTGACCTGCAGCCCGGCGACCGCGGCCAGAACATCACTGCGCTGCAGCAGCACCTGAGCGTGCTCGGCGCTACCGATCGTGGCGGTCAGGCGCTGCACGCGGATGGTCACTACGGCCCGCGCACCAGGGATGCCGTGGAGCAGTTCCAATTGTGGAGTGGGCGCGAGGTCACCGGCATCGCGGACAAGGGCACGCTGCAGGCGCTGGCCACGCAAAGCCTGTTTGCGGTCCAGCAGCGCGAGCACGGCCAAGGCGCGGGTCGACACCTGGCTGACAATCTGATTCCGTCCAACGTCGTGGTGCTGGATGCGGCTGAACGGCGAGACCCATCGATCTCTTCACTCGCCGTACCACGGGGCGACGCTGAATCCCGAGGCTTCGCCTATCCCGGGCACCCTCAACACGCGCTCTACGCCCAGCTCAAGTCCGTCCTGCCCGAGTACACCAGCGAACAGCGGCTGGCACAGTTCACCGCAGCCCTGCATGTCGACGGGATCAAACCCGGAGACCTGCAGGCCATCGACATCAATGCACAGGGGGCGCTGTTCACCGCACGGTGGGGAGCCAGCACGTCCGTCGCTCTGGGGGCAGATCGTCCGCCTCCAGTCGAGCAGAGCATGCAGATGGTCGACACCCACAACCAGGGCTTGCAGGAACAGGCGGCGCAGCGAGAGCATGCCGGCCGCGAGCAACAGAACACACCCGCGATGCAGCACTGACCCGGTACACCGATGAATGCGGTTCTTCCCGGTATGCGTCGACGCTGACCTGATCGCAGCGGGCGTCGGGCGAGCAGAGCTAAGAGTGCGTCCGAACGCCAGCGTCAGGGGAATCGCTTCATCGTCGAGGTGGTGTTTGTAGGATGAGCACGAGACGCGTCTTCAAGGGTGCATCCTGTCCGATCGGCGCGGATCGATCCGCAGCAGCAGGTCGCGCCACGGCGTCAGCCGCGTCGCCAGCCCGGCGATCACGCCCAGCGTGTTGGCCAGCGCGTCGGCGCCGTCGGCCATGCGGGTCTGGGTCATCGCACCCTGCGCGTACTCCAGCCCGATGCCCAGCAGCACCAGCCCCAGGCCCGCGCCCAGCAGCGCCGGCCAGCGCGCGAACAGCTGCACTGCAGCGGCGGCCAGCGCGCCATATCCGATGAAGTGGTGCAGCTTGTCGCCGCCCGGCGGCATCGGCAGGTCCGGCGCCGGCCACAGCGACACCACCACCACCGCCGCGATCGCCAGGCACCAGAGCGCGCTCCATGCCAGCGGATGGCCCAGCGGCTTCAGCGACCGGCCCACCCGCGGCCGCGGCGCGCGCGACGTGCTCACAGCCGGTGGCCCAGGTCGCCGGTGAGGAACGCCGCGCGCAGCACCACGTCGCGCTCGAAGCCCATCACCTGGAAGCGCTCGCCCATCGCCGAGGGCAGGGTCAGCTGCCGCACCTCGTCGTGGCGCCGCTGGCGCAGCGCCGCGTCGTCGAGGCGCTCGATGCGCTCGATGCGCTCCAGCGCGGCGGGCAGCCCGTTGCCGAGCAGGAAGCTGGCCTGCGAGCAGTAGCCGGCCAGGTCGAAGCCCGCGCCGGTGCCGGCCTCGGCCAGCGCGGTGAAGTCGACCGACGCGGTCAGGTCCTGCAGCCCGGGCCAGCGCAGCGGGTCGTCGTGCAGGCGGTGGCGGTGGAACGCGCGCAGCGTGCCGTCGCGGCGCTGCGGCAGGTAGTACTCCTGCCGTGCGTAGCCGTAGTCGCAGAACAGCATGGCGCCGCGCTGCAGCCCGCCGGCCACCGCCTGCACCCAGTACGGGAGCTGCGGCAGCAGCTCGGAGCGGTAGCCGTCGTCGAACGGCCGCCCGAGCTGGCGCTCGATGGCGCGCACGCCGGCGGCAAGCAGCGCGTCCGCGGGACGCAGCACGCGTGCGAAGCCGTTCGGGCGGTCGGGGTCGACCACCACGTACTCCTCCCGCACCTCGCCCCCGTCGATCGCGAAGCGCGGCGTCGGCAGCGCATCGACGACCTCGTTGGCGAACAGCACGCCGTCCCAGTCGCCGGGCATCGGGCCGTCGACCCACTCCACCAGCGCCGACAGCAGCGGCGGCAGGCGCTCGGTGAGGCGCGTGCGCTGGCGCTCGCGCAGGTCGGCGCTGGGTTCGAGGATCGCGTAGCGGTCGGGCAGCGCGTCGAGTTCCAGCAGCCGCTGCAGCGCGACCTCGGCGAAGGCACCGCTGCCGCCGCCGATCTCGAACCACTGCGCCGCCGGGCCCAGCTGCCGCAGCACCGGCGCCGCGGCCTCGGCCATGCACGCGGCGAACACCGGGCCGAGCTCCGGCGCGGTGACGAAATCGCCGCCGTCGCCGAACTTGGTGGCGCCGGCGCTGTAGTAGCCCAGCCCCGGCGCGTACAGCGCCAGCTCCATGAAGCGCGAGAACGGGATCGCGCCGCCGGTGCCTGCGATCTCCGCGGCGATCGCCGACGCCAGCCGCACGCTGTGCGCGGCGGCGTCGGCGTCGGGCGCCAGCGCGTCGGCATCGGCGGGCAGGGCGGCGGGGTCGCGCACGGCGGCGTGTCCTTGGCATTCGGCGGAGTGGTCGCGCAGGATACCCGCAGCCCACCCAGGAGCCTCGCGATGTCCGATACGTCCCGTCCCGTCGCGCTGGTGACCGGCGCCGCGCGCCGGATCGGCGCGGTCATCGCGCGGCGGCTGCACCGCGAGGGCCACGACCTGGCGCTGCACTACCGCCACTCCGGCGACGCCATGGATGCGCTGCGCACGGAGCTGGAGGCCACCCGCCCGGGCAGCGTGCTGACGCTGCAGGCCGATCTGGACGACGTCGACACACTGCCGCCGCTGGTCGCGGCCACGGTCGCCCGCTACGGGCGGCTGGACGCGCTGGTCAACAACGCCAGCAGCTACTTCGCGACCCCGGTCGGGAGCACCACGCCGGCGCAGTGGGATGCGCTGTTCGGCAGCAACTGCCGTGCGCCGTTCTTCCTGTCGCAGGCGGCGGCACCGCACCTCGCCGTAGCCAACGGCGCGATCGTCAACCTGGTCGACATCTACGCACGGCGCCCGTTGCCGGGGCATCCCGTCTACTGCATGGCCAAGGCCGCGCTGGCGATGATGACCAGGTCGCTGGCGGTCGAGCTGGGCCCGCACGTCCGCGTCAACGGCGTCGCACCGGGCAACGTGCTGTGGTCCGACAACCCCGACAAGGCAGAGACGCTGGCGATCGTGGTGGCGCGCACCGCGCTGCGGCGCCAGGGCACGCCGGACGACATCGCCGGCGCGGTCTGGACCTGCCTCGACAGCCCCTACATGACGGGACAGGTGATCGCGATCGACGGCGGCCGGAGCCTGTTTATCTGATCCGCCACCGCATGCCGCGGCTGCTTCGTGGGGCCAGGCCAGAGCCGCTTCGGCGGGTTTCGCGAGGGAAGCCGTTGACGGGGGAGTTGCTCCGCCGCTCCGTGACGTCGAGCCAGAGCCACTTCGGCGGGTTTCGCGAGGGAGGCCGGTGACGGGGAGTTGCTCCGCCACTCCGTACGGCCATCCATGGCCGTAGTCGCGGGCGTGGGCCATCCATGGCCCACTCTCCGCAACACCCCGCCCCCGGCCTCCTGAATGACTGTCGTGGCTTCGATGGGTCGAGCGCTTTCATGCGAGCTGGCAAGAACGCTGAAGTTTGGATGCTTCGTCAAGCTCGCCGCTCTCGCCCGACGAAGCCGGCGGAAGTCGAGCACCCTCCGCGCCGCGCCGGGATGCGGGGGTATCGCGTAAAGGGCACATGGATGTGCCCGGCGGTGAGTTGGGCAGGATGCCCAACCGAACCGCTAGCGGTACCCCGCAGCCCGACGCGATGGCCCGACGCCCGGGCTCTGCGCTTTCGCCTTTCGCCTTTCGCCTTTCGCCTTTCGCCTTTCGCCTTTCGCCTTTCGCCTTTCGCCTTTCGCCTTTCGCCTCTCGCCTCTCGCCTCTCGCCTCTCGCCTCTCGCCTCTCGCCTCTCGCCTATCGCCTATCGCCTATCGCCTATCGCCTATCGGCTATCGGGCATTGCCAGCGTGCGCTGCAGCACGACGGCGGCCGCCTGCGGCATCGCTTCGCACGCCAGCGCGACGAACAGCGCCGGCGCCAGCTTGGCCGCGTCGTGCCACGACAGCGCGCCTTCGGCACCGAGGCCCGCGACGATGTCGATGTCGAGCGCGCACGCGCTGCCATCGCGACTGCGGCCGAGCGCGGCCTCGATGCCGCGGGCGACGGCGCGGAACGCGCCCGGCGACGCCGCCGTCGCCAGCACCAGCGCCTGGTTGGCGTAGACGCTGGCATCGCCGGCGACGTGGCTCGGCGCCTCGACCTCGCGCGACAGTGCGGCGATCGCACCGTGCGCGGCCAACGCATCGCGGGCGCGCGCCAGCTGGGCGTGCGCATCAACGTTGCTGCCCAGCACCAGCACCAGCGCGTGGCCGCCCGGCACGCTGCTCATGCGGCGGTGGACGCGACGGCGGCGACGGCGGCGACGGCGTCGCTGGCCTCGCCAGCCACGCTTGCGGTCGTGGACGCGCTCGCGCGGCGCCGTCCGCTCACGCGCGCTCCCGGTGGATCTCGATCGCGGCGTGGCGCGCGTTGGCGATCGCGCGCGGCTTGCGCACCCGCACCGTCACCGCCGCGCACGGGAAATCGCGCAGCACGAGCGCGGCGATCCGCTCGACCAGCGTCTCCAGCAGCTCGCAGCGCGACTCCACCACCAGCGCGGTGACCCTGGCCGCGACGGTGAAGTAGTCGATCGCATCGGCGATCGCGTCGCTGGCCGCCGCTGCGCGGTTGTCGACCGTCATCTCGATGTCGAAGCGCAGCGGCTGTCGACCGGCGCGCTCCCAGTCGTGGATGCCGATGATCGCGTCGACCTGCAGGTCCTCGATGACGACCCTGTCCATTGGCGCTGGCCCTGCTGGTGGCGGACGCAGAGCGTAACGGATGGCCCGCCGCGCGCGGCGCCGTCAGCTGGACGCAGCGTCGCGGGCGGCGAGCGTCGGCAGCGTCGCCATGTCCCAGCGGGGCGTGACGTGCACGCGTGCGTCGCCGCGCTGCCCCGCTGCCAGCCGCAGCGCGCCGGCGAAGGCGATCATCGCGCCGTTGTCGGTGCACAGCTCGGGGGGCGGGAAGCAGACGCGTCCGCCGCGGCGTGCGGCCATCTCCTGCAGCGTCGCGCGCAGCCGGCGGTTGGCGCCGACGCCGCCGGCCACCACCAGCACCTCGCAGCCGGCGGCGTCAAGTGCGCGCGCGCACTTGATCGCCAGCGTTTCGACCACCGCGTCCTCAAACCCGCGCGCGATGTCGGCGCGGGTCGCGTCGGACTGGTCGCTGCCGCGCCAGGCCAGCATCACCTGCGTCTTCAGGCCGCTGAAGCTGAAGTCCAGTCCCGGGCGGTCGGTCATCGGCCGCGAGAACCTGTACGCGCCGGGCCGGCCCTGCACGGCCAGCGCCGCCAGCTGCGGCCCGCCGGGATACGGCAGGCCCATCAGCTTGGCGGTCTTGTCGAAGGCCTCGCCGGCGGCGTCGTCCAGCGTCTCGCCGAGCAGCCGATAGCGGCCGATGGCCTCGACCGCGACCAGCTGGGTGTGGCCGCCGGAGACCAGCAGCGCGACGAATGGCGGCGCCGGCGGCCCCAGCACCGCGTCATGCTCCATCAGCGGCGCCAGCAGGTGGCCCTCCATGTGGTGGACACCGATCGCCGGCAGATCGAGCGCCCACGCCAGCGACCGCGCCACGCCCGCGCCCACCAGCAGCGCGCCGACCAGGCCAGGGCCGGCGGTGTACGCCACGCCATCGAGGTCGCCCACGCCCATCATGGCCTCGGCCAGCGTCTGCCGCACCAGCGGCACCAGTTTGCGCACATGGTCGCGGCTGGCGAGCTCCGGCACCACGCCGCCGTATTCGGCGTGCAGTGCGACCTGGCTGTACACCGCGTGCGCCAGCAGTCCGTCGGCGCCGGGCCGGGCCGTGTCATAGATGGCGACGCCGGTCTCGTCGCAGCTGGTTTCGATGCCGAGGACGCGCATGCGGGGGACCCCGTGGCTGGCGCCTGGCTCTGGCGCGGAGGGAAGCGGCGGAAGAATCCGGGGGACCGGGGCCTGGTCGACAAGGGGGCCACCCGCGGTGCTGGAACAGCGTGGTTGCACGGCCCGTGGGGCTGCGGCTATCATACGCGGCTCGCCGGGCGGACCCTGGCGTGCTTACAGACATCCGGAGATTCCATGCCCAGCGTCAAAGTCCGCGAAAACGAGCCCTTCGAGTTTGCGCTGCGCCGTTTCAAGCGCACCTGCGAGAAGGCTGGCGTGCTCGCCGAAACCCGCAAGCGCGAGTTCTACGAGAAGCCGACCCAGGAGCGCAAGCGCAAGGCGGCCGCGGCCGTGAAGCGCCAGGCGCGCCGCAGCTCGCGCGACGTCACCAAGCGCCAGCGCCTGTACTGAGGCGCCTGCGCTGACCTGCAAAGCCGGCACGCGCGAGCGTCGCCGGCTTTTTGTGTTTTTGGCGCCGCCCTGCACGCGCGTCAGGCGCGTGCAGACCGTCCCGCGCCTCCACCGCCATCCCCTCCAAGGAATCCCCATGCACCTCAGGCAGCGACTCACAGACGACATGAAGGCCGCCATGAAGTCCGGCGACAAGGCGCGGCTGGGCGTGATCCGGCTGATGCTGGCGGCGGTCAAGCAGCGCGAGGTCGACGAGCGCATCGAGCTCGACGACGCGGCGACGCTTGCGGTGCTGGAGAAGATGGTCAAGCAGCGCCGCGATTCCGTCACCCAGTACGAGGCCGCCGCGCGCGAAGACCTGGCCGAAGTCGAGCGGGCCGAGATCGGCGTCATCGAGGGCTACCTGCCCGCCAGGCTCGGCGAGGCCGAGGTGCTGGCCGCGATCGATGGCGCCATCGCCAGCACCGGCGCCAGCGGCGCCGGCGACATGGGCAAGCTGATGGCGGTGCTGAAGCCCGCGCTCGCCGGACAGGCGGACATGGGCCAAGTATCGGCGCTGGCCAAGCAGCGCCTCGCGCGATGACCACGCGGCCGTGACCAGCACGGCGCCAAGCTGAGCGCATGTCCCGATTCAATTCCGCGTCCCTCAAGCGCCGCCTCGACCAGCTGCAGGAGTCGTTGCCTGCGGCGCTGGTGAAGCGCTTCATCGAGATCGACCTGCTGACGCATGCGGGCTCGCTGTCGTTCTATACGCTGATCTCGCTCGCACCGCTGCTGGTGCTGGTGCTGTGGCTGACGGCGTCGCTGTATCCGTCGGCGCAGGAGGCGCTGATCGTGCAGGTCGGGGCCATCGCCGGCACCGGCGCCGAGGCCGTCGCCGGCACGGTGATCCGCAACGCCAGCGACCAGCCCGACATCGGCTCCTTCGCGGGCCTGTGGAGCACGCTGCTGCTGTTCATCGGCGCCACCGCGGTGTTCGCGCGGCTGCAGGGCACGCTCAACCTGATCTTCCACAGCGACGAATCGAAGCTCGGCATCACCGCCTGGCTGCGCAAGCGCGTGTTCTCGTTCGGCGTGGTGTTCGCGCTCGGGTTCCTGCTGCTGGTGTCGGTGGCGCTCACGACCGTGCTGGAGATCGCGTTCGAGGGTTCGCCGACGCTGCCGGTGATCGGCAACCTGGTGGCACTGGCGATGTACTCGGTGGGTTTCGCGCTGATGTACCACTACCTGCCCGACCGTCGCGTGCGCTGGCGCCAGGCGCTGACCGGCGGCGCGATCACCGCGGGGCTGTTCGTGCTTGGCCGCTGGGGCATCGGGCTGTACATCGCCGAGGCCGCGCCGGGCAGCGCATACGGGTCGATGGGCACGCTGGTGATCCTGCTGGTGTGGATGTACTACGCAGCGATGGTGTTCTTCGTCGGCGCGCTGATCACCGCGGTGATCGACGAGCGCGCGCGCGTCGCCACGATCAGCCGCGGGCTGGAGCAACGCGCGGCGCGTGAAGGTGCCCGTCCTCCGGCCCCGGGCACGCCCGCGGCGGCCCCGACGGTGACCATCGCGGCCCCGCCGCCGCAGCCTGCGCAGGACGCCGGTCCACCGCGCGCCTGAGGGTTCCACGCGCGGCACGGCGCGCCCTGCGCGGCCGGTACGATCTGCGATCATGGCCCGTCATGGCCCGCCTTTCCGACGCCTTCATCGACGACCTGCTGGCCCGGACGGACATCGTCGAGGTCATCAACGCGCGCGTGCCGCTGAAGCGGCAGGGCAAGGAGTATTCGGCGCGCTGCCCGTTCCACGACGAGCGCTCGCCGTCTTTCACCGTTTCGCCGACAAAGCAGTTCTACCACTGCTTCGGCTGCGGCGCGCACGGCACCGCGATCAGCTTCCTGATCAACTACGACCGGCTCGAGTTCCTCGACGCGGTGGACGAACTGGCCAAGCGCGCCGGCGTCGAGGTGCCGCGCGAGACCCAGCAGCGCAACGAGAATCCCGACGCGCGCGACCAGTACGCCGCGCTCGACGCCGCTGCGCGCTTCTTCGCGAAACAGCTGGCCGCCACGCCGCGCGCGGCGGACTACCTCGCGGGCCGCGGCATCGACGCCACCACCCGCGACCTGTTCGGCATCGGCTACGCGCCCGACGGCTTCTCCGCCCTCAAGGATGCGCTGGGCGGCGACGAGCGCCGGCTCGGCCTGCTCGAGCGCACCGGCCTGCTGTCGAAGAACGACCGCGGCCACAGCTACGACAAGTTCCGCGACCGGCTGATGTTCCCGATCCACGACCGCCGCGGGCGCGTGATCGCGTTCGGCGGCCGCGTGCTGAAGGCGGAAGACTCACCGAAGTACCTCAACTCGCCGGAGACCGCGCTGTTCCACAAGGGCCGCGAGCTGTACGGCCTGTGGCAGGTGCGGCAGGCCAACCAGCAGGTAACGCGACTGGTCGTCGTGGAGGGCTACACCGACGTCGTCGCGCTGTTCCAGCACGGACTGCCGCAGGCGGTCGCGACCCTGGGCACGGCGACCACCGCCGACCACGCCGAGCTGCTGTTCCGCAACGCGCCCGACGTGGTGTTCTGCTTCGACGGCGACGCCGCCGGCCGCCGCGCCGCCGACCGCGCGATGGAGTCGGTGCTGCCGCGGATGCGCGATGGCCGGCAGGCGTTCTTCCTGTTCCTGCCAGACGGCGAGGACCCGGACACCATCGTGCGGCGCGAAGGCGTGGCCGGATTCGACGCGCGCCTGCAGCAGGCGACGCCGCTGTCCGCGCACTTCTTCGATGCCCTGTCGGTGGACGTCAACCTCGCCACCCTGGACGGCCGCGCGCGGCTGGCCGAGCGCGCGAAGCCGCTGCTGGCGCAGATCCCGGACGGCGCGTTCGCCGACCTGATGCGGCAGCGGCTGGCCGAGATCACCGGCGTCGGCGCACGCTCGGAGGTCGCCGAGCCGCGGCCGGTGCCCCGCGTGCAGCACAGCCGCCATCGCGGCGCGCCGAAGCGCAGCCTGGTGCGGAACGCGATCGCGCTGCTGCTGCAGCAGCCGGCGCTGGCGCTGGCGCTGTCGCCGCCGTACCACTTCACCGCGCTGCGCCAGCCCGGCGTCGCGCTGCTGACCGAGCTGGTGGCGATGGTCTGCGCAAGGCCCGACATCAGCACCGGTGCGCTGCTGTCGCGCTTCGAGGACCGCGACGAGCTCTCGGCCCTGGAAAAGCTGTCGGTCGAGGCGCTGCTGCAGGACGGCAGCGAGTCGCTGCCGGAATTCATCGGCACCATCCGCCAGCTCGACATGCAAACCCTCGAGCAGCGCAAGGCCGACCTTGCCGTGCGGTTGGCCGAGGTCGGGTTCACCGGCATGACCGAGGCCGAGAAGCGCGAATACGGCGCGATCCCGGCGCAGATGGCGGCCCTGCGCCACGCGATGCGCTGAGCGCGCTCGAACCGCGTCGTGACATGGGGTTTGCCCCACCTTTGCGGTGGGCCGACGCGCCGGTAGCCTGTCGTTCCATCGGCGCCAGGTGCGTCGTCGCTGCCCGCGCATCCGATGACGATCGACGCCTTCCGACCGCAGGACAGCAGCTTCCCGTCCTGGTCCAGCCCCCATGCCGCGACGTCCGCGGGCGGCGCTGGCATGACGGCCTTCAACCGCGACCTGTCCAATCCCGTGGATGTCCGGATCGACATCGATCCCGCCACCACCCGCACCTCCGGCGAGGCGACCCGCTCGGGCCGCACCACCTTCGCCGCGAGCACCGAGGTCAGCGTCACTACGCCTGCGGTCCTCGCTGGCCGCACGGAAGTCGCGTATCAGGTCGACATGCCGCGGGACGCTGCGACGCCGGCGGCGATGCGCGCCGTCAACCCGTTCGACCCGTCGACGATCCCCGCAGGCACCACCGTCCGCCTCGACGGCGCGGACTACGTCGGCACGCCGTTCGAACAGGGCTTCCGCGAGATCGCCGCCACCAACGACACCACGATCGCGCAGCTGGCGATCACGATCGGCCGGACCCGCGACGGCGAGCTGCGCGTCGCCAGTGCCGATGCCGCCGTGTTCGACACCCCCAAGGTCAATGGCCCGGCGTCGCAACCGCTGGACCGCGAGGACTTCGTGCAGCACAAGGTGCTGTTCGACGATGCCGATGCGCGCGGGACGGTCGCCGCGCTGAACGCGTTCCTGGTCGCGGGCGCGCTGCCCGACGGCACCGTCGGGGTGCGCGAGGCGGTGTCCGTCGGCGCGGTCGACGCGATGATCGCGGACATCGCCTCCGGCGAGGCCAACGAGGTCACCTGGACCTTTGACGCCGAGGGACGCCCGACCGGCGCCGAGGCCACGCTGACCTGGGAGCCGTCGAGCGCCGACCGCGACCACGACCGCGTCGAGGCCAACGCGCAGTCGCAGTTCCGCACGGATCAAGGCCTTGGCGGCACCGGCGACCATACCGGGCACATGCTCGCGTACCGGTTCGTCGCGGGCCACGGCCCGATCAACATGTTCCCGCAGGACGGCAACTTCAACACCGGCACCTATGCGCGGATCGAGCAGGAGTGGTCCGACTGGCTCGCCGCCGGCATGGACGTGCGCATCAGCATCGACCTCGGCCCAGGCGGACAGCAGCGGCCCGACACCGTCGCGATCGACTACGCCGTGATCGATCCGGCATCGGGGAAGGTCGTCTATGATCCAGCGCTGACGGTGTTCGACAACGCCGCGGGCCAGGTCTACGACACCATCCGTCGCAGCGAGATGGACGGCCTGATCGCGGCGGCGGACTGACCGCCCGCGGTTGCCGCGCGACAGCGATACCGATACCCACAGCGTCACCGACACGCACCGGAGCACCACCACGATGACCCCCGATCGCGACGCCCTGGTGCACGCCGTGGGCCAGGCCATCGTCGCCGACCCGGCGATCGCCGACGGTGCGTTCGACGGGTATGCGCTCGTCGTCGACTACGCGGGCAACGACAGGAGACTCGCGGGCTTCCGCTACCGCGACAATGCCGCCGCGGAGGCCGCGACCCCCCGTTCGCCGACGCTCGATGCCGCGCTCGATGCGCTGCGCGAGGCCACCCGCGTGGAGGGCGATGCGCCCTGGGACGCGTGCGTGGTCCGCATCGAGCGCCCGTCGAACCGCATCACGGTCGAGTTCGCGTACGGCGACGACGCTGCACGCTGGGCGGTGACGCCGGCGACGCTCGCCGCCGTCACGGAGCGCGCGCGACCGAGGTAGTCGGACCCCGGAGCACGCACGTTGCCCCGAGCGCACCTACGGCATGCGGGCCGGAGTGAATCGCGGCAGCACCACGCGGTAGTCGAACGGCGTGCGGTCGTCGCGTACACGGCCGGCGCTGGCCGGGTTGGTCCGCACCGGGATCGGTCCGCACGGGGCCGGGGCCGAACAGGCATGGAATGCGCCGGCGGCGGCTGAGACATCCACCGCGAACGGACGCAGGTCGACGAGGTGCTTCGTCAGGGATTCCTGGCACTGCGGGCAGTACTCAGGCACGAACTTCATCGCATGCACGTTCCCGGTCACTACGATCCACCGCGTGTCTGGCAGTGCCGCATGCGCCGCACGAAGGCGCTCCGCCATCGCGAGATCCCGCGCCGCGGCGCCCTCTGAAGCCCCGTTGCCGTCGAACGCGAGTACACCCACATTGCGGCCGGCCGCGCGCAGCGCGCGCAGGTGATCGAGCAGGTCCAGCACCTCGAGATTGCGACGACCGTCGTGGAACTCCGGTGCGCGCGTCCACAGCGGATCGACCGCGCGCATCTCCTGGAGCGCCGCAGCGCGGTCACCTCCGGATACCCAGCGGTCAAGCGCCGGCTGGTGCGCATGCGAGAGCTCCAGCGCCACGCGGACAGGGCCGTCCTTCGCCCACCCATCGACCAGGCGTGCGACCAGCAGCGGTATCTCGCGGGTGCCATGCAACTCCCCGATCACCACGATCTGCCGATCAACTGCCGCATCGCGGATGCTCGTCGCCGCGGCGCTCAACGCCAAGTCGTCTGTATCGGGCGATGCCCGAAAGAAAGATGGCCACGGATAGGCGAGCAGCAGTGCTGCGAGCGCTGCGGAGATCATGAACTTCATCGGTCAGCTTCCATGGGACTGTGAGGTTGCGACATGCTGGCGGCACCAGGTTCCGCCGTACCTACCCCGCGCGTGAGCCCATCGGGATCAGCTCGAACGCCGGCGTCGGCTGCAGCCACGGCAGAAGCCAGTGGTCGACCAGCAGGAACGCGAACAGCGCCATCAGGTAGACGATGGAGTAGTTGAACACCTGCATCGCGAACAGCTCGTCCGGCGGGTCCAGCAGCCGCCACGCGTACCAGAGGAACACCGCGCCCAGCACCAGCGCGCCGCCGAGGTAGAACACGCCGCTCATGCCGACGATGTACGGCAGCACCGTGACCACCACCAGCAGCACGGTGTAGATGAAGATCTGCCAGCGCGTGTACTCCACGCCGTGGGTCACCGGCAGCATCGGCACCAGCGCGCGGGCGTAGTCGTCGCGGCGGAAGATCGCCAGCGCCCAGAAGTGAGGCGGCGTCCAGACGAAGATGATCAGCACCAGCAGGAGTGCGTGCGCCCAGTCCCACTGCCCGGCCATGTTGGTCACCGCGGCCCAGCCCAGCAGCGGCGGCGCGGCGCCGGCGATGCCGCCGATGACGATGTTCTGCGGCGTCGCGCGCTTGAGGAAACCGGTATAGACCACGGCATAGCCGATCAGCGACGCGAACGTGAGCGCTGCGGTCAGCGGGTTCACCAGCGCGATCAGCATCGCCATCGACGCCGCGCCGAGGAACACCGCGAACGCCAGCACCTGTGCCGGGCGCAGCGCGCCGGTGGCGAGCGGTCGGTTGGCGGTGCGCACCATCACCTTGTCGATGCGCTGGTCGATCAGGTGGTTGATCGCGGCCGCCGACGCTGCGGCCAGCCAGATCCCCGCAAGACCGAACACGGCCTGCCGCAAGGGCGGCAGCCCGGGGACCGCGAGGAACATACCGACCAGCGCGGTGAACACCAGCAGCGCCACGACGCGCGGCTTGGTCAGCTCCCAGTACTGGCCGAACGGAACCGCCACGTCAGTCGACGCGGCGCAGTCGGGCGAGCAGCGATACCAGAACGAACAGCAGCAGCACCGCGCCGGCGTTGTGCATCACCGCCAGCGAAAGCGGCAGCGCCAGCTTGACGTTGAGGATGCCGATGGTGACCTGGGCAACGGTCAGCAGCGCGAGCGCCACGCCCCAGCCGCGCGTGCCGGGGATGCGCACGAACTTCCACGCGGTGGCCAGCAGCACGATGGTGGCGACGACGGCCATCGCGCGGTGCGCCAGCTGGATCGCGATCCGCGACGCGCCGTCGAGCACGCCGCCTTCGTAGTCGACGCCGATGCCGCGCCACAGCACGAAGCCCTCGCGGAAGTCCGCCGGCGGCACCCACAGCCCGACGCAGCGCGGGAAGTTGTCCGCCGACCAGCTGCCGGCTCCACACGACAGCGCCGCGTAGTTGGCGCTGACCCAGCCGCCGAGCGCGATCTGCACGCCGAGCACCCCCAGCGCGACGTACAGCCAACGCTGCAGGCGCGGCGCATCGATCAGCACGATGGGCCGGTGCGTGGCCCGCCACGCCAGCCATGTCAGCAGGCTGAAGGTCGTCAGCCCGCCTAGCAGGTGCCCCATGACGATGACCGGCTTCAGCAGCATGGTGACCGTCCACATGCCCAGCAGGGCCTGGAACACGATCACCGCCAGCGTCAGCGCCGCGGTGCGCGACAGGTCGACGTTGGACCAGCGCAGCGCGGCGGCCAGCAGCACCAGCTCGCCGGCGACCGCGAGCGCGGCCGCGGCCATCGGTTGCCCGCGCATGTACAGCGGGATCGCCAGCGCCACCAGGCCCGCGGCCAGCAGCACCTGCGCCATGCCGAACCGCCGGCGACGCGCCGCCAGCAGCGCTAGCGCCAGCACCAGGGCGCCAAGGATCGCGGCGATGTGGCGGTGGACCTGCTCGCGCCAGGCCTTGGGCACCTCCAGCGGCCGCACGTCGAGCGCGGTCGGATGGCGCACGTCTTCGACCACCGTGGGCCACGCGGCGCGGCCGTAGCACGTCGGCCAGTCCGGACACCCGAGGCCGGCGTCCGAGAGGCGCACGTAGGCGCCGAACACCGCGACGCACAGTGTCAGCGCGACCGCCAGCCACGCGATGCGGTGGAAATGGCGGTAGACCGTTGGCCGGTGGGCGGAGGGACGTGCGGGCGTGTGCATCGGGGCGCTCACTTCAGCTTCAACAGCCGCGCCATGTCCTGCCGCAGGTGCCCGGCATCGAAGCCGGGCGCGAAACGCAGGATGACGAAGCCGTTGGGGTCGACAACATACACCGGCACGCCGGCGGGTTCGCCGGGCGCGCCGTCCACCCGCGGCAGCCGCGCGCGCAGCGCGGGATCGGGCGCGAGCTCACGGAACGCGGCATCGCGCACCACGCCCGGCGGCGGCGCGCCGACCCACAGGATGTCGACATGGTCGGCGTTGCGGCCGAACAGCTGCCAGACCACGTCGAGGTCTCGCGATAGCGCGACGCAGGTGGCAGTGCAGCCGGACGGCGGCGCCAGCAGGATCCGCCACCGGCGTGCCGCCGGCTCCCACGCATAGGTGCCGCCTTCGGCAAGGCGCGGCGACAGCGCGCGCAGGTCAGGCGGCGGCTGCAGCAGTTCGCCGTGGTTCTTCATTCCCGCCGGCCGCCAGCCGGAGAAGCGCAGCGCCCCGGCGACGACAGCGCTGCCGAGGAAAATCGCGACGATCGCGAGCAGCAGGGCGCGGTTGCGGCGGCGGTCGGGACGCGGGGACGGGGCGGTGCTCATCGGCGTGGCCCACGAAACGTCATGAACAGTGCCAGGGCGAGCACCGCGGCGGCCAGCGCGAACCATTGCACCGCATAGCCGAGGTGCCGCTCCGGCGGCAGCGTGTTGGGGAGGATGTCGAGGTCGCGCGGATAGCCGAGCGACAGCGCGGGATCGAGCTTGAGCACGCGCGGCGGCAGCGTCGACTGACCCAGCGCTACGGCCAGGTTGGCGGCGTCCAGTCCCACCGTCAGCAGGCTGCCGTCGGGCTGCGCGACCGTCGTTGCGCGGCCCAGCCCGGTCGCGGGCGGCGGCGCCAGCAGGCCGGACACCGCCTGCGTGCCAACCGGCAGCGCAACCGCGGGCAGCGTGCGGTCGCCCGGGACCGGCAGCCAGCCGAGTTCGACCAGCAGCGGCGTGCCGGCGTCGGGCAGGAACAGCCGGTACGCGCGCACGCCCGGGCGCCCCAGCCGCTGCTGGTTGTCGAGCAGCACCGCGGGGGTGTCGGCAAACGTGCCGCGGCCTGCGGCCCAGTCGTATCCGCGAGCGCGTGCCGGATCCGCCGCCAGCGCCAGTGGCCGCGCGGTGCGCGCATCGAGGATGGCGCGGGACTCGGCCAGCATCGCCTGCTTCTGCTGCTGGCGGTCGAGCTGCCAGCTGCCCGCGGCGACGAATGCCGCGCAGGCACCGAGCGCGAAGCCCCAGCCGATCCACAGCGTCCCCGCGCGCGTCATGCGGCGGCGCCCGCGCACGGGGATAATCCGCTCATCGGCCACCGCCCGCGGAGCACGCCATGAACGACTCGCTGAAGATCCTGCTCGTCATCGCCTTCCTGATCCTCATCGTCTGGAACCTCGGCGCCGGCCTGTACTACATGCTGGTCGACAAGGGCGAAAGTTCGCGCACGGTCAATGCACTGACCAAGCGCATCGGGCTGTCGGTCGCGCTGTTCGCGCTCGTGGGGCTTGCCATCTACATGGGCTGGATCACGCCCAACGGCAGCCCCCGCTGACGGGTGCCGGGGTTCCGCGGACCGTGCGGATGACCCGCTGCCGCGTCCCTCGTCGCATGTCCCAGTAACGCTGCCGGCCATCGGAGGGACGCACCAGGCGTCGCAACGCTTCGTGCCGCCCCGCGCCGCCCGCACGCGGCCGGCGCGGCTCAGATCACATAGACGAACATGAAAAGCCCGAGCCACACCACGTCGACGAAGTGCCAGTACCAGGCCACGGCCTCGAAGCCGAAGTGGTCGTCGCGGCTGAAATGGCCGCGGTAGCAACGCAGCCAGATGATCGCCAGCATCACCGTGCCCAGGGTCACGTGCAGGCCGTGGAAGCCGGTGAGCATGAAGAAAGTCGACCCGTAGATGCCCGACCCCAGCGTCAGGTTGAGGTCTCGGTAGGCGTGGATGTACTCCTCGACCTGGAAGAACAGGAACAGGCAGCCGAGCGCCACCGTCAGGCCGAGGAACACCAGCAGCCGCGTCCGCTGCGCGGCGCGCAGCGCATGGTGGGCGATGGTGATGGTGATGCCCGAGGTCAGCAGGATCAGCGTATTGAGCAGCGGCAGGCCCCAGGCCGGGATCGTCTGGAAGGTGCCGCCGACATCGCCCGGCCCGGTGGTCGGCCATGCCGCGCTGTAGCCCTCCCACAGCAGGCTGTTGGTGGCGATGCCGTCGCCTTCGCCTCCCAGCCACGGCAGCGACAGCGCGCGCGCGTAGAACAGCGCGCCGAAGAACGCCGCGAAGAACATGATCTCCGAGAAGATGAACCACACCATGCCCATGCGGAACGAAGTGTCGACCTGCTTGTTGTAGCGCCCGGTCACCGATTCGACGATGACGTCGGCGAACCACTTGAACAGGATCGCGGCCAGCCCGGCGATGCCCAGCAGGAATACCGGCCGGCCCCAGCTGGCCTGGTTGAGCCAGCTCGCCGCACCCAGCATGGCCACGAACAGCGCGACCGAGGCGTACACCGGCCACTTGCTCCCGTGCGGGATGAAGTAGATGTTCTTGTCGGGGATCTCGGCGTGGGCCTGGGCCATGGCGGTGCTTCCGTCGCTGTGCTGCGTGATCACTGGATCGCGGCCGCGGTCTGCGGTGGCGCGGATGTCGCCCGCGAGGCGGTGGACGCGCGCTCGGTCAGGACGTCGTTCTTGAAGAAGGTATACGACAGGGTGATGGTGTTGACGTCGGCGGGCAGCGAGGGATCGACGATGAAGCGCACCGGCATGTCGCGGGTCTCGCCCGGCTGCAGGGTCTGGGCCGTGAAGCAGAAGCACTCGGTCTTGCTGAAATAGCCCGACGCGCGCGCCGGCGCCACCGACGGCGTGGCGCTGCCCACCACCGCTCCCGCGCTGTTGTTGTGCGCGTGGTAGGTGGTCTCGTACTGCTCGCCCACGCGCACCCGCATCGTCAGCTCGTTGGGACGGAACGACCACGGCAGCCGTGAATTGACGCCACCGTCGAACTGCACCGTGACCACGCGGCCCTCAACTGCCGCCGCCTGCACGCCCGGCGCCTGGGCCGCGGTGTTGTCGAGCCGAATGCCGAAGACCTTCTCGCAGGCGATGCGGTACAGCGGCACCAGCGAGAACGTGAACGCGAACGCGCCCACGGCGACCGCGACCATCCTGACCACGCCCTTGTGCGTGGTGCTCATGCCGCAAGCACGCCGGACAGGATGAAGGCGACATAGACCAGCACCGCGAACCCGGCCAGCCACAGCGCGGTGCGCGCGGCGACGCGACGTCGCGCCGCGACCTCGCGTTCGCCGGCCGTGGGCGGCAGCCGGTCGTCAGGCATGACGCTGGTTGGTCTGCGCGGCGGTGTCGGCACCGGTGGTCGCGGTGTCGTAGTCGAGGTGCGCGAAATCACCGTGGGCCAGGTCGCCCGGGCCGATCACCGGCGGCGTGGTGAAGGTGTGGTGCGGCGCCGGCGACGGCACCGTCCACTCCAGGCCCTTCGCGCCTTCCCAGCTGCGGGCCTCGGCGCGGACGCCTGACTTCAGCGAGGCATAGAGGATCGCGAACATCAGGAACGGCGTCACGAACATGCCGAACGCGCCGATCGAGCTGACCATGTTCCAGTCGGCGAACACCACGTTGTAGTCCGGGATGCGCCGCGGCATGCCGGCCAGGCCGAGGAAGTGCTGCGGGAAGAACAGCACGTTGACGAATACCAGCGTCCACCAGAAGTGCAGCTTGCCCCAGAACTCGCTGTACATGCGCCCGGTCCACTTGGGCCACCAGTAGTACACCGCGGCAATGATCGCGAACAGCGCGCCGGTGACCAGCACGTAGTGGAAGTGCGCGACCACGAAGTAGGTGTCGTGGTACTGGAAGTCCGCAGGCACGATGGCGAGCATCAGGCCGGAGAAGCCGCCGATGGTGAACAGGATCACGAACGCGATCGACCACAGCATCGGGGTCTCGAAGCTCAGCGAACCCTGCCACATGGTGCTGACCCAGTTGAAGATCTTCACCCCTGTGGGCACCGCGATCAGCATCGTCGCGAACATGAAGTAGATCTCGCCGCCCAGCGGCATCCCCACGGTAAACATGTGGTGGGCCCAGACGATGAACGACAGGAACGCGATCGCGGCGATCGCGTAGACCATCGCCTGGTATCCGAACAGCGGCTTGCGTGAGAACGTCGGGATGATCTCCGAGACGATGCCGAACGCCGGCAGGATCATGATGTAGACCTCTGGGTGCCCGAAGAACCAGAAGATGTGCTGGAACATCACCGGGTCGCCGCCGCCGGCCGCGGAGAAGAACGTGGTGCCGAAGAACTTGTCGGTGAGCAGCATCGTCACCGCGCCCGCGAGCACCGGCATCACCGCGATCAGCAGGAACGCCGTGATCAGCCAGGACCAGCAGAAAATCGGCATCTTCAGCAGGTCGATGCCGGGCGCGCGCATGTTGAGGATGGTGGCGATGACGTTGATCGCGCCCATGATCGAGCTGATGCCCATCATGTGGATGGCGAAGATCACGAAGGCGACGTTGCTGCCGCCCTGCAGCGACAGCGGCGGGTACAGCGTCCAGCCGCCGGCGGGGCCGCCACCGGGCAGGAACAGCGTCATCAGCAGCAGCGTGAACGCGAACGGCAGGATCCAGAACGACCAGTTGTTCATGCGCGGCAGCGCCATGTCCGGCGCGCCGATCTGCAGCGGGATCATCCAGTTGGCCAGGCCGACGAACGCCGGCATCACGCCGCCGAAGATCATCACCAGCGCGTGCATGGTGGTCATCTGGTTGAAGAACTCGGGCCGCACGTGCTGCAGGCCGGGCACCGCCAGTTCGGTGCGGATCACTACCGACATCGCGGCGCCGATGATGAACATCACGAAGCTGAAAAGCAGGTAGAGCGTGCCGATGTCCTTGTGGTTGGTCGAGAACAGCCAGCGGTCGATGAAGCCCTGCTGGTGGCCGTGCTCGTCCGTGGAGTGGTCGGCGGTGGGAGAATGCGTGGCCATCGTGTGCCTGCCTTGGAAGGTGGTGAGCGCGATCAGCCGGCCGTAGCGGCGGCGGTCGTCGTCTGGACGGTGGTGTCGACGGCAGCGCCCGCGGGCGCGACCCCGGTCGCGGGCGCAGCGGAGTCAGCGGTGTCGGCGGGCGGGGCCTGGCGCACCTTTTCGGCGGCCAGCCACTGCGCGTACTCCGCCGGCGGCAGCGCGCGCACCACGATCGGCATGAAGCCATGGTCCTTCCCGCAGAGCTCGGCGCACTGGCCGCGGTAGACGCCGGGTTCGCGGATCTCGGTCCAGGCCTCGTTGATGATCCCGGGGATCGCGTCCTGCTTCCAGCCCAGCGCCGGCACCCACCACGCGTGGATGACGTCGTCGGCGGTCACCACGAAGCGGATCTTGGTATCGGTCGGCAGCACCAGGTAGTTGTCGACGTCGAGCAGGTAGTTCGGGTTGGTCTCTGCGGTCGGCCGCTTCCCGCTCTGGCGCATGTTGTCGCTGTCACGGTCCAGCCGGCTGGTCATCTCGACGCCCTCGCCGAGGTACTCGTACTTCCACAGCCACTGGTAGCCGGTGATCTTCACCGTCATCTCGGAGTCGCGGGTGTCGTACATCGCGATCAGCTTCGCGGTCGCGGGCCACGCCATCACCACCAGGATGATCACCGGCACCACGGTCCAGATGATCTCGGCAGTGGTGTTGTGGCTGAACTGCGCCGCCACCGCGCCTTTGGACTTGCGGAACTTGAACATCGCATAGCCCATCGCGCCGAACACCAGCACGCCGATCACCACGCAGACCCACAGCGCGAACATGTGCGCCTCGTACGCGTTCTGCGAGGTCGCGGTAACGCCACGGCCCATGTTGAGCTGCCAGGGCTTCGGGTCCGCGGACTGTGCCCAAGCCGGGATCGCCATCGCCGCTGCCGCCAGTCCCGCCACGCACCGCTTCAATCCCACGCCATTCATCAGGTCGCGCCTCGCAAGTCGAACTGGGAAGCTGGCGCGGCGCTCATGCGCCCCGCCCGCTGCAGGCGGCGATCAGCTCGTCGAGACATTCGGCGAGCTGTCGCCGTTCACCGGGGCCAAGGAAGGATCCGACCACACAGCGCTTGCCACTCGAAGACAGCTCGATCCGCTCGCCGTCCCCGTACAACCGCAGGCGTACCCAATACGGATGCGCCGTGAAAGCCACCGCCTCCTCCTGGAAGCGGCGGACCGAGACCGCCTGCGGGCCGACCTCGATCCATTCATCCCGCTCGCCCAGCCGCCACATCCAGCGCAGCGCGGCCGCGACGATCACCGTGTCCAGCAGTGCGAACGCGGGCGCGTACGCATTGCCGACCATCCACGCCATCCCCGCCACCACCCACATCGCGCCGCACAGCACCGCGAACAGGATCATGCACTGCCGCGCCGTCAGCGCCCGCGGCGGCCGCAGGTGCAGGCGCGCACCGGGGCCGGACTGCGCTGGCGGAGAGGATTCGATCATGCCGGTCGCCACACCCTGCCGGCCGCGGATGAGGGCGCGATTTTAGCCCCGCGCGGCCGCCAGCGGCAAGCCGAGACCGGTGCCGGACCGCGCGCGGGAGCAGGTAAAATCACGGCTTCGCCGGCGGTCGTCGCCGGTCTTCGCGAGCCCGCATGCCTGCCATCGCCCCCCCTGCCCCGGGCGCCCCGCCCGCCGGCCACGCGCCTGCCGTGGGCCTGTCCGCCGAGCTGCCGGCGCCGCCATCGCCCCTGCGCGCCGCCGTCACCGCCGCCTGGGCGCGCGACGAGGCCGCGCACGTCGGCGAGCTGCTGGCACAGGCGCGGCAACCCGACGCCGACCGCCGTGCGATCCAGTCGACCGCCGCCGACCTTGTCGCCCGCGTGCGCACCCGCGCCCGCGACCAAGGCGCGATCGAGGCCTTCATGCGCCAGTACGACCTCGGCAGCGAGGAGGGCGTGCTGCTGATGTGCGTGGCCGAGGCGCTGCTGCGGATCCCCGACCAGGAGACCGCGGACACGCTGATCCGCGACAAGCTGGGCGAGGCCGACTGGAAACGGCACATGGGCCAGTCCGATTCGGTGCTGGTCAACGCCTCCACCTGGGGCCTGATGCTGACCGGGCACCTCGTCGACCTGGCCGACGACACCCGCCGCGACGCCCACAATGCGTTCAGGCGCCTGGTCGGACGCGTCGGTGAGCCGGTGATCCGGCTGGCGGTGCGCCAGGCGATGCGCATCATGGGCCACCAGTTCGTGATGGGGCGCGACATTGGCGAGGCGCTGTCGCGCAGCCACAAGGGCGACAACGCCCGCTACCGCTACTCCTTCGACATGCTCGGCGAGGGCGCGATCACCGACCGTGACGCGCTGCGCTACCTCGAGGCCTACCGCCGCGCAATCGACGCCATGGGCGACGACGCGAAGCGCCGCCGCGGGCAGGACGATGTGTTCGGCACGCCGTCGATCTCGGTCAAGCTGTCGGCGCTGCACCCGCGCTACGAGCACGCCAAGCGCGCCCGCGTGCTCGCGGAGCTGGTGCCGCGGGTGCTGGCGCTGGCGCGGCAGGCGCACGCGCGCGGCATCGGCTTCACCGTCGACGCCGAGGAGTCGGAGCGGCTGGAGCTGTCGCTGGACGTGATCGCGGCGGTCTACGGCGACGACTCGCTGGCCGGCTGGGAAGGCTTCGGACTGGCCGTGCAGGCCTACCAGAAGCGCGCGCCGGCGGTGATCGACTTCATCGCCGACCTCGCCCGCCGCCACGGCAGGCGCATTCCGATGCGGCTGGTCAAGGGCGCGTACTGGGACTCGGAGGTCAAGCGCGCCCAGGTCGACGGCCAGGCGGGGTACCCGGTGTTCACCCGCAAGCCCAATACCGACGTGTCGTACCTGGCGTGCGCGCGACGGATGCTGGACGCGTCGGACGCGCTCTACCCGATGTTCGCGACCCACAACGCCCACACCATCGCCGCGATCCACCGCCTCGCCGCGGGCCGCGACTTCGAGTTCCAGAAGCTGCACGGCATGGGCGACGACCTCTACGCCGAGGTGATCCCGGCCGACCGCCTGGGTGTGCCGTGCCGCGTCTACGCGCCGGTCGGCTCGCACGAGGACCTGCTGCCGTACCTGGTGCGCCGGCTGCTCGAGAATGGCGCCAACTCCAGCTTCGTCAACCGCATCACCGACCCGGACGTGGCCATCGACGACCTCGTGCGCGACCCGGTCGACGTGGTCGCCGCGTTCGACGCCATCCCGCACCCGCGCATCCCGCTGCCGGTCGACCTCTTCCGCGGCCACGCCGCACTGCACGGCGACGGCGCGCACGCCACGCACGCAAGGAACAACTCCATGGGTCCCAACCTCGCCAACGACGACCACCTGCGCGCATTGGCCGCGGCCATCGCCGACGTCGCCACCGACTGGCGCGCCGCGCCGCTGGTGCCCGGCGCGCGCGTCGACGGCGCCAGCATCACCGTGACCAACCCCGCCGACCGCCGCCAGCGCATCGGGCAGTGGCATGCCGCCGATGCGGCCACGGTGGACCGCGCGCTGGCCAACGCGGTCGATGCGCAGCCAGCGTGGGACGCGATCCCGGCCGCCGCGCGCGCCGCGATCCTGGAGCACGCCGCCGAGCTGATGGAGCAGCGCATGCCGCAGTTCATCGCGCTGTGTACCCGCGAGGCCGGCAAGACGGTGCCGGACGGCGTCGCCGAGGTGCGCGAGGCGGTCGACTTCCTGCGCTACTACGCCGGCGAGGCGCGGCGCGTGTTCGCGCCCGAGGCGCTGCCCGGACCCACCGGCGAGTCCAACACGCTGCGCCTCGAGGGCCGCGGCGTGTTCGTGTGCATCAGCCCGTGGAACTTCCCGCTGGCGATCTTCACCGGCCAGGTCGCCGCGGCGCTGGCAGCGGGCAATGCGGTCATCGCGAAGCCCGCCGAACAGACCACCCTGATCGGCTTTGCGGCGGTCAACCTGCTGCACGAGGCCGGCGTGCCCGAGGCGGTGCTGCAGTTCGTGCCCGGCGACGGCGCCGTGGTCGGCGCAGCGCTGACCGCCGACCCGCGCGTCGCCGGCGTCGCCTTCACCGGCTCGACCGACACCGCGCGCCACATCAACCGCGCGATGGCCGCGCGCGACGCCGCGATCGGCGTGTTGATCGCGGAGACGGGCGGCCAGAACGTGCTGATCGCGGATTCCTCGGCGCTGCCCGAGCAGCTGGTCAAGGACGCGCTGGCGTCGGCGTTCACGTCGGCCGGGCAGCGCTGCTCGGCGGTGCGCGTGCTGCTGGTGCAGGACGACATCGCCGACAAGGTGGTCGGCATGCTGGCCGGCGCGATGGCCGAGCTGCGCGTCGGCGACCCGGCGCTGCTGTCCACCGACGTCGGCCCGGTGATCGACGGCGACGCGCTGTCGCTGCTGGAGGCACACGCGGCGCGCATGGACGCCACCGCGCGCCCGATCGCGACCGCGCCGGTCGATGACGCCGTCGCCCACGGCAGCTTCTTCGCACCGCGCGCCTGGGAGCTCGACGCGCTGTCGCAGCTCACCGCCGAGAACTTCGGCCCCGCGCTGCACGTGGTGCGCTGGAAGGCCGGGCAGCTGGACGCGGTGATCGACGCGGTCAACGCCACCGACTTCGGCCTGACCCTGGGCGTGCACTCGCGCATCGACGAGACCGTCGACCGCATCGTCGCGCGCGCCCGCGTCGGCAACGTCTACGTCAACCGCAACCAGATCGGCGCCGTGGTCGGGGTGCAGCCGTTCGGCGGCCAGGGGCTGTCCGGCACCGGGCCCAAGGCCGGCGGGCCACACTACCTGCCGCGGTTCGCGACCGAGAAGACGGTCACCGTCAACACCACCGCGGCCGGCGGCAACGCCTCGCTGCTGACCCTGGGCGAGTGACGGTCGCCGGCCGCGGCGCACGGGGCATCGTGCCGTCACAGATGGTGCCGCCAGCACGCGGTGACTGCAGCGCACGGGGTGGGGCCCGGGGCAACAAAAAGCCCCGCGTCGGCGGGGCTTTTTGTTGATCGGCGCAAACAGCAGGCCGGTCGCGCGCGGCGCCTAGAACCGGAACTGGGTCGAGATGCCGAACAGGTTGGCGTTGCCCTCGAACGGACCGGCGATCCGGCTGCCGCCGGTGGTGAAGTCGATCTTCGGGTCACGCGGCTCGATGCGGGTGTAGGCCAGGTTGACATCCAGCGCATCGCTGAGCGCCCAGGTCGCGCCGACCGAATAGAACAGGCGGTTGGCATCGGGCAGGCGCGGGGTGCGGGTCTCGAGGTTGGTCGGGCTTTCGTCGTAGCCGACGCCGGTGCGCAGCGTCAGGCGGTCGTTGGCGCGGTACTCGGCGCCCAGCGAGGCGAAGTACGCGTCCTTCCAGTCGAAGGGCTCGACCGCGTCCGGATCCGGGTTCTGGAACTGGATGCGGACCTCGCGCAGCGACGACCAGTTGGTCTCGGAGTAGGTCGCCGACAGCGACAGCGCCTCGTTGACCTGCCAGGTCGCGCCGACCGACAGGATCGACGGCGTGGTCAGGTCGGCCAGCACGGCGCCGTCCTTGAACAGCGGCGCGGTGTTGGGATTCACTCCGAGCACGGTGGCGACGCTGCCGGGCACGGTCCAGTCGGCGGTGCCACTGAGCTCGTAGTCGATCTCGGAGCGGTAGCTGATGCCGAACGCCAGGCTGTCGGTCGGGCGGAAGTGCGCACCGACCAGCCAGCCGAAGCCGTTGTCGTTGCCCGTCACCTCGACCAGGCCGTCGGCGCCCTGCGGCTGCGCGAACGGCAGCGGTGCCGGGAACAGCAGCCCGCCGAAGTCGACGCCGCGCGACAGGGTGACGTCGGCGCGCGAGGCGATGGCGCCGATGCCGACCGAGAAGCGGTCGGTGATGTCGAGCGCGGCCGAGAACGTGAGGTCGATGACCTCGACCTCGGACGTCTGCGCGGCGTAGCGGCCGACCCAGCCGGCGTCGTACTCGGTCTTCAGGCCGAACGGGGCGCTGACCATCGCGCCGACCGCGAGGCCGTTGTCGAACCTGTGCACCATCGACAGTGCCGGCACCGGGGTCACGTCGCCGGCGTTGCCGCCGTTGCTGCCGGTCAGCGGACGGCCGAACGCGTCGGTCCCGCTGCCCTCGAACGAATAATTGAGGTCGATCACGGTCACGTCGGCCTGCACCGTGGTGCCCTCGAACTGCGTCATCACCGCCGGGTTGTTGGTCACGACCGAGCTGTCGCCGGTCTTGGCGGCAGTGCCGGCAAACGACGTGCCTTGCGACTTGACGCTGTTCTCCTTGAGCTGGAAGCCGGCGGCGTGCGCGGGGACGGCGGCGAGCGCGGCGACCACGCCCAGCGCGAGGATGGACAGCGGGGTGGCGCGTGCGACGTTGAGCATTGCGGGGGATTCTCCGGGCGGATCGATGGTGACGTGGGGACGCGTCTTGCGGGTGGACCTCTGCGCCACCCGCTGCCTGCACGGATGGACTCCGGGGCGCCGACGCGGCGCGCACTATACCGCGGCGCATGCAGCGCGTCGGTGCGCCGCGTCACCACGCTGAACGCGTATCGTGAACGGGCCTCGCACCGGACGCCCGCATGTTCCTGTCGATCCCCACCCACCAGCGCCCCGGCATCCGCTGGGCCACCCCGCTGCTGTTCGCGACGCTATGGCTGGTGTACCTGTGGGCGAGCACGCGGCCCGACGACCTGCAGCGCGAGCTGATGCGCGACTGGGGCGCGCTCAGCGGCGGCCTGGCGCCGGCCGACCTGCTGCATTCCTGGTCGGACGGCGGGCGCTGGCTGCGGCTGCTGAGCGCGCTGTTCCTGCACGCTGACTGGGCGCACCTGCTCGGCAACCTGGTGTTCCTGCTGATCTTCGGGCTGCCCGCGGAGCGCAGCATGGGGCCGTGGCGGTTCCTGCTGCTGTTCCTGCTCGGTGGCGCGTTCGCCAACCTGGTGGCGGTGCTGGCGATCGGCGCGCCCGACAGGCTGGTGATCGGGGCCAGCGGCGCGGTGTCGGCGGTGATCGGTGCGTACCTGGCGCTGTTCCCGCGCGCGCGCCTCGGTGTCGTCTTGCCACTGGGGCTGTTCCTGGAATTCGTGCGCGCGCCGGCGTCGCTGCTGATCGGCATCTGGGCGCTGCTGCAGGTGGTGTTCGCGTATATCGGCCCGGCGTTCGGCGCGGTGGCATGGTCGGCGCACATCGCCGGGTTCCTGGTCGGGGTCGCGTTCGCGTGGGCGTCGCGGCCGTGGATCGCACGGCGCCTGCGGCGCCAGCAGGGCTACTGAGGGCGCACGCGCGCTCCTATACTCCGGCGATGGCCAGACCGCTGTTCAAGGTGACTTTCGCCAGCCTCGGCAAGGTGTACGAGCTGTACGCGCGGCGCGTGGCCAGCGGCGAGCTGTGGGGGTTCGTGGAAGTGTCGGAGCTCGAGTTCGACGTGCGCGACGGGGTCGTCGTCGATCCCACCGAGGACCAGCTGCGCGCGGAGTTCGCCAACACCCGCGCACTGCACCTGCCGGTGTCGTCGGTGCTGCGGGTCGAGGAGGTGCTGCAGAAGGGCCCGTCCGCGGTCCGCGACGCGACTTCCGGCGACACCGTCGTCACCGCGTTCCCGCTGCCGCTGAAACCGCGCTGACACGCGACCCAGGGCGTCGTCGATGGACAGCATCGCCTACCACCTGCAGGAACTCGCCGCCGCGCGCGACCCCGCGGACCCGCGCCACTGCCTGCCCGGGCTGCTGCCGCACGAGCGCGACGTGCTCGACATCGGCTGCGGGATCGGGCAGCTGTTCGTGGCCAGCGGGCGCGGCGGTCGCGACCGCGCCGGTGGATACCGCGACGCACGGCGTGCACAGCGTCGGCATCGACATCGACCAGGCCGCGCTCGCATACGGCGCGGCGCGGTTCGACGGCGTCCGGCTGCTGCGCGCCAGCGCCACCGCGCTGCCGGTCGCGGATGCCGGTTTCGACGTCGTCGTGTCGCGGGTCAGCCTGCCCTACACCGACCTGCCGCGCGCGCTCGACGAGATCGCGCGCGTGCTGCGGCCGCGCGGCCGCCTCTGGCTGACGCTGCACCCGGTCGCCCGCACGCGCACCGAACTGCGGCGGGCGCTCGCGCTGCGGCAGCCGCGCGACGTGGTGTTCCGCCTGTACGTGCTGCTCAACGGCCTGTTGCTGCACGCCGGCGGGCGCAGCGCCGCGTTCCCGGGCAACGGCCGCCACGAATCATTCCAGACCGTCGCCGGCATGCGCCGGCTGCTCGGTGACCGCGCGCCGCGGCGGCTGACGCTGGCGGCGCGGCAACCCGGTGACGCGGCGCTCAGTCGCCGTCGTCGCCGCCGACCGGATCCGCCGTTGGCTCCGGCGTCACTGGCGTCACTGGCGTCACTGGCGGTGCAGCGGGGGTCGCTGGGGTCGCGTCAGTCGCGGTTGCCGGAACCGGCACAGGAGCAGCAGCAGCAGCAGGCGCAGGCGCGGCGCGCGGCACGGCGCCGGTGCCGGGCTGCTTCAGTTCGCGCAGCGCGGCGGCGATCGGGGCATCGCCCTCGAGCACGTCACCGGCGTTGGCGCCCGCGGTCTCGTCGTCACCGGCCAGGTGCCCGGGCAGCATCGCTTCGGTGTAGCCCGCGCGCGCGCCGCCGTTCTCTCCCTCTGGCAGCAGCACCACGTCGGGGGTGATGCCGCTGGCCTGGATCGAGCGCCCGCTCGGCGTGTAGTAGCGCGCGGTGGTCAGCTTGACCGAGTCGCCATTGTCGAGCGGGAGCAGCGTCTGCACCGAGCCCTTGCCGAAGCTGCGGCTGCCGATGATGCGCGCACGGCCGTTGTCACGCAGCGCGCCGGCCAGCACTTCCGATGCGCTGGCGGACCCGGCGTCGATGATCACCATCACCGGCGCGCCGTCCAGGCGGTCCCCCGGCGTCGCCGAGAACGCCGCGTCGCTGATGCCGATGCGGCCGCGCGTGCTGACGATGCCGCCGCTGTCGAGCAGGTCGTCGGCGATCTGCACCGCCGACGTCAGCAGGCCGCCGGGATTGCTGCGCAGGTCCATCACCAGCCCGCGCAGCGTACCTCCGGCCTCGTCCTCCAGCCGCTGCAGGTGGCGCTGGAAGTCGGCCGCGGTATCGGCCTGGAACGCGCTGATGCGCACGTAGCCGTAGCCCGGCTCGAGCATCCGCGCGCGCACGCTGGCGACGCGGATGGTCTCGCGCACGATCGTGAGCTCCAGCGGCTGCGTTTCGCCCTGGCGCAGCACGGTGACGCGCACCGACGTGCCCGGCGTGCCGCGCAGCGGCCCGATGCCGTCGTGGCTGGCGGGTGTCAACGCCGCACCGTCGACGGCGCTGATGACGTCGCCGGAGCGCAGCCCGGCGCGCGCGGCGGGGGTCTCGTCGATCGCCGCGATCACGCGCACGCTGCCCTCGGGCAGCTGCATCACCTCGACGCCGATGCCGACGTAGGCGCCGCTGGTGCCTTCGTCGAAAGCCTCCGCGGCGCGGCGCTCCAGGTAGGCGCTGTGCGGGTCGAGATCCAGCAGCAGGCCGCGGATCGCCGATTGCATCAGCGCGCGGTCGTCGACCGGGTCGACGTACGCCTCCTTGACCGCGTTGTAGACGGCGACGTAGCGGCGGATCTCCGCCAGCGGCACGCGACTGGCGGCGCTTTCGCTGGCGTCCGGGTCATCGGCGCCGGTGGCCGCATCGATGTCGACGTCCTGTGCCGCCGCGGGAGCGGCCATGGGCGCGGGAACCGGTGCAGGTGCGGGTGCGGCCGCCGGTGCGGGAGGCGCCGGCGGGGACTGCGGTTCCGCCGGAGCGGGCGCGGCGGGTGGCGCGGGCGCGTCGACAGGCGGCGCCTGCGCGTGGCCGCTCGCCGGCAGGCCCAGCAGGGTGGCGATGGCGAACGACAGCAGGCACACGCGCATGGAGCGACTCCGGGAAGGGCGACACGGGGGGGACCGCGATGCCGCCAGCGGTGGTGGGCAGTATGCGTGGGGCGCGAAAACTTTCGTGAAGCGGACGGCAACGCGGGTCCCCCCCGCCGTGCCCGCTTGCCAGCAACACGGGCACGCGCACGGCGCACCGCTCAGCGTCGCTGCAGCCAGGTCGTCGGATCCACCGGCTGGCCGTTGCGGCGCAGTTCGAAGTACAGCCCCGGCCGGCCCTGTCCGCCCGAGTTGCCGACGCTGGCCACCGCATCGCCGCGACGCACGCTGTCGCCGGCATCCTTCAACAGCGCGTCGTTGTGGGCGTACAGGCTCATGTAGCCGTTGCCGTGGTCGACGATCAGGATCAGCCCGTAGCCGGTCATCCATTCCGAGAACACCACCGTGCCGTCGGCGACCGCCTGCACCGGCGCGCCGGGCGCGGCACCGATCAGCACACCGGAGCTGCTGCGGCCGTCCGGCAGCTTGCCGCCGAAGCGCGCCAGCAGCGTGCCCGACAGCGGCCAGCCGAGGCCGCCGACCTGCACCGGCGCGGTGCGCGCCACCGCGACCGGTGGCGCGCGCGGCGTGCGCGGCGGACTCGCGGCGGTCGGCGGCGACG
>LXQJ01000026.1:13836-32427 GCA_001683895.1 Luteimonas sp. ANT-B3E | reverse complement strand
GATGGCGCTGGCGACGCTGCTGTGCCTCGACGCCGGCGCGCGCCTCGTGCGGCGCGTCAGCCACGGCGCGGTGGTGCAGCTCGCGGCCGGCCTGGCGATGGGCGCGCTCACGCATTACCGGTTCGTCGCGGTGATCGCCGTGGGCGTGGTCGCGCTGCTGCTCCTGCCCGGCGGGCGCCGCGCGCTGCGCGACCCGCGGGTCTGGATCGCGATCGCGTTCGGTGCCGCGGCGTGGGCACCGCTGCTGGCCTGGAACATCGAAAACGCCGATGCCGGCCTGCGCTTCCAGCTGGTCGACCGCCATCCATGGGCGTGGCATCCCGACGGACTGTGGTTCGTCGCGGTCCAGGGGCTGCTGGCGACACCGATGCTGTTCGTGGCGATGCTGCGCGCCGGAGGTCGCTGGGGCGGAGTGCACCGCGACGCACCGGCCAGTCGCGAGAGCGACGATGGCCGCCGGTTCCTCGCACTGTCCGGCGTGCTGCTGGTCGCAGGGTTCTTCGCGCTGGGGTTTTTCGCCGATACCGAGCGGGTCAGCTTCCACTGGCCATTACCCGGCTACCTGGCGCTGCTGCCGCTGGTGCCGGGGGTGTTGGCCCAGTGGCCTGCGTGGGCGCGCCGTGCGACGTGGGCGCTGGCCGCGGCGGGCCTGGTGGCGGTGCTGGGCTACTTCGCTGTCGTGTCGTCGCCCCCGCTGCGCGAGCGCACGGCCGCGCTGAAGTGGTACCCGTCCAACTTCGCCGGGTGGGCGACGCTCGCCGCCGACGTCCGCGACTCGCTCGCGGCGATGCCCGACGACACCCGCGTCATCGCCGACAACTTCAAGATCGGCGCCGAGCTCGGCTTTGCGCTGCGCGATCCGCGCATCGAGGTGCTGGAGCATCCGCTCAACCGCGCGCACGGTCGCGCGCCGCAGCTGCGACTGTGGGGCCTCGAGGCCACAGGCGCGCACGACGCTGGCAGGACTCCCGTGCTGCTCGTAGTCGGTGCCACCGACGTGGAATACAAACACCTGCTGCTGCGCTACCACGCGCTGTGTCGCCGCTTCGGGCCGCTGCCGCCGGCGATGGTGCGCAACATCGACCAGGGCCGCACCCGCTATCTGTTGTTCGCGATCCCGGCAGGCGGCGACGCGCCGCGTGCCGATGGGCCCTGCGTCGCCCCGGCGATGGCGTGGATCGACCAGCCGGCGGTCGGTGCGGCTGTCGATGGCGCGGTCGACGTGCGCGGCTGGGCGTTCAAGGACGGGGTCGGGCTGACGCGGGTCGAAGTTCTGATCGACGGCGATGTGGTTGCGGAGGCGGATTACGGCCTGCCTAACCCGGGCGTCGCCGACTACTGGAAGATCTCGGTCGATCCCCGGCACCCGGATGTCGGCTTCCGCGCCCGCGTCGACACGTCCGGGCTGGCGCCGGGTCGGTATTGGCTGGGACTCCGCCTGCACGGTCGCGACGGCAGCGTCGAGGACTGGAGCGCGCAGCCGATCCGGCGGCGCTGAGGCGCGCGCGGGTCAGGGCAGCGCGAACCCTGCGCGCCGCAGCAGCGCGGCCGTCGCGATCAATGGCAGCCCGACCAGCGCGGTCGGATCGCACGAGTCGATGCCCTCGAACAGCGCGATGCCCAGGCCCTCGGCCTTGAAGCTGCCGGCGCAGTCGAAGGGGGCCTCGGCGTCGACATAGCGCGCGATCTCGCCGGTTGACAGGGTCCGGAAGCGCACCGTGGTGACGTCGTCGTGCGCGAAGGTGCCACGGTCGACGCGCGCCACCGCGACCGCGGTGTGGAAGTCGACCGCGGCGCCCGACATTGCCGTGAGCTGCGCGATCGCGCGGGCGCGATCGCCCGGCTTGCCCAGCGGCGCGGCGCCCACGCTTGCGACCTGGTCGGAGCCGATGACCCACGCGCCCGGATACCTGGCGGCAACGGCTCCGGCCTTCTCCCTCGCCAGGCGTGCCGCGAGCGCCGCGGGCGCCTCCCCCGGCCGCGGTGCCTCGTCGACGTCGGACGAGACGGTGTCGAACGGCAGGCGCAGGCGCTGTAGCAGGTCGCGGCGGTAGCGCGACGTCGATGCCAGCAGCAGGCGGGGTATCCCGATCTCCATCCGTTCAGTGCAGCGGCGCGCGGGCGCGCGCGATCTGCAGCAGCTGCTGGTCGATGCGCGCGCGGGCGGCATCGATCGAGCTGCGGACGTCGACCAGCTGTTCGACCGTCGCAGTGGCGCCCTGCTGCTGCAGCCACAGGCGCTGGCGCAGCATCTCCTGCAGCGCGTCGCGGACGGCGTTGTCGTCGCTGCCGGTGATCGCCGCGACCTCGTCGCGCGCGGTCCGCAGCCGCGCCTCCAGCGCATCGGCGGCGTCCAGCAGCGCTGCCATCGCCTGCTGCCGGGGCGACGGTGCGCGGCGGCGATGCCATACCCACCAGGCGAGCGCGACGAGGACGATGGCGATCGCCGGCAGGACGGGGAGGGACGGCAGGGTCACGTCAACGGCCGGCAGAAGGGCCGGGCAGTCTGCCGGCGGGCCGCCTCGCCGGCAAATTCGCGCGCCGCGTCAATGGCTTGCACACCGCTTGGCAGGCCGCCGGCGGTTTGACAGTGCCCCGGGCGACCCCTAACATTCCGCGGCTTATGTCCGCAGACGTTCCCGACACCCTTGATGCCTGGCGCATGGTCACGGCCCGTCGCGGGTTCGACGGCCGCCTGCCGCTGTCCGCGATGCACCGCCTCCGGGAAGTGCTGGCGGACACGGACGGCGAGGTGCGCTTTTCGCTGGAGTTCGACCGCGACCCGCTGCAGGTACCGTACGTGGAGCTGCGCATCCAGGCGCAGCTGCCGTTGCAGTGCCAGCGGACGCTGAAGTGCTTTCTGCTGCCCATCGACATGGTGCAGCGGTTGGGGCTGGTCAAGGCGGGCGAGGGCGACGATTCGGTCGAGGAGGCCGGGCTGCCGCCGGACTACGAGGCACTGCCGGTCGGCCCCGACGGCCAACTGCGGCCTGTCGACCTGGTGGAGGATGAACTCATCCTCGCCGTGCCGGTGGTCCCGGTCAGCCCGGACTCGGAGGCGGTCGAGCGCGACTGGCCGATCCAGGCGGACGAAGAATCGCGCGCCAACCCGTTCTCGGCGTTGGCGGCACTGAAGAAACACTGACATCATCGATTTAGTTGCTGGAGCGTTCCCATGGCTGTTCAGAAATCCCGCGTGTCCCCCTCCCGTCGTGGCATGCGCCGCGCCCACGACTCCCTGACGGCCAAGCAGCTTGCGACCGATCCCACCTCGGGCGAGACGCACCTGCGCCACCACGTCACCGCCGACGGCTACTACCGCGGCAAGCAGGTGATCCTGCCGAAGTCGCAGGTCATCGAAGAAGATTGACCCCGGTGCGCGCCGCTCCGGCGGCGACCGCGTGACCACCTGGCAGCGCCCCCGAAACGACGGCCGGGCGCTGCGTTGCCTTGAGCGGCGCAGGCGCGACCCCTCCCCGACAGGACAACCCCAGCGATGAGCATCGCGGCCAGCACCGGCACCCCCTCCGCCACGCGCATCTACGCCCGCATCGCAGGCACCGGCAGCTACCTGCCCGAGAAGATCCTGACCAACGCCGAGCTGTCGACCATCGTCGACACCAGCGACGAGTGGATCGCGTCGCGGACGGGCATCCGCCAGCGCCACGTGGCCGCCGAAGGCGAGACCACCGGCGACCTGGCCTACCACGCGTCCGTGCGCGCGCTCGAGGCGGCCGGCGTGGATGCGGCGGAGATCGACCTGATCGTGCTGGGCACCACCACGCCCGACCTCATCTTTCCATCGACCGCATGCCTGCTGCAGCACCGCCTCGGCGCCAACGGCTGCGCGGCGTTCGACGTCAATGCGGCCTGCTCGGGCTTCGTCTTCGCGCTCGCGGTGGCCGACAAGTTCATCGCATCCGGCGCGGCGAAGACGGTTCTTGTGGTCGGCGCGGAAACGCTGACGCGGATGGTCGATTGGACCGAACGCACCACCTGCGTGCTGTTCGGCGACGGTGCGGGCGCGGTGGTGCTGAAGGCCGACACCGAGACCGGCATCCTCAGCACGCACCTGCACGCCGACGGTGGCAAGAAGGAGCTGCTGTGGAACCCAGTCGGCGTGTCGGTCGGCTTCAAGGAGAACGCCCCCAACGCCGGCGTGCGGATCAACATGGCCGGCAGCGATGTCTTCAAGTACGCGGTCAAGGCGCTGGACTCGGTGGTCGAGGAGACGCTGGAGGCCAATGGCCTCGACCGTCACGACATCGACTGGTTGATCCCGCACCAGGCCAACCTGCGCATCATCGAAGCCACCGCCAAGCGCCTCGACATGCCGATGGAGCGCGTGGTCGTGACCGTCGACCGGCACGGAAACACCTCGTCTGGTTCGGTGCCGCTGGCGCTGGACGAAGCCGTGCGTAGCGGTCGCGTGCAGCGCGGCCAGCTGGTGCTGCTGGAGGCCTTCGGTGGCGGCTTCACCTGGGGCTCGGCGCTGTTGCGCTACTGACGGAACAACGCGACGCGCCTGCTGCCCAGCTCACGACGCGGCGTGGGCATACGCCCGGGTACAGACGCCGTCGGCACGGCGCCCGTATCATCTCCGGCCCGTTTCGTGACGGATCCGCGCGTGACCGACCCCCAGCTCGCCTTCGTGTTCCCCGGACAGGGCTCGCAGTCCCCCGGCATGCTGTCCTCGCTTGACGCCCGCCACCCGGCGGTCCGCGAGGCCTTTGCGGAGGCGTCCGACGGCGCTGGCATCGACCTGTGGACGCTGTCGCAGCATGGGCCCGAGGCCGAGCTCAACACCACCGAGTACACCCAGCCGGCGCTGCTGGCGGCTGGCATCGCCGTCTGGCGCGCCTGGCATTCGGCGGGCGGCGCCTCGCCGGCGCGACTAGCGGGGCACAGCCTCGGTGAATACGCCGCGCTGGTAGCGGCGGGCGCGTTGAGCCTGCATGACGGTGCGCGGCTGGTGCGGCTGCGCGGGCAGCTGATGCAAAAGGCCGCGCCGGCCGGTGTGGGTGCGATGGCGGCGGTGATCGGTGCCGAGGATGCGGTGGTCGAGGCCGCGTGCGCCGACGCCGCGGGCGACGAGGCCGTCGTCGCCGCCAACTACAACGCGCCCGGACAGGTGGTCGTCGGCGGCCACCGCGCCGCGGTCGACCGCGCGCTGGCGCTGCTGGCCGAACGCGGCGTGCGCAAGGCGGTGATGCTGGCGGTCAGCGTGCCGTCGCACACACCGCTCATGCGCGACGCCGCCGAGCGCCTGTCCGCGGCGCTGGCCGACGTCGCGTTCCGCGCGCCGGACCGCCCGGTGGTGCACAACGTCGACGCGGCAACGCGCGGCGACGTCGGTGCGATCCGCGACGCGCTGGTCCACCAGCTGTACCTGCCGGTGCGCTGGACAGGCTGCATGCGCTCGCTCGCCTCCGCCGGCTGCGTCCGCGTGGCCGAATGCGGCCCGGGGAAGGTGCTGACAGGGCTGGCACGCCGCATCGACCGCGCGCTGGACGCACGTGCGCTGGGCAGCGCGGACGAGTTCGACGCCGCGCTCGCTGCGTGGCCGGCGGCATGACGGCGCGCGCCGCGGCGTCGCCTGCAATCCATCCTTCCACCACCGGGAAACGCGCATGACGCAGTCACTGCAGGGCGAGATCGCGCTGGTCACCGGGGCCAGCCGCGGCATCGGCGCGGCGATCGCCGAACGCCTCGCCGACATGGGCGCCACCGTCGTCGGTACCGCGACCAGCGATGCCGGCGCCGCGGCCATCGGCGAGCGATTGGCCGCGCGCGGCGGCCACGGGCGGCGCCTCGACGTCGTCGAGCCCGGCGCGATCGAAGCGCTGGTGGAGGAGGCCGCCGGCGAATTCGGCGCGATCTCGATCCTTGTCAACAACGCCGGCATCACCCGCGACAACCTGCTGATGCGGATGAAGGACGAGGACTGGCAGGCGATCATCGACACCAACCTGACCAGCGTCTACCGCAGCAGCAAGGCGGTGCTGCGCGGGATGATGAAGGCGCGCCGCGGGCGCATCGTCAACATTGCCTCGGTGGTCGGCGTGATCGGCAACGCCGGGCAGGCCAACTACGCCGCGGCCAAGGCCGGCGTCATCGCGTTCAGCAAGTCGCTGGCGAAGGAGATCGGCAGCCGCGGCATCACCGTCAACGTGGTCGCGCCGGGCTTCATCGCGACCGACATGACGCGCGATCTCGGCGATGACGCCAGGGAGGCGCTGACGCGGCAGATCGCGCTCGGCAGGCTCGGCGATCCCGACGATGTCGCGCAGGCGGTGGCGTTCCTCGCCGGGCCGGCGGCGGCGTACATCACCGGCGAAACCCTGCACGTCAACGGCGGCATGTACATGCCGTGACCGCACGACGCGGCGGTCGGGTGGCGTTCCCACCTACCTGCTGCTGCTTCCAAGACTGCCCGACGCCGCACGCCGCGGAGCCGGGATTCCCTTACACTAGCCCCGGAACAGCCTCCAGCGGAGTCAGATACCCATGAGCAGCATCGAAGAACGCGTCAAGAAAATCGTGGTAGAGCAACTTGGCGTGAAGGAAGACGAGGTCAGCAACAGCGCCTCGTTCGTCGACGACCTCGGCGCCGACTCGCTCGACACCGTCGAGCTGGTGATGGCGCTCGAGGAAGAGTTCGAGTGCGAGATCCCGGACGAAGAGGCCGAGAAGATCACCTCGGTCCAGCAGGCGATCGACTACATCAAGACCCACGTCAAGAGCTGACCGGTCCGCGTCGCGCGGCCCCAGGGGCGGGCGCGGCACGACGGGCGGCGGCCGGCGCTTCGCCGGCGACGTCCATCGCCATGTCCGGGGCCGCTGATGCGGCCCCGGCCGTTTCCGGCGCCATGCGTGCGTCGGTCGTCAATTGCGGCGCAGCCGGTCGCGGTGCGCGCAAGCCTTCGGCAAGGAGTGGTTGCATGTCCAAACGTCGCGTCGTGATCACCGGTCTCGGGATCCTGTCTCCCCTGGGCAACGACCTGGCCAGCAGCTGGGACGGCATCGTCAATGGCCGCTCGGGCATCGGCCCGATCACCCATTTTGATGCGTCGGCGTTCGCCACCCGCATCGGCGGCGAGGTCCGCGGCTTCGATGCCACGCAGTGGATCGCCGCCAAGGACGTCAAGAAGATGGACGCATTCGTCCACTACGGCGTCGCCGCCGGGCTGATGGCGGTCGCGGACGCCGGGATGGAGATCGCGGGCGAGGACGCCGAGCGCATCGGTGTCGCCATCGGCGCCGGCATCGGCGGCCTCAAGGGCATCGAGGAAACCACGCTCAAGTACGCCGAGGGTGGCCCGCGCAAGATCTCGCCGTTCTACGTGCCCAGCACGATCATCAACATGGTCGCGGGACAGGTGTCGATCATGACCGGTGCCAAGGGCCCCAACATCGCCGCCGTCACCGCGTGCACCACCGCGACCCACAACATCGGGCTGGCGATGCGCATGATCCAGTACGGCGACGCGGACGCCATGATCGCCGGCGGTTCGGAGTACGCGACCACGCCCACCTCGCTGGGGGGCTTCTGCGCGATGAAGGCGCTGTCGACCCGCAACGACGACCCGCAGGGCGCGTCGCGCCCGTGGGACCGCGGGCGCGACGGCTTCGTGATGGGCGACGGCGCCGGCATCCTGGTACTGGAGGAATACGAGCGCGCCAAGGCACGCGGCGCGCGCATCTATGCCGAGCTGGCCGGCTACGGCATGAGCGGCGACGCGCACCACATGACATCGCCCAGCGAGAATGGCGAGGGCGCCGCGCGCTGCATGGTCGCCGCGATCCGCGACGCCGGCATCGCCGCCGACGAGATCGACTACATCAACGCGCACGGCACCTCGACGCCCGCCGGCGACCTGGCCGAGACGATGGCGATCAAGACCGCGCTCGGTGCGCATGCGACGCGCACGATGGTGAGCTCGACCAAGTCGATGACCGGGCACCTGCTGGGCGCCGCCGGCGGCGTCGAGGCGGTGTTTTCGGCGATGGCGCTGCATACCGGGATCGTGCCGCCGACGATCAACCTGCACGACCCGTCCAACGGCTGCGACCTCGACTACACGCCGCTGACCGCGCGCCAGGTGCCGCTGCGGGTGGCGATGTCGAACTCGTTCGGCTTCGGCGGCACCAACGGCACGCTGGTGTTTCGCCGTCTCTGAGCAGTGCCCGGGACCGGCCGCCGGCGCCGCAGCCGGTCCCGTGTCCCAAGCGCCTTCGATCCCTGCGGACCACGCATGCTCCTGACCCGTCCGCTGCCAACGGCCACCGACCTGCTGGCGCTGCACCGGCTGTCGCCGTCGCGCTATCCGCTGCTGCTGGAATCGGTCGCCCACGGCACCGCGCATGCGCGCTGGGACATGTTGCTCGCGGCTGACGGCGCACGCCTTGTACTGACGCCCGACGGGCTGACGCACGACGCCGCGGGCCACGTCCAGGATGGGAACTTCCTGGCGGCGCTCGACGCGGCGTGGCAGGCGCAGCGCACGCCGCGCGACGAGCCCCGCTGGCCGTTCCGCGGTGGCTGGGCGCTGCTGCTGGGCTACGAGCTGGCGATGCAGATCGAGCCCGTGCTGCGGCTGCAGGCTGCGTCCGGGGGCCTCCCGGTCGCACTGGCGCTGCGCTGCCCGGGCGCAGTGCTGCGCGACAACGTTACCGGCGAGTGCATCGCGGTCGCAGAGGCCGGGCAGGCCGCGCTGCTGCAGCGGATCGTCGACGACACGGCCGTGGCGCAGGCGCTGCCGCCGTTGCCATCCTGGGAAGGACCGACGTCGCTCGACGAGGACGCCGACGCCGGATTCCTCGACGGCGTGCGCCGCGTACTTGCGTACATCGCTGCCGGCGACGTGTTCCAAGCCAACCTCTCGCGAGGCTGGCGCGCGCGCTTCGACGCGGCGCTCGACCCGGCGCGGCTGTACGCGCGGATGCGCGAGGCCAATCCGTCGCCGTTCGCGGGGCTGTTCGCCGGAGACGGCTGGGCGGTGGCGAGCGCGTCGCCCGAGCGGCTGGTGTCGGTGCGCGGCGAGGTGGTCGAGACGCGGCCGATCGCCGGCACGCGGCCGCGTGAGCCCGGCGACGACGACGCCGTGCGCGTGCGCGAACTGGTCGGCCATCCGAAGGAGCGCGCCGAGCACGTGATGCTGGTCGACCTGGAGCGCAACGACCTGGGCCGTGTCTGCGTCGCCGGCAGCGTCGAGGTCGACGAGCTGATGTCGGTGGAGAGCTACACCCACGTGCACCACATCGTCAGCAACGTGCACGGCCGGCTGCGCGCCGATGCGACTCCGGGCGAGGTGATCGCCGCGGTATTCCCCGGCGGCACCATCACCGGCTGCCCCAAGGTGCGCTGCATGCAGGTCATCGCCGAACTCGAGCAGGGCGGCCGCGGCGCCTACACGGGCGCACTGGGCTGGCTCAACCGCGACGGCGACCTCGACCTGAACATCCTGATCCGGAGCGCGGCGATCGAGGGTCGCGACCTGCGCTTCCGCACCGGCGCCGGCATCGTCGCCGACTCCGACCCCGCGCGCGAGCTGGCCGAGACCCGTGCCAAGGCGCGCGGCCTGCTGCGCGCGCTGGCTGGGTAACCGCGGCCTGCCGCGCGCTGTGCGCCGGGTGAATGCGCGGCCTGATGCGCGCGCTGTGCGCCGGACGAACGTGCGGCCTGCCGTGTCTGCCGTGCGAAGGATGAACGCGTCGCGTGCTGTGCCCGCCGCGGGACAGGCGAGCCCGCTGCCCGCTGCACCTGCCGGGAGCCGACCGGGCGTCCACGGACGCGGCCGATCGCGCTGGGCCACCAGCGCGGGCGCCGGTATCCTTGCCGTCATGGCCCTGTCCGTCCCGCACTCGCGGCGCCCCCGATGAGTCCCGCCCGTCGCCTGATGCGCATGCTGGGCGTGCTGGCGCTGCTGTCCGCGCTCGCGGCGGGCGCGCTGGCCGCGTGGGGCTACACGCGTTACAGCGCTTTTGCCGACAGCGCCGTGGTCAGCGCCCACGCCGATGCCGATGGCGATACCGGCGGCGAGGTTGCAACGCTGCGCGTTTTCCGCGGTGACTCCTTCGCACGCGTGCTGGCGCGCCTGCGCGAGGCGGGCATCGACGGCGGCCATGACATCGAATGGCAGCTGCTGGCGCGCCAGGTCGGGGCCGCGGGGCGGATCCAGGTTGGCGAGTACGCACTGGCGCCCGGCGCCACGCCGCGCAGCCTGCTGGAGGCAATGCGTGACGGCAGAATCGTCAGCCACCGTTTCACCATCGTCGAAGGCTGGAACATCCGCGAGTTGCGCGCAGCGCTGGCGCGCGCGACGCCGCTGGGGCAGACCATCGCCGAGCTCGACGACGCCGCGCTGATGCGTGCGCTGGGTCGCGAGGGCGTGCACCCGGAAGGGCGGTTCCTGCCGGAAACGTATGCGTACACCGGCGCCGACAGCGACCTCGACCTGCTCCGACGCGCCAACGCCGACCTCGAGCGTGCGCTCGACGCGGCCTGGGAGGCGCGCGCTCCCGACCTGCCGCTGGCCGACCGCGAGCAGGCGCTGGTGCTGGCGTCGATCGTCGAGAAGGAAACCGGCATCGCCGGGGAGCGCCCGGAGATCGCGGGAGTGTTCACGCGCCGGCTGCGCATCGGCATGCGGCTGCAGACCGACCCCACCGTCATCTACGGCATGGGCGCGTCGTATGACGGCAACATCCGCCGCGCCGACCTCGTCGCCGACACGCCCTACAACACCTACACCCGCGACGGCCTGCCGCCGACGCCGATCGCGATGGCGGGCGCTGCGGCGCTGCGCGCGGCCACGCACCCGGCCGACGGGGACACCCTGTACTTCGTCGCGGTGGGGGACGGCAGCGGCCGCCACGTCTTCTCGCGCACCTATGCCGAGCACAATGTCGCGGTGCGCGAGTACGTGCGCCGCTATCGCGCGCAATTCGGCCCGCGGTGAGCGCGCCTGCCGGCCATCCGCGGTTCGTCTCGCTCGAGGGCGGCGAGGGTGCAGGCAAGACGACCGTGCTCGAGGCGCTGCGCGCCGCGCTGCAGGCCGATGGCGACGAAGTGCTGGCCACGCGCGAGCCCGGCGGCACGCCGCTGGCGGAGATGATCCGCGCGCTGCTGCTGGACCCGTCACACGAGCCCGCGCTGCCGCATACCGAGCTGCTGCTGATGTTCGCCGCGCGCGCGCAGCACGTCGGCGACACGCTGCTGCCGGCGCTGGCGCGCGGGGCGTGGGTGCTCAGCGACCGCTTCACCGATTCCAGCTACGCCTACCAGGGTGGCGGCCGCGGGCTCGATGCCGGATTCATCGCCGAGCTGGAGCGCCGCGTCGTCGGCGTGCGCCCGGGGCTGACGCTGCTGCTCGACGTCGGCGTCGCCCAGGGCCGAGAGCGCGCCAGCGGCCGCGACCTGGTGCCGGACCGCATCGAGGGCGAGCGCGACGATTTCTTCGAGCGCGTGCGTGCGACCTACCTCGGGCGCGCGGCCGCGGAGCCGGCCCGGTTCCGCGTCATCGACGCCTCGCAGCCGGCGGAGCGCGTCGCCGCCGATGCGGTGGCCGCGCTGCAGGCGTGGCGGGACGCGGGATGAGCGGCTCGGACGCGGTCGTGGATCCGACGCCCTGGCAGCAGCGCGCCTACCTGCAGGCACTGGCGTCGTTCGAGTCCGGGCGGCTGGGGCACGCGCTGCTGGTCTGCGGCCCGGCGCGGCTGGGCAAGGCCGCGATCGTCGAGCGGCTCGCACTGCGCATGCTGTGCCGGGATCCGGTGGGCCCTGACGCCTGCGGCCACTGCCGCAGCTGCCAGCTGGTCGCCGCGGGCACGCACCCGGACCTGCACCGGATCGGCCTGGTGATGAACAAGGAAGGGACGCGGCTGCGCACCGAGATCGTGATCGAGCAGGTCCGCGGCCTGTCCGAGAAGCTGTCGCTGACGCCGCAGTACGACAGCGCACAGGTCGCGATCGTCGACCCCGCCGACCTGGTCAATCACGCCGCCTGCAACGCGCTGCTGAAGACGCTGGAGGAGCCGCAGCCCGGGCGCTTCCTCTGGCTGGTGACGGCGCATCCCGCGCGCCTGCCCGCGACCATCCGCAGCCGGTGCCAGCGGCTGGAGCTGCGGTTGCCGTCGCGCGACGAGGCAGGGACATGGCTGGGCGGGCGTGGTCACGCCGCCGCTGCTGCGGCAGAGGCACTGGAGGCGGCACGTGGCCACCCGGTATTGGCCGACGACTGGCTGCGCGACGGCGGCATGGCGCTGCGACGCGCGGTCGCGGCCGACCTCGACAGCGTCGCGCACGGCCATGCCAGCGTCGCCGAGACCGCGCAGCGCTGGACGACCGACGACGACGCCGCGCTGCGGCTGCGGCATGCCGCCGACCTCGTGCTCGCCGATGCCGCCGGCTTGACCGACCCGGCGCGAACGCGGAAGCTGGCCGCGTGGTTCGATCAGGCAAACCGCACGCGCGAGCTGCTGCGGACCACGGTCCGCGCCGATCTCGCGGTCGCGGAACTGCTGCTGGCGTGGCGCGGGGTCGACCCGCCGCGCGGCGGCGCAACGGCAGGAGCTCGACAGGCATGAACGCAACCGCAGGCGCCGCCCGGCAGGGCATCCTGTCGCTGGCCGTCAAGGACAAGGCATCGCTGTACAACGCGTATATGCCGTACCTGAAGCACGGTGGCATCTTCGTGCCGACGCCCAAGCGCTATTTCCTCGGCGACGAGGTGTTCGTGCTGCTGACGCTGCCGGAATCCAACGAGCGCCTGCCGGTGGCCGGCAAGGTGGTGTGGGTGACGCCGCCGGGCGCGCAAGGCAGCCGCGTCGCCGGCATCGGCGTGCAGTTCGCCGAGACCGCCGAGGGCGAGAACGTCAAGGGCAAGATCGAAACCCTGCTCGCCGGCACGCTGACCGCGGACAAGCCTACCCACACGATGTAGCGGGTCCGACGGCGCCGTGCGGTGGCGGCGGCGTGCGCTCATTCCCGCAGCGCGGGCGCGTCCCAGCCCGGCCGCGGCGCGAAGCGGTCGCCGTGCGTCGCCTGCAGCGCCTGCAGCCGCGCCAGGACCTCATCGACGCCGGTCTCCCGGATGTAGCGGATCGGGCCGCCGCGGAACGGCGCGAAGCCGGTACCGAAGATCACGCCGGCGTCGAGCAGGTCGGCGTCCTCGACCACCCCATCGTGCAGCGCGGCGACCGCCTCGTTGAGCAGCGGCAGGATCAGGCGATCCTCCATGTCCGCCGGCGCCACGTAGTCCCCGGGCACCTCCGGTTTCTTCGCCTTGCCGTCTTCCCACGCGTACAGCCCTTGGCCGTCCTTCTTGCCGCGGCGGCCGACCTCGGGCGCCGTGGCGATGGCGGCGGGGACCTGCAGGCCAAGGAACGGCGCAAGCACCTGGCCGACGCCCGCGGCGACGTCCAGGCCCACCGTGTCGAGCAGTTCGATTGGCCCCATCGGCATGCCGAAGCGCACCGCCGCGCGGTCGATCGTCGCGCCGGGGATGCCCTCGGCATGGGCGGTTGCGGCCTCGAGCATGTACGGGAACAGCAGCCGGTTGACCAGGAACCCGGGCGATGCCGCGACCGGCACCGGCAGCTTGTCGAGCGCCTTGCAGAACGCGGCCAGCCGGCGCTCCGTCTCCGGGGCCATGCCGTCGTGGCGGACGATCTCGACCAGCGGCATCATCGCCACCGGGTTGAAGTAGTGAAGCCCCGCGAAGCGCTGCGCGCTCCTCACCGCGCCCAGCAAGTCGTCCAGCGGGATCGACGAGGTGTTGGTGGTCAGCAGCGCGTCGTCGCGCAGCCGCGGTTCGATATCGGCGTACAGCGCGCGCTTGGCGTCGCCGCGCTCGACGATCGCCTCGATCACCAGGTCGGCATCGGCGATGCCGTCGCCGGCGAGATCGGAGCGCAGGCGGGCCGCAACCTCGGGTCGCTTGGCATCGTCCTTGACCTTCTTGCCGAACAGCGTCTGCGCCCGCGCTTGCGCCTTGTCGATGAAGCCCTGTTCGCGGTCCTGCAGGGTGACGTCGAAGCCCTTGTAGGCCGACCACGCGGCGATGTCGCCGCCCATGACGCCGGCGCCGACCACGTGCACGCGGCGGATGCCGCCCGCCTTGGCCTCGCTGCCGGCGGCACCCGCGTCCTTGCCGCCGAGTCCCTTCAACCGCTCCTGCAGGAAGAACACGCGGGTCAGGTTGCGCGCGGTGGGCGTGCCCGCCAGCTTGACCACCGAGCGGCGCTCGGCTGCCAGCAGCGCCTGGGTGTCGCCCCCGGCGCGGCGCCAGGTCTCGATCAGCGCGTACGGCGCCGGGTAATGCTCGCGCCGCGCCTTGCGCGCCACCTGCTTCACCAGCATCGGGGCCAGCGCCTGGCGCACCGGCCACAGGTTCGTCGCCCAGCCGAGCAAACGCTGCTTCGCCGGCCGCACATGGCCGGCCAACGCGAACGCGGCGGCTTCGTCGACCAGCGCCGTGGGCGCGACCACCCTGTCGACGAGGCCGATCGCGCGCGCCGCGCTCGCCGACAGCGTGCGGCCGGTCAGCATCATGTCCATCGCCGCCGGCGCACCGACCAGCCGCGGCAGCCGCACGCTGCCGCCCCAGCCTGGATAGATGCCCAGCTTGACCTCGGGCAGGCCGATGCGCGTGCCGCCGTCGCTGCTGGCGACCCGGTAGCGGCAGGCCAGCGCGATCTCGGTGCCGCCGCCCATGCAGAACCCGTGGATCGCCGCGACCGTGGGGCAGGGCAGGTCGGCAAGGCGCTGGAACGCCTGCTGGCCGCGGCGGATCGAGTCGCCGATGGTGCCCTGCTCGTCGAAGGCCTGGAACTCGCGGATGTCGGCGCCGGCAATGAAGCCGCGCGCCTTGCCCGAGCGCAGCACCAGCGCCTTCGGCGGATCCAGTGCCAGCCGCTCCAGCAGCGCGTCGAGTTCGACCAGCACGTCCTGCGCGAAGGTGTTGACCGACTCGCCAGCGCGATCAAACGTCAGCACGACGACACCGTCCGGGCGTGCCTCGGCTTGCCAGTGGCTGAAGCGCAGTCCATCAAGGCCAGCAATCATGCGGCACCATCCGATACGGTACGGGAGAGCGCCTTATCATCCAGAGTCCGTTTCCCCCGCGTCAAATGCGCGTCGAATGCCGGCGGCGCGGCCGCCGCGCCGCAATCACTCCAGGCTTGCCGCGCGGGGTGGCAGACCCCAGATCGACCAGTGCCGTCGACGCCCATGTCGCGGAACTTCTCCCGCTGATGCGGGTCACAAGCGCCGGCCGGACGGTCGGGCGAGCAGGAGCGCCGGCCGATGGCCGAGATCGATACGCAGCAGCTGGACCAGGAACTCGTGCGCCGCGTGCAGCGCGGCGACACCGCGGCATTCGACCTGCTTGTGCGCAAGTACCAGCACCGCGTCGCGTCGCTGGTCAGCCGCTACATCGGTGACTGGAGCGAGTGCCAGGATGTCGCGCAGGAGACCTTCATCCGCGCGTACCGCGCGATCGGCAACTTCCGCGGCGATGCGCAGTTCTCGACCTGGCTGCACCGGATCGCGGTCAACACCGCCAAGAACCACCTGGTGGCCGGCAATCGCCGTCCGCCCAACGACGACATCGGGGTCGGCGATGCCGAGCAGTTCGACTCCGGCATCCGGCTGCGCGACAACGACACCCCGGAGCGCGAACTGATGCGGCAGCAGATGGAACAAATCGTGATGCGCGCGGTCGAAGCCCTGCCCGCCGAGCTCCGCGACGCGATCACGCTGCGTGAGGTCGAGGGGCTGAGCTACGAGGAGATCGCCCAGCGCATGGACTGCCCGATCGGCACGGTGCGATCGCGCATCTTCCGGGCGCGCGAGGCGATCGACCTGGAGCTGCAGCCGCTGATGGACGCCGAGCCGCAGCCCCGCCGCGCCGCGCGATGAGCCACCACCAGGATCGATGCACGACCACGAGCGAGACACGATGACCCGCCAGACCACCAACGACCTGCACGACGCCGACGATGACTCGCTGCTGCCGCCGCCCGACAAGCTGTACGCGCACCATCGCCGCCAGCTGTCGGCGATGCTCGACGGCGAGCTGTCGCCGGACGAGGCGAAGTTCATGCTGCGACGGCTGGAGCATGACAGCGCGCTCGCGGGCTGCTGGGAGCGCTGGCAGGTGTGCGGCGACGCGATGCGCGGCCAGCGCAATGCACTGCTGCCGGCTGGCTTCGCGCAGCGCGTGGCGCGTGCGATCCACGAGGACGAGGCGCCCGTCGCAGCAGTCGCGCCGGCATCGCGTCCGCGCATGCTGCGCTGGGGCGGCGGTGCGGCGCTGGCGGCGTCGGTCGCGGTGGTTGCGCTGCTGGTCGGCCGCCAGCTGCCGGTCGATCCCGCGGCATCGACCGCGATGCCGGCCGTCGCCAGCGCGCCGATCGCCGACGCGGCGGTGTCCGCGTCCGGCATGGCGGTGCTCGACGACAGCGCGGCTGCGGCGTCGCCAGCTGGCGTATCGGGCGTGACGCGGCGTCCGGCTTCCGACGTGGGCGTTGCCGCCCGCGCTCCCTCGCCGGCAGTGGCCGTGGGAGCGGTGGGCCCAGGGCCCGCACGCGCCCTGGCGATGGCGGCGGCGGATGCCGCCGTGGCGCCGCGGGTGTCCTCTGGCATCGGTGAACGCGCAGCCGATGCCTCGGTCGCCCCGATGGCCGCGTCCGTTTTCGCGCCCCAGGTCGCGGCGTTTGGGGTGCAGCCCGCCGCGCCGTCCCGGCCGTGGCCGCGCGCGGTGCTGCCGGCGATATCGACGCCGGACGCGTTCAACGTCGGTTACGGCGCCGCGCCTGCGATGGGCGGCTTCGCGCCATTCGAGCCGCGCGCCGGTCGCGCGCTGTCGCCGGTGCTGGCCGCGCCCTCGATCGTCGAGACGGAGGCCGCGGTGCGCGTCGACGCCGACGCCGACGCACGTCCATGACACCCTGAGTTCCCGCTGGCGCCGCTTTGCGCGGCGTTGGCTGCGCCACCATGTCCTGCCCATCAACAACCGCCTGGTCCTGTCGAGGTCCGCTCCCGATGAAGAAGACTCCCCTGTACGCGATCGCGCTTGTCTCGCTCACCGCCGCGGCGACCACCGCGGTCGTGCTGCCCGCGGCAACCGCGCAGTCCGGCGCCGCGCCGATGCCGGCACCTGCCGCCGGTGCCCCGACGCCCGCGGCGCCGCCGGCGCCGTCGATGGTCGCCGGGCTGCCGGATTTCACGCGGCTGGTCGAACGCGTGGGGCCCGCGGTGGTCAACATCGAGTCGACGATCGCGCCCCGCGTCGCGCAGCAGCGACCCGGGCAGCAGATGCCCGACGAGATGCCCGAGATCTTCCGCCGCTTCTTCGGTCCGGGTGGCCCAGGCGGGCAGGGCGGGTCGCCGTTCCCCGGCTCGCCCGACGGCATGCCTGGTCCCGGCGGCCCGGGCGTCTCGATGGGCACCGGATTCGTGATTTCCACCGACGGTTACGTGCTGACCAACCACCACGTCATCGACCGCGCCACCGAGGTCAAGGTGCGCTTCTCGGACCGACGCGAGTTCATCGCCGAGGTGGTCGGCAGCGACCAGCAGTCCGATGTGGCGCTGCTCAAGATCAACGCTGCCGGGCTGCCGTGGCTGCCGGTCGGGGACTCGCGGTCACTCAAGCCCGGGCAGTGGGCGGTGGCGATCGGCTCGCCGTTCGGCCTCGACCAGTCGGTCACCGCCGGCATCATCAGCGCGGTCGGCCGTGCCAACCCCTACGCCAACCAGCGCTACGTGCCCTTCATCCAGACCGATGTCGCGATCAACCGCGGCAACTCCGGCGGTCCGCTGCTCAACACCGGTGGCCAGGTGGTCGGCATCAACTCGCAGATCTTCAGCAACTCCGGTGGCTACATGGGCGTCAGCTTCGCGATCCCGATCGACGTGGCGATGAACGTCGTCGAGCAGCTGAAGACCACCGGGCAGGTGCGTCGCGGACAGATCGGCGTGTCCGTGCAGCAGATCGACGCAGAGCAGGCGCGAGGGCTCGGCCTGCCTGACACCCGTGGCGCGCTGGTTGCCGACGTGGTGCCGGGCAGCCCCGCGCAGCAGGCCGGCATCGAGCGCGGCGACGTCATCCGCTCCATCAACGGCGCCGCCATCAACCAGTCCAGTGACCTGCCCCCGATTGTCGGCGCGATGGCGCCGGGCGCGAAGGCTACTGTCACGCTGTGGCGCGAGGGACGGACGCGGGATTTCGCGGTCACCCTGAGCGAACTCGACGAGAATCCCGGCGCCGTGACGGGCGCGCAGCCGGGTCGCCCGGCGACGTCACCGGCGTCCAATCCGCTGGGGCTGGTCGGGCAGGCAATGACCTCGCAGCAGCGGCAGCAGGCGGGCCTCAAGGCCGACGAGGGCGTGGTGATCACTCGCGTCGAGGGTCTGGCGGCGCGGACAGCTGGCCTGCAGCCGGGCGACATTGTGCTGGCCGTAGGCCGCACCAGCGTCGCCAGCCCGACGGCGCTGGACCGCGCGCTGGCGCAGGTCCGTGCCGGGCAGACGGTGATGCTGCTGGTGCGCGGTCGCGCCGGCGGCACCCAGTTTGTCGCAGTCAC
>LXQJ01000026.1:0-13700 GCA_001683895.1 Luteimonas sp. ANT-B3E | reverse complement strand
CCCACCCTCCGGGGCGGGCGCGCCGCCATGCGACAATGCCGTGTTTTCCACCGCCATTGCCGCCACGACGGTACGACCGCTGCCCATGCCCCCCGATTCAATGCGGAACATCCGCAACTTCTCGATCATCGCCCACGTCGACCACGGCAAGTCGACGCTGGCCGACCGCATCATCCAGCTGTGCGGCGGGCTGCAGGCGCGCGAAATGGAGGCGCAGGTGCTCGATTCGAACCCGATCGAGCGCGAGCGCGGCATCACCATCAAGGCGCAGTCGGTGTCGCTGCCCTACACGGCGAAAGACGGGCAGGTCTACCAGCTCAACTTCATCGACACCCCTGGCCACGTCGACTTCAGCTACGAGGTCAGCCGCTCGCTGTTCGCCTGCGAAGGCGCATTGCTGGTGGTCGACGCCGCGCAGGGGGTCGAGGCGCAGTCGGTCGCCAACTGCTACACCGCGGTCGAACAGGGCCTGGAAGTGGTGCCGGTGCTCAACAAGATCGACCTGCCCACCGCCGACATCGACAAGGTCAAGGCCGAGATCGAGGTGGTGATCGGCATCGACGCCGAGGACGCGGTCGCGATCAGCGCCAAGACCGGGCTCAACGTCGGCGACGTGCTCGAGGCCATCGTCAAGCGCATCCCGCCGCCGACGCCGCGCAACAGCGACAAGCTGCAGGCGCTGATCATCGACTCGTGGTTCGACAACTACCTCGGCGTGGTGTCGCTGGTGCGGGTGATGCAGGGCGAGATCGTGCCCGGCCAGAAGATGCTGGTGATGTCGACCGGGCGCACCCACCTGATCGACTCCGTCGGGGTGTTCACTCCGAAGCGCACGCCGCTGAAGCGGCTGGGCCCGGGCGAGGTCGGCTGGATGACGGCGTCGATCAAGGACGTCCACGGTGCGCCGGTCGGCGACACCATCACCCTTGCCGCTGATCCCGCGTCGGAGCCGCTGCCCGGCTTCCAGGAGATGCAGCCGCGCGTGTTCGCGGGCCTGTTCCCGGTGGACGCCGAGGACTACCCGGCGCTGCGCGAGGCGCTGGACAAGCTGAAGCTCAACGACGCCGCGCTGCGCTTCGAGCCGGAGAGCTCCGAGGCCATGGGCTTCGGCTTCCGCTGCGGGTTCCTCGGCATGCTGCACCTGGAGATCGTGCAGGAGCGGCTGGAGCGCGAGTACGACCTCAACCTCATCACCACCGCGCCCACGGTCGTCTACGAGGTGCTGCGCACCGACGGCAGCATCCTGGCGCTCGACAACCCGTCCAAGCTGCCGCAGTCCAACCTCGTCGAGGAGATCCGCGAGCCGATCATCCGCGCCAACGTGCTGACGCCGCCCGACTACGTGGGCAACGTGATCACGCTGTGCGAGGAGAAGCGCGGCCGCCAGATCGCCATCAACTACATGGGCTCGCAGGTGCAGATCAGCTACGAGCTGCCGATGGCCGAGGTGGTGCTGGATTTCTTCGACCGGCTGAAGTCGGTGTCGCGCGGCTATGCGTCGCTGGACTACCACTTCCTGCGCTTCGAGGCGGGCCCGTTCGTGCGCATCGACACGCTGATCAACGGCGACAAGGTCGACGCGCTGTCGCTGATCGTGCACCGCCAGCACGCCGACCGCCGCGGCCGCGACCTGACCGAGAAGATGCGCGAGCTGATCCCGCGGCAGATGTTCGACGTCGCCATCCAGGCCGCCGTCGGCTCGCAGATCATCGCCCGCAGCACGGTCAAGGCGATGCGCAAGAACGTGCTGGCCAAGTGCTACGGCGGCGACATCTCGCGCAAGAAGAAGCTGCTGGAGAAGCAGAAGGAAGGCAAGAAGCGGATGAAGCAGGTCGGCCGCGTGGAGATCCCGCAGGAGGCCTTCCTCGCCGTGCTCCAGGTCGACGGCAAGTGATCCGCGCGACCCACGCCACCGCCGCGGCCACCGCCGCGGCGCTCCCCGATCCGATCCGTCCTTTTGGAAACCCCGCATGAAGTGGTTCGAAATCGCGCTCGTGGTGCTGACGTTCGCCACCGGCATCATCTGGATGGTCGACAGCCTGTTCTTCGCCCGCCGCCGCGCCCTGCGCGCCGGCCTGCTCGACGAGCGCGAACCAGTGGTGGTCGACTACGCGCGCGCGTTCTTCCCGGTGCTGGCGATCGTGCTGGTGCTGCGCAGCTTCGTCGCCGAGCCGTTCCGCATCCCGTCGAGCTCGATGATGCCGACGCTGCTGATCGGCGACTTCATCCTGGTCAACAAGTTCGCCTACGGGCTGCGGCTGCCGGTCACCAACCGCAAGGTCATCGAGATCGGCGAGCCCGACCGCGGCGACGTGGTGGTCTTCCGCCCGCCACACCATCCCGACCAGGACTGGATCAAGCGCGTCGTCGGGCTGCCCGGGGACACCATCGGCTACCGCGACAACACCGTCACCATCAACGGCGAGCCGCTGGCCTACGAGCGCGTGGGCGAATACGACGGCCGCGGCCAGGGCATCGACATGACCGGCGCCACGCTGCTGCAGGAGCGGATGCCGGGCCGCCGGCACCAGGTGCTCGAGGTCGACAACATGCCGTTCGCCGACCAGGGCGAAGGCGAATGGCAGGTCCCGACCGGGCACTATTTCGTGATGGGCGACAATCGTGACAGGAGCGACGACAGCCGGTTCTGGCGCACGCTGCCCGAGTCGCAGCTGCGCGGCAAGGCGTTCCTGGTCTGGATGAGCTGGGACCGCAGCGCCGGCGGCATCGGATTCGACCGGATCGGCACCCGGATCGACTAACATCCATGCGCGCGTCATCACTGGGGAAGGGGCTATGAAACGTACGCAGAGCGGTATCACCCTGCTGGGGTTCGTGATCGTGCTGGCCGTGGTCGGCCTGTTCGCGTACGTCGGCATGAAGCTGTTCCCGATGTATTCCGAGTACTACAGCGTCAAGACCGCCATGAAGGGCCTGTCCAACGAGCCCGGCATCGCCAGCAGCGACCCGCGCCGCATCCGCGACCTGTTCTTCCGCCGGCTGTACATCAGCTACGCCGAGAACGTCAAGGAAGAGCACGTCAAGGTCACCCGCGTCGACGAGGGCTGGCGCATGGACGTCAGCTACGAGGTGCGCAAGCCGCTGATCGCCAACCTCGACGTCGTCGGCAAGTTCGATACGTCCCAGGTGCTGTCGCGTGCGGGCCCGGTCGACTGACCCGCACGGCCCGCGGTTCGGCGGCCATGCGTTCGGTGATGTTTCCCTGCTGGCGCAGGCGCTGACCCATCGCAGTGCGGGAACGCCGCACAACGAGCGCCTCGAGTTCCTCGGCGATGCGCTGGTCGGCATGATCGTCGCCGAGGCGCTGTACGCGCACTGGCCGAAGGCCGACGAGGGCGCCATGACCCGCGCCCGCTCGGAGCTGGTGCGCGAGTCGTCGCTGGCGCAGGTCGCGCGCGGCCTCGGTGTCGGCGAGCGCATCACGCTCGGCCCGGGCGAACGCAAGTCCGGCGGCCATCGTCGCGACTCGATCCTGTCCGACACCCTCGAGGCGCTGGTCGCCGCGATCTATCTTGACGCGGGCTTCGATGCCTGCCGGACCGCGGTGCTGCCGTGGTTCGCCGCGACCATCGCGGCGCTGCCTGCCGGGCGCATCGACAAGGACCCGAAGACCCGGCTGCAGGAGTGGCTGCAGGCGCGCCAGCGCGCGCTGCCGCAGTACGAACTGCTGGCCGAGACCGGCGACGACCACGCCAAGACGTTCCTCGTGCGCTGCGCGCTTGACGAGCCGGCGGTGTCGGCGGACGCCGGGGGTGGTTCGCGGCGCATCGCCGAACAGGCCGCCGCGGCGGCCGTGATCCAACAACTGGAGTCCCGCAAATGAGCAGCATCCCCGGCCATCGCAGCGGCAGCGTCGCCGTGATCGGCCGCCCCAACGTCGGCAAGTCGACGCTGGTCAACGCGCTGGTCGGCGCCAAGGTCAGCATCGTGTCCAACCGGCCGCAGACCACGCGCCACCGCGTGCTCGGCATCGCCACCGTGGACGGCGGGCAGCTGCAGCTGCTGGACACCCCGGGCCTGCACCACGAGCAGAAGCGCGCGATGAACAAGATGATGAACCGCGCCGCGCGCGGCGCGCTCGAGGGCGTGGACGTGGCGCTGCTGGTGGTCGAGGCCGGGCGCTGGAGCGACGACGACGCGCTGGCCTACGATGCGCTGCGCCAGTCCGGGGTGCCGGTGGTGCTGGCGGTCAACCAGGTCGACCGCATCACCGACAAGGCCGCGCTGCTGCCGTACCTGCAGCAGGTCACCCAGGGGCGTGACTTCGCCGGCGTGCATCCGATCTCCGCGCTCAAGCGCAAGGGCCTCGAGGCGCTGGTCGCGACCCTGCTGTCGCTGGTGCCGGAGCAGGCGGCGATGTACGCCGAGGACGAGATCACCGACAAGAGCCAGCGCTTCCTGGCCGGCGAGATGGTGCGCGAGCAGCTGATGCGGCAGCTGGGCGCGGAGCTGCCGTACGCGACCACGGTCGAGATCGAGAGCTTCGTCGAGGACACGACGTCGCGGGCCGGCCTGCTGCTGCGCATCGGCGCGGTGATCTGGGTCGAGCGCGAGAGCCAGAAGGCGATCGTGATCGGCAAGGGTGGGGTGCGCCTGCGCGAGATCGGCAGCAAGGCGCGGCTGGGCATGGAGCGGCTGTTCGACAGCAAGGTGTTCCTGCAGACCTGGGTGCGCGTGCGCGAGGGCTGGTCCGACGACGACGCGGCGCTGAAGACGCTGGGCTACGAGCTGTAGCAACGCGATGCGCTACGTCGCCCAGCCCGCGTACGTGCTGCACGCGCGCGCGTGGCGCGAGACCAGCCTGCTGGTCGAGGTGCTCAGTGCCGACCACGGCCGCCTCGGGCTGGTGGCGCGTGGCGTGCACGGGCCGAAGCGGCAGCCACTGCGCGCGGCGCTGCAGCCGCTGCAGCACATCCGTTTCGACGCCGTGCAGCGCGGTGAGTTGGCGCACCTCAACGCCGCGGAGGCGATCGACGCCGCGCCGCGCCTGCAGGACGCCGCGGGGCTGGCCGGGTTCTATGTCAGCGAGCTGTTGATGCGGCTGGCGCCGCGTGAGGATCCACGCCCGGAGCTGTACGCGCTGTATGGCGAGGTCCGCGCGCGGCTCGGCGACGCCGGCGAGCCGCTGGCATGGACGCTGCGCCGCTTCGAGCGCGACCTGCTCGAGGCGCTGGGCGTCGGCTTCGACCTCGCGGCTGATGGCGACGGCGCGCCGATCGACCCGGCGGCGCGCTACCGCATGGACCCGGAACACGGCCCGCGGCGCGTGCGCGACGAGCGCGGCGGCGAGCGCAGCCGCAGCGCCACCGGCCGCGGGCTGCTGGCGCTGGCCGTCGACACGCGGCCCCTCGACGACGACATGGCCGGGCTGCGCCGCGTGCTGCGCGAGCTGGTCGCCGCGCAGCTGGGCGGCCGCGGGCTGAAGTCATGGGAGCTGATGGCGCAGCTGGGGCGGCTGGTGCCCCAGCGGGCCGCGCCCGCTCAGGGCGACGACAGCGTCAGCTGAGCGGCGTCGACGAACCCCTGCAGGGACCGCGGTGACGGCTCGCGCCGCAGCGCGTCGACCGCGTGGCCAAGGCGACGCGCGCCGACGAACCCGCAGCTCGCCTGCAGCCGGTGCAGCGCCGCGGCCAGGGCCGCGGCGTCACCGGTGGCGTGCGCCCGCACCACCGCATCGCGGGCGCCGGGCAGTTCGTCGCGGAACAGCCCGCGCAGCGCGGCCACGTGTGCCTGCTCTCCGTTCAGCGCCAGCAGCGCGGCCGCGTCGTCCCAAGCCGGGAGCGCAGCGCCGTCGCCAGGCGCGTCGTCGACGGCGTCCGCGATCCGGTGCGCGCCGCGCCCCAGGGCATCGCGCAGCGCCGCATGCAGCGCCGCGGTCGCCAGCGGCTTGACCAGCACCGCGACGTAGCCCGCCGCCAGCAGCGCATCCCGCAGCGCGTGCTCGCGCGCCGCGGTATGCGCGACGGCGGGCGTGGCGTCGCCGCTGGCGCGCAGCGTCCGCAGCAGGCGCGCACCGTCGCCGTCGGGCAGGTGCGCATCGACCAGCAGCAGGTCGTAGCCGGCGCGCGCGACGGCGGCCACCGCGTCGGCCAGCGTCGCGACCGCGTCCACCGTCGCCGGAAGCGCGGTGGCCGCCGCGGCGAGGAACGCGCGCGACGTGGGGTCGTCCTCCACCAGCAGGATCCGTGGCTCCATGGCGCGCGGTCTCCTGCCCGCTATCCTCCCCCCATGCCGCGCCCGATCTTACGCCCGCCCACCCGGCTGGCCCTGCTGTCGCTGTTGCTGCTGTTGGCGGCGCTGCCGGCCGCCGCGCGCACGCTGACCATGCAGGTCGCGCGCGTGGCCACGCCCGTCGCCACGCTGGGCGACGTGCAGGTGCGGCTGCGCTGGCGCGACGGTGCCGGGACCGGCGAGCTCGAAGTCCGCGCGGCACGCGTCGACGCCGTCGACCTCGGATACCGCTTCCGCGATGTCGCCTGGCGCTGCCTGCTGTCGCGCGACGGCGTCGGGGGCTGGCGCTGCGACGGCGAACTCCGCGCAGGGGATGGCGCGCCGCTGCGGCTGTCGGTGGACCTGGCGACCGCGTCCACCGACGCGGTACTCACGCGCGGCCCGGCCTCCTTGTCGCTGCGCCGCAGTGCCGCCACTCCGGACCTGACCCGGATCGACCTCGCGCGCGTGCCGCTGGCATGGGCGCAGGCACTCGCCAGCCAGGGCTGGGAGGCGGGGCGGCTGGGGGCGGGCACGCTCAATGGTCGCCTGCTGGTGGCCACGCCCTCGGACGCGCCGCTGCGCGTGACCGGGACACTGGGGCTCGCCGCCGCCGGTGTCGACACGCCCGACGGCAGCATCGCCGCCGAGGGACTCGAGGCCGATGTCGAGATCGACTACCACCGCGCGTCCGGTACGACTACGCTGGCGCTGGACGCGGTGCTGCGCGGTGGCGACCTCCTGGCGGCCGGCGCCTACGTCGCACTGCCGCCGACGCCAGTGCGTGTCGCCATCGCCGGCACGCTGCGCGACGGCGGCGGCTGGGACCTGTCGCGGGTGTCGTGGGACGACGGCGCCGCACTGCGCACCGAGGGCAGCGCCGCGTTCACGGACGACGGCACGCTGCGCACCCTCGACATGGCCCTGCGCAGCGACGCGCTGGCGCCGCTGCCGGCGCGCTACCTGTCGGCCTGGCTGGGCGTCGCCGGGCTGTCCGGGATGGCGCTCGATGGCGCGCTCGACGCGCGCATCGCGGTCCGGGACGGTGCGCTGGCCGACCTGTCGCTCGTGCCGCAGCGGGTGTCGATCGCCGACGCCGCTGCGCGCTTCGCGTTCGACGGCGTCGAAGGCGCACTGCGCTATGCGCTGGCGGGCGGCGCGATCGACAGCACGCTGTCGTGGCGCGGTGCGCGCCTTGGCCAGGTGGCGATCGGCCCGGCGTCGTGGCCGTGGCGCAGCGGCGACGGCCGCCTTCGGCTGCTGCGCGACGTGCGGCTGCCGGTGCTGGGCGGCGAGGTCACGATCAGCGGACTGGCGCTGCAGCCTCCACGCGACGACCAGGGGCTGCGGCTCGAGGGCGGCGTGGCGTTGGACGGCCTGCAGCTCGGCGGGTTGTCGGAGGCGTTCGGGGGACCCGCGTTCCCGGGCACGCTGGGCGGGCGCATCCCGCGCGTGGCGTACGCCGACCAGCGGCTGGCGGTGGAGGGCGATCTGGTGATGCAGGTTTTCGACGGCAGCATCCGCGCATCGGGGCTGGCGATGGAGCGCCCGTTCGGCGTCGCGCCGACGCTGTCTGCCGACCTCGCGCTCGACCAGCTGGACCTGCTGGCGATCACCGGCGTCTTCGACCTCGGCAGCGTCAGCGGCCGCCTCGGCGGGCGCATCGACGGTTTGCGCCTGGTCGACTGGCGCGCGACCGCATTCGACGCGCAGCTGCGCACCCAGCCACGGCGCGGCGTGCGCCAGCGCATCAGCCAGCGCGCGGTGCAGGACATCGGAAGCGTCGGCGACGCGTCGTTCGCGACCAGCCTGCAGGGCCAGCTGATCGGGCTGTTCGACGACTTCGGCTATCGCCACATCGGCGTCAGCTGCCGGCTCGCCAACGGTGTCTGCCAGATGGGCGGCCTGCGTTCAGTGGGCGATGGCTTTACTCTTGTCGAAGGTCGCGGCATCCCGCGGCTGGACGTGGTCGGCTTCAACCGACGCGTCGACTGGGCCACGCTCGTCGAGCGCCTGGCCGCGGTCGGCTCGGGCGAGGTCGCCCCTGTCTTCGACTGACCACCGGCGCGATCGCGCCGCCCTTTCGCACCTGTTGGAGTCCAACGCATGCACGCTGCCACCGTCGTCACCGCCCCACGCACCGGCGCCGCGCTGGTCGCGATGCTGCTGCTGAGCGCGTGCGTCACCATCAACGTCTACTTCCCCGCCGCCGAGGCGCGCGAGGCCGCGCGCGAGTTTGTCGAGAAGGTGATCGGCGACGCCGTGCCGCCGGCCGACGGCACGGGCGTGACCCCCTCACCGACGCCGGGCGGCATGGCCAATGGCCCGGCACGCGCACCGGTGCCGCGCTTCGACCCGTGGATGCTGCTCGGCATCGCGCCGGCGCATGCACAGGCCCAGCCCGATATCACCCTGCGCACGCCGGCGATCCAGGCGATCCAGTCGCGGATGGAGTCGCGCTTCAACGGCACCCTGCGCGCGCACTTGGATTCCGGCGCGCTCGGCTTCGGCGGCGACGGCCTGCTGGTGGTGCGCGACCCGTCGCTGCTGGCGCTGGGCGACCGGGTCGCGGTGCAGTCGGCGGTCGCCGACGACAACCGCGACCGGCGCGCGGTCTACCGCGAGATCGCGGTGGCCAACGGCCATCCGGAGTGGGAAGCGCAGATCCGCGACGTGTTCGCGCGGCAGTGGATCGCCAGCGCGCGCGCGGGGTGGTGGTACCAGTCCGGAGGCAGCTGGCAGCAGAAGTAGCGCCGCGCGACCGGCGTGTCGGTCGTCGCTGGCCGGCTCTGGGACAATGCGCGGCTCCGACCGCACTGGGATACCCGTGGCCCGACTCGACCAGATGCCGTTCCAGATCGACATCCAGGACCTTGGCTACGACGGCCGCGGCGTCGCGCGCCGCCCCGTGGCCGCGCCGCTGCGGTCGGCGGCCCCGGTCCGCGCGGACCCCGCGGCTGCGGCGTCGGACGGCGGCGATGGCACGCCCTCCGTCACGCCCTCGGCCGCGCCCGCCGACGCCGGCAAGACCGTGTTCGTCGCCGACGCGCTGGCCGGCGAGCGCGTGGTCGCCCGGCTGACCGCGCGCGCGCGGCGTTTCGACCAGGCACAAGCGCTGGAGGTGCTGCGCGCGTCGCCGCACCGCGTCGAGCCGCGCTGCCCGCACTTCGGTGTCTGCAGCGGCTGCGTGCTGCAGCACCTCGAAGCCTCGCAGCAGGTCGTCGCCAAGCAGCGCGTGCTCACCGACAACCTGCAGCGCGTCGGGCATGTCACCCCCGGCGAGGTGCTGCCGCCGATCGTCGACGCGGCCTGGGGCTACCGGCGCAAGGGCCGGTTCTCGGTGCGCCGGGTCGAGAAGAAGGACAAGACCCTGGTCGGCTTCCGCGAGCGCGACCCGCGCTTCGTCGCCGACCTGTCGGTCTGCCACACCGTGGTGCCGGGTATCGCGGCGCTGATCCCGGTGCTGTCGGCGCTGGTCGACGGCCTCGACGCGCGCAGCGACATCCCGCAGATCGAGTTCATCGCCGGCGACCCGACGCCGGATTTCGGCGGCATCGCGCTGGTGTTCCGCCACCTGCAGCCGCTGTCGGCGGGCGACCGCGCCACGCTGGTCGCGTTCGCGCAGGCGCATGGGATCGCGGTGTTCCTGCAGCCGGCGGGCGTCGAATCGGTGCACGCGCTGTGGCCGCAGGACCCGCCGCTCGCGTTCCGGCTGGCGCCGTGGGACGTCGAGCTGCGCTTCCGGCCGCTGGACTTCATCCAGGTCAACGCCGGCCTCAACGAACGCATGATCGAACGCACGCTGGCGCTGCTCGACGTGCAGCCAGGCGACCGCGTGCTCGACCTGTTCTGCGGGCTCGGCAACTTCACGCTGCCGCTGGCGCGCCGCGCGCGGGAAGTGGTCGGGGTGGAGGGCGACATCGGCCTGGTGGCGCGCGCGCGCGACAACGCCCGCCACAACGCCATCGACAACGCGCACTTCCACGCCGCCGACCTCACGCTGGACCTGTCGGCGCAGCCGTGGATGGCCGACGGCTTCGACAGCCTGCTGCTGGACCCGCCGCGCTCCGGCGCCGACCAGGTGCTGCGCCAGCTGCCGCTCGATGACCTGCAGCGCATCGTCTACGTCAGCTGCCACCCGGCATCGCTGGCGCGCGACGCCGGCTACCTCGTCAACGAGCGCGGCTGGCGGCTGGTCTCGGCCGGGGTGATGGACATGTTCCCGCAGACGGCGCACGTGGAATCGATCGCGCTGTTCGAGCGTTGAGCGCGGGAGCCCCGACGATGCCGATCGAGATCGAACGCAAGTTCCTGGTCACCGGCGACGGCTGGCGCACGGCGGCGCACGCGGTGGTGCCGATGGCGCAGGGCTACATCAACGACCAGCCCGCGATGGACAGCGGCGCGCAGCGCGCGTCGGTGCGGGTGCGCATCGCCGGCGACGCCGCGCACCTCAACCTCAAGTCGCGCGCCGTCGGCCACACCCGGCAGGAGTTCGAGTACCCGATCCCGGTCGCCGACGCGCGCGCGCTGCTGGCGCTGTGCGTCGGCGGCTTCATCGACAAGCGCCGCCACCTGGTGACCCACGCCGGGCACCTGTGGGAGGTCGACGAGTTTCTCGGTGACAACGCCGGGCTGGTGGTCGCTGAGATCGAGCTCGACGACGCGACGGAGTCCTTCGCACAGCCGGCGTGGCTGGGCGCGGAGGTGACCGACGCGGTGCGCTACTACAATCTGGCGCTGGCGGCCCGCCCGTACGCGCAGTGGCGCGACGACGAGCGCGCCGCGCCCAACGACCAAGGAGACAGCCCATGCTCGTGATCGGCATCGCCGGCACCGGACTCAGCGCCCGGGAGCGCGACTGGCTGCAGCACGACGCCTGCGCCGGCGTGATCCTGTTCACCCGCAACTTCGCGTCGAAGGCGCAGGTCGCCGAGCTCTCGGCCGCGATCCGCGACGCCGCACCGCGGCCGCAGCTGGTCTGCGTCGACCAGGAGGGCGGCCGCGTGCAGCGCTTCCGCGACGGCTACGCCGCGCTGCCCCCGCTGGGGACATTCGGCCGCCTGCATGCCGAGGACGCCGAGGCCGCGATGGCGCTAGCGCGCCAGCACGCGTGGCTGATGGCCAGCGAGGTGCGCGCCAGCGGCGTCGACCTGAGCTTCGCGCCGGTGGTAGACCTGGGCCGCGGCAACCTCGCGATCGGGGACCGCGCGTTCTCCGCCGAGCCGGACGTGGTGGCTGCGCTGACGCGCGCCTATGTCGAGGGCATGCACGAGGCCGGCATGGCCGCGACCCTGAAACACTTCCCCGGGCATGGCTCGGTGCGTGAGGACACGCACTTCGACGACGCGGTGGACGACCGCACGCTCGACGAGATCCGCGCCACCGACCTGGTGCCGTTCGCGGCTGGCATCGAAGCCGGCGCCGATGCGGTGATGCTCGCGCACGTGGTCTATCCACAGGTCGCGCCGGAGCCGGCCGGCTATTCGCCGCGCTGGATCGACGGCCTGCTGCGCGCGGCGCCCGGCGACGGCGGGCTGGGCTTCCGCGGGGTGGTGTTCTCCGACGACATCGGCATGGCCGCGGCGTTCTCCGCCGGCGGCGTGCGCCAGCGCATCGACGCGCACCTCGACGCCGGCTGCGACGTGGTGCTTGTCTGCCACCCGGAGCTGGTGGACGACTCGTTCGCCGCGGTCGAGGGCCGCACGCTCAACACGATGGCGCTGACGGGACTCATCGGCCGTGGTCCGCTGGGCTGGGACGGGCTGCTGGCCGATGCGCGCCACGAAGACGCGCAGGTGCGGCTGTCGAGCGGTCCGTCCAGCGACACGTCGGGAGCGATCGCATGAGCCGGCCACTGCTGGCCGACGCGCTGGCCACCGCCGCCGTGATCCACGACGGCGACGCGCTCGCGGTCGCGATCGTCGGCATGGCCGACGCGATCTGCGCCGACTACGACGCCGACGCCGAGCCGCCGCTGTACATCACGCTGATGCACGGCGGCATGCCGTTCGCGTCGGCGCTGGCGCTGGCGCTGGGCGCTCGCGGGCTGGATCTCGAGTTCGACTACCTGCACGCGACGCGCTACCGCGGCGCCACGACCGGCTCCGGGCTGGCCTGGCTGCACAGGCCGGCGACCTCGATGCGCGGCCGCCGCGTGCTGCTGGCCGACGACATCCTCGACGAGGGCCACACGCTGAAGGCAGTGACCCAGTGGTGCGAGGACCAGGGCGCGACCGACGTCCGCGTCGCGGTGCTGGCGGTGAAGGTCCATGACCGCTGCGTGGATGGCGTCGAGGCGGACTACGTCGGCCTCGAGGTCCCGGACCGCTACGTGTTCGGCTTCGGCATGGACTACTACGAGCAGGGCCGCAACCTGCCTGCGATCTACGCGCTCGCGGCGTCGGAGGATTCGGCATGAGCCTGATCGCGCCTCCCGAGCTCGCGATCATCGGCGGCACCGGGCTGTACGCGCTGGCCGAACTCGACGACGTGCAGCTGGAGCAGCCGGTGACGCGCTACGGCGCACTGTCGGGGCCGGTGCACATGGGGCTGTTCGCGGGCCGGCGCGTGGCGTTCCTGGCGCGCCACGGCGAGGGCCACTCGCTGCCGCCGCACCGCATCAACTACCGCGCCAACCTGTCCGCGCTGCAGGCGCTGGGCGCGACCCGGGTGCTCGCGCTCAACACCGTCGGCGGGATCGGCGAGCGCTTCGGCCCGCGCGTGCTGGCGTGCCCGGACCAGCTGATCGACTACACCCACGGCCGCATCGGCACCTTCTGCGAGGAAGAGGGCAGCGAGGTGCTGCACGTCGACTTCGGCGACCCGTACACGCCGTCGCTGCGCCGCAGGGTCATCGACGCCGCGGCCGCGGCCGGCGTCGGGCTGGTCGACGGCGGCTGCTACGGCGCCACCCAGGGCCCGCGGCTGGAGACGCGCGCGGAGATCGCACGCCTGCGCCGCGACGGCTGCGACCTGGTCGGCATGACCGGCATGCCGGAAGCGGCACTCGCCCGTGAGCTCGGGCTCGAGTACGCGTGCCTGGCGATCGTCGCCAACTGGGCGGCGGGTGCCGGGCCGGTGGTGGACGAGCAGATCACCCTCGACGAGGTCCTGGCCAACGTCGCCGCCGCGTCGGCGGGCCTGCCGGCGCTGCTGCGGGCGTTGCTGCAGTAAGGCGATCGCTGCCTCGTCGTGGGGCGGCTGTGGGGACGAGCCCAGTGCCAAGAGCGCAGAGCGCAGAGCCAACAGCCAACAGCCAACATCCAACAGCCAACATCCAATAGCCAACATCCAATAGCCAATAGCCAATAGCCAATAGCCAATAGCCAATAGCCAATAGCCAATAGCCAATAGCCAGCAGCCTGGGCTTCGGGCTATCGCGCCGGGATGCGGGGGCATCGCTACCGGTTCGGTTGGGCATCCTGCCCAACTCACCGGCGGGCACATCCATGTGCCCTTTACGCGAC
>LXQJ01000025.1:36685-41326 GCA_001683895.1 Luteimonas sp. ANT-B3E | reverse complement strand
CCTGCCGCCGCGAAGCCGTCCGCGCGCAGGCGGCAGGCGTCGCAGTGGCCGCAGGCGCGGCCGTCGGCGTCGGCGCGGTAGCACGACACGGTCTGCGCGAAGTCGACCCCCAGCCGCACGCCTTCGCGCACGATCTCCGCCTTGCCCATGTACAGCAGCGGCGCGTGCACGCGCAGGCCGCTGCCTTCGACGCCCGCCTTCGTCGCCACGTTGGCCAGCGCCTGGAACGCCTCGATGAACTCCGGCCGGCAGTCCGGATAACCGGAGAAATCCACTGCGTTGACGCCGCAGAAGATGTCCGCGGCGCCGAGCACCTCCGCCCACCCGAGCGCGATCGACAGCATGATGGTGTTGCGCGCCGGCACGTAGGTCACCGGGATCCCCTCGCCCCCCGCGTCGGGCACGTCGATGTCGGCGGTCAGCGCGGAGCCGCCGATGCTGCGCAGGTCGACGGCAACGATCTTGTGGCGCACCGCGCCCAGGGTCGCGGCGACCCGCGCCGCGGCCTCGAGCTCGGACGTGTGGCGCTGGCCGTAGCTGACACTCAGCGCGTGCACCGCATAGCCATGAGCGCGCGCGATCGCCAGGACGACGGCGGAGTCCATGCCCCCGGAAACCAGCACCACGGCGTTCTTCATGGGCGCGATTGTAGAACCCGGGGAGCGCGGGGGACCTGCGCGGGATCCGCCGCCGGCGCGCTCTGCGGGCGCCGACACCCGCTCAGCGACCGGGCGCGTCGTCCCACAGGAGCTTGTGCAGCTGCATCTGGAACCGGACCGGCAGCCGGTCGGCGACGATCCAGTCGGCCAGCTCGCGCGATGACAGCTCGGCCTTGCTCGGCGAGAACAGCACGTCGCAGCGCGCGGCGAGGCCGTGCTCGGCGACCACGTTGCGGGCCCACTCGTAGTCGGCGCGGTCGCACAGCACGAACTTGACCTGGTCGTGCGCGGTCAGCAGCGCGAGGTTCTCCCAGCGGTTGCGCGCCACCTCCGCCGACCCGGGCGTCTTGACGTCGACCACCCTCGAGACACGCGGATCCACCGCAGCGATGTCGATCGCCCCCGACGTCTCCAGCGACACGATGTATCCCGCCTCGCACAGCCGCTCCAGCAGCGACACGCAGCGCTTCTGCGACAGCGGCTCACCGCCGGTGACGCAGACATGGCGGACGCCCTGCGACGCGACCTCGGCCAGGATCGCATCGATGTCGCGCCATTCGCCGCCGTGGAAGGCGTAAGCGGTGTCGCAGTACTGGCAGCGCAGCGGGCAGCCGGTCAGGCGCACGAAGACCGTCGGCCAGCCGGCGTCGCGGGCCTCACCCTGCAGCGACAGGAAGACCTCGGTGATGCGCAGGCGGTCGGCGACCGGCGTGGCGACGGCAACGGGACTAGTCAAGAAGGCGGACATGCCCGGATTTTACGCGGACGACCCGGTGCGATGAGGCCCGTGGACCCCGCTGTGCGACGGCAGCGGGGCGCTGCGCGCGTCGGCAGGCGCCGCGAGGCGGGCCTCAGCGCAGGCGGCCGATCTCGATCGCGCGCCGGCGGTCGGCGGCGGTGCGGGCGGCATCGGTACCGGGGAACTGCGTGGCCACCCGCCCCAGCGTCGCCTCCGCGGCGTCCAGCTCGTCCAGTCCGTACTGCGACAGGCCCACCTTCAGCAGCGCGCCGGGCGCCTTGTCATGGGTGGGATAACGGTCGAACAGCGCCTGGAACTGGTCGCGGGCGGGTCCGTAGTTCTGGGTGACGTAGTAGCTCTCGCCAAGCCAGTACAGCGCGTTCGGCGCGTAGCTGCCGGTCGGATGCGCCTGAAGGAAGGCCTGGAACAGCCGCGCCGAGTCGGCATAGCGTCCGCCCTTGAGCGCGTCGAACGCGGTCTCGTAGGCGGCGCGTTCATCGCCGCCGCCGGCCAGCAGGCCGGCGTCGCCGAAGACGATGGGTGCCGCATCGACAGCCGTCCGCGAGGACGGCGCCGGGGCGGCGGGTGGTGAGGTAGCTGGCACGGAAGTACCTGCAGGCGCCGTGGCGCCGCCCTCGATCCGCTCGAGCCGGCCGTCGAGGTCGAGGTACTGGCTGCGGCCCGTGGACTTCAGCTGCTCGTTCTGCTGCTGGAGTTCCTCGATCTGCGATCGCAGCGACTGCACCTCAGTGCGCAGCTGGTTGACCTGGTTGAGCAGGTCGACATTGCCCTGGTTGTTGGCGGCCTGCTGCTCGATCGCGGCAATGCGTTCGGCGAGGCTCGCGCGCTGGGCGGACACGGGAGCGGCGGCCACCAGGGCCGCCGCCAGTCCCCACGCGAGGAGGGAACGTCGTGCCATCAGCGCGCCGTGTACACGATCTCGACGCGGCGGTTCCGGGCCCAGCAGTCCTCGTTCGAGGCGGTGCAGGTCGGACGCTCTTCGCCGTAGCTGGTGACCGAGAGCTGGCCGCCGGAGCCACCGTTGGCCTGCAGCGCGGACGACACCGCGTTGCCGCGACGCTCGCCCAGGCCCAGGTTGTACTCGCGGCTGCCGCGCTCGTCGGCGTTGCCTTCCAGGGTCAGGCGCGACGACGGGCGGTCACGCAGGTACTTCGCGTGGCAGGCCATCGCGGCCTGGAACTCCGGACGCAGCGCGTCCTGGTCGAGGTCGAAGTACACCACGCGCTGCTGCAGGCAGGAGTCGGTATCGAGGTCGCCCGGGCCGTAGGCGCCGGCCATCGGTGCAGGCTGCGTCGTCGAGCCGGTGGAGGGACCTGTTGGCCCGACCGGCGGGGTCTCACGGACTTTCTTGGAGCAGCCGACGGCCGCGGCACACATCAGGGCGGTCATCAAAACGCGGGTGGTGGTGTTCATCTCGTCGATCCTCAGGTGGCTGTCTATTCAGGTTGCGGTGTGGGACGTGCAGACAGCGTCAGCGTTGCTCTCGATACGGTCCCCAGGAGGGCTCGCGGACGTCACCGTCCGCCAGCACCAGGCGCTGCCGGACCCGGCCGTCGGCCGAGACGGCGTAGAGCACGCCCCGGCTTCCCTCACGCGCCGCGTACAGCACCATGCTGGCATTCGGAGCGAAACTCGGCGATTCGTCGAGCGACCCGGGCGACAGCGTGGACCAGCGCGGCGTGCCGAGGCTGCGGTCCAGCAGCGCGATACGGTAAACGTTTCCCGCACCCTGCGCCACGGCGACCTTCTTGTCGTCGTAGGACACGGTGGCGCTGGCGTTGTAATTGCCCTGGAACGTGACCCGGGTGGCGGCACCGCCGCTGGCCGGAGCGGAGTAGATCTGCGGGCGACCGCCGCGGTCGGAGGTGAAGTAGAGGGTGCGGCCGTCGGCGCTCCAGGTCGGCTCGGTGTCGATGCCGAACTGGTTGGTGATCTGGGTCAGCGCCTTGCTGCCGAGGTCCATCACGTAAATCTCGGGGTTGCCGCTGCGCGACAGCGTCAGCGCCAGCCGTCGGCCGTCGGGCGAGAACGCCGGCGCGCTGTTGATGCCGCGGAAGCTCGACACCCGCTCGCGCGAGCCCGTGGTCAGGTCCTGGATGTAGATCGACGAGTTGTTGTTGTGCTCGAACGACACGTAGGCGAGGCGGCGGCCGTCGGGGCTCCAGCTCGGCCCCAGCAACGGCAGGTTGGAGCGCACCACCGTCTGCGGATTGTAGCCGTCGGCGTCGGCGACCATCAGCGCATAACGGCTGTTGGCGCCGGTGCCGGTCGAGGTCACGTAGGCAACACGGGTCCAGAACGCGCCGCGCACGCCGAGGATCTTCTCGTAGATGGCGTCGGAGATCTGGTGTGCCACGTCGCGCATTGCGCTGGCGCGCCCGGTCATCGCAAAGCCGAGCAGCCGCTCCTGCCGGGCGACATCGAACAGCTCGTACTCCACGCGGTAGGCGCCGCCGGCGGCGTCGACCACGCGACCGACCACCAGGAAATCCTGCCGCAGCAGGCGCCACGTCGGATAGTTGACCTCGCCGCCGCGGGTCGGTCGCTCGGTGATGTCCTGCGCCGGCAGGCTCCGGAACTGGCCGGAGCGGGCGAGGTCGTCACGGATGACGCGCGCGACATCGGTCTCCGGCGCGGTGCCGGACCCCTGATACGGCATCGGCACCACCGCGATCGGCAGTGCGGAGGCGTTGCCGCCGATGATGTCGATCTCCAGCCCCTGCTGCTGCGCGGCGGCGGCGAAGGGAAGCAGCAGGGCCAGCAGCGCGGCGATCATCAGGCGCGGTGTCGCGCGCCAGCGGGCGGGTCGGGTCATCGGTGGCTCCGGATGTGGCGGTGAAGGGACGTAGTCTGGGTGCGAACGCGCCCGCGAGGATGAACGCCGCTGACGCACGGGCGCGGCAACCGGATCACCGGTCCTGCGCCTCGAAGTTGAGGTTGAGCTGGCGCGCGAACACGCTCTCGAAACCCGCGTACGGCAGCGGCTGCGCGCGCAGCACCGCCGCCTCGACCGAGCGCCGGCCCAGTTCGTCGTAGGGACACGACGGCGACACCTCGACCGAGCTGACCTCGCCTCCGGGCAGCTGGCGGATCGTGATCCGGCAGCGCTGGCCGATCGGCACGTTGTCGGGGCGGGTCCAGTTGCGCAGGATCGCCTCCTGCAGCGCCGCTGCGTAGCGGGCGTTGAGGCCGGTGTCGGTACCGCTGTTGCCCGGCGGCGCC
>LXQJ01000025.1:0-36595 GCA_001683895.1 Luteimonas sp. ANT-B3E | reverse complement strand
CGGCGCGGCCGCCGCGGCCTGGGCGGCGGCCTGCTGCGCCCGGCGCTCCGCGATCTGCTCCAGCCGCTGCTCGGCGGCGGCGGCTTCGCGCGCCGCGGCCTCGCGCCGGCGACGGATGTCGGCCAGCTGCTTCTGCCGCTCCTGCTCCATCTCCGACAGGCGGCGCCGGCGCTCCGCCTCGGCCTGGCGCTCGCGCTCGGTGAGGTCGATCTGTTCCTGGCGGCGGCGCTCCTCCTGCTCGCGCGCCGCGGTCTCGCGCGAGATCGCGTCGCGGCGGGCGGCGTCCTGGTCGACGGTGTCGGGCACCGGCAGCTGCTGTTGCACCTGCGGCTGCGGCGGCGTCGGTGCCTCTTCGGGCACCGGCTCCGGCAGCGGCTGCGGCATCGGCGCGGCCACCTCCTCGTCGGGGATCGGCTCCGGCAGCGGGTCGGGGTCGGGCTGCGGCGCGGGCACCGGGACGGGGTCAGGGCGGTCGGCCAGCGTGCGCTGCATCGCCACCGACAGGTCGCTGGCGTCGATCAGCTCGGCGCTGATCGGCGACCCCGCCGCGGCGGACGGCGCGGAGGTATCGGTCCACCACAGCCCGGCGAACATCAGCGCAAACAACGCCACGTGCAGCAGCAGCGCCAGTCCGACCGCACGCGCGGTCTCGGATGGGGCTTCGCGCATCAGCGCGCGCCGTCCTGCTTCGGGTCGCTCATCAGGCCCACGCGCTCCACGCCCGCGGACTGCAGCAGCACCATCGCGTCCATCACGCGCTGGTAGCTGCTGGCGGCGTCGCCGGCGACGAACACCGGCACCTGCGGGTTGTTGGCGACGATCGCGCGGATGCGCGCGGCCAGGGTCTCCGGGTCCAGCGACTCGTTGCTGCCGGACTCCACGGCGAGGAAGTAGTTGCCGTCGACGTCGACACTGACGATCACCGGGTCCTGGCGCTCCTCGATCGACTTGGCGTTGGACTGCGGCAGCGACACGTCGACGCCCAGGTTCATCAGCGGCGCGGTCACCATGAAGATGATCAGCAGCACCAGCATCACGTCGATGTAGGGCACGACGTTGATCTCGTTCTTCAGCTTGCGGCGCTTGCGGCGGCGGTGGGCGATGGCGGACATGGGAGGCTCGCTGTGCGGGGCGTGGGCCGCGCGGGCGCGCGGCGGCAGGTGACCGGGAGTAACCAGAAAAAAAGCGCGCGGCAAGCGCGCGCGGGGTCAGGGCTCGTCGTGGCCCGACTGGCGCTCGAGGATCGACGAGAACTCGTCGGAGAACGCGTCATAGCGACCGGCGATGCGCTCGGCCTTGGTCGCGTAGCGGTTGTATGCCCACACCGCCGGGATCGCGGCGAAGAGACCCATGGCGGTCGCGATCAGCGCCTCGGAAATACCGGGCGCGACGCTGGCGATGGTCGCCTCCTTGACGTTGGCGAGGCCCTGGAACGCGATCATGATGCCCCACACGGTGCCGAGCAGGCCGACGTAAGGTGCGATCGAGCCGACGTTGGCGAGGAACTCGAGGTTGTGCTCGAGGCTGTCGAGCTCTCGCGAGCTGGCGACGCGCATGCCGCGCTGCGCGCCCTCCAGCTGGGCGCGGCTGTCGGCACCGCGGCGCAGCCGCTGCTTGGAGTACTCGCGGTAGCCGGCCTCGAAGATCGCCTCGATGCCGTCGACGTCGCGGTTGCGCTCGGTCGCCGCGGCGTAGAGCTTCGACATCTCCGCGCCCGACCAGAACTTCTCCTCGAACCGGTCCGCCTCGCGGAACGCCCGGTCGAACAGCCGCTTCTTGCGGATGATGATCACCCACGACGCGACCGATGCGAACAGCAGCAGCAGCATCACCATCTGGACGGGAATGGACGCGTGCAGGATCAGCTGCAGCATGTCGAAGTTGCCCGAGACCGGCTCCGCCAGCATCGCCGGGTCACCGGACAGTGCGCTGCCGGCGACCACGGGATCCTCGGGCAATGCCTCCACGGCGGTGGCCTGCAGCAGGGAAACGGGAACACTCATGCGTCGACTCCAGTGGCGTTGCGCGTCGGCCGGGTCGGCCGCGCGCGGGTGGCGTGCCGGCGGGGCGCCGGCGTGGATCGGCGTGCGGCTGCCGACCCGGTGGTTGGAAGGTTCACGACCGCCGGAGTTCCAGCGGCTTCAGCACCCGGTACAGCGGCTCCGGGATCGCGCGGGGCCGGAAGTCGCCCCCACCCAGCGCGGCGGCGCGCACGTGCGCCGTCACCAGCACCTCGTTGCCGCGCAGCACCTGCTGCGAGAACACCGCGCTCGCGCGGCCGCACTGCGCCAGCGCCACGGTGACATGGAGCATGTCGTCCAGGCGCGCAGGACGCAGGTACGCGATGTCGACGGCACGGATGGCGAACACCAGGTCGTGCGACTCCCGCAGCAGTTCCTGGCCGTACCCCAGCGCGCGCATCCATTCGGTTCGCGCGCGCTCGAGAAAGGCCACGTATTGCGCGTGGTAGACGACGCCACCCGCGTCGGTATCTTCCCAATAGACGCGTGTCGGCCAACTGAACGCGGGCTGGCTGCGCTGCGCGCCTTCGTCCTTCCTGGCGATGGCGCCGGTTGGCGCTGCGGTCGGTTGCATCGGCACTCAGAACAGCGGGTCGGACGGGTTGAGGGCACCGGGCTCGCCCGCGCGCGGCGCGAGGCCGAGGTGGCGGTAGGCCTTGTTCGACGCCATGCGCCCGCGCGCGGTGCGTATCAGGAACCCCTGCTGGATCAGGTACGGCTCGATGACGTCCTCGAGCGTGCCGCGCTCTTCCGACAGCGCGGCCGCGAGCGAGTCGACGCCGACGGGGCCACCGTCGAAGTTCTCGATGATCAGGTGCAGCAGCCGCCGGTCAAGGTCGTCGAAGCCCTCCGGGTCCACGTGCAGCATCGCCATCGCGTCGCGGGCGACGTCGGGGTCGATGTGCCCGCCGGCGCGCACCTGGGCGAAGTCGCGCACCCGGCGCAGCAGCCGGTTGGCGATGCGCGGCGTGCCGCGCGAGCGCCGGGCGATCTCGCCGGCACCTTCCGGGGCGCAGTCGATCCCCAGGACCTGCGCGGAGCGACGGACGATGCGGGTGAGCTCCTCGGCGCTGTAGAACTCGAGCCGCTGGACGATGCCGAAGCGGTCGCGCAGGGGCGCGGTCAGCAGGCCGGCGCGGGTGGTGGCGCCGATGAGGGTGAACGGCGGCAGGTCGATCTTGATCGAGCGCGCGGCGGGGCCGTCGCCGATCATGATGTCGAGCTGGAAATCCTCCATCGCCGGGTAGAGCACTTCTTCGACGACCGGCGACAGGCGGTGGATCTCGTCGATGAAGAGGACGTCGTGCGGCTGCAGGTTGGTGAGCAGCGCGGCCAGGTCGCCGGCCTTTTCGATCACGGGGCCCGAGGTCATGCGCAGGTTGACGCCGAGCTCGTTGGCGATGACGTGGCTCAGGGTGGTCTTGCCGAGGCCCGGCGGGCCGAAGATCAGCACGTGGTCCATCGCCTCGCCGCGGCCGCGCGCGGCCTCGATATAGATCGACAGCTGGTCGCGGACCGGCTGCTGGCCGAGGTAGTCGGCCAGCCGCTTGGGCCGGATGCTGGCCTCCACGGCGTCGTCTTCCCGGGTCGCGTCGGCGGCGACGATGCGCTCTGCAGTCATCCGGCTATGGTCGCATGCTGCCGCGCGGAAGCGGCTTCGGGGGATGGCGCGAGGGAGGCCGGTGTCGGTGTGCTGCTCTGCCGCTGCGTCCCTTCGTCCCTCCATTCGGTCAGAGCCAGAGTCAGAGCCGGCGCAGCTTCGGCGATTTACGCGAGGGAGGCCGGCGCCGGGGTGCTGCTCCGCCTCCTAGATGATTGACGTGGCTTCGGATGATTAACCCGATGCGCAAGCGCGTGCATGCTTCGCTAGCGCTTGGTCAGAAAGAAAGCAGTGAACCTGTCGATGTCACCGCGCCGCGCTGGGGTGCGGGGGTGTCGCGTAAAGGGCACATGGATGTGCCCGCCGGCGAGTTGGCCATGGATGGCCAACCGAGCCGGGTAGCGATACCCCCGGACCCCGGCACGATGGCCCGAAGCCCGGGCCTTGGCCTTTGCGTACGCCCGCCCGCCCGAGCGCTCGCGCTGGCCTTCGATTCTTCGCGCGTCAGCCCGCCGGCGAACACGCCTCCGCCGCCAGCGCGAAAGAGTGCATGCGCGCGGCATGGTCGAAGATGTTGGCGGTCAGCAGCAGCTCGTCCGGCTGGTGTAGGGCAGTTGAAGGCAGCGATGCCGTCGCGGACGGTTACAGGGTCGCCGACCACGGCGCACGCCAGCGCCTGCGCGACCATCGCTTTCTCATGCGGCTGCCAGTAAGCCTCGATGTCATCGATCGGCGGCGGGATCAGCCCCGGCTGGCCGCGGCGCAGGCGCACGAAGCTCTGCTGCTGGGTCGTGAACAGCCGCTCCGCCTCGCGCGTGGTGTCGGCGGCAACCACGTTGAGGCCCAGCATCGCGTATGGCGACGCCAGCCGCGCCGACGGGCGGAAGTCGCGCCGATACAGCGCCAGTGCCTCGTCCATCGCCGCCGGCGCGAAATGCGAGGCGAACGCAAAGGGCAGCCCCATTGCCGCCGCCAGCTGCGCGCTGAACAGACTCGAGCCCAGCAGCCATACCGGCACCTCAAGGCCGCCGCCTGGCACCGCCTGCACCGGCTGGCCGGGCTGCACCGGACCGAAGTAGCGCAGCAGCTCGGCGACGTCCTGGGGGAAGCTGTCGGCGCCGTCGAAATACCGGCGCAGCGCACGCGCCGTGGCCTGGTCGGTGCCGGGCGCGCGGCCGAGGCCGAGGTCGATGCGGTCCGGGTACAGCGACGCCAGCGTGCCGAACTGCTCGGCCACCTGCAGCGGCGCGTGGTTGGGCAGCATGATGCCGCCGGCGCCGACGCGGATGGTCGACGTGCCGCCAGCGACGTGCCCAACCAGCACAGCGGTCGCGGCGCTGGCGATGCCGGGCATGTTGTGGTGCTCGGCGAGCCAGTAGCGGTGGTAGCCGAGGGCCTCGGCGTAGCGCGCGAGGTCGCGCGCGTTGGCGAACGCCTCCCGCGGCGTGCTGCCTTCGGTGACTGGGGCGAGGTCGAGCAGGGAATACGGGATCATGGGCTGGCCTGGCGTGCGGACTCTCCACGACATGGGGACGCCCTCCCCTGCCTGCACCCGCTGTGTCGGGGCCACGGACTCGAAACCCGCGCCGTCAGATCTCGACCTGCGTCCCCAGCTCCACCAGCCGGTTGCCGGGGATCCGGAAGAAGCCGGTCACCGGCGCGGCATTGCGGTGCATCAGCGCGAACAGCTTGTCGCGCCACACCGGCATGCCGTGGTGGGCCATCGCCACGATGGTTTCGCGGCTGGCGAAGTAGGTCGTGTCCATCGGATCGAAGTAGATGCCGCCCTGGTCGCAGCTCGCCATCAGCGCCAGCGGCACGTCGGGCGTCTCCATGAAGCCGAAGCGGATCGTCACGCGGTGGAACTCGTCGCCGATCGCCTCGATCTTCAGCCGTCGCTGCGAGTACGGCACGGTCAGCGTCTGCACGGTGAGGAACACGTTGCGCTCGTGCAGCACCTTGTTGTGCTTGAGGTTGTGCAGCAGCGCGTGCGGGACCACGCCCGGGTCGCTGGTCAGGAACACCGCGGTGCCCGGCACCCGCACCGGCGGCGCCAGCATCAGCCCGGGGATGAAAGTGTCGAGGCGGATGCCGTCCTTCTGGATTTCGTCGTGCAGCAGCTGGCGTCCGCGCCGCCACGTGCGCAGCAGCGTGAACAGCACGATGCCCAGCACCACCGGGAACCACCCGCCCTGCAGGATCTTGGCGCCGTTGGCGATCACGAACCCGATGTCGAGCACCAGAAACACGACACACAGCGGCAGCACCCAGCGCCGCCAGCGAGGCCACAGCGCGCGCGCCACGATCGCCAGCAGCAGGGTGTCTATCAGCATCGTCATCGACACCGAGATGCCGTACGCGGTCGCCAGCGCGGTCGAGGTGCGGAAGCCCAGCACCAGCGCGATGACGATCAGCATCATCGACCAGTTGATCGCGGGGATGTAGATCTGGCCGATGGTCGCGCTGGAGGTGTGGCGGATGGTCATGCGCGGGATGTAGCCCAGCTGCATCGCCTGCCGCGCCACCGAGAACCCGCCGGTGATCACGGCCTGCGAGGCGATGACGGTGGCCGCCGTGGCGAGCACGATCATCGGCCAGCGCCCCCATTCCGGCACACCGATGTAGAACGGGTTCTGGATCGCGGTCGGGTCTTCGAGCACCAGCGCGCCCTGGCCGAGGTAGTTGAGCATCAGCGACGGCAGCACGAAGAAGTACCACGCGATGCGGATCGGCCTGGCGCCGAAGTGGCCCATGTCGGTGTAGATCGCCTCGCCGCCGGTCACCGCCAGCACGACCGCGCCAAGGATGAAGATGCCACCCCAGCTGTAGTCGACGAAGAAGCGCATCGCCCAGACCGGGTTGACGGCGTTCAGCACCTCGGGCTCGTGCAGGATGTTGAACACGCCCAGCACGGCCAGCGCCAGGAACCACACCACGGTGATCGGCCCGAAGATGCGCCCGACCTTGGCGGTGCCGTAGCGCTGGGTGGCGAACAGCGTCACCAGTACCACCACTGTGACCGGCACGATCCAGCTGCTGAGCTGCGGCGCCACCACCTCCAGCCCTTCCACCGCCGACAGCACCGAGATCGCCGGGGTGATGACGCCGTCGCCGAAGAATAGGGACGCGCCGAGCACGCCGAGGATGCCGACCAGGTAGTTGGACCGCGATCCCTCCGGCAGGCAGCGCTGGGCCAGCGCCATCAGCGCCATGATTCCGCCTTCGCCTTCGTTGTCGGCGCGCATGATGATGGTCACGTACTTCAGCGTGACCACCAGCATTAGCGACCAGAACACCATCGACAGCAGCCCGAGCACGGTGTCGTGGTTGGCGACCAGCCCGTAGTGCGGCGAGAACGCCTCGCGGATGGTGTACAGCGGGCTGGTACCGATGTCGCCGAAGACCACGCCCACGGCGCCGACCGCGAGCCCGAACAGGCCGACCTGGCCATGGCCCTGCCCGACGCCGCCACCCTTGCCGGCGGGGGGCGTCGCGGCGGGGGGCGTGCCCTGTTGCGAAGTGCTCATGTCGATCCGTGGGGTGGTGGGTACCGCGCGCTCAGCGCAGCGCGGCCTGCAGCGCCTTGCGGATGATGGACTCCGCCGCATCGCCGTCCGTGAACGCTGCGCGCGCCATGCGCTGTGCATCGGCGGGCTTGTAGCCCAGCTGCTGCAGCGCCACGACGGCCTCGGAGAACGGATCCGCCGGGGCCCCGGGGGACGCGTCGCCGATCACCATCACGCCGTCGCCGTAGGCGCCGGCGGTGCGGTCGCGCAGCTCCACCACCATGCGCTCGGCGGTCTTCTTGCCGATGCCGGGGATCCGGGTCAGCGCGGCGACGTCGCCCACCTGCACCAGCCGCGCGAACGCGTCGACGCTGGTGCCCGACAGCACCGCCAGCGCGATCTTCGCGCCGATGCCGCTGACCCGCTGCACGTCGCGGAACAGCCGGCGCTCGGCGTCGCGCAGGAACCCGTACAGCGACACGCTGTCCTCCTTCTGCGCGTGATGGGTGAACAGCGACACCTCGCGGCCGACGTCGGGCAGGTCGTAGAAGGTGCTCATCGGCGCCTCCAGCTCGTAGCCCACGCCCTGCACGTCGACCACCAGCCACGGCGGCTGCTTGTGCACCAGGATCCCGCGCAGGCGCCCGATCATCGTGTCTTCTCCCGTCCCGTCGTGGTGGTCACTTGCGGCTCCAGGCCTGGCGTACGTCGACGCCCAGCCGCTCGGCGCTGGCGCGGACGTGGGCGTGGGTGATCGCCAGCGCCAGCGCGTCGGCGGCGTCGGCCTGCAGCCTGCCCTTCAGGCCCAGCAGCAGCCCCACCATCGCCTGCACCTGCAGCTTGTCTGCGCTGCCCTTGCCGACGACCGCCAGCTTGACCTCGGTCGCGGCGTATTCGTGCACAGGCAGGTCGCGGCTGACGACGGCGCAGATCGCGGCGCCGCGCGCCTGCCCGAGCTTCAGCGCCGAATCGGGGTTGCGGGCCATGAACACGCGCTCGATCGCGACCTCGTCAGGGCGGTGCTCGTCGATCAGTCCCCACAGCCCGTGCAGCAGCTTCTTCAGCCGCAGCGCGAAGTCGCCGGCGCCGCCTCCGGCCGCGCCGGTCAACAGGTGCAGCGGCGCATGGAAGACGTGGCTGGTCCGCCCGGCGCCGTCGACGTCGATGATGCCGACCCCGGTGCGCTGCGAACCGGGGTCGATGCCGAGGATGCGGGTCACGGGCGCGGCGTCAGCCGTACGCGTCGGCGCCGGGCGCGGCGTTGCTGTGCACCGACTGGACGTCGTCGAGCTCCTGCAGCCAGTCGAGCAGCTTGACCACCTGCGTGGCCACGTCGCCCTTGACCGCGATATCGTTGTCGGCGCGCATCGTGACCTCGGCGATCGCCGGCACATGCCCGGCGGCCGCCATCGCGTCGCGCACCTGCGCGAAGGCGTCCGGCGCGGTCAGCACGTCGATCGCGCCGTCGTCGGGGTACACCACCACGTCGTCGGCACCGGCCTCGATCGCGGCTTCTGTCACCGCCTCCTCGTCGGCACCGGCGTCGAAGCTCAGCACCCCGAGCTTGCGGAACATGAAGGCGACCGAGCCCTCGGTGCCGAGGTTGCCGCCGAACTTGCCGAACGCGTGGCGCACGTCGGCGACGGTGCGCACCTTGTTGTCGGTCAGGCAGTCGACGATCACCGCGACCCCGCCCGGGGCGTACCCTTCGTAGCGGATCTCCTCGTATTCCACGCCCTCGAGCTCGCCGGTCGCCTTCTTCAGCGCGCGCTCGATCACGTCCTTGGTCATGTTGGCCGACAGGCCCTTGTCGATTGCCGTGCGCAGCCGTGGGTTGGTCGCCGGATCGCCGCCGCCGGCGCGGGCCGCAACGCCGATCTCGCGGATGATCTTGGTGAAGATCCTGCCGCGCTTGGCGTCCTCGGCGTTCTTGCGTGCCTCGATGGAAGGACCTCTGCCCATGGACCCCGGTGACCCCGTGCTGCCGAAAGCGGAATTTTAGCGTATCCGCCGCACCGTCCGGCCGCACCCCGGGCACATCAGGCGCCCACCGCGCCGGGATGCAGGAACCGGCCCTCGCGGATGAACCGCGCCGCCTGCGCCGCCGCCGCGCGCGAGAACACCAGCCCGCTGTGGCTGGCGGCGACCACGCAATGGTCGGCCAGCCCCGGCAGCCGCGTCTCCTCCACCGCGACGGTGCCGTCGCAGTCGCCGTCGAAGCGGCACAGCAGCCGCCCCAGGCCGTGCGGAATGTTGCCGGCGACCACGCCGACCTCGACCCTGCCCTCCCATCGCGCCAGGTCGCGCTGCAGGATCGCGGCGCTGCGGCCGAGCACCGGCGCACCCCAGGCCGCGGCGGCGAGTCGCTGCGCGGTGCGGCTGCCGCGAAGTGGAGAACCCAGGCAGACCACGCGGTGCACCGCCAGGTCCGGCGCCGCGCGCAGCGCCTCCAGCGCCATGATCCCGCCGAGGCTGTGACCCACCACCGCGACCTCGCCCAGCGCGCGCAGCTGCGCGACGATCGCCGGTAAGTTGGCCACGGGGTCGCGCAGCACGCTGTCGTAGCCGATCACCGTCGGCAGCAGCCCCTCGGCGCGCAGCCGCCGGGCCAGGGGCGCCAACCACGCGCGCGCGTTCCAGATGCCGTGCAGCAGCGCGACCCGGGCTGTCACGTCGGGTCGCGCCGCAGGATGTATTCGAGGTCACGGACCCGGCCCACCGGAAACGCGTATTCGCCGACGCGGCGGAAGCCCTGCCGCGCGTAGAAGCGCTGCGCGCCGGGGTTCTCCGACCACACGCCGACCCACAGCTTGCGCGGCGCTGTGCGCTGCAGCCAGTCGACCGCGGCATCGAACAGCCGTCCACCGTAGCCCCCGTTCTGATGGCTGGCGAGTACGTACAGCCGCTTGAGCTCGCCGTCACCGGGCGAAACATCGGCGTGCGGCAGCCCGCAGGGGCCCGCGGCGGCATGCCCCACGGCGAGGCCGTCGTCCTCCAGCAACCACACCGCATATCCCGGCTCCGCCAGGATCACGCGCTGACGGTCGACGTCGTATGCCTCGTCGATGAAGGCCTGCAGGTCGACGTCGTCGTAGCAATGTCCGAAGGCCTCGGTAAACGTCCGCGCGGCCAGCCGCGACACGGTCGCCGCGTCCTCCGGACCCGCGCGACGGATGAGCGGCGCCGGCATCGCCGCGCCCCTACCCCGCCGCCGTCTTCTGCCGCACCGACACGTGCACTTCGGCCAGCTGCGCGTCCGCGATCGGCGACGGCGCGCCGGTCATCAGGCACTGCGCGGTCGTGGTCTTGGGGAACGCGATGACGTCGCGGATCGAGTCGGTGCCGGCCATCAGCGCCGCGATGCGGTCGATGCCGAACGCGATGCCGCCGTGCGGCGGCGCGCCGAAGCGCAGCGCGTCGAGCAGGAAGCCAAACTTCTCGCGCGCCTCCTCAGTACCGATGCCCAGCAGCCCGAACACCGCCGACTGCATCGACGAGCGGTGGATGCGGATCGATCCGCCGCCGATCTCGTTGCCGTTGAGCACCAGGTCGTAGCCGCGCGACACCGCGGTGCGCGCGTTGGCCACCAGGTCGGCCTCGTCGTCGACCGCCGGCGCGGTGAACGGGTGGTGCAGCGCGACGTAGCGCTGTGTCTCGTCGTCGTACTCGAACATCGGGAAGTCGGTGACCCACAGCGGCGCCCAGCCGTCCGCGACCAGCCCGAACTCGCGCCCGGCCTTGAGCCGGATCGCGCCCATGAAGTCGCTGACGGTGCCGGCCTTGCCGGCGCCGAACAACACGATGTCGCCGGCGACGGCACCGACGTGGGCCACCAGCGCCTGGAACGCGGCGGCGTCGAAGAACTTCGCGATCGGCGAGCTGACTTCGCCCGTCTCCGCGAGCTTGAGGTAGGCCAGCCCCTTCGCGCCGTACTTCGCCGCGTGCGCGGCGTAGTCGTCGATCTGCTTGCGCGACAGGGACGCGCCGCCCGGGATGCGCAGCGCGCAGACCCGGCCGCCTACGACCCCCGCCCAGTCGGTGAACACCTTGAACCCGCTGCCCCGCACCTGCGCGTCGACGTCGACCAGCTCCAGCGCGATGCGCATGTCCGGCTTGTCGGAGCCGTAGCGGCGGATCGCCTCGGCATGCGTCATGCGTGGGAACTCGGGCGCGAGGGCGACGTCGACCACGTCGCGGAACACGTCGCGGACCATCGCCTCCACCGTGTCCTGCACGTCGCGCTCCGACACCCAGGCGAACTCGATGTCGAGCTGGGTGAACTCCAGCTGGCGGTCGGCGCGCAGGGCTTCGTCGCGGAAGCAGCGCGCGATCTGGTAGTAGCGGTCGAAGCCCGCCACCATCAGGATCTGCTTGAACAGCTGCGGCGACTGCGGCAGCGCGTAGAACTCGCCCGGATGCATCCGCGCAGGCACCAGAAAGTCGCGCGCGCCCTCGGGCGTGGCCTTGGTCAGGATCGGGGTCTCGATGTCCTGGAAGCCGCGGTCGTCCAGCCAGTGGCGCAGCGCGCTGACCAACCGCGTGCGGATGCGCAGGCGGCGCTGCATCTCCGGCGTGCGCAGGTCCAGGTAGCGGTACTTCAGGCGCACGTCCTCGCCCGGGTTCTCGTGCGCGTGGAACGGCAGCGGCTCGGCGCGGTTCAGCACCTCGATGCGCGTCGCCACCACCTCCAGCCGGCCGGTGGGGATCTTCGGGTTGATCGACTGCCGGTGGCGGACCACGCCGGTCACGCGCAGGCAGTCCTCATAGCCCACCTTGCCGGCCGCGGCGACCACCGCCGCGTTGGCCTCGCCCGCACCCAACGCGGCATCGTCGGTGGCCTCGGCGACGACCTGCACGATGCCCTCGTGGTCGCGCAGGTCGATGAAGCACAGGCCGCCCATGTCGCGGGCGACGTCGGCCCAGCCGCACAGGGTGACGGTGCTGCCGACCAGTGCCTCGTCGACCAGGCCGCAGAAATGGGTACGCATGGACACTCCGGAAGTTGGCATGCCGCCGCGCACGGACGGGCGGCGATCGGCCGGCAGCGATGCCGGCGGCGACGTATTTTAGTCCGCCGACCCGCCGACCCGCCGAGCGCCGGTGGCGGCGCGCCAGCCTCCGTGCGGGAATGGTCGCGGCCTCAGTCCTTCGGAGACGGCTTGCTGTCGGACTTCGGCGCGGGCGTGGGGGCCTTGGCAGGCGACGCGGCAGCGGGCACGGCACTGCCTGGCGGCGCCGATGCCTTGTCGCCCTTCTTCCCGCCATCGCCCGCGGACGACGGCTTGCCGTCACCGGCCCCCGACGCCGCGGCCGCCGGCGCGTCGCCCCCGCCACCGCCGTCCTTGCCCCCCGCATCGGCCAGGTTGCGCTTCTTGTCGCCGTCCTTCTTGAAGTCGGTCTCGTACCAGCCGCTGCCCGCCAGCCGGAACGACGGCGCCGTCAGCTGCCGCTTGACCCCGCCCACCGCCCCGCAGGCCGGGCAGGTGTCGGGGTCGGGGTCGGCGAGCCGCTGCAGGCGGTCGAAGTCGTGGCCGCAGACGGCGCACTGGTAGGCGTAGATGGGCATGTGGTACTCGGGGACGGTCACGAAGGAGAATCGAGGCTGCGACATGGGGCGGCCCCGGCGCCGATCAAGCGGCGGAGGCAATGTCCCGACGCGCGTGGGGAAGCTGCCGACGGCGCTGGCTGCGCGGACGGTAGCAGGCCTGCACCCGCCGTGCCGCGGCCAATGCCCATGGACATGCACTGCCATCGATCGGCGTAGGCTGGTCCTTTCCCCGCAGGCCGTCCCGCCATGCCCCCGACCGACCGTCCCGTCGTCACCGTCCTCGCCGCCATCGTCGTCGCGCTCGGCCTCGTCGCCGCCGGCTGGTTCGCCGGTCGCGGCATGGTGCAGCTGCGCACCGGCGACCGCTACGTCATCGTCAAGGGCTCGGCCGAACGGATCGTCGATGCCGATCTGGTGGTCTGGCCGCTGCCGCACGGCGTGGGCGGCAACGAGCTTGCCGATGTGCAGGCGCGGCTGGACGCCAATACCGATGCGATCCGGCGATTCTTTACCGACGCGGGCTTCGCCGAGGGCGACATCGTGGTGTCGCCGCCGCGGCTGGAGGACCGGTGGGCCTATGCCTACGGCGACAACCGGCCGCCGGAGCGCTACCGCTACTCGACGACTGTCAGCCTGCGAACCAGCGACGTGGCACGTGCACTGGCGGCGGTGCGGCGCAGCGGCGTGCTGGTCGCGCAGGGCGTGATGATCGGCGAAGGCAGCGCGCCGGAGTTCGACTACACCCGGCTCAACGACATCAAGCCCTCGCTGATCGCCGAGGCCACCGCGGCGGCGCGCGACTCGGCGCTGCAGTTCGCCAAGGATTCCAACTCGCGCCTGGGGGGCATCCGCAGCGCCAACCAGGGCACGGTCACCATCAGCGAGCGCGACCAGAGCAGTCCGCAGGTCAAGCGCGTGCGCGTAGTGACGACGGTGGAGTACTTCCTGCGCGGCTGAGGGTCGCGCGGCGATATACGCGGAGGCGATCCGCGCAATGAGGATTCAGGCAGCCATGCCCGCCGCCGGCGCAGTGACCGGCCGCTATTCGTCGCCCCACGGCGTCGGCGGCAGCGCCACCGGCGTAGTCAGGTCGAACTCCACCTGGAACAGGCGGCCACCCGGACGCGCGAGCTCGTACAGGAACCGCCGCCCGGGATCGACCTCCATCGCCCAGGTGTTGGTCACCGACGCGTCGGAGCCCTCGCGCTGGAACAGGTCGATCGAGTACGCGTCGACCGGGAACGCCTGGCGCATCGCGGTGCCTGCGGTGGCGGTATCGCCGCCGTACATCGTCAGCACGTCGTCGCTGCCGTCCTCGTGGCGATGGTCGTGCTTCAGCCGCAAGCCGCTGTCGGTGCGCGTCAGCACCCAGGTCCGAGAGTGGTCGTCGCCGACGTGGAACGGCACGCGCAACTCGCGCGCGGGGGCATCGCAGCCGCGCACGTGCATCACCAGCTGCTTGCCCTCGAACGCGTCGGGCTCGGTCGGCGTGGGTGTGTTGGCGACAATGCGGCCGGCGAAGGCCTGGCCGCAGTGGCTCGCCAGCGCGGCGAGGAAGGCATCGGCGGGCGCGGAGTCGGTGGCGGTGGGGTCCGCCGCGGACGGCGGCGCCGTCACGGCGCCGGTGGTCGCGACGGCACCGTCGGCAGCGGCCGTGGTGTCGGAGGAGCACGACGCGAAGGCGAGCGTCGCGAGCGAAAGCAAGGTCCACGTGGTCTTGTTCATGCCCGCACCGTAGCCGGAAGCCGCGCGCCGGGCAAACCACGGACAGCGACTGCGCAGCTGCGAGGCATCTTCCCCGCCACCGCGATCAGGCCGCGTCCACCGCGTACAGCGCCAGCAGCTCGGCTTCCGCGACCGTGAGTTCGGCGCGCAGCCGTTGCTGGGCGCTGCCGCGCTCGCGCAGCGCGTTGCCGTCGGCATAGACCTTCGGATCGGCCAGCTCGCGCTCGATCTTTTCCAGCGCCGACTCGAGTTCGCCGACACGCGCCTCGGCCTTCGCAAGCTTGTGCGGGTTGACCTTGCCGCGCGCCGGCTTCGCAGGGGCTGCCGGTGGCGGCGCCGCGACCGCGGCCGGCTTGAACGCCGGCGCCTTGCCGTCGCCGGCGTTGGGACGCGAGCGCAGCCAGGCCGCGTACTCGTCGAGGTCGCCGTCGAACGGCATCACCTCTCCCTCGGCTACGCGCCAGTAGGTCTCGCTGACCAGGCCGATCAGGTGCCGGTCGTGCGAGACCAGCACGATGGCGCCGGTGAACTCGCTCAGCGCCTCGGCCAGCGCCTCGCGCATCTCGAGGTCCAGGTGGTTGGTGGGCTCGTCGAGCAGCAGCACGTTGGGCTGCAGCCACGCGATCAGCGCCAGCGCCAGCCGCGCGCGCTCGCCGCCGGAGAAGCCGTCGATGCTCTCGAATGCGCGGTCGCCGGGGAAGCTCCACTTGCCGAGGAAGTTGCGGAAGTCCTGCACCGATGCATTCGGCGACAGCTCGCGCAGGTGGTCGATCGGCGATGTACCCGCCACCAGCGACTCCACCGTGTGCTGCGCGAAGTAGCCGATGCGCAGGTCGGGGTGCGCGTAGCGCTCGCCGTCGAGCAGCGCCAGGTCGCCGACCAGCGACTTCACCAGCGTCGACTTGCCGGCGCCGTTGGGGCCAAGCAGGCCGATGCGGTCGCCGGCCTCCAGCCCGAAGCCCACGTTGTGCAGGATCAGCAGCTTGCCCCCATCCGCCCTGCGGGCACCTTCCCCCGCAAGCAGCGGAAAGGCATCTGACGCGGTGACGTCGCCGATGCCGTCGTTGCCCTGTCCCGCGGCGGCGCGCGACGCGTCGTGGCCGCGCCCGGCGTAGCCAAGGTCGGCGTGGTTCAGGCGCATCAGCGCATGCGGCAGCCGGACCGGCTGCGGGAAGTCGATCCGCACCTCGCGCTCGGCGCGCACGGCCTCGGTGCCGGCCATCTTCGCCAGCCGCTTGACCCGCGACTGTGCCTGCTTGGCCTTGGCGGCACTGGCGCTGAAGCGGTCGATGAAGCTCTGCAGGTGCGCGCGCTCGGCCTGCGCCTTCTCGTGGGTGATCTGCTGCAGCCGCAGCTGCTCGGAGCGCTGGCGCTCAAACGCGGTGTAGTCGCCGGTGTACAGCCTGGCCTTGCCGCCGTGCAGGTGCAGGGTGTGGGTGGTGACGTTGTCGAGGAACTCGCGGTCGTGCGAGATCAGCAGCAGCGTGCCCGGGTACTTCAGCAGCCACTGCTCCAGCCACAGCACGGCGTCGAGGTCGAGGTGGTTGGTGGGCTCATCGAGCAGCAGCATGTCCGACGGCGCCATCAGCGCGCGTGCCAGGTTGAGGCGCACGCGCCAGCCGCCGGAAAAGGTCGACACCGCGCGCTGGTGGGTATCGGCCGGGAACCCGAGGCCGTGCAGCAGGCGCCCGGCACGCGCGGCGCCGTCGTAACCGCCCACCTCCTCCAGCCGGTGGTGGGCCTCGGCCACCGCCTCCCAGTCCTCGGCGGCCAGCGCATCGGACTCGGCCTTCAGCGCCGCCGCCACCACCGCATCGCCGCCGAGCACGAACTCGATCGCCGGGTCCGGCAGCGACGGCATCTCCTGCGCGATGCTGGCCACGCGCACGCGATGCCCGACGTCGAGGTCGCCCTTGTCGGCCTCGACCTCGCCGCGCACGGCCGCGAACAGGCTGGACTTGCCAGTGCCGTTGCGGCCGACCACGCCCACGCGCCAGCCGGCGTGCAGGGTCAGGTCGACGTCGGACAGCAGCAGGCGCTCTCCGCGGCGCAGCGCGAAATTCTTGAAGGCGATCATGCGGGGGACAGCGAGGGATACCGGCGTGGGGTCGCACATTCTACAGAGTGGGATACTGCTTCCGGTCAGCGTTCCATGCCTGGAACTATCGCTGTATCCCGATGCAGCGATTGACCGGCAGCTGAACGCATGCAACGCTCCGGGCGCACCCCAGGTCACAGGAGACCGCCATGCGCACCGCCTCGCACTGCACCCCGCGCTCCCCGTCCCGCCACCGCCTGTGCCTGGCGCTGGTCGCCGCCATCGGCACCGTCGCCCCCGCCGCCGCGCAGGAGGCCCCCCAGGACCGCGCCGCGCGCGACGCGACCACGCTGGATACATTGATTGTGACGGGAACGCGGGTCAGCGACCGTACCGTGGCCGAGTCGACGTCCCCGATCGACATCATCACGCCGGAACTGCTGCAGGCCACCGGCACCACCGACCTCGCCACTGCGCTGTCACGCGCGCTGCCGTCGCTGAACTTCCCGCGCTTGGCGATTTCCGACGGCTCAGACGCGGTACGCCCGGCGCAGCTGCGTGGCCTCTCCCCCGACCACACCCTGGTGCTGGTCAACGGCAAGCGCTACCACACCGGCGCCCTGGTCAACGTCAACGGCACGCAGGGGCGTAGTTCGTCTCCGGTCGACCTGAACACCATCCCGATCGCGGCGATTGCGCGGATCGAGGTGCTGCGCGACGGCGCATCAGCGCAGTACGGCTCCGACGCGATCGCCGGCGTCATCAATATCGTGCTGAAGGGCGCCGACCACGGCGGCAGCATCAGCGGACGCTACGGCCAGTCGAGCGCAGGTGACGGTCGGCAGTACGACCTGCTTGCCGACGGCGGCTTCAAGCTCGGCGGCGATGGCTTCGTGCACCTTGCTGCGCAGGCCGGCCACCAGGACCAGACCAACCGCGCGCGCCCGTTCATAGGCACGCCTACGGCGACTTCGGCACCCCTGGGTCAGGTGGTGCAGCGTCAAGGTGATCCAGAGGTGGACAACGGCTCGGTCTCGTTCAACGCCGAGTATCCGATAGAGGATTACCTCAGCTTCTACGGCACCGGCATCTACACCAAGCGTGACGTGCTTTCCAACGGCTTCTTCCGCCCCGCGGGCGACGCACGCAACATTCGGTCGATCTATCCGGACGGCTTCCTGCCACAGATCAATAACGTCTCGAGCGACTACCACTTCAGCAGCGGCCTGAGGACTTTCACCGCCGGCGGAACCAACATAGACTTCAGCTATACCTACGGCTCCAACGAGCTGACCTTCGATATCAAGAACACGCTCAACCGCAGCCTTGGCCCCACCTCGCCAACACAGTTCTATGCCGGCGCGCTCGAGGTCAACCAGCACGTCCTCAACCTGGACTTCAACAAGCTGCTTGACTGGGGCATGAGCTATCCACTCACCCTGTCCTATGGCGTTGAATGGCGTGGCGATGTCTTCGAGCAATCGGAAGGCGAACCACTGTCGTACGCGTTGGGCCCGTTCGCCAACATTCCCGGTTCGCAGGTGTTCACCGGGTTCAGACCAAGCGACGGGGGCGAATTCGACCGCCACAGCTTCTCGTTCTACGCCGGCCTGGAGGGTGACCTTACCGACAAGCTGTCGGCGGGCATCGCGGCACGCTATGAGGACTACAGTGACTTCGGCGATACCGCCACCGGCAAGGTGACCGCGCGCTATGCCTTCACGGACAAGGTCGCCCTGCGCGGCACTGTGTCGACGGGCTTCCACGCGCCGTCCCTGCAGCAGCAGTTCTTCCAGTCCACTGCGACCAACTTCGTCGTGCTGCCGCCGCCCCAGGGCAACACGCCGTTCGACATCGTCACTTTCCGGGTGACAAATCCAGCGGGCATCGCATTGGGCGCCGAGCCGCTGCGGCCGGAGGAGTCGACCAACTACAGTCTCGGCCTGGTGCTGCAGCCGGTAGACCGGCTGTACATCACCATCGACGCCTACCGGATCGAGCTGGAGGATCGAATCACCCTGTCCGAAAACCTCATCAGTGCTCCAGTCCGTAACTTCCTCAACAGCAACGGCTTCCCCGGCGTCGGCGGCGGCCGCTATTTCACCAATGCCATCGACACCACCACTGACGGCATCGATGTGGTGGGCACCTATGGCTGGGAGCTGGGCTCGGGCAAGCTCGACCTCACCACCGGCTACAACTACAACAAGACCAAGATCGACCGGATCGCATCGAACCCCGCAGTGCTCGCCGCTATCGATCCGAATGCGGTGCGCTTCGGGCGGGTCGAGGTCGGTCGCTTTGAAGTCGGTGCGCCGCGTGACAAGTTCCTGCTCGGGGGCCTGTGGACGTCGGGCAACTTCGAGTTGTCAGCCAACGGCACCCGCTTCGGCGAAATCACCATCCGCAACGCCAACGCGGCACAGGACCAGACCTTCGATCCGAAGTGGACACTGGACCTCGCCGCGACTTATCGCGTCAACGGCTGGCACTTCACTTTGGGTGGCGACAACGTGCTCAATGAATACCCCGATGAAAACGTGTTCGCGAATTCGACCGGCGGTCAGTTCCCTTATGCCACCAGCGCGGCACCGTTTGGCATCCACGGCGCGTTCGTGTATGGCAAGGCCGGCTATCGCTGGTAGGGTCGTTCGCGCGGCAAGATCGCCCCCAAGACCCTCCCCCGACAGGCGGGGGAGGGTGGGATGGAGGCGGTTTCGACGCCAATGCCACGGCTGTCAACCCTGCGCCCCGGGTCCGGCGCCAGCGCCGCCGTATCATGCACGGCGTAGCCCGCTGGACGCCGCATGCCGCACAACACCTCACTGATCGCACTGCTGACCGTCGGCTTCGTGCTGGCGCTCGCGCTGGGCCTGCTGGCCCAGCGGCTCCGGATGTCGCCGCTGGTCGGCTACCTGCTTGCCGGGGTCATCGCGGGGCCGTTCACGCCAGGCTTCGTCGGCGACATGACGCTGGCGCCGCAGCTGGCGGAGATCGGCGTGATCCTGCTGATGTTCGGCGTCGGCCTGCACTTCTCGCTCAAGGACCTGATGGCGGTCAAGGCGATCGCGGTGCCCGGCGCAGTGGCGCAGATCACGGTGGCGACCGCGCTGGGCTGGGCGCTTGCGCGCGCACTGGGCTGGAGCAACGGCGAGGGCCTGGTGTTCGGGCTGGCGCTGTCTGTCGCCAGCACCGTGGTGCTGCTACGGGCGCTGGACGACCGGCGGCTGATCGAGACCCAGCGCGGACGGATCGCGGTCGGCTGGCTGATCGTCGAGGACGTGGCGATGGTGCTGGCGCTGGTGCTGCTGCCAGCCTTCGCCGACGCCCTGGGGGGCGATGACGGCGTCCCGGGCGGCAACCTGTGGACGACGCTCGGCACCACGCTGGCCAAGGTCGCCGCGTTCGTTGCGCTCATGCTGCTGGTCGGCCGCCGGGTGATCCCGTGGGTCCTCGAACGCGTCGCCGGGACCGGCTCGCGCGAGTTGTTCACGCTGTGCGTACTGGCGCTGGCGATGGGCGTGGCCTTCGGCGCCGCGGAGCTGTTCGGGGTCTCGTTCGCGCTGGGCGCGTTCTTCGCCGGCATGCTGCTCAACGAGTCCGAATTCGGGCACAAGGCCGCCAACGACTCGCTGCCGATGCGCGACGCGTTCGCAGTGCTGTTCTTCGTCTCGGTCGGCATGCTGTTCGACCCGATGATCCTGGTCGAGCACCCGCTGGAGGTGCTGGCCACGTTCCTGATCATCGTGGTCGGCAAGTCGTTCGCGGCGTGGGCCATCGTGCGCGCGTTCGGCAAGCCCAACTCCACCGCGCTCACCATTTCCGCAAGCCTCGCGCAGATCGGCGAGTTCTCCTTCATCCTCGCCGGGCTCGGGCTGTCGCTGCAAATGCTGCCGCAGGAAGGCAGTGACCTGATCCTCGCCGGCTCGCTGCTCTCGATCATCGTCAACCCACTGATCTTCTCGATGCTCGACCGCCGCGATGCGCGCGAGTCCGCGCGCGTGGACCGGGTAGCAGCGGACGACGCCGAGCGCCTCGCGCGCGACAACGCGCTCCCTGCCGACGTCCATGGCCACGCCATCGTCGTGGGCTACGGCCGCGTCGGCAGCCACCTCGCCGGGCTGCTGCACGACCGTGGCGTACCGCTGGTGGTGATCGAGGACGACGCGGACCACGTGGCCGACGCGCGTGCCGCCGGCCTCTACGCGATCCGCGGCAATGCGGCATCGGTCGCGGTGCTGCGCGAGGCCGCGCCGGAGCGCGCGGCGCTCGCGGTGTTCGCGATCCCCAATGCGCTGGAGAGCGGCGAGACGATCACCCGTCTCAAGCAGGCCAACCCTGCGATCACCGTGCTGGCGCGCGCGCACAGCGACGGCGAGGTCCGGCACCTGCTCGACCACGGCGCCGACGGCGCGGTGCTGGCCGAGCGCGAACTCGCGTTCTCGCTGGCGGAGATGGTGATGTCGACGCCGCCGTACCGGGCGCTGCGGCAGCACGGCGGCTAATCACGGTGGCCTGCGCCGGGGACCTGGACCCCCGACCCGGACCCTCGCTGCCGGGTCAGGTACTGAGTTCCTTGCGGCATGGGCCGCTGCTTACGCCGCAGACCTCCGCGGGTCATTCGGTGCAGCAGGCGGATTCGACGGCACGGCCCCACACCAGCACGTTCATCGGGGACTCCTGGGCATTGGGTTGGTTTGGTACCCTACCTCCTAGCGATGCCCTAAATGAATAGCCTAGTGAGGGACAACAGCTGGGCGCTCTCAGCCCTCAGAGCCAGATGCTCCTAGTTCACGCGATCTGCACCTTCTCGAGCACCACTTGGAGTGGCGTGCGGCAATCGAAGCGCGAGAGCAACGGCCATTGCTTTGCCGTCAGTACAAAATCGATCTGTGTGGAGACTTTGCTGATGCTGATACGAGCTGGCTTGGCATTCAGGACGCTCTGGCGAGCGAAGTCCCCAGAAAAGGCAGCGGTGCTGCATCAGAGTTCTCCCGCTAGCAGCTTTTAGCCGAAGCAGGGCATAGAGTGAAGACACCCGTGCTGACGGGTCCTCTTACAATCACGATAAAGGATTTGTCATGAAGCTAGTCCTACCCTGCAAGATGCTGCCTCTTGGCTTGACTTTCTTGCTGTGCATCCTCGTTGCGCCTCCCGATCTACGGAGCCAGGTCCGCCACGCCAGCGGCACACTGATCGAAGACCTGAGCAGAAAAGATCGAACCCGCATCGAGAAGATGCTCGACCAAGTGCTCACCGAGGCGGCCGCGCGACTCCCGCTCATCGAAGGGCAGAGCGGCTTTGACATCAGCACACGGCTTGTTCCGCGAACCCGCACCCTCATCATAGACCTCGGCTCGCGCGCCATCCCCGCGTACACTGGCTCGGAACTTGAGGACCAGCAGCATCAGCTCTATCTGATTGCAGTTGATCTATTGCGCGATGTGGTCGCTGTAGACGGGGCCGAATTCCGGTACTTGGGCAGGGATATATTCGAGATCCTGCCCGATTCACCTCCGCGCGAAAGACTTCCGCTGCAGGGGAACACGACTTCTAACTCTGCCACGCCCAAAGTTGCTTTAGCCGGTGGCCACGGGCTGTACTTTACTACGCCTACAACGACTGGCGCACCCAACGCGACCCGTCCAACGGGATGATAGAAGACTTCGTTACGCCCTATTTCGCACGTGATCTCGCGACGCAACTAGCGAGCCAAGGCAGTACGGTATACAAGGCGCGTACGAACGCCACCTCCCTGCATCCGCCCAGCGGAGCGCAGTGGTGGAAAGTCGCTGCACGCTACTACCTAGCATCGACTCTGCCGAACGAGACCGGCATCTGGAACTCTTTGCCCTCCGCCACGCATTCAATGCGAGAATATGATGAGGACATACGAAGCCGCCCCCTGTACGCCAACCATGTCGGGGCTGACTATGCAGTTCACTTGCACACCGATGCTGCAGGTTCCGATGTGCGAGGTACTCGCGGCTACTACCACACTGGGCGCGCGACCGATGCCAAGTTCGTTTCGAGCATCTTGTGCAGCATGAAGCAGACCATCCACAGCGTTCCTGGTTATGAAACGTGGCGCATCGCGGAAGAGCCCTACTCCGCGAGCAACAAAGGTGAAAACCGGTTGGCTGCCATGCCGTCTGCGATCATCGAGCTGGGCTTCCACACCAACCCATTAGACGCTCAAGCGATGCAAACCGCCTCATTTCGGAATGCCGCGGTGAAAGGGATCGAACGCGGGATAAGCGACTACCACGCTGGAAATGCGTGCTCCGAGTTCCTGATCACTGAGATACCGAGCTTTAGCGCGGTTGCAGGCACGCCGATGGACATGATGATTCACTTCACCGGAACGCCGCGGTTTCCAGTCACGTTGCGCACCCGGAACGTGAGCTGCTCACAAGGGTGGACCTGCGGACCCGCGACGGCCATCTTCCGCACGCGGGACGACTCACCCATCAAACGCACGTTCGCTTGCGGTACTTCTGCCTCCCAAACCGGCAACTTCACCTATGTGGCCTGGTTAACCGACGCGAGTGGCATCAAGACGCCGGAGGCTGAATACAATTACAGCTGCTTAGTCAACGGCTGATGTCCTGTAGAACGTTTCGAAGACCGCATCGAAGGCGAGCATGCTCTGTACCGTAGGCTGCGTCAGGGTTGCCATCCACTAGCTAACGGCCCCAGCACTGCCTGTCTTACGATCGGCCGTTAATGTGTTAAGAAGCTGGACAACCACTGCAGTCCGGGTACCCGGCTGCCACCCGGCCTTCCAGGCCTCTTGGCCGCGCTTAATACCTGGAGAACACCAGGTGCCCGCCATCCGCATCAACGCGGATGGTGTCCCCGCTGATGAAGCCGCCGGACAGGATCCGCGTCGCCAGCGGGTTCTCCAGCTGCTGCTGGATCGCGCGCTTCAGCGGGCGCGCGCCATACACCGGGTCGAAGCCCGTGCTGCCAAGCAGCGCCAGCGCCGCGTCGGAGACCTCGATCCGCAGGCCGCGTTCTGCCAGCCGCTTCTCGAGACCGCGCAGCTGGATGCGTGCGATCGCCGCGATCTGGGCACGGTCCAGCGGGTGGAACACGACGATGTCGTCGAGCCGGTTGATGAACTCGGGGCGGAAGTGGCCCTGCACCACCGCCATCACCGCGGCCTTCATCTGGGTATAGCCCTCCGCGGTGTCGGCCGCGGTGCCGTGTTCTGCCATCTCCTGGATCTGGTGCGAGCCGAGGTTGGACGTCATCACGATCACCGCGTTGCGGAAGTCGACGGTACGGCCCTGGCCGTCGGTCAGGCGGCCGTCGTCCAGCACCTGCAGCAGGATGTTGAAGACGTCCGGATGCGCCTTCTCGACCTCGTCGAGCAGGATCACGCTGTACGGCCGGCGGCGCACGGCCTCGGTAAGGTAGCCACCCTCCTCGTAGCCGACATAGCCCGGTGGCGCGCCGATCAGGCGCGCGACCGAGTGCTTCTCCATGAACTCGCTCATGTCGATGCGCACCATCGCATCAGCGCTGTCGAACAGGAACTCGGCCAGCGCCTTGCACAGCTCGGTCTTGCCGACGCCGGTGGGACCGAGGAACAGGAACGACCCCGTCGGACGCCCCGGGTCAGACAGCCCGGCGCGCGAGCGCCGGATCGCGTCCGACACCACGCGGATCGCCTCCTCCTGGCCGACCACGCGCGTGTGCAGCTGCGACTCCATCGCCAGCAGCTTCTCGCGCTCGCCCTCCAGCATCTTGCTGACCGGGATGCCGGTCCAACGCGCCACCACCTGCGCGATCTCCTCGGCGGTCACCTTGTCCTGCAGCAGCGTGAACCCGGCGGTCTCGACCTCCAGCGCGGCGTGCAGCTGCTTGTCCAGCTCCGGCAGCGTGCCGTACTGCAGCTCGCTCATGCGCGCATAGTCCTGCTGCCGCTGCGCGGCGTCGAACTCCAGTCGCGCGGCCTCGATCTGCTCCTTGATCCGGGTCGCGCCCTGCAGCGTCGCCTTCTCGGCCTTCCAGACCTCCTCGAGGTCGTTGTAGGCGCGCTCCAGCATGGCGATCTCGCCCTCGAGGTCGGCGAGACGCTGCTTCGACTCGGCGTCCTTCTCCTTCTTCAGCGCCTCGCGCTGCATCTTGAGCTGGATCAGCCGACGCTCCTTGCGGTCGAGCTCTTCAGGTTTGGAGTCGATCTCCATGCGGATCCGGCTGGCCGCCTCGTCCATCAGGTCGATGGCCTTGTCGGGCAGCTGGCGGTCGGCGATGTAGCGGTGCGACAGCGTGGCCGCGGCGACAATCGCGGGATCGGTGATCTCCACGCCGTGGTGCACCGCGTAGCGCTCCTTCAGGCCACGCAGGATGGCGATGGTGTCCTCCACCGACGGCTCGCCGACGAACACCTTCTGGAAGCGACGCTCCAGCGCGGCGTCCTTCTCGACGTACTTGCGGTATTCGTCCAGCGTGGTAGCGCCGATGCAGTGCAGCTCGCCGCGCGCGAGCGCGGGTTTCAGCATGTTGCCGGCGTCCATCGAGCCTTCGGCCTTGCCGGCGCCGACCATGGTGTGCAACTCGTCGATGAACAGGATGACGTTGCCTTCCTGCTTCGCGAGGTCGCTGAGCACCGCTTTCAGCCGCTCCTCGAATTCGCCGCGGAACTTGGCGCCGGCAATCAGCGCGCCCATGTCCAGCGACAGCACGCGCCGGCCACGCAAGCCTTCTGGCACCTCGCCGTTGACGATGCGCTGGGCCAGGCCCTCGACGATCGCGGTCTTGCCGACGCCAGGCTCGCCGATCAGCACCGGGTTGTTCTTGGTGCGCCGCTGCAGCACCTGGATCGTGCGCCGGATCTCCTCGTCGCGGCCGACCACCGGATCGAGCTTGCCGCGCTCGGCACGCGCGGTGAGGTCGATGGTGTACTTCTCGAGCGCTTGGCGCGCCTCTTCCGCGTTGCCGTCCTTCACCGTTTCGCCGCCGCGCATCGCATCGATCGCGGTCGACAGCCGCGCTCGGTCGGCGCCGGCGGCCTTGAGCACGCGGCCGATGCCGCCGCCGTCCTCCACCGCGGCGAGCACCAGCAGCTCCGAGGCGATGAAGTCATCGCCACGCTGCTGCGCCAGCTTGTCGCAGACATTGAACAGCCGGCCCAGATCGTTGCCCAGCGAGACCTGCCCCGCCTGCCCGGACACCTTGGGCAGCGCGTCCAGGGCCTCGACCAGGCGCTCGCGCAGCACCGGCACGTTGACGCCGGCCTGTGCCAGCAGCGGTCGTGTGCCGCCACCTGACTGGTCCAGCAGCGCCAGCAGCAGGTGCGCGGGTTCGATCAGGTTGTGGTCGCGGCCGACGGCCAACGACTGCGCGTCCGCCAGCGCCTGCTGGAAACGCGACGTGAGTTTTTCCATGCGCATGGCGGGAGCTCCGGTAGGCGGGGCCGGCCGCGTGGCCGGAGAAGCGGCAGAGATGCGGCCACCAGCGCGGCGATGCAAGCACAGCGCAGGCGGCGTCGACCAGTGCCTAACGTGACGATCACCATACTGGCCCCTCATGTCAGGTCCGCCGCCCTCCCTGCCGCCTCCGCCGCCGCCCGATGCGCGCTGGGCGCTATTCCTCGACGTCGACGGGTGCCTGCTGGACTTCGCCGCCACGCCTGACGGCGTATCGGTCCCGCCTGCGCTGCGCGACACGCTGACAGCGTGCGCCGATGCGCTGGGGGGCGCACTTGCCCTGGTCTCGGGCCGCACGCTCGAGACCCTGGACGCCTTGTTCGCGCCGCTGGTCCTGCCTGCCGGAGGCCTGCACGGGCTGGAGCGCCGACATGGCGACACCTCCGCCGTTGGTCCGCGCCGCCCGCCCGCGCTCGCGGCGGTCAGCCGCGCCGCCGATGCGCTGGCCGAGTGCCATCCCGGCAGCATCGTCGAGGACAAGGGCGCGACGCTGGCGCTGCACTGGCGCAGCGCCGCCGCGGGCGCGGAGGATGCGCTGCAGGCATTCGCGCTGGAGGCGTTGCGACAGCTCCCTGGCTATCGCATGCAGCACGGCAAGCACGTTGTCGAACTGCGCCCTGGCGGCGACGGCCACGGTGGCGCCCACGCCGACAAGGGCAGCGCCATCGCCGCCTTCCTCGACGAACCCCCGTTCTCCGGCCGCGTCCCGGTGTTCGCCGGCGACGACCTGACCGACGAGCACGGCTTCGCGGTCGTCAATGCCCGCGGCGGCATCAGCATCCTCGTCGGCGAGCGCCCCGGCAGCGCGGCACGCCATGGGCTGCGCGACCCGTCCGACGTCCGCGCCTGGCTGGCGCAATTGCCTGGAGACATCGCTTGACCCCCCCCGCCACCCCCGTCAACCCCGATGCGCGCGACGCCTGCGTCCGCACCGCCGCAGCGTCCCACGCGCACGCGCACGCGCCGGCGTCACTCGACCTCGGCATGGTCGGCAACGGCAGCTTTGCCGCGCTGGTCGATGCCCGCGGATGCGTCGTCTGGGGCTGCGTGCCGGCGTTCGACGGCGACCCCACCTTCTGTGCACTGCTGTCGCCCAGGGTCGACGGCGGCGACTTCGCGATCGACCTCGAGGACTTCAGCCACGCCAGCCAGCACTACCTGTCGAACACCGCGGTGCTGCGCACGGTCCTGCACGACGTCCACGGCAACGCCGTGGAGATCACCGACACCGTGCCGCGCTGGCATCAGCACGACCGCTTCTACCGCCCGGTGATGCTGCTGCGCCGGATCCGTCCGCTGTCGGGAACGCCGCGCATCCGCGTACGCCTGCGGCCGCTGGCCGACTACGGCGCGCACGTGCCGGACACCACCTGGGGCAGCAACCACATCCGCTACCTCGTGACTGGTTTCACGCTGCGGCTGACCAGCAACGTGCCGGTGCGGTTGGTGCGCGACGCGCTGCCGTTCGTGCTCGACCGCGAGCTGCACTGCGTGCTCGGCCCTGACGAGACCTTGGCCGAGCCGGTTGCGGGATTCGTCCGCCACGCGGAGGAGCGCACCATCGCGTACTGGCGCGAGTGGGTGCGCTACCTGTCGATCCCGCTGGAGTGGCAGGACGCGGTGATCCGCAGTGCGATCACGCTCAAGCTGTGCCAGTACGAGGAAACCGGTGCGATCGTTGCAGCGATGACGACCTCGATACCGGAGGCACCGCACACCGTGCGCAACTGGGACTACCGCTATTGCTGGCTGCGCGACTCGGCGTTCGTGGTCCGTGCGCTCAACCGGCTCGGCGCCACGCGCACCATGGAGGGGTATCTGGCGTACGTGGCCAACATCACCAGCGCCGACGGTGCACTGCAGCCGCTGTACGGCATCGGTTTCGAGTCGCGCCTGGCCGAGGACGAAGTCGACAGCCTCGCCGGATACCGTGGCATGGGCCCGGTGCGACGGGGCAACCTGGCCTGGGTGCAGCGCCAGCACGACGTCTACGGCAGCGTGGTGCTGGCCGCTGCGCAGCTGTACTTCGACCAGCGGCTGGAGCACCCCGGCGACGCTGGTACGTTCGCGCGGCTCGAGACCATCGGCGAGCGCGCGCATGCACTGCACGACCAGCCGGACGCCGGCCTGTGGGAGTTCCGCGGCCGCGAGGAGGTGCACACCTATTCCAGCGTGATGTGCTGGGCGGCCTGCGACCGGCTGGCGAAGATCGCCGCGCACCTCGGCCTCGCCGACCGCCACGACTACTGGCGCACACGCTCCGACGCGATGCATGCGCGCATCGTCGCCCACGCGTGGGACGCGGAGCTCGGCCACTTCGTCGAGTCGCTGGATGGCCGGCGCCTCGACGCCAGCCTGCTGCTGCTTGCCGATCTCGGCTTCGTGCCCGCCGATGATCCGCGCTTCGTCGCCACGGTCGAGGCGATCGGCCGCCAGCTGCACCACCGTGACGGCATGTTCCGCTACGTCGCGCCCGACGACTTCGGCGCGCCGGAGACCAGCTTCACCATCTGCACGTTCTGGTACATCGACGCGCTGGCGTCGATCGGCCGCGCCGACGAGGCGCGCGCCCTGTTCGAGGGCGTGCTGGCGCGGCGCAACCCGCTGGGACTGCTGTCGGAGGACCTCGCCTTCGACGGCGGCGAGGCCTGGGGCAATTTCCCGCAGACGTATTCGCACGTGGGCCTGATCATGGCCGCAATGCGGCTGTCCCGACCGTGGACGGACACCGTGTGAGCCGTCTGGTCGTCGTGTCCAACCGCGTCGCGATGCCGCATGAGGCGCGCGCCGGCGGCCTGGCGGTCGCACTGCGCGCCGCGCTGGGCGAGCACGGCGGGATGTGGTTCGGCTGGAGTGGCAAACGCGTACGGGAGCCGTCGGGCACGCTGCACGAGCTGCAGGACGGCGACATCCGCTACGCCACCATCGACCTGTCGTACGGGGATTTCGACGCCTACTACAACGGTTTCGCCAACCGCACGCTGTGGCCGCTGCTGCATTTCCGGATGGACCTTGTCGACTACACGCGGGAAACCTACGACGGCTACCGCCGCGTCAACGCGCTGTTCGCCGACCGGCTGGCCGCGCTGCTCGCGGAAGACGACATCGTCTGGGTGCACGATTACCACCTGATCCCGCTGGCACAGAGGCTGCGCGAGCGCGGCGTCGGCAACCGCATCGGGTTCTTCCTGCACGTGCCGATGCCGTCATCGGACCTGCTGGCGGCTCTGCCGGCGCACCACGAGCTGTTCGCGGCGCTGTCGGCGTACGACCTCGTCGGGTTCCAGACCCAGCGCGACCTCGAGCGCTTCCAGGACTACGTGCGGCTGTTCGGCGGCGGGCGCGTCATCGAGAGCGGTCTGATGGAGACCGCCGAGGGCGGGCGGTTCCGTGCCGGTGCGTTCCCGATCGGCATCGACACCGCCGCCATCGCCGCGCAGGCACCGGCGGCAATGAAGCGCAGTGCGGTGCGCCGGCTGCGCGACAGCCTGCCTGGTCGGTCGCTGGTCATTGGCGTCGATCGGCTGGACTACTCCAAGGGCCTGCCGGATCGCATGCGCGCATTCGAACGCCACCTCGAGCGTCATCCGGACCAGGGCGGCCTGCTGACCTTCCTGCAGATCGCGCCGCCTTCGCGCAGCGACGTGCCGGAGTACCAGGCGCTGCGTCGCGAGCTCGAGGGCCTGTCGGGCCGCATCAACAGCCGTCACTCGGTGCCCGACTGGACGCCCGTGCGCTACGTCAACCGCAATTTCCCGCATGACGTGCTCACCGGGTTCTACCGTCTTGCCGACATGGCGCTGGTGACGCCGCTGCGCGACGGCATGAACCTGGTGGCGAAGGAGTTCGTCGCCGCGCAGGATCCGGACAATCCCGGCGTCCTGGTGCTGTCGCGTTTCGCGGGGGCGGCGGCGGAGCTCGTCGAAGCGCTGCAGGTCAACCCCTACGACCTCGACGGCGTGGCAGACGCAATCGCGACCGCCGCGGCGATGCCGATGGCCGAGCGCCGCGAGCGCTGGCGCGCGCTGATGGACCGCATCGAGGGCTACGACATCCACGCGTGGCGCCGGGATTTCCTGGAGGTGCTGGACGCCCCGACGCCGGCGCAGGCGGGCTGAGTCAGTGGAGCGGCGTGGGCTGGATGAGTTCGATCCAATAGCCGTCGGGATCCTTGACGAAGGCGATCGAGCGCATCGATCCCTGCTCCAGGGTCTTCTGGAAAATGACGCCCATCGCCGCGAGGCGGATGCACGCGGCGCGCACATCGGGGACGCTGACGCACAGGTGGCCGAAGCCGCGCGGGTCGCTGTTGCCGTCGTGGTAGACAGCGCCGTCGTCCGTCTCGGTGCCGTGGTTGTGGGTGAGCTCCAGCACGCCAGCCTGCCGCGCCAGCCACGCCTTGCGCTCGGCCGCGTCGTCAGGCACCACGTCCGTGTCGTCGACCAGCACCAGGAAGAACAGCGAGAAGCCGGCATCGGCAAAATCGGCCTTGCGCACCAGGGTGAAGCCCAGCGCGCGCGTGTAGAAGTCGAGCGAAGCCTCTGCATCCTTCACTCTCAGCATGGTGTGGTTGAACACGAAGCCCCGGGTCGCGGCATCACGCAGCGGGGCCACGCCGGGAACGTCGGCGAATTCAGCGTGCAGGCGTGGGGACATGGTCTGCTCCTCGTGGCGGGCCGGCGAGTATCGGTGCCCGACGATGACGGACGCGTGGCACCGCGGCGCGCCACCGTTTCCGCGCCACATCAAGCCAACGTGGCTTGGGCGAGGTTCGTGGGAAAGGCCGTGACGGGGTGCCGCTCCGCCGCTCCGTCGGGCCATCCATGGCCCCAGTCGCGGCCGTGGGCCATCCATGGCCCACTCTCCGCAGCACCCCATCACCCGCCTCCTCGACGAGTGGTGCGGCTTCGGTGAGTCGAGCAGGTCTCGCGTCCTCACCGGTCGAGTCGACTCACTTGCCAGACAGAAGTGCAAACCATGCACCCACCGCGCCGCGCCGGGGTGCGGGGGTGTCGCGTAAAGGGCACATGGATGTGCCCGCCGGCGAGTTGGGCAGGGATGCCCAACCGGGCCGGTAGCGATACCCCCGGACCACGGCGAGATAGCCCGGAGCCCGGGCATTGGGCTCCACGGACCGGCAAACAGGACGAACGACCCGTGCGTTCCACCGCCGCGCGACACCCCGGCATTGCGGCGTCGGCTTCCAGGCACCCTGGCCGGCAGCGCAGCAAGCGCCACCGCGTCCCGGGTCAGTCGCGCGATGCTCCAAGCCAGGCCAAGGTCGCCATGCGCCCCGTGCGTGCATCGCGACGGTGGGAGTAGAAGCGTCGTGGATCCGCCAGCGTGCAAAGGTCGCCTCCGTGTACCGATTCCACGCCCGACGCGGCAAGCCGCCTGCGTGCCAGGGCGTAGAGGTCAACGCGCCAGTGGCCGGGGCGGGTCGCAATGAAGGCCGACACCGCGCCTGCGTCACACGCGGTGAATGCATCGCGCACCTCGTCGCCGACTTCGTAGCGATCGGGGCCCGCCGCAGGCCCCAGCCACGCCACCAGCGCGTCGCCGGGCGTCGCCATCGCGGCGACCGTGGTTTCGAGCACGCCGGCCGCCAGCCCGCGCCAGCCCGCGTGCGCCACCGCAACTTCGCCGCCATCGCGCGCGGCCAGCACCACCGGCAGGCAGTCCGCGTGCAGCACCGCCAGCACCACGCCCGGCGTGGCGGTGACCGCGGCGTCGGCGTCCGCTGGCGTGGCGTCAACGTCAACGTCAACGTCAACGTCAACGGGAGCGTCCACACGCACCACCGCGGTGCCGTGCACCTGGCGCAGCCAGTGCGGCGGTGACGGCAGGCCGAAGGCGTCGACCAGACCCGTCCGATTCTGCGCGACCACGTGCGGGTCATCGCCGCGCCCACCCACGTTGCCCAGGTTGCAGCGGTCGAACGGGGGCGATGATCCACCCGGGGCATCGCGGCAGGTGGTGAACGCCACCACCCCGGGCGGCGCCGGCCAGTCGGCGACGACGCGACCACTCACCGCCGGCGCGTCGCCTGTGCGTGCAGCGCCCCGTCCGCGCGCAGCGCCGCCATCAGCGCCAGCATGTCGGCCGGCACCGGTGCGGAGCAGCGCACCGGCTCACCCGTCGTTGGGTGCGCGAACTCCAGCGTCTCCGCGTGCAGCGCCTGGCGCCGGAATCCGCGCAGCGTCGCGACGAGCTCCTCCGACGCGGCCTTGGGCAGCTTCAGCGGCCCCCCGTACAGCGGGTCGCCGAGGATCGCGTGGCGCAGGTGCGCCATGTGCACGCGGATCTGGTGCGTGCGCCCCGTCTCCAGCCGGCACTCCAGCGCGGTGTGCGCGCGGAAGCGCTCGCGCAGGCGGTAGTGGGTCACCGCCTCGCGGCCGTCGTCGCGCACGCCCATCTTCAGGCGGTCGCGCGGGTGGCGGTCGATCGGCGCGTTGGCGGTGCCGCCCGACACCAGCGCGCCGACCACGACCGCCAGGTACTGCCGGTGGACGTCGCGCGCCGACAGCTGCGCCACCAGCGAGGTGTGCGCCTGCAGCGTGCGCGCAACCACCATGGCGCCGGAGGTGTCCTTGTCCAGCCGGTGGACGATGCCCGCGCGCGGCAGCAGCGCCAGCGTGGGGTCGCGGAACAGCAGCGCGTTGACCAGGGTGCCGCTGTGGTTGCCGGCGCCTGGATGGACCACCAGCCCGGCGGGCTTGTCGACCACCAGCACCTCGGCGTCCTCGTACAGCACCGACAGCGGGATGTCCTCGGGCTCGGCTCGGGTCTCGATCTCGCGCGCCACCGCCACCGTCACCGTCTCGCCGCCGCGCACCGGGTCGCGCGGGCGCACCTGCGCGCCATCGAGCAGCGCATCGCCTGACTTGATCCACGCTGACAGCCGCGAGCGCGAGAACTCCGGCAGCATCTCAGCCAGCACCGCGTCGAAGCGGCCGCCCGACAGGGACTCCGGCACCTGCAGGCGGCGGTGGTCGACCGGCCTGGCGTCGATCGCGGGCGCGGTGTCGTCGACGGCCTCGCCGGCATCGTCGATGGCGGCCTGGTCGACCGGGTCCTGCGGTGTCTGCGGCATGGGCATCGGTTCAGGCGCCGGCCGCGGGCGGCCGGCATGGGCTGGTATTATCCGCCGTTCGTGCCTTCTACGCCCAGCTGCCGCCCATGAGCCCACGTTTCCCGTCCTTTCGCCGCGCCGTGCTGGTGCTCCTGGTGGCAATGCTCGTGACCTCGGGCTGCGCACGCCTGAAGGGCGTGTTCCGCGACGACAACGTCGACGAGGGGGTGCCGGCCGCGGAGCTGTTCGACAAGGGCCACCGGTCGATGGAGCGCGGCAACTGGAACGCCGCGGTGCTCACCTACCGCCGACTCGTCGCGCAGTATCCGTTCGGCGACTACACCGAGCAGGCGCTGATCGAGACCGCGTATGCGCAGTACAAGCAGGGCAACAACGAGGAAGCCGTCTCCAGCATCGACCGCTTCATCCGCACGTACCCGACGCACCGCAATATCGCCTACATGTACTACCTGCGCGGGCTGGTCAACTCCAACCGCGACACCGTGTTCCTGCAGCGCGTGTGGTCGCTGGACGCCAGCCGCCGCGACCTGGCGACGCCGCTGCAGGGCTACAACGACTTCACCATCGTCACCCAGCGCTATCCCAACAGCCGCTACGCCGCCGATGCGCGCCAGCGCATGGTCGCGCTGCGCAATCTGTTCGCGCGGCACGAGATCGAGACGGCGCTGTACTACATGCGCCGCGAGGCTTACGTGGCCGCGGCCGAGCGCTCGAAGTACCTGCTTGAGACCTACCCGCAGAGCGAGTACCAGAACGATGCCGTCGCGGTGATGGCCGAGGCCTATACGCGGCTGGGCAACGAGACCCTCGCCGCGGACGCGCGCCGCGTGCTGGTCGCCAACGACCCGTCGCACCCGTACCTGACGGGCAAGTTCCCGGACTACCCGTGGAACATCCGCAAGCTCAACCCGTTTGCCGGCGAGCGCTCGGCGATCGACACCTCGCGCGACTGACCGCATGGCCGGGCGCGCGCGCGCCTGGCGGGACCGACGCCGCCTGCGGGCGGCGTCGTGGCAACCGGGATTCCTGGATTTGCCCGTCAACCCGCCGGACGATCAGGCCTCGTAGCCGTTGGTGATCGGGTAGCGCCGCTCGCGCCCGAACGCGCGCCGCGACACTTTCGGCCCCGGTGCGGCCTGGTGGCGCTTCCACTCGCTGATCCGCACCAGCTTCAGCACCCGGTCGACGGTGTCGGCGTCAAAGCCCGCGGCGGCGATCTCCGCGCGCGACTGCTCCTGGTCGACGTGCCGGTACAGGATCGCGTCGAGCACGTCGTAGGGCGGCAGCGAGTCGGAGTCCTTCTGGTTGTCGCGCAGCTCCGCCGACGGCGGACGCGCGATCACCGCCTCCGGGATGACGGCGGCGCCCGACACCGTGTTGCGCCAGCGCGCAAGCGCGAACACCTCGGTCTTGTACAGGTCCTTGATCGGCGCGTAGCCGCCGCACATGTCGCCGTAGATGGTGGCGTAGCCCACCGCGTACTCGCTCTTGTTGCCGGTGGTCAGCAGCAGGCCGCCACGCTTGTTGGCCAGCGCCATCATCAGCGCGCCGCGCGTGCGCGACTGCAGGTTCTCCTCGGTGACATCGGGCTCGCAGCCTTCGAAGGCCCCGGCCAGCGCGTCCAGGAAGCCCTGGAACGGCTTCTCGATCGGCAGGTCCAGGAAGGCGACGCCCAGCGCCGCGCACTGCTCCGCGGCCAGGTCGTTCGACAGCCCGGCGGTGTAGCGCGACGGCATCCGCACCGCGGTGACGTTGTCGGCGCCCAGCGCGTCGACCGCCATCGCCAGCACCACCGCCGAATCGATGCCGCCCGACAGCCCCACCCACGCCTTCGCGAAGCCGTTCTTGAAGCAGTAGTCGCGGGTGCCTCGCACCACCGCGCGCCAGGCCAGCGCATCGCGACCCTCGTCACCCTCGTCGATCCACAGCACTGGCGTGAACGCGCGCGCATCCGGCGCGTAGTCGACCACCAGCCACTGCTCGGTGAACGCGGCCGCCGCAGGGTGGACCTCGCCGCTGCCGTCCGCGACCACCGATGCGCCATCGAACACCAGCGCGTCCTGCCCGCCGACCACGTTGAGGTAGGCCAACGCGACTCCGGTCTCGCGCACCCGGCGCTCGATGAGGTAATCGCGCTGCGCGTGCTTGTCGTGCTCGAACGGCGACGCGTTGGGTACCAGCACCAGCTCCGCGCCAAGCGCCACGGTGTCGGCCAGCGGCTCGGTGAACCAGAGGTCCTCGCAGATCACCAGCCCCACCGGCACGCCCTTGACTTCGAACATGCATGCATCGCGGTCGGGATCGACCTCGAAGTAGCGGCGCTCGTCGAAGACGTTGTAGTTGGGCAGCTCGCGCTTGCGGTAGGTCTGCGCGATGGCGCCGTCACGCAGCACGCTGGCGGCGTTGTACAGCACGCTGCCGGCGGACTGCGGCCAGCCGACCACGGCGACGATGCCGCGCGTGGTCTGCGCGATGCGCGCCATCGCCGCGTCGCAGTCTGCCAAAAACGAGGGCCGCATCAGCAGGTCCTCCGGCGGGTAACCGCTCAGCGCCAGCTCCGGGAACAGCACGATGTCGGCGCTGTACTCGTCGCGCGCCTCCGCGATCATGGTCACCATGCGGTCGGCGTTGAACGCCACCGATCCGACCGGGAAGTCGAACTGGGCCATCGCGATGCGCAGGGGGGGGCGTGCCATGCAGGGGTATCCTCGACCGGCTGCGGGACGCCCGCGCCATGCACGCCAGCTTGCCCTGTCCTGCCGTCGGATGGCGAACGCACCGGCGCGGCTGCAGGTATAGCGCCATGAGCGCCCCCACCCCAGCCCTCCCCCGCTGCACAGAGGGAAGGAAGCGGCGATGCGCGTCGTGCTCCCGACCGCTGGACGGCGCATGCGCCTGACCGGCTGGCGGCGTCGACCCAACAACCCCAACCCGGCCCTCCTCCACTGTGCAGGGGAGGGAGCGGCTAGCCGGGCGCCGCCGATCTCACGCGGCGGGTGGCCGGCGCGGCCTGTCTCCTTCCCCCGCCTGCGGGGGAAGGCCGGGATGGGGGCGCCGTTTGCGCAGCCTGAGCAGAACGGCTTCGGCCACCGCCACAGGCTGTTGCAGCACGTCGTGGTTCCAGAACCGCATCACATCCCAACCGTGCCTCCTCAGCCACGCGTCCCGAACGCGATCGGTAGCCGCGTCCGCGTGCTGTCCGCCGTCGAGCTCGACCACCAGCGTCAATTCCAGGCATGCGAAATCCGCGATGTAGGGTCCGATCGGATGCTGGCGCCGGAAGCGGCAGCCATCCACTTGGCGATAGCGCAACCGCCACCACAGGGCGCGCTCGGCGTCGGTCATGTCGCGCCGCAGCCGCCGCCCGAACCCGGTGTTCTCCCCTTTTCGCATGCAATTCCCCATCGACGGCGACAGGCTGCAAGCAGGCGGTCGCGACCGCTATCAGGAACCTGGGCGACGTGCGCCGGAAGAAAGCGCCCCCATCCCGGCCTTCCCCCGCCATGCGGGGGAAGGAGACAGGCAGGGCCACCCTGTCACGGCCTTCCCCCGCACAGTGGGGAGGCGCTCTGCTCCCTCCCCCGCGCAGCGGGGGAGGGCTGGGGTGGGGGCGCCGTTCGCGCGCAC
>LXQJ01000024.1 GCA_001683895.1 Luteimonas sp. ANT-B3E | reverse complement strand
ACTGGCCGCGGCGTAACGCCGCAGCTCATTCACGTGCTTCTTGGGCTCCGGTAGGACGGGACAACATCACATGGGCCCGGGCTTGGTCCAGGGTCAGGTGACTGAACGCCCCAAGGGTGCGCCGTTTGCCCCGGGTCCACTCGATCACCCAAGACTTGTGCCCTGAGGGCTGCACCCTGAGGATCAGGCCCTTCATCTGGGTGTCTCTGATCTCATAGGGTCGCTCCCGGGGCTCGGCAGTCGCTAGGAGTCGTTTGGTGAACTGTGCGCGCATGTCTGGGTCCCGGGTCGGCTGTAAGTGCGGCCGTAAGTGCAACGTATCGGACCCCCGGAACTGGAGGCTGGACGCGGATCATCCGCATTTGAGCGTCATTTCACGGAACTCATTGATCCCGCAGGGCACCGCAGCTGGCGGGCACGGCCGCGCGCACGTTGCCAGCCGTCGACGCCGCCGGCTAGAATCACGGCCCTTGGGGCGGTAGCTCAGCTGGGAGAGCGCCACGTTCGCATCGTGGAGGTCAGGGGTTCGATCCCCCTCCGCTCCACCAAGTCCCGAGGTGTCCGGCGGCACCCAATTTGGGGTCCGCTGGCCGCGATCCACGACGACGGCGCCTTCGGGCGCCGTCGTCGTTTGGGGATGCCGGTCGCCGCGTGCGAAAATCCGCGACCGCAGCCCCCGTAGCTCAGCTGGATAGAGCGTCCCCCTCCTAAGGGGAAGGTCGTGCGTTCGAATCGCGCCGGGGGCACCAGATCGCACGGGCGTGCGCGCATGTCGCGCCTCGCCTCCACGGAGATCCCATGACCCATCCCGTCCTCACCGCGCTCGCCCTGGGCGACACCGAATCCGGTACCTACCTCGGCCAGGGCGAATGGGCAACCACGTCCGACGCCGGCACGATCGCCTCCACCAGCCCCACCGACGGCAGCGTGCTGGCCCGGGTACACGCGTCCTCGGCCGCGGACTACGAGTCGATCGTCGCCCGCGCGCAGGCGGCCTTCGCGGTCTGGCGCAAGACCCCCGCACCGCGCCGCGGCGAGGCGATCCGGCTGTGCGCGGACGCGCTGCGCCGGAACAAGGATGCGCTGGGCTCGCTGGTCGCGCTGGAGATGGGCAAGTCCAAGCCCGAGGGCGACGGCGAGGTGCAGGAGATGGTCGACATCGGCGAGTTCGCCGTCGGCCTGTCGCGCCAGCTGTACGGCCTGACCATGCACTCCGAGCGCCCGGGCCACCGCATGTACGAGCAGTGGCACCCGATCGGGCTGGTCGGGATCATCAGCGCGTTCAACTTCCCGGTCGCGGTCTGGGCCTGGAACAGCTTCGTGGCCGCGGTCTGCGGCAACATCTGCCTGTGGAAGCCGTCGCCGAAGACGCCGCTGTCGGCGATCGCGTCGATGAAGATCTGCAACGACGCGCTGGCCGACGGCGGGTTCCCGGACCTGTTCTTCCTGTTCAACGACGCCGGCACCGCGCTCGCCGAGAAGTTCGTCGACGACCGGCGCATCGCGCTGGTCAGCTTCACCGGCTCCACCCGCGTCGGCCGCCTGGTCGGCGAGCGCGTCGCCCGGCGCATGGGCCGCAGCCTGCTGGAGCTCGGCGGCAACAACGCGATCATCGTCGACCCCTCCGCCGACCTGAAGCTGGCGATCCCGGCGATCGTGTTCGGCGCGGTCGGCACCGCCGGCCAACGCTGCACGACCACCCGCCGGCTGTTCGTGCACGAGTCGATCTTCGACGACGTGCTGGGCAAGCTGAAGGCGGCGTTCGCGCAGGTCGAGAAGAAGATCGGCGACCCGACCGACGCCGCCAACCTGATGGGCCCTCTCAACAGCGCCGATGCGGTGCAGGCCTATCTCGACGCGATCGCGAAGGCCAGGGCCGCCGGCGGCACGGTCGAGAGCGGCGGCCGCGCGCTCGACGACCGCGCGGGACACTTCGTCCTGCCGACGATCGTCACCGGCCTGCGCAACGACGCCGAGGTGGTGCAGGCGGAGACGTTCGCGCCGATCCTTTACGTGATGCCTTTCGCGCAGCTCGACGAAGCCATCGCCATGCAGAACGACGTGCCGCAGGGGCTGTCGTCGTCGCTGTTCACCACCGACCTGCGGGCGTCGGAGCAATTCCTCGCGGCATGGGGCTCGGACTGCGGCATCGCCAACGTCAACATCGGCACCTCCGGCGCGGAAATCGGCGGTGCCTTCGGCGGCGAGAAGGAGACAGGCGGCGGCCGCGAGTCCGGCTCGGACGCTTGGAAGGCCTACATGCGCCGGCAGACGAACACCATCAATTACTCGAACGAGATGCCGCTGGCGCAGGGCATCCGCTTCGACCTCTGACCCGCGCGTTCTCTGACACAATCGCCACGGCCGCCTCGCCAGCCACGGGACACCGACCGCCATGCACCAGCCGCGCCAGACCAGCGTGCTCGCGATCATCAGCCTCGTGGCCGGGCTCTGCGGCTGGCTGCCGCTGCCGATCCTGGGCAGCCTCGTCGCGATCGTGACCGGGCACCTGGCGCGCGCCGAGATCCGCCGAGAGCCGGGTCGTCTCGAAGGCGACGGGCTGGCGCTCGCGGGCCTGGTCTTGGGGTACCTGGCGCTGCTGCTCGCGGTCACGGTGGCGACGATTATGCTGATGTTCTTCGGCGGCATGGCCTGGCTGTCCAGCTTCAGCTGACGATGTATGGACTGGCGCGCCCGTTCCTGTTCGGCCTCGACGCGGAGCGCGCGCACGGCGCCGGGCTTGCCGCGATCGAGGCGACGTACCGCACCGGCCTGAACCCGCTGCTGGTGAAACGGCCGCGGCCGTTCCCCACGCAGGCCTTCGGGCTGACGTTCCCCAACCCGGTCGGGCTGGCCGCGGGGCTGGACAAGAACGGTGCCCATGTCGACGCGCTGCTGGCGCTGGGCTTCGGCTTCGTCGAGGTCGGCACGGTCACGCCGAGGGCGCAGGAAGGCAACCCGAAGCCGCGCATGTTCCGGCTGCGGCAGCCACGCGCGGTCATCAACCGGCTGGGCTTCAACAACGAAGGGGTCGACGCGCTGGTGCGCAACGTCGGCCGCGCGCGGCGACGGGACGGACTGGTCGGCATCAACATCGGCAAGAACCGCGACACCCCCAACGATGACGCCGCCGACGACTACCTGCACTGCCTGGAGCGCGTGTACGCGCTGGCCGACTACGTCACCATCAACATTTCCTCGCCCAACACCGCGGGCCTGCGCGAGCTGCAGGAGGAGCAGGCGCTGCGCCGGCTGGTCGGCACGCTGCGCGAGGCGCAGGAGCGGCTCGGCGCGCAGCATGCGCGACGGGTGCCGATGCTGGTCAAGGTCTCGCCCGACCTGTCCGACGACGACATCGACGCCGCCGCGCGCGTGCTCGCCGACCTCGGCGTCGACGGTGTCATCGCCACCAACACCACGGTGTCGCGGGTGCCGGTGCAGGAGCACCGGCTGGCGCGTGAGCCGGGCGGGCTATCCGGCGCGCCCCTGATGGACAAGTCGACCGCGGTGCTGCGCATGCTGCGCACGCGGCTGCCCGACCACATCCCGCTGGTTGGCGTCGGTGGCATCCTGTCTGGCGCCGACGCCGCCAAGAAGACCGCCGCCGGCGCGACGCTGGTGCAGACCTACACCGGGCTGATTTACCGCGGACCGGCCCTGGTCGGTGAATGCGTCGAGGCTATCCGCCGCCGCAAGGAAGCGCCCAGCCGCGGCAACCTGCCCAACACATGAGCCTGCCGCCGCGACCCGCCGGCGCGGGCATCCAGCTCTCGTTCGACGTCGACTTGCGCCCGCGCAACACGTTGCGCGTCCTTGCGCGTGCGCCGCTGCTGCTCGAGGTCGACGATGCCGGCGCGCTGCCGGCAGCGCTCGCCGACGCGCGCGTCCGCGGACGCCCGCTGCTGGTGCTGGGCGGGGGCAGCAACCTGCTGTTCGCGGGCGACCCCGACGGCGTGCTGCTGTCGCTGCGCACGCGCGGCATCGCGGTGGTCGACGAGGTCGACCATGGCAGGACAGCGATCGTCCACGTCGATGCCGGGGTCGACTGGCATGGCTGCGTGGCGTGGACGCTCGCCCAGGGACTGTGCGGACTGGAGAACCTGGCGCTGATCCCCGGCACCGTGGGCGCGTCGCCGATCCAGAACATCGGCGCCTACGGCGTCGAGCTCGACCAGCGCGTGCACGCCGTGCACGCGTGGGACCAGGAGCGCGGCGCGCTGCGCCACCTGGGGCGCGACGCCTGCGGCTTCGCTTACCGCGACAGCCGCTTCAAGCGCGAGCCGACGCGCTGGATCGTCACCGCGGTGGAGTTCGCGCTGTCGCGCACGCCGCGGCTGGCGCTGCACTACGTCGGGCTCGCTGACGAGCTGGTGGCGCATGGTGTCGAAACGCCCACCGCTTCCGACGTCGCCGCCGCAGTGTGCCGCATCCGCCGGCGCAAGCTGCCGGACCCGGCCGTGATCGCAAACGCCGGCAGTTTTTTCAAGAATCCGGTGGTCGACCGCGCGCGCGCCGAGGCGCTGCTCGCCGCCGCGCCGGTAATGCCGCTGTTCCCGGCCGACCGCGACGCCTCCTGCAAGCTGTCGGCCGCGTGGCTGATCGATGCCTGCGGCTGGAAGGGCCATCGCGACGGCGACGCCGGCGTGTCGCCGGGCCACGCGCTGGTGCTGGTCAACCACGGCGACGCCAGCGGCGCCGAGCTGCTGGCGCTGGCGCGGCACATTGCCGCATCCGTGCAGGCGCGCTTCGGCGTCGCGCTGGAGCCCGAGCCACGGATCGTCGGCGCGCACTGGTGAGCGGCACCGGGGGACACGCGCGCGCGGCGCTGCTGATGCTCGGCAGCACCCTGCTGTTCGCACTGATGGCGGTCGCGATCCGGCTGGCATCGGCCGCCCTGCACACGTTCGAGATCGCGTTCTTCCGCAACTTCTTCGGCCTGGTGGCGGCGCTGCCGCTGCTGCTGCACCACGGCCCGTCGCTGCTGCGCACGACCCAGCTGCCGCGCTATGTCTGGCGCTGCGTCATCGGCGTGGTGTCGATGTTCTGCGGCTTCTGGGCCATCGGCCACCTGCCGCTGGCGCAGGCGGTGTCGCTGTCGTACTCGACGCCGATCTTCGTCACCATCGCCGCAGTGATCTTCCTGCACGAGCAGGTGCGCGCGCGACGCTGGGCGGCGGTGGTGGTCGGCTTCATCGGGGTGCTTGTGATCGTGCGCCCGGGCAGCGGCGACTTCAGCACCGGCACGCTGGTGGCGCTGTCGGCGGCGGTGCTGTCGGGCGTGGTCGCGATCCAGATCAAACAGCTCTCTGCCACCGAGCCCGCCGACCGCATCGTGTTCTACACCACGCTGCTGTGGGTGCCGATGTCGCTGGCACCGGCGCTGTTCGTGTGGGAGTGGCCGCGCGGCATCACCTGGCTGTGGGTGTTCTCCGCCGGGTTCCTCGGCACCGGCGGCCACATGCTGTGGACGCGCGCGCTCAAGCTGGGCGACGTATCGGCGCTGACGCCGATCAGCTTCATGCAGCTGCCGGTGGTCGCGATCTTCGGCTACCTGCTGTTCGACGAGGCGGTTGACCGCTGGACCGCGCTGGGCGCAGGGATCATCTTCGTCGCCAATGCCTACATCGCGCACCGCGAGGCACAGCTGGCTCGGTGCTCGGCGACCAGCGCACCCATCGAGGCGGCCAAGCCGGGCGAGTAGCGCCACGGCTAGCGACACTGCAACCGCGTCCGCCCCTACGGCGCCGCGAGGCATGGAGTCCGGTGCCGACGCCGTTGCTGCCCTGTCTACGCGCTGGAACGCCACGCGCGCGACCAAAAGAAAAGGCCCGGACATGCCGGGCCTTTTCAGTGACTGCGAGCGGACTCGCCAGTGCAGCGTTACGGCTGCGGCGGCGCCTGCTTGGCGATCGCGATCGGCAGGCGCAGCGTGGGCCGTGCCGGCTGGGCACGCAGCGTGCTCGACTCAAGCACCAGAGTACCGAAGCTGAAGGCGCCGGTTGCCGGGATCGCACTGCTGTCGACGGTTACAGTCACGGTCACCGATGCACCCGGACGCACCTTGAACAGCACAGGCGACACGGTGGCATTGAGGCCCTCGACCCGCGGGGTCCACAGCTGCGCGGTCGGCAGCGTATTGCGGAAGGTCCGCGTGAACGTGCACGTCGCAACGCAGTTGCGGTTCGCCATGCTCGGCTGGTTGAGGGTCGTCACGTCGCCGCCGCTGGCCGGGTTCGCCGCCAGGTAGTTGGCACCGGTTTCGTTCAGCACCAGGCCGGCATTGATGGCCGCGTCGACGCGGATCCTGCCGCCGCCCCGTGCGAACGGATTGGCCGCCGACACCTCGTCCTCGAGGAACACCTCCTGCTTCGCGGTCATGACCAGCGCCGACTTGATCTCGGGCACCGTCCAGGTCGGTCGCGCCTGCCGGATCAGGCCCGCGGCACCGGCCTGGTGCGGCGAGGACATCGACGTCCCGCTCAGCAGGTTGACCGCGTTCTCGAAGCCGGTGATGGTCGGACCTGCCACGGTCGCCAGCACGAGCACACCAGGCGCGGTGACGTCAGGCTTGACCAGGTTGAACGTCCCGGCGGGACCGCGCGAGCTGAACGCCGCCAGAGCGTCCGCGGTGTTCGGAAGCGCGGCCGCAGGGAAGCCGATCATCGCCGTCGCCGTCGGATTGGCCGCTACGAAATCGCGCAGCGCGTTGCCGTCGGACTGCAGCGCGCCGAACACGCGAATCGTCGTGCCCGGGGCCGATGGAATGATGCCACCCGGCTGGTTGTTGGCGATCACGACGGCGATCGCGCCCGCGGCACTGGCGTTGTTCACCTTGACCGAGAACGCGCAGCTGCCGCGGCGCACGACCGCGATTGCACCGGTGAAGGCGCCGTCCGCGAACGCGGCACAGCCGTCATCCACCGTGTCGATGCCCCCGCTCACGCGCAGCGGCGTGGTGGCGGGAAGCGCCGCGGTATGCGGGACGCCGCCGGTACCTTCGTTGAGGATGATCGACCTCAACGCGGGCGGAACGGTCCCCGGGCCGGTCACCTGCATCAGCGGGGCGAAGTTGCCACGGCCGTGCTGGGCCGCCGCGGTCGACGAGATCCAGGGTGCCAGGTGGCCCATGGTGTTCGGACCGGGGCCACTGTTGCCTGCGGACGCCGCGACGTAGATGCCGGCATTGCTGGCGCTCAGGAACCCGAGCGCCACCGCCTCGCTCCACGGCTGGGAACCGCCGCCGATCGAATAGTTGAACACGTCGACGACGCCATCGGCCAATGCCTGGTCGATCGACGCGACGGCCGAGACGTTCGGGCACAGGCCGTTACCCGCGGCGTTGGTATAGCAGACGTCGAACGCGACGATGTTGCCGCGCGGCGCCACGCCGGAGATGTTGCGGCTGTTGCCCCGGAACTCGACCGTCCGGCGGTTGCCCGCCGCCGTCGAAGCGGTGTGGCTGCCATGCCCGTTGTTGTCGCCGAAGCCCGGTTCCTCGTTGATGCCGGTGACCCCGCACTGGTTACCCGGCGGCCCGCAGACGAAGTCATAACCACCGATGAGCTTGGAGTTGCAGCGGCCATCATCGACCTCGCCGGGCTTGCACGAGCCCAGGTAGGTGCCGGTGCCGAGCGGGTTGACGTGCTGGTAGCCGTCGATCGGATCGGTCGCCGCAAACGAAGGCGCGCCGAAGTTGATGCCGGAATCGATGATGCCGAACACGATGCCTTCGCCCTGGTACTGCGCAGGCGCGCCGGGGTTGGTGCCGTTCCACACCGGCTCGACCCCGATCAGCTGGGGTCCGATGTCGGTTTCCATCGCGTACTCGCGGTACGCCTCCACCAGCATCACGCCGGGCAGTCGCTGCACGCGCGCGGCCTCGTCGCGACCCAGGTCGGTGACGATGGCGTTGACCGCGTGCTGCATGCGCATGCGCACCGCGGGCTGGCGGCCGATCGCGGATGCGATGGCGGTCTCCTGCTGGGCCTGGCGGCCCTGCAGGTACTGCACGTAGGCGCTCGCCTGCGCACCGTGGACGTCAAGGCGCAGCTTCCCGTTCTTGTCGGGGCGACGCTGTGGCGCGGCAAGCCCGCCGAGGTTGCCCGCATAGGTCCCCAGCGCTGCCTCGCTGAACACCACGATGTACGTGCCTTGGGCATTGGCGGCCTTGCCCGGGGCCGCGGCTGGCGTCCTGACCAAGTCGACGGGTCGCAGCGCGAGACGTGCTTCCGCGGCCTGCGCCCTGGCACTGGTTGCCGGGCCTGCGGCGGTCGCTGCCGACCCGCGCTGCACGCCAGGCATCACGCCCATTGCGGCGGCCGCCGCCGCGGCGACAGCGGCAGACAACGTAACCCCAACAACCCATTTCTTGCTGACTTGCGACATGAACAGCCCCCCATTAGATGATAAAGACACGAAAGGCGTGCGGGCGGATTGAGTCCACCCGTTCACGCCCACGATTCCATGACCCCGTACGTTCCGCCCACGCCAATCGATCGGCGCCTGCCAGCATTCACCATCTGGCATCGCTCCCTCGCGGCTTGGTTACTGTATATCAGCTCGCCACGGCAGCATGCTGCAACGCAATAAGCGGCTGATGGCACGCACTCGCTGTCCGGAGGACACGCTGTCACAGCCGCAAGCCAGCGCTCGCTACGGGCCTTCGCCGCCATCAGAAGTCACGGAGCCCGGGCGCCTGCCACGGGTGTCGGCGGGGCCCGAATACCATCAGGTAGATGCCCACCACCCAGATCGACGCCGCCGCCCAGCCGGCGAGGATGTCGGACGGGTAGTGCACGCCCAGATACACGCGCGAGAGCCCGACCATCGGCACGAACACCGCTGCCAGTGCCAGCGCCGGCCAGCGCCATTGCGTCGGCCACGCCAGCAGCAGCAGCACCAGTGCAAGCGTCATCGACCCCATCGCATGGCCGCTGGGGAAGCTCAGCGTGCTCTCGGGCGTGATCGATTCCCACAGGCTGGGACGCTCGCGGCCGAAGGCCTGCTTGGCCGCAAGGTTGAGCAGCGCGGACCCGATGATCGCGACGCCGGCGAACAGTCCCTCGCGCAGCTGCCGCCGCAGCGCCAGCAACAGCACCAGCGCGATGTCGACCGGGACCACGCCGTACGCGTAGCCGGCGTGCGAGAAGAATAGGAACACGCGGTCGAAGCCGTCGCGCGCCAGCGACTGGCCGAGCCGCAGCAGCGGCTCGTCGTACAAGAACGCAGCGCCATCGCGCACCTCGTCGGCAAGCACGGCGAAGCCCCACAGCGGCAGCAGCAGCCCCGCGAACAGCAGCGACAGCCGGCCAGCGTGCCGGTGCAGGAAGTGCGCCCCGAACCGCGCCTCGACGACGAGGCTGGCGAGGGCATCAATCCGTCCGCGCGGCACGTCCGAACCGTCTGTCCACGTAGGCGTCGATGACCCCGACGAACTCCTGCGCGATGCCCTCGCCGCGCAGCGTCATCGCCTTCTCGCCGTCGATGAACACCGGCGCGGTGGGCGCCTCGCCGGTGCCGGGCAGCGAGATGCCGATGTCGGCATGCCGGGACTCGCCGGGGCCGTTCACCACGCAGCCCATCACCGCCAGCGTCAGGTTCTCGGCGCCGGCGTGGGTCACCTTCCACTCCGGCATCTTCGCGCGCACATGCTCCTGCACCACCTGCGCCAGCTCCTGGAAGAACTCCGACGTGGTGCGGCCGCAGCCGGGGCACGCCGTGACCATCGGCGTAAACGCGCGCAGTCCCATTGTCTGCAGCAGCTCCTGCGCGACCACCACCTCCTGCGTCCGGGCGCCACCCGGCTCGGGCGTCAGCGACATGCGGATGGTGTCGCCAATGCCTTCCTGCATCAGCACCGCCAACGCCGCGGCCGACGCCACGATGCCCTTGCTGCCGATGCCGGCCTCGGTCAGGCCGAGATGCAGCGCGAAATCCGACCGCGACGCCAGGTCGCGGTACACGGCAACCAGCTCCTGCACGCCGCTGACCTTGCACGACAGCACGATGCGGTCGGCCGCGAGGCCGAGCTCGACCGCCCGCTGCGCCGAGTCGAGCGCGGAGCGGATCAGCGCCTCGCGCAGCACGCGGGCGGCGTCCCACGGCACGGCGCGCTGTGCGTTCTCGTCCATCAGCCCGGTCGCCAGCGACTGGTCCAGCGAACCCCAGTTGACGCCGATGCGCACCGGCTTGGCGTAGCGCATCGCGCACTCGATCATCTGCGCGAACTGGCTGTCGCGCTTGCGGCCGAAGCCGACGTTGCCGGGGTTGATGCGGTACTTCGCCAGCGCCTGCGCGCAGGCCGGCTCGTCGGCCAGCAGCGTATGGCCGTTGTAGTGGAAGTCGCCGACGATCGGCACCGTGATGCCCATCATCGCCAGCCGCTCGACGATCCGCGGCACCGCGGCGGCCGACCCGGCGTTGTTGACCGTGACCCGCACCAGCTCCGATCCCGCGCGCCACAGGTCGGCGACCTGCTTCGTCGTCGAGGCCACATCGGCGGTATCGGTGTTGGTCATCGACTGCACCACCACCGGCGCGTCGCCGCCGACCAGCACGTCGCCGATCCGCACCTGCCGGGTGGCGCGACGCGGAGCCGCGCCGAAGCGCCAGTCGTCGAGGCTGCGGACCAGGGACGGGGTGTGCGCGCCGTCGGGCGTCGCGGTGTCGGGCGCGGCGTTCATGGCGCGCATTGTAGATGGTGGCCTCAACGGGGGCTGCCGTACCCTGTGGCGATGTCGACGCCCGCGCCGCGCCAGGTCCTGACCCCCACCCAGCTCAACACGCTGGCGCGCAGCCTGCTGGAGGACGCGTTCCCGCTGGTGCTGGTGGAGGGCGAGCTGGGCAACGTCTCGCGCCCGGCGTCGGGGCACCTGTACTTCACCCTCAAGGACGCGCGCGCGCAGGTGCGCTGTGCGCTGTTCAAGCCCAAGAGCCAGTGGCTCGCGTTCCAGCCGCGGGACGGGCTACGCGTGCTGGCCCGCGGCCGGCTGACACTGTACGAGGCGCGCGGCGACTACCAGCTGATCCTGGATTCGCTGGAGGAGGCGGGCGAAGGCGCACTGCGCGCGGCGTTCGAGACGCTGCGCGCGAGGCTGCAGGCGGAAGGCCTGTTCGACAAGGCACGACGGCGCCCACTGCCGGCGCTGCCGCGGCGGATCGGGCTGATCACCTCGCCCAGCGGCGCCGCGGTGCGCGACGTGCTGAGCGTGCTGGCGCGGCGGTTCCCGCTGGTCGCCGTCGACGTGCTGCCGGTGCCGGTGCAGGGCGACGGCGCCGCCGCGCAGATCCGCACGATGCTGCAGCGCGCGGCCGCCGCGGGCCGCCACGACGTGCTGGTGCTGGCGCGCGGCGGCGGTTCGCTCGAGGACCT
>LXQJ01000023.1 GCA_001683895.1 Luteimonas sp. ANT-B3E | reverse complement strand
CCCCCCCGCCGCCGCGGGGGGTCACCCGCCAGACCGCGTTGCCGACGTCGTCGGCCACCAGCACGCCTCCGCGCGCGTCGATCGCGACGCCAACCGGCCGGCCCTGTGCCTCCCCGTTGGCGTTGACGAAACCGCCCAGGATGTCCTCCATCGGACCCGACGGCCGGCCCCCGGAGAACGGGACGAATACCACCGTGTAGCCGCTCTTGGGCGTCCGGTTCCACGATCCGTGCAGCCCGATAAAGGCGCCACCGGCATACCGCGGCGGCAGCAGGTCCCCGCCGTAGAACGCGAGCCCCAGTGGCGCCACGTGAGACCCCAGCGCGTAGTCGGGCTTGATGGCGCGGGACACCATGGTTGGTTGCCGCGGCTCGACACGGGCGTCCACCGTCTGCCCGAAGTAGCTCCACGGCCACCCGTAGAACGCGCCTTCGGGCACCGAGGTGAGGTAGTCGGGCACGAGGTCGTTGCCGAGTTCGTCGCGCTCGTTGACCACCGCCCACAGCGCGCCGCCCGATGGTTCCCACGCCAGCGCGGTGGGGTTGCGCAGGCCGGAGGCGAACACGCGCGTGGCGCCGGTGGCGGGATCGACCTCGAGCACGGTGGCGCGGTCGACTTCCTCGCCCAGGCCGTTCTCGCCGATGTTGCTGTTGGAGCCGACGCCTACGTACATGCGACGGCCGTCGCGCGCGGCCAGCAGCGCCTTGGTCCAGTGGTGGTTGCGCGGGCCTCCAGGCAGGTCGGCCACCTTGACCGGTGCGGCCGTGATCCGGGTGTCGCCGGCGGTGTACGGGAAACGCACCAGCGCGTCGGCATTTGCGACGTACAGCGCGTTGCCGACCAGCGCCATGCCGTATGGGGAATGCAGGCCGTCCAGCAGCACCGTGCGGGTCTCGGCAACGCCATCGCCGTCGCGGTCTCGGAGCAGGGTGATGCGGTCCGCGCTGGGCACCCCGGCGCCCGCGCGCTTCATCACTGCGGCCATCGCGGCGCCCTTCAGCCCGGTGTCCACGTCCTTTGGCGGCGCGTTGGCCTCTGCTACCAGCACGTCGCCATTGGGCAGCACGTAGAGGCTGCGCGGGTGGTCGAGGCCGCGCGCAAACGCGGTGACCGCCAGGCCGGCGGCGGGCGTGGGCATCGCGCCCTCCGGCCAGCCCACCGCGGGCGCGATGTCGACCACCGGTACCAGCCGCGTTCGCGGCGGTGGCAGGACCGGCGATGGACCGGTGCCCGAGGCGAACGACGGATCCGCGCGGACGTCGGCGCCGGCCTGGGTGGAATCCGTCGGCGGCACCCCGGTGGTGCTGCAGGCGGCGAATGCGCCGGCGACGCACAGGGCGAGGGGGAGGCGGATCGGCTGCATGGCGCGGCGCTCGGCGATGTCGGGTGCGCAGTGCACCACGCGGGTGGTGACGGCGATGCGCCGATGGCCACCGCCGTGCTCAGGCCGCAGGACGCGGCCAGGTCGCCTCGACGACATGCACGGCCTGGTCGTCGACCAGCGTGAAGCCGAATCCCTCCTGCATCTCGCCGTCGAGCTGCAGTCGCGGCACGCCGCCGTCGACCTGGCGGATGTCGATGACGTAGGTGCTCTGGCCGTGGCGGAACTCGATGCGGTATTCCTGCCAGTCGGCCGGGATGCACGGCGCGAGCTCCAGCCGGCCCCCGCGGCGCTGCAGGCCGAGCAGCGATTCCGTGAGCAGCCGGTACATCCAGCCCGCGGAGCCGGTGTACCAGGTCCAGCCGCCGCGGCCCACATGCGGCGCGACGCCGTACACGTCCGCTGCGAGCACATAGGGCTCGACCTTGTAGGTCGCGACGCCGGCCGGCTCGAGCGCATGGTGGACCGGATTGATCATGCCAGCGAGCTCCCACGCACGCTCGCGGT
>LXQJ01000022.1:41477-68061 GCA_001683895.1 Luteimonas sp. ANT-B3E | reverse complement strand
ACGTCCGCGACGGACTCAAGCCGGTGCACCGGCGCGTGCTGTTCGCGATGAACGAGCTCGGGGCTCACAGCAACAAACAGCACTTCAAGTCGGCCCGCATCGTCGGTGACGTCATCGGCAAGTACCACCCGCACGGCGACCAGTCGGTGTACGACACGCTGGTGCGCATGGCGCAGCCGTTCTCGCTGCGCTACCTGCTGGTGGACGGGCAGGGCAACTTCGGTTCGGTCGACGGCGACTCCGCCGCCGCGATGCGCTACACCGAGGCGCGCATGTCGCGCCTCGCGCATGAGCTGATGGGCGACATCGACAAGGAGACCGTCGATTTCCAGCTCAATTACGACGAGAAGGAAAGCGAGCCGACGGTCATGCCGACCCGGTTCCCGAACCTGCTGGTCAACGGCTCGGCCGGCATCGCGGTGGGCATGGCGACCAACATCCCGCCGCACAACCTGGGCGAGGTGATCGACGCGCTGCTGGCGCTCATCGACGACCCGGCGATCGACATCGAAGGCCTGATGACCCACATCCCCGGGCCGGATTTCCCCACCGGCGCGATCATCAACGGCGTCGGCGGCATCCACCTGGCGTACCGCACCGGCCGCGGACGTGTGCGCATGCGCGCGCGTGCCGAGATCGAGGTCGCCGACAACGGCCGCGAAGCGATCGCGGTCAGCGAAATCCCGTACCAGGTCAACAAGGCGCGGCTGATCGAGAAGATCGCCGAGCTGGTCAAGGAGAAGAAGCTCGAGGGCATCAGCGAGCTGCGCGACGAATCCGACAAGGACGGCATGCGCATCTACATCGAGATCAAGCGCGGCGACTCGGCGGAGGTAGTGCTCAACAACCTCTACCAGCAGACCCAGATGGAGTCGGTGTTCGGCATCAACATGGTGGCGCTGGTCGACGGCCGGCCGCAGCTGCTGGACCTGAAGCAGATCCTCGAAGCGTTCGTCCGCCATCGCCGCGAGGTGGTCACGCGGCGCACGATCTTCGAGCTGCGCAAGGCGCGTGCGCGGGCGCACGTACTCGAAGGCCTGACCGTCGCGCTGGCGAACATCGACGAGATGATCGAGCTGATCAAGACCTCGGCCAACCCGAACGAGGCGCGCGAGCGGATGCTGGCGCGGACCTGGGCGGCGGGGCTGGTCGGCACGCTGCTGGCGGCCGCGGGCGCCGAAGCCTCGCAGCCCGAGGATCTGCCCGCGGGCGTGGGCCTCGTCGACGGCAATTACCAGCTGACCGAGGTCCAGGCGCAGCAGATCCTCGAGATGCGGCTGCACCGCCTCACCGGCCTCGAGCAGGACCGCCTCACCGACGAGTACCGCCAGCTGCTGGAGACCATCCGCGGCCTGATCGAGATCCTCGAGGATCCCGACGTGCTGCTGGAAGTCATCCGCACCGAGCTGCGCAACATCCGCGAGGAGTTCGCCGACGCGCGCCGGAGCGAGATCCGCGCCAGCGAGGAGGACCTCGACATCCTCGACCTGATCGCGCCGGAGGATGTCGTGGTCACGCTGTCGCACGCGGGATACGCCAAGCGCCAGCCCGCGAGTGCGTACCGGGCACAGAAGCGCGGCGGTCGCGGCCGCAACGCCGCGGTGGCCAAGGACGAGGACTTCATCGACCGCCTGTGGCTGGTCAATACGCACGACACGCTGCTGACCTTCACCAGCGCGGGGCGCGTGTTCTGGCTGCCCGTGCACCAGCTGCCCGACGCAGGACCCAACGCCCGCGGTCGCCCGATCGTCAACTGGGTGCAGCTGCAGGAAGGCGAGCACGTGCAGGCGGTACTTCCGGTGCGCAGCTACGACGCGGACCATTTCGTACTGTTCGCGACCCGCAACGGCACCGTCAAGAAGACGCCGTTGACCGAGTTTGCGTACCGCCTGCAGCGCGGCAAGATCGCCATCAACCTCGACGAGGGCGACGCGCTGGTCAATGTCGCGCTCACCGACGGCAACCGCGACGTGATGCTGTTCGCCAGCAACGGCAAGGCGGTGCGCTTCGGCGAGGGCGCGATCCGCGCGATGGGCCGCACGGCGACCGGCGTCCGTGGCATCCGCATGGCGCGCGGCGAATCCGTCGTCAGCCTGGTGGTGCTGGAGGGCGACGGCGACATCCTGACCGCCAGCGCGCGCGGCTTCGGCAAGCGCACGCCGGCCGGGGACTATCCGCGCAAGGGACGCGGCACGCAGGGCGTGCTGGCGATCAAGGCCAGCGAGCGCAACGGCGCGCTGGTCGGCGCGATCCAGCTGTCGGACCACCACGAGGTGCTGCTGATCTCCGACGGCGGCACGCTGGTGCGGACGCGCGCGTCGGAGATCTCGCAGGTGGGCCGCAATACGCAGGGCGTCACGCTGATGCGCATGGGCGCCGGCGAGAGCCTGCAGGCCGTGCAGCGCGTCGATGCCTCCCTCGACCAGGCCATCGACGAGGCCGGAGGCGGGACGCCAGACGCCAGCGTGGCGGTGCACGTCGACGACGTCGGAGCACGGCCGTCCGTGTCGTGACCGCCTGACGTCTGCGATCGTGACGCAGGCACCGCCCAACCCGGGGCGGTGCCTTTCTTGGCCGGCGTCAGCTGACCGCCGCGAGCACGCTCTCCGCGTCCGACACCTTCAGCTCGCCCGGCGCCTCGACGAAGAGCTGCCTCAGCACGCCGTCGTCGGCGTACAGCGCGAACCGCTTCGAGCGCAGGCCCATGCCGTAGGCACTGGCGTCCATCTCCAGGCCGAGTGCGCGGGCGAAGTCTCCATTGCCGTCGGACAGCATGCGCAGCCCCTTTGGCACGTGCTGGGTCTCACCCCAGGCCTGCATCACGAAGGGATCGTTGACCGCCATGCAGGCGACCTCGATGCCGCGCTCGCGGAAGCGGTCGAAATGCGCGACGTAGCCGGGCAGGTGGCGCTCGGAGCAGGTCGGAGTGAACGCGCCCGGCACCGCGAACAGGACCACTTTCTTGCCGGCGAACAGGGTGGGGGTGTCAACGGTCTCGATGCCGCCGTCGATGTGCTTCAGGGTGACTTCGGGAATGGCGTCGCCGGGCTGGATGGGCATGCGGATCCTGGACTGGGTGATGGTTGGACGCGGAAGGCCCGCGGTGGTCGGCGGTGGCCGCTGAAACCGCCGAAGAGGGCCACTGGGTGGCGACATGGCGACATGGCGACATGGCGGCGATGGCCCCGCGGGCACAGGATAGGGCTAGCGGGCGCCGCTGCGCTAGCGCGGTCGATGGCGAGCGCAGTGCGCGCGTCGAGCGGCGCCTTCGCGACGTCCACTGCCGCTTCGGGAGTCGGGAGCCGTCCAGTCATCGATCCGGGTCGACGGCTGCAGGATGCGCCGGTCACCATTGCCACCATGTTGCTACCCTTGCCGGCCCGCGACCCTACCGCGGGCCAGCGCGCCTGGGAGCCTGCATGCAGTTCAAGGATTACTACGAGACGCTGGGCGTCGAGCCAGGCGCCGGTGAAGCCGAGCTCAAGACCGCGTACCGGCGGCTGGCGCGCAAGTTCCATCCCGACGTCAGCAAGGAGCCCGGGGCCGAGGAGCGCTTCAAGGCCGTCAACGAGGCCTACGAGGCGCTGCGCGACCCGGCGCGGCGCAAGGCCTACGACCAGCTGCGCGCCCGCGGCTACCGGCCCGGCGACGAGGTGCGTGCACCGCCCGGGGGTTTCGGCGGGGGCGGCCAGGGGCCGGCGGACTTCGAGGACATCTTCGCCGGCGGCGGCCCACAGGGGAGCTTCAGCGACTTTTTCGAAACGCTGTTCCGGCGCCAGCAGGGCGCGCGTGGTCCGGGAGCGCCGGGCCAGGTGCCTTCGCGTGGCGACACGCGCGCCCGCCTCGTGGTACCGCTGGACGTCGCATATCGGGGCGACACCATGCGCGTGTCGCTGGACCGTCGCACGCTGGACGTCCGTGTGCCAGCGGGCGTCCGCACCGGGCAGGTGATCCGTCTGGCCGGGCAGGGCACCCAGGGCGGCGACCTGCTGCTCGAGGTCGCGTACGCGGCGCACCCGGACTTCGAGGTTGACGGCCGCAACGTCATCCATACGCTGCCGCTGGCACCCTGGGACGCCGCACTCGGCGCCACTGTCGCGGTGCCGACGCTGGGCGGCGCCGTCGAGCTCAAGATCGCCCCCGGCTCCGAAGCCGGCCGCAAGCTGCGGCTGCGCGGGCGAGGACTGCCGACAGGCGCCGGGGGCGGCGTCGAGGGGGACCAGATCGTGGAGCTGGAGATCCAGGCACCGGTGCCGCGCACCGATGCGCAGCGCGACGCCTACCGCGCGCTGCGAGAGGCGTTCCCGTCGGTCGAATGACCGGCCGATGGACCGGAAAGGCGGGCGCGAAATCCGCCGGGGAGCCTTCAGGCGGCGGGAGGCGCCGTCATCGGCGGCGCGATCGCGCCAGTGATCGCCGCGGCGAGTTCGGTCTCGCTGAAGGGCTTGGTCAGGTAGGCGCGCGCGCCCTGGCGCATGCCCCAGACGCGGTCGGTGTCCTGGTCCTTGGTGGTCACGAGGATCACCGGGATGTGCCGGGTCGTGGTCTCGCGGGTGATCGAGCGCGTCGCCTGGAATCCATTGAGATTCGGCATCACCACGTCCATCAGGATCAAGTCCGGCAGTTCGCGCTTCGCGGCTTCGACGCCCGCGGCGCCATCCTCCGCGGTCAGCGCCTCGTGGCCGAGCTTTTCGACGATGCGGCGGATGCCCATCAGCTGCGACGGGGAGTCGTCAACGATCAGGATGCGTGCCATGCGGTTCCCCGGAGAATGCACCGCGATTGTAGCGGTCCGTCCCGCATCCGCAAGCGGCATCAGCCCGGCTCGAATGTCACCAGCGTCCGCCCGTGCGATCCGCCGGCCAGCATCGTCGCGAACACATCGGGCAGGCCGGCGAGCGTGGCCTCGCGGGTGCAGATGAGGTCCAGGTGGCGCGGCTTCCATTCGCCGGCCAGCCGGCGCCAGACCTCGTCGCGGATGTCGCGCGCGGTGCCGGCCGAGGCGACGCCGAGCAGGGACACGCCGCGGATGATGAAAGGCATCACCGTGGCGTCCAGCGCGTGCGATGCGGCGAGTCCTGCGCTGGCGACATTGCCATACGGCGCGGTCTGCGCCAGCAGGCTGGCCAGCATGGGGCCGCCGACGTTGTCGAGGCCGCCGCCGAAGCGCGTGGACTCCATCGGACGCGTCGTCTGCAGCGCGTCGCGGGGCAGCACCTCGCTGGCGCCGATCGCCCGCAGGTAGCCGGCCTGATCGGCCTTGCCGCTGATCGCGTGGACCTCGTACCCGGCGCGGCTGAAGATGTCGATGGCCAGCGACCCCACGCCGCCGGTGGCCCCGGTGACGGCGAGCGGGCCCAGCGCCGGCAGCTGCCGGTTTTCCGACATCCGCAGCAGCGCGAGCGCGGCGGTGAAGCCCGCGGTGCCCAGGACCATGCTTTCGCGCAGCGTCAGCTGCGCCGGCAGCGGCACGACCCACCTGGCTTCCAGCCGCGCGTACTCGGAATAGCCGCCATCACGCGTCTCCGACAGCCCGCACCCGGTGACCAGCACCGCGTCGCCCTCGCGGAACGCCGGGTCGGTCGAAGCGACGACGTGGCCGGCAACGTCGATGCCGCCGACCAGCGGGAACGCCCGCAGGATCCGCCCTTCTCCGGTACCCGCGAGCGCGTCCTTGAAGTTGACCGACGAGTACGCGGTACGGATGACGACCTCGCCCGGCGACAGGTCGTCCAGGCGCAGCGGTTCGACGCCGCTACGATGACCGCCCTCGGTGTGGATGCGGAAGGCGTCGAAGGTGGACGGCAGCGTCATGCGCGCAAACTCCTGGTCGGGTCGATGCCTGTGATTCTGCCTGTTGGTGCGTCAGGCGGCGGCGGATGCCAAACACGCTGAGGCCCGCGGCAGCACATGACCCCGGTCAGCGCGGATCGCCGCGCTTGGCGTCCAGCCACTTGCTCGCGTGTACCGGCCGGTACGCCCGCAGCCAGGACATCAGCGCGTCGATATCCTCGCCGTGCCACAGGTCCTGCCGCTGCTCGGCGTGCAGGAAGCGCTCGACGACCATCGTGTCGAGCATCGCGATCAGCGGCGCGTAGAAGCCGTCGACGTCGAGGAACGCGCACGGCTTGTCGGCGATACCGATCTGCCGCCAGGTCAGCATCTCGAACATCTCGTCGAGAGTACCGAAACCGCCCGGCAGCGCCACGAAGCCGTCGGCGAGGTCGAACATGCGCTTCTTGCGCTCGTGCATGTTGGCTACGACCTCCAGCCGGGTCACGCCGCGATGCGCGACCTCCCAGCCGACCAGCTGCTCCGGGATCACCCCCACGACCTCGCCGCCGCCGGCCAGGACCGCGTCGGCGACGATGCCCATCAGGCCGACGTTGCCGCCGCCGTAGACCATTCGCAGGCCGTCGCGCGCAATGCGATCGCCGAGCGCCCGTGCGCGCTCCGCGTAGACGGATCTGGCGCCCGCCTTGGACCCGCAGTAGACGCAGAGCGAGGCGATAGCCGGGGGCGTGGTGGTGGAAGGCATCGGCAGGGACCTCGAGGAGGAATCGCGAAAACGACGAAGGCTCCGCCGGGGCGGAGCCTTCGGGGTGCAGCGGGTCAGTTGGCCTTGTGGATCGCGCGCTTGTCGACCGCCATCGCGGCGTCGTGGATGGCTTCCGACAGCGTCGGATGCGCATGGCAGATGCGGGCGAGGTCGTCGGCGGAGCCCTGGAACTCCATCGTCAGCACGCCCTCGTGCACGAGCTCCGACACGCCGACGCCGACGAGGTGCATGCCCAGCACGCGGTCGGTCTCGGCGTGCGCGATGACCTTGACCAACCCGGCCGGCTCGCCCATGGCCACTGCGCGGCCGATCGCCGCGAACGGGAAGCTGCCCACCTTGTAAGGCGTGCCCTCGTCCTTGAGCTCGCGCTCGTTCTTGCCGACCCAGGCGATTTCCGGCTCGGTGTAGATGACCCACGGAATGGTGTCGAGGTTGACGTGCCCCGGCAGGCCGGCGATCAGCTCGGCGACCGCGATGCCTTCCTCGAACCCCTTGTGCGCCAGCATCGGCCCGCGCACGCAGTCGCCGACCGCCCACACGCCGTCGATACCCGTATGGCAGTGCGCGTCGACCTCGATCTGCCCGCGCTCGGTGAGCTTGACGCCGCTGCCGTCGGCCAGCAGGTCCTTGCTCGCCGCCTTGCGGCCCACGGCGACCAGCAGCTTGTCGACGGTGAGTGACTGCTCGCCGTCCTTGTCGGCGTAGCTGACGACGACTTCCTTCCCGTTGCCCTCGCCGGCGGCTCTCGCAGGCACGACCTCGGTCCTGGAGACCTTGGCGCCGAGCCTGATGTCGAGCCCCTGCTTGCGGAACTCCTTCAGCGCGGCCTTTGCGACTTCGGCGTCGACCAGTGCCAGGAAGTCCGGGAGCGCCTCGAGGATCGTGACCTCGGCGCCGAGGCGCTTCCACACGCTGCCGAGTTCGAGGCCGATGACGCCCGCGCCGATGACGGCCAAGCGCTTGGGTACTTCCGTGAAGTCGAGTCCGCCGACGTTGTCGACGATGGTGTCGCCGTCGAACTTCGCGAACGGCAGCTCGATCGAATCCGAGCCGGCGGCGATGATGACGTTGGTGCCGGTGAGCTCGACTTCGGTGTCGTCGTGCTGCCTGACCTTGACCAGGCGCTCGGCGTGCAGCGTGGCGAAGCCGTAGTACGGCGTGATCCCGTTGGCCTTGAACAGCATCGCGATGCCGCCGGTGAACTGCTTCACGATCCGGTCCTTGCGGCCGATCATCGCGCCGACGTCGATCTCGGCGTCCTTGAACGTGATGCCGTGGTCGCCGAACAGGTGGCCCATGTTCCAGTACTGTCGCGAGGAATCCAGCAGCGCCTTGGACGGGATGCAGCCCACGCGCAGGCAGGTGCCGCCGAGTGCCGGCTTGCCGTCCTTGCCCAGCGCGACGTCGATGCAGGCGACCTTCATGCCCAGCTGAGCCGCGCGGATGGCGGCGTGGTAGCCGGCCGGGCCGGCGCCGATGACGACGACGTCGAATGTTTCAGCCATGTTGTTGGTCCTTCCTGTGGCCCCTCGCCGATCGGCAGGGGCGGTCGCGCCCTACATGCCGAGCAGCATGCGGTGCGGGTTCTCGAGCTGGTTCTTGATGTCGACCAGGAACAGCACCGCGTCCTTGCCGTCGATGATGCGGTGGTCGTACGACAGCGCGATGTACATCATCGGCGCCGCGACGACCTGGCCATTCTCGACGATCGCGCGCTCCTTGATGGCGTGCATGCCAAGGATCGCCGACTGCGGCGGGTTGACGATCGGCGTCGACATCAGCGAGCCGAAGGTGCCGCCATTGGTGATCGTGAAGGTGCCGCCCTGCAGGTCGTCAAGCGACAGCTTGCCGTCGCGGGCCTTCTTCGCGTAGTCGCCGATCGCGCGCTCGATGTCGGCGAAGCCCATGCGCTCGACGCTGCGCAGCACCGGCGTGACCAGGCCCTTCTCGGTCGATACCGCGATCGAGATGTCCGCATAGCCGTGGTAGATGATGTCGTCGCCGTCGACCGACGCATTGACCGCGGGCTGCCGCTGCAGCGCGTTGGCCGCGGCCTTGGCGAAGAAACCCATGAAACCGAGCTTGATGCCGTTGGCCTTCTCGAAGCCTTCGCCAAGCTCCTTGCGCATCGCCATCACCTTTGACAGGTTGACCTCGTTGAACGAGGTCAGCATCGCGATCGACTCCTTGGACTGCATCAGGCGCTCGGCGATGCGCTTGCGGATGCGGGTCATCGGCACGCGCTCTTCCGGACGCGCACCGCCGGCCACGCCCGCGGTCCTGCCGCTGGCGTAGTTGACGATGTCTTCCTTGGTCACCGCGCCGCGACGGCCGGTGCCTTCGACCTGGGCCGGGTCGATGCCGTCCTTCTCCGCGGTGAAGCGCGCACCGGGCGGCAGGTTGGCGGTCTTCGCGCTGTCCCCGACAGCCAGCGGCTTGGTGGAGGAAGGCGCGGCGTCGTCGGCCCTTTTCGCCTGCGGCTTCGACTGGACCTCTTCAGCACCGGCAGCGGGCGCCTCCTTGCCCTTGGCGCCGGACTCGGCAGGGGGCGCGGCCGCGGCGCCCTCCTCGATGATCGCGAGCACCTGCTGGCCGGTCACGGTCGCGCCTTCCTCGAAACGGATCTCCTTCAGCACGCCGTCCACGTTCGACGGCACCTCGAGCACGACCTTGTCGGTCTCCAGGTCGACGAGGTTCTCATCGCGCTTGACCGCGTCGCCGGCCTTCTTGTGCCAGGTCGCGATGGTCGCGTCGGAGACGGATTCGGGGAGGACGGGGACTTTGACTTCGGTGGCCATCTGGCGGCGATCCTGGAGGGGTTCGGGTGCGGGGCGAGCGGGGGGGCGGCGCGACCGAGGTCACTCGGCGATGTTGGTGTTGCCCGCTTCGTTGACGAGCGCGTCGGCGATCAGCTGCTGCTGTTCGGCGACGTGATCGTTGAAGTGGCCGACCGCTGGCGACGGCGAGCGCAGGCGCCCGGCGTAGTGCAGCGACTGCTTCTTCGCCAGGCAGGCGTCGAGGTGGTGGCGGATCTGGTACCAGGCGCCCTGGTTCTGTGGCTCTTCCTGGCACCAGATGACGTCGGTGGCCTCGCGGTGCCGCGCCAGTTCCTCGGCAAGCCGCTCGCGCGGGAACGGATAGAGCTGCTCGATGCGGACCAGCGCGACGTCGTCGATCCCGCGCTTCCCGGCCTCGTCGAGCAGGTCGTAATAGACCTTGCCCGAGCACAGCACCACGCGGCGCGCGTTCGCGGCGTCGACGCGCGCATCCGGGATCAGGTGCTGGAAGCCACCGCCGGCAAGTTCGTCGAGCGACGACACCGCCAGCTTGTGGCGCAGCAGCGACTTGGGCGTCATCACCACCAGCGGCTTGCGGGTGCGCATGCGCATCTGCCGGCGGATCATGTGGAACGCCTGTGCCGGTGTAGTCGGCACGCAGACCAGCATGTTCTCCAGCGCGCACAGCTGCAGGAAGCGCTCGAGCCTTGCGGAGCTGTGCTCGGGACCCTGGCCCTCGTAGCCGTGCGGCAGCAGCAGCACCAGCCCGCACAGGCGCTGCCACTTGGCCTCGCCCGACGACAGGAACTGGTCGATCACGACCTGCGCGCCGTTGGCGAAGTCCCCGAACTGCGCTTCCCAGATGTCGAGCGTCGACGGATCGGCGGTGGAGTAGCCGTACTCGAACGCCATCACCGCTTCCTCGCTGAGCAGCGAGTCGATGATGGTGGCGTCCTCGGGGTTGTCGACCAGCTGCTGCAGCGGGATGTAGTCGCGATCGGTGTTCTGGTCGTGAAGCACCGCGTGGCGGTGGAAGAACGTGCCGCGACCGCTGTCCTGGCCGACCAGGCGCAGGCGTTCGCCCTCGTCCAGCAGCGTGGCGTAGGCGAGGTTTTCGGCGAAGCCCCAGTCGGCCGGCAGGGCGCCGGACATCATCTTGCGGCGGTCGTCGTAGATCTTGGCCACCCGCGGATGCAGCAGAACCTCGTCGGGGATGGTGTTGATCGCGGTGGCCAGCCGGTCGAGCGTGGCGCGCTCGACGCGCGTGTCAACGGGGTCCGACGACTTGCCCGACAGGAACGTCGACCAGTCGATCGTGAACTCGTCGGGCTCGACCGTCGCCACCTCGGTGGTGACGGTGCCGGCGTCGAGCTTGTCGCGCATGCCGTCGACCAGAGCCTTCGCATCGTCGGCGCTCAGCACGCCGTCCTTCGCCAGCCGCTCCGCATAGAGTTCGCGCGGCGAGGCGTGGCTGCGGATCGCCTGGTACATCAGCGGCTGGGTCGCGGCCGGCTCGTCGGCCTCGTTGTGGCCGTGCTTGCGGTAGCAGACCAGGTCGATGACCACGTCCTTGCCGAAGCGCTGGCGGAAGTCGTAGGCCAGCGCCATGCAGAACACTACGGCGTCTGGGTCGTCGCCGTTCACGTGCAGCACCGGTGCACCGACCATCTTGGCCACGTCGGTGCAGTACAGCGTGCTGCGTGCATCCTGGCGTTCGCTGGTGGTGAAGCCGACCTGGTTGTTGATCACCACGTGCAGCGTGCCGCCGACCGCGAATCCGCGCGCCTGCGACATCTGCAGCAGCTCCATCACCACGCCCTGGCCCGCGAACGCGGCGTCGCCGTGCAGCAGCACCGGCAGCACCTGGCGGCGCTCGCGGTCGCCGCGGCGATGCTGGCGCGAGCGCACGCTGCCGACCACGACCGGGTCGACGATCTCCAGGTGCGAGGGATTGAACGCCAGCGCCAGGTGCACCGGGCCGCCCGGGGTGCTGATGTCGGCCGAGAAGCCCATGTGGTACTTGACGTCGCCGGTGTGCGCGCGATCTTCGGCGACGTGATCGAACTTGCCCTCGAACTCGTCGAACAGCCTGCGCGGCGACTTGCCGAGCGTGTTGATCAGCACGTTGAGGCGGCCGCGGTGGGCCATGCCGATGACGATGTCCTTGACCCCGTCGCTGCCGGCGCGCCGGATCAGCTCGTCGAGCAGCGGGATCAGCGACTCGCCGCCTTCGAGCGAGAAGCGCTTCTGGCCGACGTACTTGGTATGGAGGTAGCGCTCGAGGCCCTCGGCGGCAGTGAGCCGCTCCAGGATGCGGCGGCGGTCCTCGTCGGGTCGCGCGTAGCGGCCGCCGGCCTGCTCCAGGTGCTCGTACATCCAGCGGCGCTGCTCGGCATCGGCAATGTGCATGAACTCGGCGCCGATGCTGCCGGTGTAGGTCGCGCGCAGCAGGTCAAGGAGCCTGCCCAGCGGCATGCGCTCCTGGCCCGCGACGCCGCCGGTGCTGAACTCCGCACCGAGGTCGGCGTCGGACAGGCGATGGAAAGCCAGCCCGAGGTCGGGTGCTTCCGGCTTCTCCAGCATCCCCAGCGGGTCGAGATCCGCGCCGAGGTGGCCGCGCGACCGGTAGGCCGTGATCAACCGACCCACCGAGCGCTCGCGCTCGTCGCCAGCCGTCGCCGCGCCCTTGGAACCTGGCATACCGGGGCCGGCACGTAGCCCGGCCTCGGCAACCGCGGCCATGACGGCCGAGTGCGGCACGTCCTGGGCATCACCGCCCGGGAGGCCATCGAAGTAGGTCTTCCACTTCGCCTCTATGCTGGCGGGATCGACGAGGTACTGCTCGTAGAGGTCCTCGACATAGGCGCCGTTGGCACCGAGCTGCGAGGTCTGCGCAAACTGCTTCAGGAGACTGTCCACGTCTGGCGTCTGGGGCTCGTAAGTGGTGGCAAGCGCCTGATCCGGAAGGGATCCATCCGGTGCGAGGCGACGTCGCGCAGGGAAAGACGAAGTATAGCCGCTGGCCTTGTCGCAGTGCATCACGACGGAGGTCGCAGCCGCGGCCGGCCGGCGTCAGAGGCCCAGCGCGCGTAACTCGCCGACCGGCCGCGAACGCTCCCAGACCGGACGAAAAGCATCGGCGAGCTGGCGCGCACGCGCCGGCGCCGCGGTCTCGGTTTCGCCGTCGAAGCGGTGGCCGAGGCCGCGGTGGTAGTAGCCGCCACCATCCGACGTCACGAACGCCGCGACATACGCGCGGTCGACCGGGTCGTCGACCTCGCGGAACGCGAAGATGCTGGGCAGCCGCTGTGCCAGCGACAGCAGCGGCGCGTGTGCGCGCTGCGGCGCGGCGGCATCGTGCAGCAGCACCTGGATCTCGACGCCGCCGCCGCGCGTCGCGAGCGCCCGCAGCGCCTCAAGCACCTGCGGGTGGTCGTAGAGTCCGGGATCGAGCTCACGGGTGTGGATCCACAGTCGCCGGCGCGCACCGGCGACGATGGCCACCGTCGCCGCCACCGCGCCTTCGCGGTCGACGACCGGCTGCGGCCCCGCCAGCCGCCGCCGCATCCCCTGGTGCACGATGCCCGCCTCGACGAACCGGTCGCCCACCTCGACGAAGCCGTGGCGACGGTAGAACGCCAGTGCGTCGACCTGCGCATGCAGGGTCACCGCGGCCAGGTCCGCGTCCCGGGCCTGTGCGACAAGCGTGGCCAGCATTTCTGCCCCGACGCCACGGTGACGCCAGGCGGGCAGCACCGCCATGCGCCCGATCCTGCCTTCTGGCGACAGGCGTCCGGTCCCGATCGCCGCACCGTTGGCATCGCGCGCCAGCACGTGGCGGCAGTCCGCGTCGCGGCCATCCCGCTCCAGCGCCGGCGGCACCTGCTGTCCGCGCACGAACACCTGCTCGCACACCGCGTGCAGGGCTTCGCAGTCGGCCGCGTACTCCGCCGCGACCACCATGAAGCCGTCGCCGTCGCGGTTCATGTTGCCTCCGGATCGTCCAGCACGTAGTGGCCCTGCGCGACGAGCATGCAAACGCAGTCGCGACCAGCGTCCGACAGCGCCGCGTAGCCGGCACCATCCAGCCGCGAGGCCGCGGCCAGCCGGCGCGCGTCGCGCAGCGGCAGCGGATGCGCGTCGCCGGCGGCGAACAGGCTCGCCCCCCGGGCAGCCCGGCGCCAGGCCACGCGCGTCCACGGGTGGCGGACCAGTCCCGCGCCCTGCTGCAGGTCCCATTCCATCTCGATCCGGGACGGGACGGCGGTCGGCGCCTGCGGCGCCCCGGCGCTGCGGTACGTGGTCATGAAGCGGCCGAACCAGTCACCCAGCGCGTCCGGGCCATCCATGCGCATGGCATTCAATGCTTCGACCGCGCGCACCATGGCCGCGGCGTCGATCTCCCAAGGGTCCGCCGCTGGCGCCATGCCGGCGTCGGCGTAGCGGTCGGATTCGTCGGCGTCCGCGGCCAGCGTGTCGATGTAGTCGCCCATCAGTTCGGCCACCGCCGGCGCTCGCATGCCGACAGAGAACGTCAGGCAGGGATCCTCGGCGACGCCGTGGTGGGGCACGCGCGGCGGCAGGTACAGCATGTCGCCGGGCGCCAGCACCCAATCGTGGGTCGGCGCGAACGTGCGCAGCAGGCGCAGATCGACGTCGTCGCGGCATGCCAGCGGCGGCGCGTCCGACGCATCCACCAGCCAGCGCCGGTGGCCCTGGGCCTGCAGCAGGAAGACGTCGTACTGGTCGACGTGGGCGCCGACCGAGCCGCCGGTCGCCGCGAAACTCACCATGATGTCGTCGATCCGCCAGCGCGGCAGGAAGTCGAAGCGCGGCAGCAGCGCGGCGATATCGGCGTCCCACTTGTCGACGTCCTGCACCAGCAGCGTCCAGTCGCGCTCGCCCAGGGTCGGGAACAGCGCTTCGTCGAACGGACCGCTGCGCACCGTCCAGCGGTCGCGGTCGCGGTCGTGCTGGATCAGCCGCGACAGCGCGGCCTCCTCGCACGCCAGTCCCGCAAGGTCCTCGGGGGTGATGGGCGGCACCGCGCCCGGCGCGGCCAGTTCGGGGAACGCGCCGCGCACCAGCAGCGGCCGCTGCTGCCAGTAGTTGCGCAGGAAGGATGCCGCGGGCATGCCCAGCGGCAGCTGGCGACGGGCGTCGATCTCGATCGGGAGCGTGGTCATGGCGGCAGGATACGTCGTCGCCTGCGCGCGTCCACCGCGCGGTTTCAGATCGCGCGCGCCAGGCGTTCGGCAAGGCCGGTGTACGCGGCGGGCGTCAGCGCCGCCAGCCGCTGCCGCACGTCGACCGGCAGTTCGAGGCCGTCGACGAAGCGCCGCATCGCGGGCTGGTCGATGCCCTGGCCGCGGGTCAGCGCCTTGAGCTGCTCGTAAGGGTTGGGCAGGCCGTGCCGGCGCATGACCGTCTGCACCGCCTCTGCGAGCACTTCCCACGCGGCGTCCAGGTCGGCATCGAGGCGCTCCGCATTGGCCGACAGCTTGCCGAGCCCGCGCGACAGCGCCTCGAACCCGACCAGAGCATGGCCAAAGGCCGTCCCAAGCGCGCGCAGCACCGTGGAGTCGGTGAGGTCACGCTGCCAGCGGCTGACCGGCAGCTTGGCCGCGAAGTGCTCGAACAGCGCGTTGGCGATGCCGAAGTTGCCCTCGGCGTTCTCGAAGTCGATCGGGTTGACCTTGTGCGGCATGGTCGAGCTGCCGACCTCGCCGGCCTTGACCGACTGCCGGAAGTAGCCCAGCGAGATGTAGCCCCAGACGTCGCGGCACAGGTCGATGCAGATCGTGTCGATGCGCTTCATCGCGTCACTGATCTCGGCGATGCAGTCGTGCGGCTCGATCTGCGTGGTGTAGGCGGCGAACTCCAGGCCCAGCCTCTCGACGAAGCGCCGCGAGAACGCTTCCCAGTCGACCTCGGGATACGCCGCGACGTGCGCGTTGTAGTTGCCTACCGCGCCATTGGCCTTGCCCGACAGCGCTACCGCGGCCAGCTGCACGCGCTGCCGCTGCAGGCGCGCGACGACGTTGGCGAGCTCCTTGCCCACAGTCGTCGGCGACGCGGTCTGGCCGTGGGTGCGCGACAGCATCGGCTGCGCGGCGTGGTCGTGCGCCATCGTGCGCAGGGTCGCCACCAGCGCGTCGATCCGGGGCAGCAGGATGTCGTCGCGGGCGTCGCGCAGCATCAGCGCGTAGGCGAGGTTGTTGATGTCCTCGCTGGTGCACGCGAAGTGCACGAATTCCAGCGCCGGCGCCAGCGCGGGGTCGTCGCCCAGGCGCTCCTTGATGAAGTACTCGACCGCCTTGACGTCGTGGTTGGTGGTGCGCTCGATGGCCTTGACGCGCGCGGCGTCGTCGACCGAGAACCCGGACGCGAGCGCGCGCAGGCGCGTCGTGGCATCGGTGTCGAAGGGGGCGAGCTCGCCGATGCCCGGATCCGCCGCCAGGGCCAGCAGCCATTCGATCTCCACATGAACCCGGGCGCGGATCAGGCCGTACTCCGAAAACACCGGCCGCAGCGCGTCGACCTTGCCGCCATAGCGGCCGTCAAGCGGGGACAGGGCGAGCAGCTGGGCAGCGACGGCGTCGGGCATCGAGGTCGGCCGGGGGTGGCGGGAGCGGACGCGGATTCTAGCGCGGCGTCCCGCCAGCGCCGGCGGTGGGCGTGCCGGTAGCGCCCGGTACCCACGCGGCGCGCGCGGTGCGCTGCGTATGCTGCGCTGCCCGACAGGAGCATCCGCATGGCCAGGTCCCGCTTCCGCACCGAGCACGACAGCATGGGCGCGCTGGAGGTGCCCGCCGACGCGCTGTGGGGCGCGCAGACCCAGCGTGCGGTCGACAATTTCCCGGTGTCGGGGCGGCCGATGCCGCGCGGCTTCATCCGCGCGCTCGGGCTGGTCAAGGCCGCGGCCGCGGGCGTCAACGCCGATCTCGGCCACCTGCCCAAGGGCGTGGCGCGCGTGATCGCGGCGGCCGCCAACGCCGTTTCCGCTGGCGAACACGACGCGCAGTTCCCGGTCGACGTCTACCAGACCGGCTCCGGCACGTCGTCCAACATGAATGCCAACGAGGTCATCGCCACCTTGGCCACACGCGCCGGCAAGGCGGCCGTGCACGCCAACGACCACGTCAACCTCGGCCAGAGTTCCAATGACGTCATCCCGACCGCGCTGCGCGTCGCCGCGCAGCTGGCGGTGGTCGAGGAGCTGCTGCCGGCGGTGGCGCACCTGCGTGCAGTCATCGACCGCCGCGCGCACGACCTGCGGGGGGTGGTCAAGACCGGCCGCACCCACCTGATGGACGCGATGCCGCTGACGTTCGGGCAGGAGTTCGGGGCGTGGTCGTCGCAGCTCGCGTCCGCCGAGGCGCGATTCCACGACACCCTCAAACGCCTGCGCCGGCTGCCGATCGGCGGCACCGCCATCGGCACCGGCGTCAATGCCGATCCGCGTTTCGGCAAGGCCATGGCGAAAGCGCTGTCGACCGCGACCGGCACCCGATTCGATCGGGCGAAGGACCTGTTCGAGGGCATCGCATCGCAGGACGACGCGGTGGAGCTGTCGGGCCAGCTCAACGCGCTGGCGGTGGCGCTGATGAAGATCGCCAACGACCTGCGCTGGATGAACTCCGGGCCATTGGCCGGGCTGGGCGAGATCGCGCTGCCGTCGCTGCAGCCGGGCAGTTCGATCATGCCGGGCAAGGTCAACCCGGTGATCCCGGAGGCCACGGTGATGGCCTGCGCGCAGGTGATGGGGCACCACGTCGCGATCACGGTGTGTGGCCAGAGCGGCAACTTCCAGCTCAACGTGACCCTGCCGCTGGTGGCGGCCAACCTGCTGGACGGCATCGGTCTGCTGGCGAGCGTGTCGCGGCTGCTGGCCGACAGCGCGATCGCCGGACTCGAGGTGCGCGAGGACGTGGTCACCGCCGCACTCGACCGCAATCCGATCCTAGTCACGGCGCTGAATCCCATCATCGGCTACGAGAAGGCGGCCGCCATCGCCAAACGTGCCTACGAAGATGGTCGGCCGGTGTTCGATGTCGCGCTGGAAGACAGCGGGTTGCCAGCGGCCCGCTTGCGCAAGCTTCTCGATCCCGCCGCCTTGACCCGCGGCGGTATCGGCGAGGGGAGCGGCTGAGCCGCTTCCTCACCCCATTGATCCGTTTCCCGGCGCTGGATGGCGACGCGAGCCGGGCCGATCCGTTTCGAACGACCTACCTCGAGCGGCACTCTGCCGCGGTCGCGTCGTCGATCGTGGCGTAGGGGCGGAACGCAGGCACCGCCACCGCAAGGGCATCCTGGGTGGTCTGCAAATCGCCAATGTGATTGCAAAGCCGAAGGACCTCGGCTTCCAATGCGCTCGCTTCCGCTTCCACTTTTGACCCAATCTCATCGGGGTTGCCCCTGCCCAGTCCGTCCAGGACGCTGCCAATGGCCTTGCCGGCAACCCTGGCCCCGCCCTTGCCTGCGGCGATTCCCTGGTCGCGCAGTGCGATGGCCTGGGCGTAGTACTGCTTCGCAAGCGCCTCCTGCCCGGCCTCCAGTCGAACCTGCGCACCGTCGATTTCAAGCGTGCCGTCCGCGGCGATCCATGCCGTGTGTCCATCCGCCGCGTTCGCGCCCACGCGATCGTCCCGCAGGGTGATGTGCTGCATTACGGAGCTGTGGCTGGCGTCGGTTGACTGTTGGCTGCAACCACTGGCAGTGGCAACCGCAAGCACGAGATAGCAGATCAGGATCGATTTCATCAGAGCCTCCTCGGGTTCCATATGAGGGTTCGAGCGTTGCGGATTGTCGAGCGCAGCGAGAGCGGCGCGCCGAGCGCGGATCCACATGCCGGCCACGCGTCTCGTCAGCGACGGCCGTCTTCGACTGCGCCCCTGGCGACGAGATAGGCGCGAACCGGTTGGGCGCGCGCCTGGTTCAGCGGCGTGCGCCACTCGCCCATGTTGGCGTCAACGCCGAGATTGACGTCCGCACCATGCGCGACCAGCAGCTCGACAAGACCCAGATGACCCTTGCTGGCTGCGTTGATGAGCGGCGTCTCGTCGCCGGCCACGACCGCGTTGGCGTCCGCGCCGGCGTCCAGCAGACGTTCGGCGACATCCTGGTGGCCCGACATCGACGCGGCGATCAGGGGATTGCCGTCGCCACGCGACGCGGCATCGACCCCCGCACCGGAGCGCAGGAGCAGGTCGACGATGTCCAGATGGCCGCGCCGGGAGGCCTGGATCAGTGCGGTCCCGTCGCCACGGATGCGCGTGTCGGGATCGGCGCCTTCGCCGATCAGGCGCCGGACCGCATCGAGATCGCCGCGGTCGACCGCCGCGAGCAGCGCGGCGCCGTCCTGGCGTCCAGTCGCGGCGTTGGCGGGGGCCGCTTCGCTGCCAACGGAAGGATCGGTCTGCAGGTCGCAGCCGATCATCGCAAGCAGCGGCAGCAGGCAGATGAAGGAACGGAGTGCGCTCATGTCGTGACCTCTGGGAAATGCGGTGACGGGGAGATCCTGTGCCCGTCGCGTGGACAGTGCCGTGCGGTGGAGTCGGCCTCGGCGAAGGAATGCAAGCGTTGCCGCCGGTGGCAGCGGCCGGACAGAGGACTTCATCGGCGTTCGGCTGCGGCGGATGCGGAAGGGGCGCGGTCCGGCTGAGTCTCGGCGGCGGCATCGGCCTCGCGTGCGGGGTCGACGTTGACGCTCGGAACCACTGCCTGGGTCGTCCTACGGATGCCGGAACGGATCCCATCGCGGATGGCCGAACGCGTCCCGTCGCGGGTTGCGGTTCGGTTTGCGTCACTGGCGTCGTCTGCGTAGCAGTCGTCGATGTCACCCTGGTCCATGGTCGCGTAGGGGCGGAACGCGGGCATTGCCCCGGCGAGCGTGGTCTGCGTGCGCAGCATCGCCGGCAGCCTGTCGCACAGCGCGCGCGCGGCGAGCTTGATCCGTTCGCTCTCGGCTTCGATCCGCGCATCGACATCCGCCGTGTTGCCGCTGAACACCCCCTTCAACGCCTCGGTCGCCGCGCGCATGCCGAGGTCGGCGCCCTGCACGCCGATGTCCATGCCGGCACTGGCGATCGCCTCCAGCTCACCGCGGTAGCGCAGCAGCAGGGCGCGCTGGCGCGCATCGGCGGGCACCGGCTGGCCGTCGATCAGCAGCGTCCCGTCGGGCCTGATCGTGGCCTTCGGGCGGCCGTCCGCAACTCGGTCATCAGAGGCCACGCTGAAGCCTCCGTTCCGGCGCGAGATGTTGACGTCCGTGAGCGCGATATCCTCGGTCGCCAGCGTGGCGCGCGCCTCGTCCATCGCGCGGGCCACGGTGCGCCCGATCGCCGTGCGCGGTGGGCGAATGGGCGCGTCAGCAGCGGGGACGCCGTCTGCCCCCGTGGCGTCCTGCGGCGTAGCCGGTTGGCTGCATGCCGCCATCATCGGCAGCGCGGTGGCGAGGAGGATGGTCGCGTACATCTTCATCTGCGGCTCCAGTGTTGCGGTCGATGTGTACTGCCTGGATGGCATCCCGGGTAGCGGTGTCGCCCGCGTCGGGTGCCGTTGCGGATCAGCCGTCGTCGCGCCAGCGGCGCAGGCGGATGGCGACATAGATCATCAGCACGCCGGCGACGGCGCCGATCCACAGTTGCGGCGTCGCGAGGTTGGCGTACATGGCAGCGACGCTGAAGAGCTCCACGACGGCGCCGGGCGTGTCGAAATCGGTGCGGCCCATGCGGGCCAGGTCGGCGCCGGTGATCGGCACCACCGACAGCAGCATCCTTGCCACGATGTTGGTCCAGAACCAGCTGGTCTCCAGCGCGGCGAGGCGCATCAGCCCGGCCATCGACACGAACACGCCGGCCAGCACCGGCACCATCAGCGCCCACAGGAATGGCTTGCTGCGCGCCCAGACCGAACACAGCATCAGCCAGCCCACGGTCGGCAGCGCCCACAGGGCGTACACCGGGATCGCGGCGAGCAGCTGCGCCGACAGCCGCAGCGGGCTGCCCGGACCCCAGATGAGCTGCAGCGGGTCGCCGCCGTGGAACATGACCACGATGCTGATCATCAAAAGGAACGCGAACATCGTCCCGATCGCCGCCAGCGTGGCGATCAACGGTGCCACCAGGGTCGCGCTGGCGACCTTCGACAGCACGGTCGCGGAGTCCGACAGCGGCAGCGACTTCCAGAACAGCACGCTGCGGTCCTTGCGCTCGTCGTACAGGGCCCCGAGGCAATAGAAGAACACCACGAAGCCGAGCGCGATGAATGGCCACGATGACGACATCAGCATCGTCATGTCGATGCCGGCGGCCAGCTGCTGCATGTCCTCCGCGCTCATCTGCGAGGTCAGCGCGCCCAGGTCCAGGCCGTTGATCGACATCGAGGTGCCGTCGTCGAGCACGATCGCCTCGTCGCCCGACAGCCGCGACGCCGCGACGTACGCGATCACGATGAACACCGCGGTCAGCAGCAGCGAGATCGCGCCGGCGATCACTGGCGCCCACAGGAACCCGCCCTTGTGCTCCCAGAACTCCCTGCGCAGCAGCAGCGCGAAGCGGCGCGTCGGATGCGGCTGCGGGCGTGCAACCGGGGCCGCGTCGAGGGCGGTGGCAGTGGTGGCGTTCATGCGTAGGTTCCTTTCATCGTGGCCACGAAGAGGTCGGCGAGGCCGGGCGTGCGCGTCTCGCCGAAGCTCGACAGCGCCGCCGGCGAGACGCCGTCGAACAGCATCACGGTCTTGCCGAAGGGCAGGGCGCGCTCGTCGATGGGCTGCAGCGCACGGGCGTTGTCGGCCTGCGCGGCGTCCACCAGCACCTCGACGAAGCGCTCCCCAACCGCCTCCATCGGGGCGTCGAGCACGATCCGTCCGTCGCGGATGAACATCACGTCGGTCAGGATGTGTTCGATCTCCTCCACCTGGTGTGTGGTGATGAGGATCGTCTTCTGCTCGTCGAAGTAGTCCTCCAGCAGGCGCTGGTAGAACTGCTTGCGATAGAGGATGTCGAGGCCGAGCGTCGGCTCGTCGAGCACCAGCAGGCGCGCGTCGATGGCCATCACCAGGGCCAGGTGCAGCTGCACGATCATGCCCTTGGACATCTCCCGCACGCGCAGCCCCGGCTTGAGCTGGGTATTGGCGATGAAGCGCTCGCAGCGGGCGCGGTCGAAGCGCGGGTGCACGCCCTCGACGAAGTCGATCGCCTCGCGCACCCGCAGCCAGCGCGGCAGCACCGCGACGTCGGCGATGAAGCAGACGTCGTTCATCAGCGCGTCGCGCTCGGTGCGCGGGTCGCGGCCCAGCACCTGCATCTCGCCCTCGAACGGAATCAGTCCCAGCATCGCCTTCAGCGCGGTGGTCTTGCCGGCGCCGTTGGGGCCTATCAGCCCGACGATGCGGCCGGCCGGGATCTCGAACGAGGTGCCGTCGAGCGCCAGCTTCTTGCGGTAGGCCTTGCGCAGCCCGCTGGCGCGGACCACGGTGGGGGACGTGCCCGCCGTCGCGACGTCAAAGCGCGAGTCCATCGGGATGCCGGCATCGGCGCCGGCGTGGACGGAGGTGTTCATGCGTTGCTCCTCGTGAGCGGCAGCGGCCGCAGCAGGTCGTCCATCGACAGGCCAAGGCGCGTGATGCGCTCCATGACCAGTGGCCACTCTTCCCGCAGAAACCGCTCGCGTTCATTGGCGAGCAGCTTCTTCGACGCTTCCTCGGTGACATACATCCCCAGCCCCCTGCGTTTTTCGACTAGCGCTTCGTCCGCGAGCTCCTGGTAGGCGCGCGAGACCGTGATCGGATTGAGCTGGTACTCCGCGGCGACCTGGCGCACGGAGGGCAGGGCATCGCCGGGCTTCAGGACGCCGTCGAGCATCATCGCCACGACGCGCTCCTTGAGCTGGCGGTAGATCGGAGCGCCATCGCTCCACTGGATACCGGACATGTCAGCCTCCCTTGCCGCGGCGCAGTCCCTGCGCGAAGGAAAAATAGGGCAGCGCGATGGCGCTGCGGATGTCGGGGCGACGGGCGACGCGCGTTGCGCGTCGCGGCGCCTCGTCGGCCTCGTCCGGTTCGACGCGGTTCGCGGCGGCCACCAGCACCGGGCCGGGGGTCCCGGCCAGCGCCAGAGGCGCGCGCGCCTCGGCGCCGACACGTTGCGTCGAGATGCCCACCGCGCGAGGCGCCGGCACCGCCAGCATCAGGGCCACCACCAGCATCAGCAACGCGGACGACAATGCCATCAGGGTGTTGTGGATGTTGGGGCTCATGCGGGGTTCCTGCACTGGGTCATCGGTGTTGTATTCAACTATAACACCACTACACGCGTCGTCAAGTGGGTCGGTCACTTTTTTTCAGGACGCAGGGCCCTTCTGGATCGCGGCGCGGGCGGGGGCAGGGAAGCCGCCGAGGGCCGCGCTGAACGCGTCCGGCCGCCGGCGATTGCCCGGACACGCCGCTGCCGCGACAATGCCCGCCTCGCGACGCCCCCCCGGCGCCGCCGCGCACATCTCCAGGAGTGAGACCCGATGAAGTTTCCGTTGCGCGGCCTGGCCGCGCTGGCGATCGCCGCTGCGGTGGTTCCCACCGGTATCGCCGCGGCGCAGGCGGTCGATGCCCTGGCCACCGAGCGCCAGAAGATCAGCTACATGGTCGGGATGGACGTCGGCCGCTCGATCGAGCCGGCCGCCCCCGAGCTCGACATGGCGGCGTTCGAGCGTGCGATCACCAACGCCTTCGACGGCGGTGCGCCGCTGCTGACCGAGGACGAAGCGCGCACGCTGGGCCCGGCACTGATGCAACGCATTGCCGCTCGCAGCGGCCGTCCGGTCCCGGGCATGGCGCCCGGCAGCCAACCGCCCGCGGTGGATCGCGACAAGGTGGGCTACCTGATCGGTGCCGACGTCGGCCGTTCGCTGGCGCCGATCCGCGACGAGATCGAGATGCCGGTGATGCTGCAGGCGCTGCGCACCACGGTCGATGGTGGCCAGCCGCTGCTGACCGACGCCGACGCCGAGGCGCTGCGCAAGACCTTCGCCACCCGCGTGCAGGCGCAGATGCAGGTGCGCGCGGCGCAGCTCGGGCGCACCAATGCCACCGACGGTGCTGCATTCCTCGCCGGCAACCGCGGCGCCAAGGGCGTGTTCACCACGTCTTCGGGCCTGCAGTACATGGTGCTGCGCCAGGGCGCGGGCCAGCGCCCGCTGCCGACCTCTCGCGTGCGCGTGCACTACGAGGGCAAGCTGCTCGACGGCACCGTCTTCGACAGCTCCTACGCGCGTCAGGAGCCCGCCGAGTTCGGGCTGGGGCAGGTCATCGCCGGCTGGACCGAGGGAGTGTCGATGATGCCAACCGGTGCCAAGTACCGCTTCTGGATTCCAGGCGAGCTCGGCTACGGCGAGCGCGGCAGCCCTGGCTCGATCGGCCCCAACGCGACCCTGGTCTTCGACGTCGAACTGCTCCAGGTGCTTTGAGCCTTGGCGCCCACGCGCCGCGTTTACATTGGCCCGCGCCCACGCGCCGGCTCTTCCTTCCCGCTGTCCAGGACCTCCCGACCATGAAGCTGACCCTCCGCCACTGCGCCGCCGGCACGCTCGCCGCGTCCCTTGCCCTCGCGCTGGTCGCGTGCAACCCGCCGTCCGACACCGCTGCCGATGCGCCTGCCGCTGGCGCCGCCGCCGGCGGTGACGCGGCCGCGGCGACCGCGATTCCCGGGCTGCGGACCGACAAGGAGCAGGCCAGCTACATGATCGGCATGCAGCTCGGGCAGTCGCTGGAGCCGATCAAGGACGACATCGACCTCGACACCGTGATGAAGGCCGTGCGCACCACGCTCGACGACGGCGAGCTGCTGATGACGCCGGAGCAGGCCCAGCAGGTGGCCGCCGCATTTGGCGAGCGCATGCAGGCCAAGATGACCGCCGAGGCCGAGGCGGCCGGGCAGAAGAACCTCACCGACGGCGCGGCCTTCCTCGCAGCCAACGGCAGGAAGACAGGCGTCACCACCACCGCCTCCGGCCTGCAGTACGAGGTCATGACCGCCGGAGACGGCACGCGCCCGACCGCGGACGACGCCGTCCGCGTGCACTACAAGGGCACGCTGCTCGACGGCACCACGTTCGACAGCTCCTACGACCGCGGCGAACCGGTGGTGTTCGCGATCGGCCAGGTGGTCCCGGGCTGGCAGGAGGGCCTGCAGCTGATGCCGGTGGGCAGCAAGTACCGGCTGTGGGTGCCGAGCGCGCTGGGCTACGGCGAGCAGGGCACGCCAGGCGGCCCGATCGGCCCGAACGCGACGCTTGTGTTCGAGGTCGAGCTGCTGGAGATCGTCGACGCGGCAGCCCAGGCCGGGCCGGCGGCGCCAGCGCAGCAGTAGCGCGCCATGCGCGTCGCGGTCTTCGGGACCGGCTATGTAGGCCTCGTCAGCGGCACCTGCCTCGCCGAGGTCGGGCACGACGTGCTGTGCGTGGACATCGACGCGGCCAAGGTCGCGGCGCTCGAGGCCGGTGCGATCCCCATCTTCGAGCCCGAGCTGGCGCCGATGGTGCGCGCCAATCACGCGGCCGGGCGGCTGCGGTTTACCACCAACGCTGCAGCCGCTGTGGCGCACGGCGAGGTCGTTTTCATCGCCGTCGGCACGCCGCCCGGCGAGGACGGCAGCGCCGACCTGCAGCACGTGCTGGCGGTGGCCGCGACCATTGGTGAGCACCTTGTCGCGCCCGCGGTCGTGGTCGGCAAGTCGACGGTGCCGGTGGGCACCGCCGACCGCGTGCGCGCGGTGATCGCAGCGGCGCTGTCCGCGCGTGGCGTCGAGGTCGCGTTCGATGTCGTCAGCAACCCGGAGTTCCTGAAAGAGGGCGCGGCGGTCGACGACTGCATGCGGCCTGACCGCATTGTCGTGGGATCCGACAGCCCGGAGGCGGTCGAGCGGCTTCGCCGGCTGTACGCGCCCTTCAACCGCAATCGCGACCGCTTCGTGGTCATGGACGTGCGCTCCGCGGAGCTGACCAAGTACGCGGCCAACGCGATGCTGGCGACCAAGATCAGTTTCATGAACGAGATGGCGAACATCGCCGAGCGCGTCGGTGCCGACATCGAGCAGGTGCGGCAGGGCATCGGCTCGGATCCGCGCATCGGCTGGCACTTCATCTATCCCGGCGCCGGCTACGGTGGCTCATGCTTCCCCAAGGACGTGCAGGCACTGGCGCGCACCGCGGAGCAGCACGGCCATGCGCCACTGCTGCTGCAGGCGGTCGAGGCCGTGAACCAGCGCCAGAAGGGCCACCTGCACGCGCTGGTGCAGCGCCACTACCGCGGGGACGGCGGTGCTGCGTCGCTGGCCGGCAGGACCTTCGCGGTCTGGGGGCTGTCCTTCAAGCCCGACACCGACGACATGCGCGAGGCCTCGAGCCGCGAACTCCTGCGCCAGCTGTGGGCGTCGGGCGCGCGCGTGCGCGCCTACGACCCCGAAGCGGCCGGAGAGGCGGCACGGATCTTCGGTGCGCGCGACGACCTCGTGCTGTGCGCGTCGGCTCCGGAGGCGCTGGACGGTGCCAACGCACTGGTGGTGGTGACCGAGTGGAAGCAGTTCCGCAGCCCGGACTTCGCCCGCCTGGCGGCGACGCTGGCGGACGCCGTCATCTTCGACGGCCGCAACCTGTACCACCCGGCCGAGGTCGAGGCCGCCGGCATCGCGTACTACGGCATCGGCCGCGGCCGCTCGCTGCGTCCGGTCGACGCCTGATGGCACGCGACGTCAGCGGCGACTTCGAGCAGCGCATCATCGAGCTGGAGACGCGGCTCGCGTTCCAGGAGCACGCGCTGGCCGAACTCGGCGACGCGCTGGCGCAGTCGCGAATGGAGGCGACCCGCCACGCCGAGCAGCTGCGGCGCGCGCTCGATGACATGCGCCAGGGCCGCGGCGAGCTGTTCGCCGACCCGGCCACCGAGCCGCCACCCCCCCACTACTGATCCCCGATGACCGACTCCCTGCGCGACCAGCTCCTCGGCCTCGGCTTCAAGCCGGCGCCTGCGCCCGAACGGCCCCGCCCTCCGCCGCGCGGCGCGCCGTCTGGAGGCGGGTGGCCCGACGGCGGGCGGCCCGATGGCAAGCGCGGCGACGGCCAGCATCCCGGCGCGCGCGCGCGCGGGGACGGCGGCGCGGCGCGGGATGGGAACCCGCGTGCACGACCGCAGGACGCTCACGGCAGGCGTTCTCCCGGTGTCGCGCGCAAGCCTGGCGACCGCGGCGACACGCGC
>LXQJ01000022.1:23550-41383 GCA_001683895.1 Luteimonas sp. ANT-B3E | reverse complement strand
CGGTGCCAGCCCGGGTCGCGGCCCGCAGGGCGGTCGCGGCAGGCCGCGCGAAGACATCGACCTCGCCAAGGCCTACGCCATCCGCGCGCAGCGCGAGAAGGACGAGCGCATCGCCGCCGAGCAGGCGAAGCAGGAGGAGGCGCGGCTGCGTCGCGAGGCGCGCGCGGCCGCCGATGCGCTGATCGAGGGCCGGGTGTTGAACGACGCCGAGGCCGATATCGCGCGGCATTTCGAATACGGCGGCAAGATCAAGCGCGTGCACGTCACCGCGGAGCAGCTTCGCGCGCTCAACGCCGGCGTGATCGGCGTGGTGCAGCAGAAGGGCCGATACCTGCTGGTGCCTGCCGACGTGCTGGCGCAGGTCGAGGCGGCATTCGCGCCGGCGGTGGCGCTGAAGGTCGACCCCTCGGCGGTGGCCGGCGACGACCCTTATGCCGACCCGAAGTTCCAGGTGCCCGACGACCTGGTCTGGTAGCACGGGGGTCGCGACCGCGCTGGTCGCGTCCCGGCCGGGCTCACTCCGGGTCGTAGTCGAGGTTCGACGCCAGCCAGCGTTCCACCATCGCCAGCTCCACGCCCTTGCGCTTGGCATAGTCCACGGCCTGCTCGCGCGACACCCGGCCGACGACGAAATACTGGCTCTTCGGGTGGCTGAAGTAGTACCCGGACACCGCCGCCGTCGGCAGCATCGCGAAGCTCTCGGTGAGCGACATGCCGGCGTTTCCCGGCGCATCCAGCAGCTCGAACAGCGTGCCCTTTTCGCTGTGCTCGGGGCACGCAGGATAGCCGGGGGCGGGGCGGATGCCGCGGTACTTCTCGGCGATCAGGTCGTCGTTGCGCAGCGCCTCGTCCGACGCGTAACCCCAATGCCCGCGGCGCACGCGCTGGTGCAGCCGCTCGGCGAAAGCCTCGGCCAGCCGGTCGGCCAGCGCCTTGAGCAGGATGGCGTTGTAGTCGTCGTGGTCGGCCTCGAAGCGCGCGACGTGGGCGTCGATGCCGATGCCCGCGGTCACCGCGAACGCGCCGATCCAGTCGTCGACGCCACCGTCGCCCGGCGCGATGAAGTCGGCCAGGCAGAAGTCGGGGCGGTCGACCGGCTTGTCGACCTGCTGGCGCAGGAAATGCAGCCGCGTCTCGCGCACGCCGTCGTCGCCGTGGTCGACGCGGACCAGCACGTCATCGCCGTCGGACTGCGCCGGCCACAGCCCGAACACGCCCTTCGCCGTCAGCCAGCGCTCGTCGACGATCCGCCGCAGCATGCCTTGTGCGTCCGCGAACAGCTCCCGCGCCTGCGTGCCGACCACGGCGTCGTCGAGGATCGCCGGGTAGCGGCCGGCCAGCTCCCAGGCCTGGAAGAACGGGGTCCAGTCGATCAGTTCGACAAGGTCCGACAGCGGATGGTCGTCAAGCACGGTGACACCGGGGGTCCTCGGCGCGGGTGGTACGTACGCGTCCCAGCCGCCGTCGAAGCGCTGCGCGCGCGCCTTGTCCAGCGACACCAGGCGCTTGGCGTCGCCGCGGTTGCGGTGGCGCTCGCGGATCTCGGCGTAGTCGGCATCGTTGGCGGCGACGAACGCCTCGCGCAGCTCGCGCGAGATCAGCGACTGCGCCACGCCGACCGCGCGCGAGGCGTCCTTGACCCAGACCGTGGGCGACTTGTAGTGCGGGTCGATCTTCAGCGCGGTGTGCGCGCGCGACGTGGTCGCGCCGCCGATCATCAGCGGCATCGTCATGCCCTGGCGCTGCATCTCGCGCGCGACGTGGGTCATCTCCTCCAGCGACGGCGTGATCAGCCCGGACAGCCCGATGACGTCGGCGTCGACCTCCCGCGCGCGGTCCAGGATCACCTGTGTCGGCACCATCACGCCCAGGTCGATGACCTCGAAGTTGTTGCAGGCGAGCACCACGCCGACGATGTTCTTGCCGATGTCGTGGACGTCGCCCTTGACGGTCGCCATGACGATGGTGCCGTTGTTCCTGCCGACCTCGCCCGTGCGCAGCTTCTCGGCCTCGATCCACGGCAGCAGGTAGGCCACCGCCTTCTTCATGACCCGCGCCGACTTGACCACCTGTGGCAGGAACATCTTGCCGGCGCCAAACAGGTCGCCGACGACGTTCATGCCGTCCATCAGCGGACCTTCGATCACGTCCAGCGGCCGCGTGGATCGCGCGCGCGCCTCCTCGGTGTCGACCTCGACGTACTGGTCGATGCCGTGCACCAGCGCGTGCCCGAGGCGGGCGTTGACCGGCCGCTCGCGCCAGGCGAGGTCCACGACCTGCGCCTGGCCCTTTCTCCCACGGTAGCGTTCTGCCAGTTCCAGCAGGCGCTCGGTGCCGTCGCGGCGGCGGTTGAGCACCACGTCCTCCACGCGCTCGCGCAGCTCGGGGTCGAGGTCGTCGACGATCGGCATGCCGCCGGCGTTGACGATGCCCATGTCCATGCCGGCGCGGATCGCGTGGTACAGGAACACCGCGTGGATCGCCTGGCGCACGACCTCGTTGCCGCGGAACGAGAACGAGACGTTGGAGACGCCGCCCGAAACGTGGCAGTGCGGCAGCGTCGCGCGGATGATGCGCGTCGCCTCGATGAAGTCGACGGCGTAGTTGTCGTGCTCCTCGATGCCGGTGGCGATCGCGAAGATGTTGGGGTCGAAGATGATGTCCTCGGGCGGAAACCCGACCTCGTCGACCAGGACCCGGTAGGCGCGGGTGCAGATCTCGACCTTGCGCGCGCAGGTGTCCGCCTGGCCGTCCTCGTCGAAGGCCATGACGACCGCGGCGGCGCCGTAGCGCAGCACCTTGCGCGCCTGCTCGACGAACGCCGCCTCGCCTTCCTTGAGCGAGATCGAGTTGACGATCGACTTGCCCTGCAGGCACTTCAGCCCTGCCTCGATCACGCTCCACTTGGAGGAGTCGACCATCACCGGGATGCGGGCGATGTCGGGCTCGGACATGATCAGGTTCAGGAAGCGCACCATCGCCGCTTCCGAGTCGATCATGCCCTCGTCCATGTTGACATCGAGGATCTGCGCGCCGTTGGCGACCTGCTGGCGGGCGACGACGACCGCCTCCTCGAAGCGATCCTCCTTGACCAGCTTGCGGAACTGCGCGCTGCCGGTGACGTTGGTGCGCTCGCCGATGTTGATGAACAGCAGCTCCGGCGTGATCACCAGTGGCTCGAGGCCCGACAGCCGGGTGTGGCGGCGCGGGAGCCCGTCGACGGTCATACGGCGTCCCTGATGCCGCGCGGCAGTGCGCGCGGGGCGACGCCGTCGACCGCACGCGCGATCGCGGCGATGTGCGCGGGCGTGGTGCCGCAGCAGCCCCCGACCATGTTGAGCAGCCCGGACTGCGCGAACTCGCGCAGCGTCTCCGCCATTTCCTCCGGGGTCTCGTCGTACTCGCCGAACGCGTTCGGCAACCCGGCGTTGGGGTGTGCGCTGATGTAACCGTCCGCGATTGAAGACAGCGTCTCCACGTGGGGGCGCAGGTCCTTGGCGCCAAGCGCGCAGTTGAGGCCGATCGACAGCGGCCGGCCGTGCGCGACCGACGCGTAGAACGCCTCCACCGTCTGTCCTGACAGGGTGCGGCCGGAGGCATCGGTGATGGTGCCGGAGATCATCACCGGCAGCCGCCCGCCGCGGTCGTCGAAGACTTCCTCGATCGCGTAGAGCGCCGCCTTCGCGTTGAGGGTGTCGAACACGGTCTCGACCATCAGCGTGTCGGCACCGCCGTCGATCAGCCCCTCGACCGCCTCCCGGTAGGTCTCGCGCAGCGCGTCGAAGCTGGTATTGCGATAGCCGGGATCGTTGACGTCGGGGCTGATCGACGCGGTGCGGCTGGTCGGGCCGAGCACGCCGATGACGAAGCGTGGTTTGCCCGACGTCAGCGCCTCCGCGGCGTCGCAAGCGGCGCGTGCGACCGCGGCGCCGGCGCGGTTGAGCTCGCCGACCAGGTGCTCGAGGTGGTAGTCGGCCTGGCTGACCGCGGTGGCGTTGAAGGTGTTGGTCTCGACCAGGTCGGCGCCGGCATCGAGGTACTCGCGGTGGACGCCGGCGATGATGTCGGGATTGCTGAGCAGCAGCAGGTCGTTGTTGCCCTTGAGGTCGTGCCCGCCGAGGCCACCATCGCCATGCAGGCGGTCGAAGCCGTCGACGAACCGCGTGCCGCGGTAGTCGGCTTCCTGTAGTCCGTGGCGCTGGATCATCGTGCCCATCGCACCATCAATCAGCAGGATGCGGTGCGACAGTGCGTCCTGGAGCGCGGCGACGCGCGCCGGATGCAGCCAGGGCAGGTGGCGGTGGGTGGTCATGGCTTCCTCGCGATCAGCGAAATGACCTCGAAGTGCGGCGGGCGCTTCTCGCGGGTCACGGTCTCGGTGCTCTGGAGCGACAGGCCCGCTTTCTCGACGAAGCGCCGCAGCTCGCGGTCGCTGAAGCCGAGGTTGGCGTGGCCGTAGGCGGCGACGACATTGCGGTGCTCGTGGCGGGCGAGGCTGGACAGCAGCAGGCGGCCACCCGGCCGCAGCACGCGCGCGGCCTCGGCCACCGCCTGCGGCGGCTTCGACGCATAGGTGAGCGCATGCATGAGCACCACCAGGTCGAAGCTGCCGTCGGTGAACGGCAGCGCATGCATGTCGGCCTCGCGCACCTCGACGTTGCGGTAGCGGCGCAGGCGTTCGGCCGCGGCGCCGACCACGCGGGCACTGGCGTCGATGCAGACATAGCGGTGCGCATGCGGTGCCAGCAGTTCGGCAAGCACCCCGTCGCCCGAGGCGATGTCGAGCACGTTGCCGGTCTCCAGCAGCGGCAGCGCCGAGCGCGCCAGCGCCTCCCAGGTGCGTCCCGGCGAATAGTGACGCTCCATGTCGCCGGCGACCGAGTCCGCCCAGTTGCGGTCGGCCGCGCGCGTGGCAAGCACGCCGGCCACGCGCTCGGCGTCCTGCCGCAGCAGCGGGTCGTCGCTGCCGACGCGCAGCGTCTGCCACAGGCTGCGCTGCGCCGGGTCGATCGTGGTTTCATCGAAGCGGTAGTAGGCGGACACGCCGGAGCGGCGGTCGCGCACCAGGCCGGCCTCCTTCAGGCGCGCCAGGTGCGTCGACACGCGCGGCTGCGCGAGGCGCGTGATCGCCGACAGCTCCGCCACGGTCAGCTCTTCGCCCTCCAGCAGCGTCAGCAGTCGCACGCGGGTGGCGTCGGCAAGCACCTTCAGGCGCGCGGACCAGGCCTCCAGATCCATCAATATCTTCCCATCGCGATGTAAAGATATTTTGCGGCGCAGGGCAGCATGCGTCAAGGCGCGTGCTGGGGTCGTGGTGGCGTCCCGGCTACAATTCGGGCTCCAGCTTCCCCATCACCCGATCACCCCATCTGATCACCTGCCGGAGTGCGCATCGTGGATTTTGGATTCACCGAAGAGCAGTTGATGATCCAGGACGTCGCGCGCCGCATCGCGCGCGAGAAGATCGCGCCGAGCGCGGAGCATTTCGACCGCACCGGCGAGTTCCCGGCGGAGAACATCAAGCTGCTGGGCGAGAACGGGCTGATGGGCATCGAAGTGCCGACCGAGTACGGCGGCGCGGGCATGGACCCGACCTCCTACGCGCTGGCGATCATGGAGATCGCCGAGGCTGACTGCGCGCATTCGACCATCGTTTCCGTCAACAACTCGCTGTTCTGCAACGGCATCCTCAAGTTCGGCAACGAGGACCAGAAGCAGCTGTACGTGCGCGCGATTGCCGAGGGCCGCGAGGTCGGTGCGTTCGCGCTGACCGAGCCGCAGTCCGGCTCGGACGCCACGGCGATGCGCTGCCGCGCGGTCAGGCAGGCCGACGGCAGTTTCGTGATCAACGGCAAGAAGAGCTGGATCACCTCCGGCCCGGTCGCGAAGTACGTGGTGCTGTTCGCGATGACCGATCCCGACAAGGGCGCGCGTGGGGTCACCGCGTTCATGATCGACGCCGACAAGCCCGGCTTCCACCGCGGCAAGACCGAGCCCAAGCTCGGCATCCGCGCATCGGCGACCTGCGAGGTCGAGTTCACCGACTACGTGGCCGACGCGGGCGAGGTTCTGGGCACCGAGGGCGAGGGCTTCAGGATCGCGATGGGCGTGCTCGACGCCGGCCGCATTGGCATCGCCGCGCAGGCGGTGGGCCTGTCGAAGGCCGCCTACAAGGCGGCGATCGCCTATGCGAAAGAGCGCAAGAGCTTCGGCCAGCCGATCGGCAGCTTCCAGATGGTCCAGGCGCGCATCGCCGACATGAAGTGCCGGCTGGACGCGTCGGAGATCCTGACCCTGCGCGCGGCGTGGGCCAAGGAGCAGACCGACCGCAATGGCGGCCGCTTCAGCACCGAGGCGTCGGTGGCCAAGCTGACCGCGTCGGAGTCGGCGATGTTCATCACCCACGGCGCGCTGCAGATCCATGGCGGCATGGGCTACTCCAAGGAAATGCCGCTGGAGCGGTACTTCCGCGACGCCAAGATCACCGAGATCTACGAGGGCACCAGCGAGATCCAGCGCCTGGTCATCGCCCGCAACGAGACCGGTATCCGCTGATCCCATGCCATCGCGGCCGCCGGCCGCGGTGCCTCGGTCCGACACCTTTTCGGAACACCTGCCATGAGCGCCAACACCTCCGCTGCCCGTCCCGCGACGGCCGACCGCGCGTCATCGACTGCGCGCGCCGAGATGCTGGACCCGATCTTCGTCGCGATCCGCGCGCGCGCAGGCGCGGACCGCCAGGATGACGCCAGCGCATTCGCCGCCGCGTTTTACCGGCGCATGACCGAGGATGAGCTGCCGCAGCACGATGCCGCCGGCTGGGCGGCACTGGCCAACGACTTCCTCGACTTCGCGCGCCGGCGCGCCGCGGGCGAGGCGCGTATCCGGCTGTTCAACCCCACCATTGCGACCCATGGCTGGGAGTCGCCGCACACCGTGCTGCAGATCGTCAACGACGACATGCCGTTCCTGGTCGACTCGGTGACGATGGCGCTGGCGGACATGGGCGTCGGCGTCCATGTGCTCGGCCACCCCGTCATCGCGCTGCGGCGCGACGCCGGAGGCGAAGTGCTGGCGGTGGGCGAGGGCGCGCTGGAGTCGCTGATGCACCTGGAGATCGACCGCCAGCAAGCGGGCGCCACCCAGGCGATCGAGGATGCGCTGCGCCGGGTGCTGCGCGACGTGGCCGCGATCGTCGCCGACTGGCGACGGATGCGCGAGCGCATGCGCGAGGTAGCGGAGGGCATCGACGCGCGCAGCATGCCGCTGGCGCCTGCGCAGCGCGCGGAGGTTCGCGATTTCCTGCGCTGGGCGGCGGACGACCACTTCACGTTCTTCGGCTACCGCGAATACGTGGTCGGCGGCGAGGCCGGCAGCGAGCTGCTGCAGGCCGTCGAGGGCAGCGGCCTGGGCCTGCTGCGCGCGCAGGACGTCGGACGCTCGCGGCTGCTGTCGACGCTGGTACCGCAGGGCGACGGCGGGGCGGAGTCGACCGACGCACTGATCCTGACCAAGACCAACGCCCGTTCGACCGTGCACCGCCCCGGCTACATGGACTACATCGGCCTGCTGGCGTTCGACGCCGATGGCCGCCCGGTGGCCGAGCAGCGTTTCCTCGGGCTGTACACGTCCAGCGCCTACCATCGCCGCCCCTGGGACATCCCGCTGGTGCGCGAGCGCTACGCGCACGTCATGGCCGCCTCCGGCCTGGACGCGACCAGCCACAGCGGCAAGGCGCTCAAGCACATCCTGGAGACGCTGCCGCGCGACGAGCTGTTCCAGTCGTCGGCCGAGGAGCTGCACCGCCTCGGCGTGGGCATCATCGGCCTGCAGGAGCGCGTGCGCAGCAAGCTGTTCCTGCGCCGCGACCGCTACGGCCGCTACTACTCGGCGCTGGTGTACATCCCGCGCGAACGCTTCAACACCGATGTGCGGCTGCGCATCGAGGCGATGCTCAAGCAGGCGCTGGGCGCGGACCACGTCGACACCGGCGTGTCGATGGGCGAGAGCCCGCTGGCGCAGCTGCACATGATCGTGCGGCCGCGTTCGGGCGTGCTGCCGGCGGTCGACGCGGCGGCGCTCGAAGCCGAACTCGCCGGGCTGGTGCGCAACTGGCACGACGACCTGCGCGACGTGCTGGCCGAGCGCCACGACGAGGCGACGGCGCTCGCGCTGGTCGCCCGCTATGGGCGCGCACTGGCCGCGGGCTACATCGAGCGCGCGACGCCGGCGATCGCCGCCGACGACGTCGAGCACCTGTCCGCCCTGGCGTCGGCGGACGACCTGCGGCTGAGCCTGTACCGCGCGCCCAGCTGCCAGCCGGGCGAGGGCGCGCTGCGCTTCAAGCTCTACCGCCTGCAAGCCGACCTGCCGCTGTCGGACGTGCTGCCGATGATGGAGAACATGGGCCTGCGGGTGATCTCGGAGCATCCCTACCGCATCGAGCTGCCCGGCGACGATCGCCCGGTCGTGGCCTACATCCAGGATTTCGAGGTCGAGGTGATCGGCGGCCACGGCGACGCCAGCCGCCACGCCGAGGCCTTCGGCGAGGCGTTCGCCAGCGTCTGGCGCCACGGCGCCGAGAACGACGGCTTCAACCGGCTGGTGCTGGCCGCGGGCCTGCACTGGCGCCAGGTCGCGATGCTGCGCGGCTACTGCAAGTACCTGCTGCAGGTGGGAGTGCCGTTCTCACAGACCTACGTCGAAGAGACATTCACCCGCTATCCGCTGCTGGCGCGGCTGCTGGTGGAGCTGTTCGAAGCGCGCTTCGATCCGCGCACCGGGCACGAGAGCGCCGACGAGATCGCCAACGGCGCGCAGCGGTTCGAAGCCCAGGTGGCGCTGCTGGCGAAGGGCGACGAGGCCACGCTAGCCGCGCTGCAGCCGGTGCTGGCCGCGCGCCGGCACGGGCGCAACGCGCAATACGACGCGACCCGCCGCGCGCTCAGGAACCTGCTCGACAATGTCGCCAGCCTCGACGAGGACCGCATCCTGCGCAGCTTCATCGCCGTCATCGACGCGACCCTGCGCACCGGCTACTACCAGCGCGACGCCGACGGTGCGCCGCATGACGTGATCTCGTTCAAGTTCGACGCCGCCCGCGTGCCGGACCTGCCGCGACCGCGCCCCTACCGCGAGATCTTCGTCTACGGCCCGCGCGTGGAGGGCGTGCACCTGCGCTTCGGGCCGGTGGCCCGTGGCGGCCTGCGCTGGTCGGACCGCCGCGAGGACTTCCGCACCGAGGTGCTGGGGCTGGTCAAGGCGCAAATGGTCAAGAACACGGTCATCGTGCCGGTGGGGGCCAAGGGCGGATTCTTCGCGAAGCGGCCGCCGGTGGGCGGCGACCGGGACGCAATCCTCGCCGAGGGCATCGCCTGCTACCGGCTGTTCATCAACGGCCTCCTCCACATCACCGACAACCTCGTCGACGGCGCCGTGGTGCCGCCACGCGACGTGGTCCGCCACGACGACGACGACCCGTACCTGGTGGTCGCGGCCGACAAGGGCACGGCGACCTTCTCCGACATCGCCAACGGCATTTCCGCTGGGCACGGCTTCTGGATGGGTGACGCGTTCGCATCCGGCGGGTCGGTCGGCTACGACCACAAGGGCATGGGCATCACCGCCAAGGGCGCGTGGGAGTCCGTGCGCCGGCACTTCCGCGCGATGGGCCGCGACAGCCAGGGCGAGGACTTCACCGTCGCCGGCATCGGCGACATGTCCGGCGACGTGTTCGGCAACGGCATGCTGCTGTCGCCGCACATCCGGCTGCTGGCGGCGTTCGACCACCGCCACGTGTTCCTCGACCCGTCTCCGGATGCGTCAGCCTCGTTCGCCGAGCGCCAGCGCCTGTTCGCGCTGCCGCGCTCGAGCTGGGAGGATTACGACGCGTCGCTGCTGTCAGCTGGCGGCGGCATCTATGCGCGCACGCTGAAGTCGATCCCGGTCTCGCCACAGGTGCGCGAGTCGCTGGGGTTGCCCGACGGCACCACCGCGCTGTCGCCCAGCGAGCTGCTGACCGCGATCCTGAAGGCGCCGGTCGACCTGCTGTGGAACGGCGGCATCGGCACCTACGTCAAGGGCGCCGCCGAGACCCACGGCGATGTCGGCGACCGTGCCAACAACGCCATCCGCGTCGACGGCCGCGACCTGCGCTGCCGCGTCGTGGGCGAAGGCGGCAACCTGGGGCTGACCCAGCTCGGCCGCATCGAGGCCGCGCACGCGGGCGTGCTGCTCAACACCGACTTCATCGACAACTCCGCCGGCGTGGACACCTCCGACCACGAGGTCAACATCAAGATCCTGCTCAACCAGCAGGTGCAGTCCGGTGCGCTGGCGCTCGAGGCGCGCAACGCGCTGCTGGCGTCGATGACCGGGGAGGTCGAGCAGCTGGTGCTGTTCGACAACTACCGCCAGAACCAGGCGATCAGCCTGATGGAGCGGATGAGCGTGCCGCGGCTGGGGTCCAAGCAGCATTTCATCCGCACGCTGGAGTCGCAGGGGCTGCTCGACCGCCAGCTGGAGTTTCTGCCCTCGGACGCCGAGATCGCCGAGCGCCGCGGGCGTGGTCAGGGCCTGACCCGGCCCGAGCTGTCGGTGCTGCTGTCGTACGCCAAGCTGGTCACGTTCCAGCAGCTGCTGGAGTCCGACGTGCCCGAGGATCCCTACCTGTCCAAGGAGCTGCAGCGGTACTTCCCGCAGCCGCTGCAGCAGGTCTACGCCGAGGCGATGGAGCAGCACCGCCTCAAGCGCGAGATCATCGCCACAGCGGTCACCAACTCCACCATCAACCGCATGGGCGCGACCTTCCTGCTGCGCATGCAGGAGGACAGCGGCCGCAGCGTCGGGGAGGTCGCCAAGGCCTTCACCATCACCCGCGAGACGCTGGACGCGCGCGCTCTTTGGGCGCAGATCGACGCCCTCGACGGCCGCGTGGCGGAATCGGTGCAGATCGACGCGCTGCTGGTGATCTGGTCGCTGCAGCGGGCCTTCACCGGCTGGCTGCTGGCGCGGCCGGGCGCGATCCCCGACATCACCAGCGCGGTCGCGCGCTACCGCGACGGGTTCGTCGCGATCCGTGCCGGCGACGACATCCTCACCGGCGGCCAGCGTCCGGCCTACGAGCACGCCCTGCAGGACTGGCTGGACCGGGGCGTGCCGCTCGACCTCGCCGGGCAGCTGGCGGCGCTGCCGTACATGGATGCGGGCTGCGACATCATCGAGCTGGCGCGCGAGCGCGGTGAGGATCCGGTCGACGTCGCGCGCGTGCATTTCCGCCTCGGCGAGGCGCTCGGCCTGCCGTGGCTGCGACAGCAGATCGACGCGCTGCCGGTGGACGGCCGCTGGCACGCGGTGGCCCGCGGCGTGCTGCGCGACGAGCTCGCCGAGCAGCAGCGTGCGCTGGTCGCCCAGGCGCTGGGCATGCCGGGCGATACCGCCGACGACCAGGTCGCCGCGTGGCTGGGCCGCGACGACGCGGCGCTGCGCTTCACGCTGGCGATGCTGGCGGAGCTCGCCGCGCAGAAGACCCTTGACTACCCGACCGCGTCGGTGGCCGGACGTCGGCTGGCACAGCTGGCGGCGGCGTCGGGCTGACGCCGGAGGGCGGGGCAGGACAGCCAGCAGGTATCCTCGGCCCATGAGCAGCCCGCAGCGGATCGCGTTCCTCGCCAGCGCCACTGACGACGCCCAGCGTGCGTTGGGCGCGATGACCGCGCGCTATGGCCAGCACGCACCCGAGGACGCCGACGTGCTCTGCGCGCTCGGCGGAGACGGCTTCATGCTGCAGACGCTGCATCGCCACGGCGCATTGGGACGGCCCGTCTACGGGCTGAAGCTGGGCACCGTGGGATTCCTGATGAACCAGCAGCGGCTGCCGGCGGCGGCGGACGACGACGTCGGTGGCGACCTGCACGCGCGGCTGGCATCCGCCGAGCCGGCGGTGTTGCGACCGCTGGAGATGGTGGCCTCCACCGAGTCCGGGACCAGCGTCGGCTCGCTCGCCTACAACGAGGTCTCGCTGCTGCGGCAGACGCGGCAGGCCGCGCATATCGCGATCGAGCTCAACGGACAGACGCGGCTCGAAGAGCTGGTCTGCGATGGGGTCATCCTGGCCACCGCCGCCGGCAGCACCGCCTACAACTATTCCGCGCACGGGCCGATCCTGCCGCTGGGCAGCGGCGTGGTCGCGCTGACACCGATCGCGCCGTTCCGCCCGCGGCGCTGGCGCGGTGCGCTGCTGCGCGCCGACACCCAGGTCCGCTTCCGCGTGCTCGACCCGTACAAGCGCCCGATGAGCGCCACCGCCGACTCGCACGAGGTCCGCGACGTGGTCGAGGTCACCATCCACGAATCGCGCGACCGCACGGTCACGCTGCTGTTCGACCCCGAGCACAACCTCGAGGAGCGGATCCTCAGCGAGCAGTTCATGGCCTGAAGCGCGATCGGCGCCCGCCGGGGACCGTCCAGCTTGGACGCCGGCGCTCCGGATGCTCACCTGGCGCCCGCCCGCTTTAGCGTATGGTGACATTCCGTCTGCCGTGGTTTTCCGCTGTGCAGGCAGATCTGGACCATCCGATGCCGGGCGACGCCCAGCGACTGAATGCCATGCTGGAGCATCTTGTCGCGCAGGGGGCAGGGGTGTCTTCGATTGCCGATGCCGCGGTGGCGGTCTGGCGCGGCGTTGAAGGCGCGCTGTCACCGATCATCGGGCCGTCCGGCGTTGCCGCGCTCTACAGGCGCAGCCTGCATCTGACCCGCGGTACCCACGCCTGCCTGGCGGAGGTCTACGACGCCGATCGCGAGGCTGGCGGCTTTGTCCCGCTGCACCGAACCTTGTCCCAACAGACCCCCGCCGTCGCCGTCGCCGCCAACGGCGTACTGCTACAGACCTTCTGCGACCTCCTCGCCAGCCTGATCGGCGCCACGCTCACCGAGCGACTGCTGCGCTCCGTGCAGGACACGCATTCCGGCGGCGACGCCGCACTGGACACCACGCCATGACCGACAAAGCCACGATCCATCGCCTTTCGACAGGGGTGCCGGGGCTCGATGACGTGCTCGGCGGCGGCCTGCCTGAGTTCTCGTTCAATATCCTCTCCGGTGCGCCTGGCTGCGGCAAGACCACGCTCGCCCATCAGATGATGTTCTCGCTGGCCACGCCGGAGCGCCCGGCCCTGTACTTCAATGTGCTCGGGGAGCCGCCGCTCAAGATGCTGCGCTACCAGCAGCAGTTCGATTTCTTCGACACCGAAAAGGTCGGCCACGCGGTCCGCTTCATCAACCTCGCCGAGGAAGGTGCCTCCAGCGATCTGTCGAAGGTGCTGGACCGCATCGTCGCTGTGGTCGAAGAGACCGGGCCGGCGTTTGTATTCATCGATTCCTTCCGTTCGGTGTCGCTGGCAGGGCAGGGCAGCAGCAATCCCTACGGCACGCTGCAGCACTTCGTGCAGACGCTCGGCATGCTGATGACCAGCTGGCAGGCGACGACCTTCCTGCTCGGGGAGTACTTCAGCGAACGCGAGCCCAATCCGGTCTTCACCGTCGCCGACGGCCTGATCTGGCTGCGTCAGGAGGTACAGCGACATTCGATGGTGCGCAAGATCGAGATCACCAAGATGCGCGGGCAGCCGACGGTGCCGGGGCTGCACACCTTCCGCATCGGCAGTGCTGGCATCACCGTGTTTCCGCCGCCGCAGATCGCTATGGTCGCCGTGCCCAGCAGGCAGGTGGCGGACGACACGCGGCTGGGCATGGGCGTACCCGGCCTCGACGCGATGATGGGCGGCGGCCTGCCGCGCGGCTATTCGCTGCTGGTCGCCGGCCCGTCCGGGTCGGGCAAGACCATCCTCGCCTCGGCCTTCTTGGCCGAAGGCGCGCGGAATGGCGAAACCGGCATCGTGGCCGCCTTCGAGCAGCGCCCGCGCCTGACGCGTGCGCGGATCGTCGCCGAGTTGATCGAGGTCGGCAGCGTGAGCCTGCTGCAGCCCCAGGCGCTGGACCTCTCGGTCGACGAGTTTGCGATCCAGCTCATCAACGAGATCCGTCAACGCAATGCGACGCGGGTGGTGATCGACTCGCTCTCCGGTTTCGAACTGGGCGTGGCGCCGGCGTTCCGCACCGATTTCCGTGAGTCCGTGGCGCGCATGGTGACCGCGCTGGCGAGCACCGGCGCAACAGTGCTGATGACCTCGGAGCTGGAGGACCGCTACGACGACCTGCGCTTCAGCCCTTATGGCACCGCCTTCCTGACCGACGCGATCATCGTGCAGCGCTACATCGAGGTCGACAGCCGGTTGCTGCGGATGCTGGCGGTGGTCAAGCTGCGCGCCAGCGCGCACTCCAACGAGCTGCGTGTGTTCGACATCGATGGCGGCGGCATCCGGATCGGCGACATGCTGGTCGACCAGGAAGGCCTGCTGGGGGGCAGGCCCACGCGGCGCCGGCGGGTTGGCACGGGCGACCACGGCGTCGGCAATGCGTAGCCACCGTCGGATGCGGGGGATCGGCAGGTGAGCGTCGGCAGCAATGACGCGCTTGCAGAGGGTCGCGAGACGCTCGCGCGGCTGGGCCAAGAGGCGGACCACGTCCGCGCGGAGCTGCAGCACATGCGCCAGGCGCTCGCCGAGGTCCACCTGGACATCAGCGACACTCGCGTGGAGCGCCTGCGCGACGCCAACGAGAAGCTGGTGCTTGCCGCCCTGCATGCCGACACCATCGCCGAGACCGCGGTGGTCAAGCTGCAGGCGCTGACGCGCGCCAGCCAGAAGGACGTGCTCACCGGCACCCCGAACCGCATGCTGATGCAGGACCGGATCGAGAACGCGATCGGGATGGCGCGTCGCCACGGGACACGCGTGGCAGTGCTGTTCCTCGATCTCGACGGCTTCAAGCAGATCAACGACCGCCTCGGGCACGCGGTCGGCGACGAAGTGCTCAAGCTGGGCGCGCGACGCTTCGAGTCGGCGGTGCGGGACTGCGATACGGTCAGCCGCCATGGCGGCGACGAGTTCCTGATCCTGCTGGCCGAGATCGCGGAGGCGGGCGATGCCGGCGTGCTCGCCGGCAACATGCTGCAGGCCCTCGCCGCGCCATGCCGCATCGGCCGCCAGGACCTGGCACTGACCGCGAGCATCGGCATTGCCATCTTTCCAGAGGACGGCAAGCACGCGGCGACCCTCGTCAACCGTGCCGACAGGGCGATGTACCGGTCGAAGCGGCGTGGCCCTGGACACTTCGCGTTCCACGGACAGCGCGCGCCCGGGGGGCGCCACGTTTCGCCGGCGTGCGTCGACCAGCCGGCGTCGGCGGCCGATGATGCAGCCACGTCTGCCGTCGTCCTCCGGTCTCAGCTCAGCGACATGCGCGAAGTCAACGGGCAGCTCGTCACAGCAGCGCTCACGGCACAGGATCTCGAGGAGCACGCGAGGCAGGCGCATCGCCAGCAGATCCGGTTCATGTCGATGGTCGCGCACGAGATGCGCAACCCGCTGACACCGATCCGGATCGCGAATGACATGCTGTATGAAGCCCGCGCCGACGAATCGCGCTTCGCCCGCCTGCGCGGCATCATCGAGGGCCAGGTGGTGCACATGACGCGCCTGGTCGAGGACCTGCTCGATGGCGCGCGGGTGAGCACGGGCAAGCTGCGACTCGAGTTCGGCCGCGTCGAACTCGCCGACATGATCGGCCTGGCGGTCGACACCTGCAGCACAGCGATGGCGACCAAGGGGCAGTCGTTCAGCCTCCAGCTGCCCCCGGGTCCGCTCGAAGTGCAGGGGGACCGCGTACGGCTGGCGCAGGTGTTCAGCAACCTGCTCGACAACGCCTCGAAGTACTCGCCGCGGGGCGGCGCGATCGCACTGTCGGTGACCAGGCACGTGGATGCGATCGAAATCGCGGTATCCGACACCGGTCGTGGCATCGCGGCGGAGTTGCTGCCGGTGATCTTCGATCTGTTCGTACAGGATCCGGACTCGCTGGTCTCGAACAACCGCGGGCTGGGCATCGGGCTGGCGGTGGTCCGCGAGCTGGTGGAGGCGCACGGCGGCACCGTGGTCGCCACTAGCCCCGGCGCGGAGCTGGGCAGCACGTTCGTGGTCATGCTGCCGGCTGCCGCGGCTTGACGCGAGTAAGCGAGACAACTGGCGCGACCGTGCAACCGGCCCCACCGTGCCCGATACTGCAGGCATGCAACCCAGTGCCCCGTCCCACGCTGCCGATCCGCAGCTGCTGACCGTCGCGATCTCCTCGCGGGCGCTGTTCGACCTCGAGGACAGCCACCAGCTGTTCGAGGCCGAGGGCATCGAGGCCTACGCCGAGCACCAGCGTGAGTTCGAGGACGAGCTGCTGTCGCCGGGTATCGCGTTCCCGCTTGTGCGCAAGCTGCTCGCGCTCAATGACGGCGCGCCGGCGGCGTCACCGCGGGTCGAGGTGATCCTGCTGTCGCGCAACTCGTCCGACACCGGGCTGCGGATCTTCAACGCCATCCAGCACCACGGGCTCGCGATCTCGCGCGCGTCGTTCACTTCGGGCGCGCCGACCTGGCCCTACATCAAACCCTTCGGCGCCCAGCTGTTCCTGTCGGCGAACCCCGATTCGGTGCGCCTGGCGCTGGAGAACGGCGTCGCCGCCGCCACCATCCTGCCGGCCGCGCCGATCGTGCGCGCGGCGCGTAGCGACGGCCCAGACCAGCTGCGCATCGCCTTCGACGGCGACGCGGTGATCTTCGGCGACGAGGGCGAGCGTGTCTCGCGCGAGGGCGGCATCGACGCCTTCCACCGCCACGAGCGCGAGAACGCGCACGAACCGCTGTCGGTCGGCCCGTTCCGCGGCTTCCTCGACGCGCTGCACCGCTTGCAGGCCGCGTATCCACCCGGCGACGCCTCGCCGATCCGCACCGCGCTGGTCACCGCACGCTCGGCGCCCGCGCACGAGCGCGTCATCCGCACGCTGCGCGCATGGGGCGTGCGCCTTGACGAGGCGCTGTTCCTCGGCGGGCGGCCCAAGGGCCCGTTCCTCGATGTCTTCGGCGCCGACATCTTCTTCGACGACTCGCTGCACAACATCGACAGCGCGCGCCAGCACGTCACCACCGGCCACGTCCCGCACGGCGTGTCCAACCTGCTGCCGTAGCGATCCGGCGCCGTGATGCGCGCCCTATCGCGGCAGCCGGATGTCAGAGAGCTTCCAGCGCAGCCCCTGCCGCGTCAGCACGAACACCACCGGCCGTCCGCGGTCGTCGTACACCGTCGCGGTGAACCGCGATGGCGACTCGTAGGCGTTGTCCGCTGTCTTCAGCGGCGTCGCGGCGGCGCCATCGGCCGCCGGCGCCCCGCGCGACGGCGGCGCCAGCCCGCTGCCGCGGTTCCACAGCTTGTGTCCCTCCATCAGCGCGCCCATACCCAGCGGCGTCACCATCGCATCGACCATTCCGCCCGCCAGGCCCGTGGCCACCGTCAGCCCCAGCGCCCCGAGCACGCTTGCCTGCGCCTCCGCACCGGCCTCGCGCACGATCGCATCCGACACCTGCGCCTTCAGGCTCGTGCGCAGCGCCGGGAAATCCACGTGTCGGGCGAGTGCGCGCGCGTCCTCTTCCTGCACCGCCTGCCCGATCGCGCGGATGGTCAGGTAAGGGCCAGCCGCCACGTACGCCAGCAGGCCCGCCGCGACCAGCGCAACCAGCACGATCCACTTCTTCATCGATGCATGTCCCTCGCGAGTCCCCGGACAGTTTAAATCGCGCTGCCACGCCGCGCCCCACGCCAGAGGGATGCGTCGCACCGCTCCTCCCACCAATGCGATGCGCTCCGCAGGGGCGTCGGGGCGGACGGCT
>LXQJ01000022.1:0-23424 GCA_001683895.1 Luteimonas sp. ANT-B3E | reverse complement strand
GGGGGGGGGGGGGGAGCCATTGGCGGACGGAGCCATCCGTCCCGACGGCCACTCGCCATCACGATCCCCAGTCGTCGCCACAAGCGCCACCGCAAAGGACCCTGAACAACCAGCGGCAGCGACCCGCGCGGCAGGCACGTCATCCAACCGTCGTCCGACGACCTGCCCCAGCCGCGCCAGTAACGCGTTGCGGAGTCACTCCCGCCGCACTAGAACTCCAGATCCAGCGCCGCGGACAGGTAATCGACGAACGTCCCCAACGCCTTCAGGTCCCGCTCGAGCGTCGCGCGCAGCCGCGGCCCCAGCATGGTCTCGTCGTCGATCGCACGCGACGCCACGAAGTTCCGCCGCCGCAGGTCGTCGACGTACGCGAAGTCGGCCGGGAACCCCGATGGGGTCCGCACCAGCATGTCGTCGTCTGCCAGCGCGTAGCGCCGCGAGAACGCCGGCGCGTGCGCCGCGCGCGCCCAGCCGGCCGGATTGTCCACGATGAACTGGCGGATCCGGCGCTGCGTCGGCGTGTCCGGGTGCCACAGCCCGGCGCCGACGAAACAGTTGCCGGGCTGCAGGTGCAGGTAGAACGACGGCGCCACCAGCTCGCGGCTGCGCGCGTGGAACAGCCGGGCCCCCTGCCAGCCTTTGTATGGCGACTTGTCGTTCGCGAAGCGCGTATCGCGCTGGATCCGGAACAGCGACCCGCCTACGGTGCGCGGATCCGACCGGAACTGCGCACTGACCGCGGCCAGCGCCGGCTGCAGGTCTCCCAGCAGCCGCTGGAAGGGCGCGCGCACGTGGCTCTCGTAGTCCGCCTTGTGTGCGTGGAACCACGCGCGCTCGTTGTGCCGCGCCAATGCGCGCAGGAACGCCAGGCTGCGCTTGTCGAAGTAGGCGCTCACTGGTCGCACACCGGCGGGGAAGTGACGTCTCGCGTGCTGACGGCTCCAGCCGTTGCCACCAGACCGGCGACGATCCCATCGTTCCACGCCTGCAGACGGTCCAGCAGCGCCACGGTCGCGGCGTCGGGCGCGTGCTGCCCGCGCAGCGCCGCGATCTCCGCCGTCGCCTCGGCGTACGTCCGCTCAGCGAGTGCCTGGCCGCCGAGCAGCCGGTCGCGACGATAGGCGTCCCAGCGTTCGCGGTCCGCGTCGTCCAGCGTCTCCGGCCAGTTGCGTGCGCGGTAGCGCAGCAGCAGCGCGTCGAGCCGCGCGTCCTGGAACCCGAACGCCCGCGTGCCCAGCGCCTGCGGCGGCGTCGCGCGTACCTCGGCACAGCGGCGCCTGTCGCCGTCGCCGACAAACCCGTCGTACAACGACGCATCCGGATCCGACGCGCCGCGCGTGGTATCGGTCGCGTAGACGCGGCGCACCGTCTCGGCCAGCGCAGGCCCGTGCGCGCGCAGCGTCGCCGCGCGCGCCTCGGCCACGTCCTGGTCGATGCCCAGCCGCGCGAAGTCGGCGTCGCGCAGGTGGTCCCAGCGCACCAGCGATGGGCAGCGGTTGAGGTGCACCTCCTTCAGCGGCACCCGCGCCTCGCCCGGCGGCAGCTCGGCGGCGCGCAGGTACAGGCGCGCGGCGATGGTCTCCGGCGACAGGTTGAGCAGCACCTCCGGGTCGCCCTCCAGGTCGAACACGATCACCCGGCTGTCGATGCGCGGATGCCTTGCCAGCGGCACCACCGCCGCCGCGCACAGCCGCGACGCCGGGTAGCGCTGGGACACGTGGAGCACCGGCGTCATCGCCACCGGGTCGAGCAGGCTGCTGGCGTGGCGCTTGTCGCGCAGCCGCAGCGCGTACTCCCACAGCTTCGGCTGCGCCGTGCGCAGCAGCCGCGCCATGCCGATCAGCGCGCGCACGTCCGAGAGCGCCTCGTGCGCGTCGCCGGTGCGCACGTGGTTGGCGCTCGCCAGATGCTCGAGCCGGAACGACGTGGCGCCGTCCTCGCGCGTCGGCCACACGATCCCGTCCGGACGCAGCGCGTGCGCCAGTCGCATCACGTCCAGCAGGTCCCAGCGCGAGTTGCCGCCGCGCCACTCGCGCTCGTAGGGGTCGAAGAAGTTGCGGAACAGGCCGTGGCGCACGAACTCGTCGTCGAAGCGCAGCGAGTTGTAGCCGACGCTGCAGGTGCCGGGGAGCGCCATCTCCTCGAAGATCCGCGCAAAGGCGTCAGCCTCGGGCACGCCGTCGCGCAGCGCATCCTGCGGCGCGATCCCGGTCACCAGCGTGGCCACCGGCGACGGCAGCAGGTCGTCGGCCGGGCGCACGAAGAACTCGACCGGCGCCTCGACCTCGAGCAGCGCAGTGTCGGTGCGGATCGCCGCGAACTGCGCGATGCGCGTGCGCCGCGGATCCGCGCCGAAGGTCTCGAGGTCGTAGAACAGGAAGCTGTCGGGCATCAGGCGGCGTCTTCCATCGGCTCGAGCCGCGCCAGCACCTGCGCGTCGACCGCGGCCCAGTCAATGTCGTCGAGGCTGCCGTGCCCGGCGGTCGCCGCGACCAGGATCGCGCGTTGTACCTCGCTGCGCGCCAGCGCCACCGCGTACGGCACGCGCATGAAGCTGACCATGCTGTAGTGCGGGACGAAGCGGCCGGGGTGGCGCGCCTCCAGCCGCTGCTCCAGTGCGCGCTGCAGCACGAAGTGCGGGTCGTCGACGCGGTCGCGCATCTCGATGTAGTTGTCGAGCGCCATGCGCTGGATCGCCTCGGCATTGGGCCGGCGCTCGGCCTCGAACGCGGCGAAGGCCGCGGCGAGATCGGCGTCGCCGTCCAGCCGGCGCGCCAGCGCCACGCAGTCCTCGAATGCGCAGTTCATGCCCTGGCCGTGGAACGGCACCATCGCGTGCGCGGCATCGCCCAGCAGCACCGCGCAGCCGTCAAGGTGCCAGCGATCCAGCGTCAGCGTGCCCAGCAGCCCCACCGGGTTGGCGGCCCAGTCCGCCTCCAGTGTCGGCATCAGCGCCAGCGCATCGGCGAAGTCGCGGGCGAAGAACGCGCGCGCGTCCGCCGGGTCCGCCAGCGCGGCGAAGTTGGGGTCGTCGCCCGCCATGCCGGTCGGCTGGTTTGGCAGGAACAGCGTCACCGTAAAGGTCTTTTCGACGTTGGGCAGCGCGATGCACATGTAGTGCCCGCGCGGCCAGATATGCAGCGCATTCGGCTCGATGCGGAAGCCGCCGTCGGCGCCGGGCGGGATCTCGAGCTCGCGGTAGCCGTGGTCGAGCATGTCGGCGCGTACGTCCATCTTCGTGTGCGCGGCCATCGCCTGGCGCAGGGCCGATCCGGCACCGTCGGCGCCGACCAGCGCCTGGAACGGCACTTCGTCGACCACGTCTTCGCGCAGGCGCCGGATGCGCGCGATGCGCGCGTCGAAATCCACGCCGTCGAGCGCGTGCTCGAAGTGCACCACCGCGCCGGCGTCCCCGGCCAGGCCGAGCAGGGTGGCGTTGAGGTCGTCGCGGTGCACCGACCAGATCACCTCGCTGTCGTCGCGTCCATAGCGCTGCAGCTGCTGGCGCCCGTCGGCGGCGTGCACCATGCGCCCGCGCATCATCACCGCGCGCGCCATCACCGCGTCCTCGGCGTCGGCCTGCGCCAGCGCGTGGCGGCCGCGCGCCGCCAGCGCGAGGTTGATCGAGCGCCCGCGCTCGAACCCGAGGCGCCGCGGGTCGCCGCGTTTTTCGTAGACGTCGACGCGCCAGCCGCGGCGCGCCAGCAGCGTCGCCAGCAGCGCGCCGGCAAGACCGGCACCGATGATGGTGATGTGGCGCCCGTCGTCGCGCGTCGGTGTCATGCGCCGTCACGCCAGGCGATCACGGCCTCCGCGAAGCGCAGCACGTCGGCGTAGGTGTTGTAGAGCGGCGCCGGCGAGATGCGGATCACGTCGGGCTCGCGCCAGTCGCCGAGCACGCCGCGCGACACCAGGAAGTCGAACAGCGACCGTCCCGCGTCGCGTCCGCGTCGGCCACGGCCCTGCAGCACCCTCAGCGACAGCTGGGCGCCGCGACGTGCGGGCTCGCGCGGGGTGATGACGTGCAGCGTGTCCGCCAGCGTGGCGTCGATCAGCGCTTCCAGGTAGCCCGTCAGCCGCTCCGAGCGCGCGCGCAGCGCGGGCATGCCGGTGCGCTCGAACAGCGCCAGCGACGCGCGTAGCGGCGCGATGGCGAGGATCGGCGGATTGCTCTGCTGCCAGCCTTCGGCGCCCGGTGCCGGGACGAACTCCGCCCCCATCTGGAAGCGGGTCGCGGCCTCGTGCCCCCACCAGCCGGCGAAGCGCGGCCGATCGGTGTGCGCGTGGCGCGCATGCACGAACGCACCGGCCACCGCACCGGGGCCGGCGTTGACGTACTTGTAGTGGCACCACGCCGCGAAGTCGGCGCCGCTGTCGTGCAGCGCCAGCGGCACGTTGCCCACCGCGTGTGCCAGGTCGAAGCCGACGGTCGCGCCGGCCGCATGACCCAGCCGCGTGATCGCAGCAAGGTCGAAGGCCTGGCCGGTGCGGTACTGCACGCCCGGCCAGACGATCGTCGCCAGCCGCGGGCCGTGATCCGAGATTGCACGGGCGATGGCTTCCATCGAGAACAGGCCGTCGGGTTCGTCCGGCGCGACCTCGATCAGGTCGGTCGCCGGGTCGAAGCCGTGGAAGCGAACCTGCGACTCCAGCGCGTAGCGGTCCGACGGGAATGCGCCGGCCTCCATCAGGATCGCCGGGCGCTCGCGGGTCGGACGGTAGAAGCCGACCAGCAGGAAGTGCAGGTTGGCGGTCAGCGTGTTCATCGCCACCACCTCGTCCGGTTCCGCGCCGACCAGGGTCGCGAGTGCCGGCCGCACCAGCGCGTGGTAGCCCATCCACTGCGTCTCGCCGGTGAAGTGGCCTTCGACCGCGAGCGTGGCCCACTTGTCCATGACCTCGTCGACATGCGCGCGCGCGGCCACCGGCTGCAGGCCGAGCGAATTGCCGCAGAAGTAGGCCATCGCGTGGCTGTCGTGCTGCGGGATGAGGAACGCGTCGCGCAGGTCCCCCAGCGGGTCCGCGGCGTCCAGGCCGCGTGCGTGGGCGTCGGACAGGAGCTCGTTCATGCGGGTCTCGCTGCCCGGTCGGGCACGTGGGGGCGGGCGGCCGCGCGCGGCGGCGGGGGAGCGGCGGGCATCAGGTGTCCGGCATCACGTAGCGGTCGGGCGCCGGCTGCACGTGGCCGCAGCTGCCGCAGGTGCGGCGCTCCAGCGATGCATAGAAATGCTCGAACACCGGCGGAAAATCGGTCTCGATGTCGTCGAGGAAGAAGTACTCCTCGTGCACCTTGTGGTTGCAGCGCTCGCAGAACCAGAGCAGGCCATCGTTCTCGTGCGGCAGGCGCCGGCGCTCGATCACGAGGCCGATGGAGTCCGCGCCGCGCTGGGGCGAGTGCGGTACCCGCGGCGGCAGCAGGAAGGTCTCGCCGGCGCGGATCGGGATGTCGCGCACGCGGCCGTCCTCCTGGATGCGCAGCGTCATCTCGCCCTCGAGCTGGTAGAACCACTCCGGGCCCTCGTCCCAGTGGTAGTCGGTGCGCGCGTTCGGGCCGCCGACGACCATCACGATGAAGTCGCCGTCGAACACGCAGCGGTTGCCGACCGGCGGCTTCAGCAGGTGGCGGTTGTCCTCGATCCACCGCGGCAGGTTGAAGGGGCCTGGCAGCATCAGCGCGTCCTCCTATGTCGAGGGCGGGCATGTGGCGAGCAGCGCGCCAGCGCGGCACGCACGCTCACCGGTCCCGCCGGTCGGCGCGGATGCCGTCGAGGGCCGCGGCGTACTGCGCAGGCAGCTGCTCGACCGCCGAGACATCGAGGCCGAGGTCGTGGACGCGGCCGTCGCGCAGGGTGTAGACCCAGCCGTGCACGGCGAGCGACTGGCCGCGCGCCCAGGCATCCTGCACCACCGTGGTCAGGCAGGTATTGGCGACCTGCTCCAGCACGTTGAGTTCGCACAGGCGGTCGTGGCGCAGCGCGCCGGCATCCAGCGAGGGCGCCAGCGCGTCGAGCAACGCGTGGTGCTTCTGTGCGACATCGGTGACGTGCCGGATCCAGTTGTCGGCCAGGCCCAGGCGCTGCCGCGACAGCGCGGCATGCACGCCGCCGCAGCCGTAGTGGCCGACGACGAGGACGTGCTCGACCTTGAGCACGTCGACCGCGAACTGGATCACCGACAGGCAGTTGAGGTCGGTGTGCACGACCACGTTGGCGATGTTGCGGTGGACGAAGACCTCGCCCGGCGCCAGGTCGATGATCTGGTTGGCGGGCACGCGCGAATCGGAGCAGCCGATCCAGAGGTATTTCGGCGCATGCAGGCCGGACAGCCGCTCGAAGAAGCCGGGATCCTCGCGCTGGACGCGGTTGGCCCAGTCGCGGTTGCGGCGCAGCAGGTCCTGGAGGTCGCTCATGGCCGCATTATCCCAGACGACGCGGCCGCGGCGCCGGGGTGTGGCGGTGTTGGCACGGTGCGTTGCTCCGGCGCGTCGCGACGCGCAGCCATCGGTCGACCCGGGTGCGCATTGCCTAGCGCTGGCACGCCGCGCACAGGTACAGCCGGCGCGCGCCGTGCTCCAGCCGCGTGACGGCGCCCCGGCACGCGGGGCAGGGCAGCCCTTCGCGATCGAAGACCGCGAACCGGAAGCCGGCCGGGGTGTCGGTCAGCGCCGCGTCGGCCGCGTCGGACGGCGCCGCGAGGCCGCGCGTGGCGTAGCTCGCGCGCGGGATGTCCAGCAGTGCCTTCGCCAGCCGGCGCCGCTCGGCAGCCCACAGCTCGCGCGGCCGCCGCGACGGCAGCAGGCGCGCCTTGAACAGCACCTCCGAGCGCAGGTAGTTGCCCATGCCGGCGAGAAACGCCTGGTCGAGCAGCAGTGCGCCGAGTGCGCGGCCCTGGAAGCGCGGCTCGCCGAGCCGCGCGGCGACCGCTTTCGCGTCCAGGCACGGGTCGAGGACGTCAGGACCGATGCGGGCGAGGAACGGATGCGCGTGGACCTCGTCGCTGCGCCACATCGACACGTCGGAGGCCGAGTACAGGAGGATCGCGCACCCTGCCGTTTCCAGCGCGACCCGCAGCGAGCGGTTGCCGGCTGGCCGCTCGCCGGGCGCCGCAACCTTCCAGATTCCGTAGAGCTGGTTATGGCTGTACAGCGTCCAGCCATGGTCGAAGCGGGTCAGCAGCGCCTTGCCGTGCGGCGTGATCGCCTCGATCGCGTGCCCGACCAGCGACGTCTGGTGCCGCTTCAGCGCCGGGGACGCGAACCACGCCAGCGTCAGCGGCTGGCCGACCACTGCGCCGGCCAGCGCGTCGGCCGCGCGGCGGATCTCGGGGCCTTCGGGCATCGCCAGCCATGCCTCAGGCGCGCGCGCCCAGCGACTGCGACATGCGCGCGCGCAGCCGCTCGTCGTCGTCGGCCACCGGCGGCGCGATCTCGTCGAGGGTGAAGCCGCGCAGCAGCGCATCGTCGTCGTCGAGGCCATCGAAGGCGACGAACTCCGCATCCATCAGCATCGCGCGCGCCACGTCCTCGCTTTCGTACACCAGGGTCGCGCCGTCGCTGTCGAAGATTTCCGCGGTGCCGGCGTCGCGCACGCGCAGCCGCGCCCAGACCACGGTGCGGCCCAGCGTCGCCAGCCACCACTGTTCGGAGACGAACGGGATCGCGTCGTCGATCATGCCGCCGGCATCAGCGACCACAGCCACAGCAGCGCGGCGGCGACCAGGCCGAGCAGGATCGTCGACAGCGACAGCATCGCCGGCGTCGCCAGACCGGTGAACTGCGGGTCGCGCGCTTCGCGGTAGCGGCCGCTCAGCAGCCACCACAGCGCCCCGGGACGCAGGAATGCACCGTCTCCCAGCCGCGCGCGCATCGCCGGGTGGCGGTCGCGCAGGTGCACCAGTGCCAGCGGCCAGAAGATCACGAACGCGGTCGCGCCGGCGATCGCCAGCGCCAGTGCGCACAGCGCGAAGAACAGGATCATCGGAACTCACCGGTGGTGGCTGTGGTGCGCATCAGTACTCGGCCTGGCCGGGCGCGCGCGGGTAGGGGATCGCGTCGCGGATGTTGGACAGCCCGCAGACGTAGACGATGAGGCGTTCGAACCCCAGGCCAAAACCCGCGTGCGGCACCGTGCCGTAGCGTCGGAAGTCGCGGTACCAGCCGTAGTGCGCGCGGTCGAGCCCGAACTGGTCCATGCGCGCATCCAGCACGTCCAGCCGCTCCTCACGCTGCGCACCGCCGATGATCTCGCCGATGCCCGGCGCCAGCACGTCCATCGCCGCCACCGTCCGGCCGTCGTCGTTCAGGCGCATGTAGAACGCCTTGATGTGCTCGGGATAGTTGGTGACCACGACCGGACGGCCGACGTGCTGCTCGGTCAGCCAGCGCTCGTGCTCGGTCTGCAGGTCGAGGCCCCATTCCACCGGGAAATCGAACTTCACCCCGGAGCGCTGCAGCAGTGCCACCGCGTCGGTGTACTCGATGCGCTCGAATGGCGCGTTGACGAACGCCTCCAGCCGGGTCACCGCGTCCTTCTGGATGCGCTCGGCGATGAAGGCCATGTCGTCGCCGCGTTCGTCGAGCACCGCTCGGAACAGGTACTTCAGGAACTCCTCCGCCAGCCGCGCGTTCTCGGCCAGGTCGGCGAACGCGATCTCCGGCTCGATCATCCAGAACTCGGCCAGGTGCCGCGTGGTGTGGCTGTGCTCGGCGCGGAACGTCGGGCCGAAGGTGTAGACCTTCGACAGCGCCAGGCAGAACGCCTCGACGTTGAGCTGCCCCGACACGGTCAGAAACGTCTCCTTGCCGAAGAAGTCGCGCGAGAAGTCCACCGCGCCGTCGTCGCAGCGGTGCAGGTTGGCCAGGTCCAGCGTCGACACCCGGAACATCTGCCCGGCGCCCTCGGCATCGGAGGTGGTGACGATGGGCGTGTTGACCCAGAAGAACCCCTGCTCGTGGAAGTAGCGGTGCACCGCCTGCGCAAGGCAGTGGCGGATGCGGGTCACCGCGCCGAACAGGTTGGTGCGCGGGCGCAGGTGCGCGACCTCGCGCAGGAACTCCAGCGAGTGGGCCTTGGGCTGGATCGGATAGGTCTCCGGGTCCTCGACCCAGCCGACCACCTCAATCGCCTCGGCCTGGATCTCGAAGCTCTGGCCCTGGCCCTGCGAGGCGACCAGCGTGCCGGTGGCGACGACCGAGCAGCCGGCGCCCAGGCGCCGGACCTCGGATTCGTAGTTGCCCAGTGTGTCCGGGGCGACGACCTGGATCGCGGCAAAGCAGGATCCGTCGCTGACGGTGACAAAGCTCAGCCCAGCCTTGGAGTCCCGACGCGTCCGCACCCATCCGCGCACCGTGACCCTGCCCCCGGCCGGGACCTTGCCCGCGAGGGCGTGTTCAACACTGACCACGGTCATGCGTTTGGATCCTCGCTCGCTCGCGCGTCGCGTCATGTGGCCGTGGAGTCTAGCAATCCCGCAGAGGCGTAGAATGACGCCATGACCATCCAGCTCGCCCCCGCCGCGCTCGCGCGCATCCAGTCCTATCTCACCGACGACCCCACCGCGCTCGGCCTGCGCTTCGGCGTGCGCCGCACCGGCTGCTCCGGCTGGGGCTATGTGGTCGACATGGCGCGCGACGCCCGCGAGGGCGACGTCGTCAGCGAGCAGGCCGGCGTGCGCATCTACGTCGACGCCGATAGCGTCGGCCTGGTCGACGGCACCGAGATCGACTTCCTGAAGCAGGGGCTCGGCGAGCAGTTCGTGTTCCGCAACCCCAACGTCGCCGCGGCCTGCGGGTGCGGAGAGAGCTTCACCACGGACGCCGACAAGGCTGCCTGACGACGCACGGGCGGCCTGACTGGAGCAGGGTTGGCCGGGGCGGGCGTCCCGATGCACTGACGGTCCGGAGCCAGGTGAGTCGTCAGGGGCGGGCGAGGGCAGGGTTGCGCAGAGTGGGCCATGGATGGCACACGGCCCCGACTCGGGCCATGGATGGTCCGACGGAGAGGCGAAGCAGCCCTGTCATCGGCCGCCCCCTCTGACTCGCTCACCCGAAGCAGCGAGCCGTCGCTAGCAACCCGATCGTCACGCCTGGGGCGTGCGCTCGCCATGGGAATCCTGCGCCCGGTTTGCCCCGACTCGCCTCAGACTGCCATACTAGCCGGCTCCCGCACGTCCGGGAGACCTTGCCCCACCGCTTCCGCACCGGTCGCCGGGGGGCTATCCGGGCCGGCGACAGACGGTCGCCCGCCGATATCCACGAGGAAACACCATGCGTCACTACGAAGTCGTGTTCCTGGTCCATCCCGACCAGAGCGAGCAGGTCCCCGCAATGATCGAGCGCTACAAGACGCTCATCGAAGGCGGTGGCGGCAAGATCCACCGGCTCGAGGACTGGGGCCGCCGCCAGCTGGCGTATCCGATCATCAACCTGGTGAAGGCGCACTACGTGCTGCTCAACATCGAGGTCGAGCAGGCCGCGCTCGACGAGCTGGTCGAGAGCTTCCGCTTCAACGACGCGGTCCTGCGCCATCTGGTCATGCGCCGCGAAGAGGCCGACACCGAACAGTCGCTGATCATGAAGAACAAGGACGAGAAGCCGGACAAGCCGGACCGTCCCGAGCGCGGCGAGCGTGGCGAGCGCCCGCGTCGCCGTGACGAGGAGGGCGAGACCACCGGCGCCAGCGCCGGCAATTCCGACGACAACGCGGCCGACGGCAACGCCGACGCCGCCTGAGGAGCACCGACATGTCCAAGTTCTTCCGCCGCCGCAAGTTCTGCAAGTTCACCGCCGAGGGCGTCAAGGAGATCGATTACAAGGATCTCAACACCCTGCGCCAGAACGTCACAGAGAACGGAAAGATCGTGCCAAGCCGCATCACCGGCACCAAGGCGCGCTACCAGCGCCAGCTGGCCACCGCGGTCAAGCGCGCGCGCTTCCTGGCACTGATCCCGTACACCGACAACCACAATATGTAGGCGGCGCCCGGCGGCAGCGCCTACGGGACCCGCTAGACACGTCCGTTCGGACAGCCACCAGTTGCGGCGCGCGTCGTCGCTAACGAACACGGAAACCAGACATGCAACTGATCCTGCTGCAGAAAGTCACCAACCTCGGCAACCTTGGCGACAAGGTCAACGTCAAGCCCGGCTTCGGCCGCAACTACCTCGTCCCGCAGGGCAAGGCGGTGCCCGCCACCGCCGCCAACCTGGCCGACTTCGAGGCGCGCCGCGCAGAATACGAGGCCAAGGCCGAGGCCAACCGCAGCGAAGCCACGCAGCGCCTGGAGAAGCTCGAGGGCGCCAGCGTCACGATCTACGTCAATGCGTCCGCCGAGGGCAAGCTGTACGGCTCGGTCGGCCCGCGCGACATCGCCGACGCGCTGACCCGCCAGGGCACCCCGGTCGAGAAGTCCGAGGTGGTGATGGGCGAGGGCGCGTTCCGCAACGTCGGCGAGTTCGAGGTCGTCGTGCACCTGCACGCCGATGCCGAGACGCCGGTCAAGGTGATCGTGGCCCCCGAAGCCGCCTGAGCCCGCGCCACACGCTGCATCGACGGGCGCCGCAGGGCGCCCGTCGTCGTTTGCAGGCGCAGCGCACGCAAGGTGCCGACCGCGGACGCGGTCGCAGCGCGCGCGACGACGCGGTGCGACGATCGAGCTTATCCACAGGTTGTGCCGTCGCGTGTCCACAGGCAGCCGCCCTACAGTGAAGCGCTGCGCCGTCCGGGGCGCCGCCGGGGTCTTGCCCGACGGCCGCCTCGCGCACCCCGCCATCCGCCGCCGGTTGCCCGGCCACACCGCCGTCCGCCTGCCGCTGGAGTCCCGCCCCCGATGTCCCTCCGTCCCGTCCGACCGAAGTTCTCCGGCGACTCCCGCAGCGACCAGCGCATCGAGCAGCTGCGCGTGCCGCCGCAGTCGGTCGAGGCCGAGCAGGCCGTGCTGGGCGGGTTGATGCTGGCGCCGGAGGCGTTCGACCGCATTGCCGACCAGATCGAAGAGGGCGACTTCTACCGCCGCGACCACCAGCTGATCTACCGCGCGATCCGCGAGCTGGCGGAGAAGAACCAGCCCTACGACGCGGTCACCATCGGCGAGTGGTTCGAGTCGCAGGGACTCGCCGAGCAGGTCGCCGGCGGCGCCTACCTGGTGGAACTGGCCAGCACCACACCGTCGGCCGCCAACATCAAGGCCTACGCCGACATCGTCCGCGACAAGGCGATCCTGCGCCGGCTGATCGAGGTCGGCACCACGATCGTCAACGACGGCTTCCAGCCAGAGGGCCGCGACAGCAGCGAGCTGCTGGCCAAGGCCGAGCAGGACGTGTTCGCGATCGCCGAGGACGGCTCGCGCGGGCGCACCGATTTCGTGGCGGTCAACAAGGCGATGGCCGAGGCCTTCGATCTGCTGCAGACGCGCTACGCCAACGGCGGCGGCATCACCGGCCTGCCGACCGGTTACGCCGAGTTCGACGAGATGACCGCCGGCCTGCAGCCGACCGACCTCCTGATCCTGGCCGCGCGCCCGGCGATGGGCAAGACCACGTTCGCGCTCAACATCGCCGAGTACGCCGCGATCAAGACCAGGAAGGCGGTCGCGGTGTTCTCGATGGAAATGTCGGCGAGCCAGCTCGCGCTGCGCCTGATCTCGTCCAACGGCCGCATCAACGCCACCCGGCTGCGCACCGGCCAGCTCGAGGACGAGGACTGGAGCCGGGTCACCAGCGCGATCCGGATGCTCAAGGAAACCAAGATCTTCATCGACGACACGCCCGCGCTGTCGCCCGACGTGCTGCGCGCCAAAGCGCGCCGGCTCAAGCGCGAGAGCGACCTCGGTCTGATCGTCATCGACTACCTGCAGCTGATGGCGGTCCCCGGAAACAGCGAGAACCGCGCCACCGAGATCTCTGAGATCTCGCGCTCGCTCAAGGGCCTGGCCAAGGAGCTCAACGTGCCGGTGCTGGCGCTGTCGCAGCTCAACCGGTCGCTGGAAACGCGCGGCGACAAGCGCCCGGTGATGGCCGACCTGCGCGAGTCCGGCGCCATCGAGCAGGACGCCGACGTCATCGTCTTCATCTACCGTGACGACTACTACAACAAGGACAATTCGCCCGACAAGGGCCTGGCCGAGATCATCATCGGCAAGCAGCGAAACGGGCCGACCGGGTCGCTCAAGCTCAAGTTCTTCGGCGAATACACGCGCTTCGACAACCTCTCGCACGACTCCGTGGGCAGCTTCGAGTAGATGGCACGCCCGACCACCGCCACCATCCACGCCGACGCGCTGCGCCACAACCTGGGCCGGATGCGCGCCTGCGCGCCAGGCAGTCGCGTCATGGCGGTGGTCAAGGCCGACGGCTACGGCCACGGGCTGGAGCGCGTGGCGCGTGCGCTCGAAGGTGCCGATGGGTTCGGCGTCGCGGCGCTGTCGGACGCGGAGCGGCTGCGTGCGGCCGGTGTGTCGCAGCCGATCGTGCTGCTGTCGGGCTTCGACGAGGCCGACGACGTGCCGCAGCTGCGTCGGCTGCAGGTCGACACCGTGGTCCACCACGCCGACCAGCTGGAGATGCTGGCCGCCGTCGACGGCGAGCCGATCCGCTGCTGGCTGAAGGTCGACACCGGCATGCACCGGCTGGGCTTCGCGCCTGCCGACGTCCGCGACGCGCATGCGCGGCTGCGCGCGCTGCCGGGCGTCGCCGACGAGATCGTGCTGATGAGCCATTTCGCCAGCTCCGACGTCTTCGACGACGGACGCGGCGGCGGGCAGACGCAGGCGCAGATGCGCGCCTTCGCCGCAGCCACGGAAGGTCTCGGCGGCGCGCGCTCGCTGTCCAACTCCGCCGCCATCCTCGGCTGGCCGCAGGCCAGCGGCGACTGGGTGCGCGCGGGCGGCGCGACCTACGGAATTTCCGTGGTGGCGGACCGCACCGGCGCCGACTTCGGCCTGCGACCGGCGATGACCCTGGCGACGCGGCTGCTGGCGGTCAAGCGCGTGGCGCGCGGCGAGCGCATCGGCTACTCGGCCACCTGGGAGTGCCCGGAGGACATGCCGGTCGGCATCGCCGCGATCGGCTATGGCGACGGCTACCCACGCCACGCACCGGCCGGCACGCCGGTGCTGCTGGACGGTGTCGAGGTGCCCGTGATCGGCCGCGTGTCGATGGACCTGATGACGCTGGACCTGCGCGGACGGCCGCAGGCGCGTCCCGGCGACCCGGTCGTGCTGTGGGGCGAGGTGCTGCCGGTGGAGCGGGTGGCCGACGCCGCCGGCACCATCGGCTACGAGCTGGTGTGCTCGATCACCCGCCGCGTGCGCTTCGTCGAGGCATGAGCGAGCCGCCACCGGTGCGCCACCTGGTGCTGGTGCTCGGCGACCAGCTCGACGGGGCGTCGACGGTGTTCGAGGACTTCGATCCCGCGCTGGACATGGCCTGGATGGCCGAGGTCGCGCACGAGGCGACCCAGGTCTGGAGCACCAAGGCACGCATCGCGATGTTCCTGGCGGCGATGCGGCATTTCCGCGATGCGCTGCGTGCACGCGGCTACCGCGTGGCGTACCGGGCGCTGGACGAGCACGCCCACGCAACGCTGGACGACGCGCTTGCCGCCGACCTCGCTGCGCTGCGGCCAGAGCGCGTGGTGGCGGTTATGCCAGGCGAGTGGCGACTGGCGCAGTCGCTGCCGCGCACGGTGGCGGATTCCGGCATCGCGTGGTCGGAGCGACCCGACGCGCACTTCCTGTGCGAGCCGGGCGAGTTCGCCGCGTGGGCGCAAGGCCGCAAGACGCTGCGCATGGAGCACTTCTACCGCTGGCTGCGCCGGCGCGAGGGCGTGCTGCTCGATGACGACGGCCAGCCGGCCGGCGGTGCGTGGAACTACGACGCCGACAACCGCAAGGCGTTCGGCAGGAAAGGGCCGGGCCTGCTGCCGCGACCGCCGTCGTTCCCGCCGGACGACGTCACGCGTGGGGTGCTGGCGCTGGTCGAGGCGCGCTTCGGGGCACATCCCGGCAGCCTCGATGCGTTCGACTGGCCGCTGACCGCGGCGCAGGCCGACGCCGCGCTGGATGCGTTCGTCGCACAGTGGCTGCCGCTGTTCGGGCAGTACCAGGACGCGATGTGGGAGGGCGAGCCCCGCCTTTACCACGCGCTGCTGTCGGCCGCGCTCAACCTCAAGCTGCTGTCGCCGCGGCGGGTGATCGCCGCGGCGGTGGCCGAATGGCGGGCCGGCCGCGCGAGGTGCACGGCTGGTATCTCGCCGTTTTATGTCGACGCGGTGGAGTGGGCGGAACTGCCCAACGTGCTGGGCATGAGCCAGTACGCCGACGGCGGGCGCATGGTCTCCAAGCCCTACGCGGCCAGCGGGCGCTACATCCAGCGCATGTCGAACCACTGCGCCGGTTGCCGCTACGATCCGGGAGAGGCGGTCGGCGACACGGCCTGTCCGTACACCACGCTGTACTGGGACTTCCTGGCCCGCCACGCCGGACGCTTCGCCGACCATCCGCGCGCCGCCATGCAGTGGCGCAGCCTGGGCCGCGTGCCCGCCGACAGGCTGGCCGCGATCCGGACCCAGGCGGAGGCGCTTCGCGCGGCGCTGGCCGCGCCTGCGCCCTTGGCCGCAGCTGAACCCGGACGACGCGTTCCACCGGCCGCCAGCGTCGGCTTTCCCCCTGACGGACACCCCGATGCCCAATGCCCTGGTCTGGTTCCGCAACGACCTCCGCCTCGACGACCACCCGGCGCTGCGCACCGCGCTGGAGGAGGGTTACACCCCGATCTGCGTCTACGTGCACGCGCCGGACGAAGAGGGCGACTGGGCGCCTGGGGCGGCCTCCGATGCCTGGCGCCACCGATCGCTGCACGCCCTCGACGCCGACCTGCGCGCGCGCGGTTCACGGCTGCGCTGCTTCGTCGGGCCGTCGCGGGCGACGCTGCTGTCGCTGGCGGCATCGTGCAGCGCCGGGGCGGTGTTCTGGAACCGGCGCTACGAGCCGGCAGTCGAGCGGCGCGACACCGCGATCAAGCAGGCGCTACGCGGCGCGGGGCTGCGCGCCGACAGCCACAACGGCGCGCTGCTTGCCGAGCCGTGGGAGGTCAGCACGCAGCAGGACGGGCCCTACCGCGTGTTCACCCCGTTCTGGAAGACGCTGCGCGGGCAACTGGCGCCACCGGCGACGTGGGACGCGCCGCGCGCGCTGCCCGACGTCGATGACGGCCCCGCGGGTGTGCTGGTCGATGCGCTGCGGCTGTCACCCGCGCTCGGCTGGGACGCCCGCTTCTGGGAGCGGTTCACCCCGGGCGAGGAGGGCGCGCGCGAGGCGCTGGAGGTGTTCGTCGACGGCGCGCTGCGCGGCTACGACCTCGACCGTGACCGGCCGGACCGCACCGGCACATCGCGGCTGTCGCCGCACCTGCACTTCGGCGAGATCGCGCCGTGGCGCGTGCGCGCGGCGATCGAGGCCGCGCGCACCCCGGCGCTGGATGCCGACGCCGACACCTACGTTCGCGAGCTCGGCTGGCGCGAGTTCGCGCACCACCTGCTGCACCACTTCCCGAAGACCACGCACGAGAACCTCAACCCGCGCTTCGAGCGCTTCCCGTGGGTGCGGCCGGATGCGGCCGCGATGGCCGCGTTCGAACAGGGGCGCACCGGGGTGCCGATCGTCGACGCCGGTCTGCGCGAGCTCTGGCACACCGGCTGGATGCACAACCGCGTGCGGATGATCGTCGGCAGCTGGCTGTGCAAGCACATGCGCGTGCACTGGAGCAGCGGCGCGCGCTGGTTCTGGGACACGCTGGTCGACGCCGACCTCGGCAACAACACCCTCGGCTGGCAGTGGATCGCCGGCACGGGTGCGGACGCGGCGCCGTACTTCCGCATCTTCAACCCGGTGACCCAGGCGCGGCGCTTCGATCCCGAGGCCGCGTACATCACCCGCTGGATCCCGGAGATGGAGGCGTTGCCGGTGGCAGCGCGTTTCGCGCCATGGGAGGACGCCGCGACGCTGCGGCGGCGCGCGCCAGGCTATCCGCAGGCGCCAATCGTCGACCTTGCCGCGGGCCGAGACGCGGCCCTGGCCGCGTACCAGGCGTCCAAATAGCGCTGCACTGCACAATCGGGCGCGCGGTGCGCCGCGTCCGCATGCGCGCCCGTCGGCGCCGCGCCGCGCGTTGACGCTGCTCGCGCGTGCGTGATTCACTCGGACGCCGCGGAGGAGTGACGATGGCCCGCCAGTCAGCACGCAAGCCTCCGCGCCGCGACCCGATGTCGCGTGTGGACACCGCATGGCTGCGGATGGACCGCCCGACCAACCCGATGATGATCACCGGCGTGCTGATGCTCGCCGAGCCGCTGTCACTGGCGCGCCTGCGCAAGGTGGTCGCCACGCGGTTCCTGGCCTATGCGCGCTTCCGGCAGAAGGCGGTCGACACCGCGGCCGGGGCCTCGTGGTGCGACGACGAGCACTTCGACCTCGACTGGCACGTGCAGGCGGTGGCGCTGCCGGGGCGCGCGGATCGTCGCGTGAGCGAGAAGCGTGCGCTCGAGCGCTTCGTCAGCCAGCTGGCGTCGAGTCCGCTCGACAAGGGCCGTCCGCTGTGGCAATTCCACCTGGTGGAGGGCTATGCCGGCGGCAGCGCGCTGGTATCCCGGATCCACCACAGCTACGCCGACGGCATCGCGCTGGTGCAGGTGCTGCTGTCGCTGACCGATACCGGGCCACACCCCGACCGCGCTGCGCCGCTGGCGCGCAGCTGGCTGAAGCGCGACGGCGCCCGCGTCGCGCGCCGCGTCGGCGCGGTGGAGAAGGTCGCGCGGCTGGGCGGACGCATGTTCGACCGCGGCATGGACCTGTACCGCGATCCGACGCTGGCCGGCGTGCTGGCGCGGGAGGGCGGGGAGATCGCGCGCGAGCTGGCGCACGCGCTGGCGCTGTCGGACGATCCACCTTCGCTGCTGCGTGGACGGCTGGGCACGAGCAAGCGCGTCGCCTGGGCCGAGCCGCTGTCACTCGACGACGTCAAGGCCGTGGGGCGCGCCTGCGGCTGCACCGTCAACGACGTACTGATGGCGGCGGCTGCAGGCGCGCTGCGCGCCTACATCATCGAGCGCGGCGACGATCCCGATGGCATCACGCTGCGCGCGACGGTACCGGTGAACCTGCGTCCGCTGGAGCATGCGCGCCAGCTCGGCAACCATTTCGGGCTGGTGTTCCTCGAGTTGCCGGTGGGAGAGCCGAACCCGATACGCCGGCTCGAGCGCGTGGCAGCGTGCATGGAGCAGCTGAAGTGCTCGCGACAGGCGATCGTCGCCTATGGCCTGCTGGCGGCGCTGGGCGTCGCGCCGACGCCGCTGCAGTCGATCGCGCTCGAGCTCTTCAGCCGCAAGGCCTCGGCGGTGGCCACCAACGTGCCGGGACCGCAGCAGCCGCTGTATCTCGCGGGTTCCCCGGTGCGCGAGCTGATGTTCTGGGTCCCGCAGACCGGTTCGATCGGGCTTGGCATCTCGATCATGAGCTACAACGGCCGCGTTCACTTCGGGCTGATCGGCGACGCGCGCCTGGTGCCGGACCCGGATGCGGTGATCCGTCGCTTCGCGCCGGAGTTCGACAAGCTGCTGTACCTGGCGCTGATGGGCTCGTGGGACGTGCCGCTCGACGCCGCTGCCGCCGATGCGTTGTTGCCAACCTGAACGGGGAAGGAGGTGGACGCGCCCGAGAGGGTCATCGTCACTCGGGAACCACGTCTCCTTCGGGTAGGTTGACGCCCCTGTTCAGCGTCGGGCGCCGCCCGCACCCAGAAGGAGCCATGACCATGCGCAAGACCACCCGGATCGGCTTGACCGCCGCGATCGCCACTTCGCTGCTGCTCGGCGGCTGCGCCACCTATACCGGCCAGACCAACGATCCCAACGACCCCAACCGTGTCCGCCAGGGCGCGCTGATCGGCGCCGGCATCGGCGCGGTCGCGGGCCTGCTCAGCGGTTCTGACGCCACCGAGCGTCGCCAGCGCGCGCTGGTCGGTGCCGGCGTCGGTGGCCTCGCCGGCGGCTCGATCGGTGTCTACCAGGACCGCCAGGAAGCCGAGCTGCGTCGCCAGACGGCCGGTACCGGCATTGTCGTGGACCGCGAGGGCGACGTTATCAAGCTCAACCTGCCGGACGGGGTGACGTTCGACTTCGGCCGTGCCGACCTGAAGCCGCAGTTCCGCCCGGCGCTCGACAATGTCGCGCGCACGCTGGCCGAGTACGAGCAGACGATCGTCGAAGTGGCCGGCCACACCGACAGCATCGGCAGCGACGCCGTCAACCAGCGCCTGTCCGAGCAGCGCGCCAACAGCGTCGGCAACTACCTGATCGGGCAGGGCCTGCGCCGCGAGCGCTTCGAGCTTGTGGGCTTCGGCAAGCAGTATCCGATCGCCGACAATTCCACTGACCAGGGTCGCGCGCAGAACCGCCGCGTCGAGATCCGCGTGGTGCCGCTGCGCCAGTGACCTGATGGCATCAGCGCGTTGAAAAGAGGAGGCCGCGAAAGCGGCCTTTTTCTTTGGCCCGATGCCGGGGCGCCATGACGGAAGCCGAGGACCGGAAGCCGGAAGCTGGCGGGCAAGGGCAGGGGCAGGGACAAAGGCATGGGTGCGGCGTGCGTGGATGGTGGCGGGGGCAGGTGACTCCGGGGACTGACCCTGCGGGTCTTTATGTCCCCTGCGCACCTGCCCCCACCACCATGTCATCAGTGGTCGGTGCCTGGTGTAGGGAGCAATGGCAAGCGCAACCGCGAGTGCGATAGCAAGTGCAGTAGCAAGGGCGAGAGCACTTGCGACAGGGCGCGACCGCAAGCGGTCTGTCGGGGTTGCCCATCAGGTGCTTCTGATGTCCCCACCCGCGATCGAGAGACGTCGACGTGGTGGGGGTGGGAGTCCGCAGCCGGCATGAAGACCCGCAGGGTCAGCCGGCGGAGGACTTCCGCCCCCGCCACCGTCCGCGCACTTCCCCGCCACCATCCGCGCACTCCGGCGGGCACTCCCCGCGCGGTCGTCCCGCTGCTGCCCGCGCATTCGGGCTCACGACGGCCATGGACGACGGGGTGACCCGCACGCTCATGCAGCAGCGCCCTCGACCGCCGCGGACATCTGCACATCGCGCGCGCGGCTCAGCAGCGCGTGCAGCATCTCGGTCGACAGCCCGTGCAGCACGAGGCGGAAGCCTGCGCGCAGGGTGGTGAGTGGCACGAGGGGGTGCTTGTTGTTGAGGAACACCAGGTAGTCCGGCCGCTGCAGAAGGGTGGCGGCGTAGATCGCGATCACCTCGTCGAGCTGCAGCGAGTTGGTCGCGCGCCAGAAGTCGTTGTCGGTCAGGAACAGCTGGTACACCGGCGTGTACAGCTCGATCGCTGTCTGCAGGTCGATCACGTTGGTCCAGCGATCCGGCATGTCGGCCAGGCGCACGTCCGGCTGGCGGATCATCGAGAAGTCGGGCGTCGCCGGCGGCACGATCGGCTGCCCGCCGAGCGCGCGGTTGAGCTCGATGACGAAATTGAACAGGTTGAGGTCGTGCTGCAGGAAGACGTCGTCGCGCAGCGCCGCGATGTCCGGCGGCGACAGTGGATGCGAAGGCAGCGCGTGCCCGGGGAGCGCGTTGCGCCCGATGAAGGCCAGCACCTGCGACCCGAGGTGGAAATGGCGCAGGATCAGCCAGTTGGCCTCCGGGCGCACGAACCGTGTCATGCCCCAGACGATGGTCCGGTGCAGCCAGCGCGACGAGGTCAGACCGCGCGGCAGCGCCATCTTGAGCAGCTGGATCAGAACGATGGCGATCCTTGCCAGCGGCCGCACCACCGGCAGCACGAACTGCCGCGAGCGTGACGCCGCGTCGCACAGCCACGCGCGCTTGACCTCGTCGGCCAGCGGACCGCTGGCGTCGAGGTACAGCGCCAGCCACGGATTCGGGTCGCGCGGGTCGTGCGGGGCGTCCAGCCAGTCGTCGGTCCGGCTCATCGTGGATCCTCATGGGCGCTGTCCGCGACGTGTGTCGACGCGTCGGGCCGCGGCGCCCAGTGGGACGCTGGCGTCCCCGACGCGCCGTCCGGGTCGGGGTGGTGCGCGGGTCGCGAGGATGATGCCATGTGGCTCACCGGATCATCGCCAGCTGCCGCGCGTAGAGCACAGCGACGATGCGCGCGTCATCGAGGATATCCTCCGCGGCCTCGCGGCCGCCGATGCCGACGGCCACGGTCAGCGCCTGCAGCCAGCGCTCGAGATGCGCGACGTCGTTCTCGCCGTGGTAGGCGAGGAACGCGAAGCTGCGGCCCAGCCAGCCCAGCCGGCGCCGCAGCAGCGGCAGCAGCGCCGGCACGATGCGCTGCCCGGTGCCTTCGATGATGTACATCGCGCCCAGCAGCCCCACCGCGTCAGGCTGCGCAGCGCGCGCGTGCAGGTAGGCATCGAGCGCGTCGCCACCGGGATTGCGCCGCAGGTCGTCGATCGACGCCGCGGTGCCGCCGGCCCGCAGGTAGTCGTCGAACAGCACGCCATAGTCGTGCTGCTCGTCGTCGGCGTGGTGATGCACGGTGTCGCGCAGCACGGCGTAGCGCGGTGTCAGGTTGTCGGCGGCGCGACGCATCCACAGGCTGCCCTGGCGCACCTGCGGCACCCACTGCGCCATCCAGTCGACGTAGTCGTCTTGGGTCACGCTGCCGTCGAGGATCCGGGTCACCAGCGGCGTGCGCCAGACACTGCCGCGGTAGTCGTGCCAGACCTGCGCCAGCTCGCGCAGCAGGCGCGCGACCTCGGCCGGCTGGTCGGCGGTGGCTTCCTGCGGCGGCGGAGGCATGCAGGCCGCGGTGTCCGCCGTGGACGGCACCGCGGTGCCGGTGTCGCCGTGTCCAGCCGGCATGCACCCGGGCAGGGAAGCGCCGCGCAGGTCGGAGCCGCTCTCCACTCCGGACACCTGGGCGTCCAGTCCGGAGACCGCTGGCGCTGTCCCGTCGCCGCGGACGCGCGCCTGCGACGCTGCGGGACGGGGCGATGGCATCGCCGCTGCGGTCGGCACGCCCTCCACCACCTCCAGCAACGCGAAGCACACCGTGAAGCGCGCCGACTCCGGCACGAACAGCAGGATCTTCTCGCCCAACCGCAGCGTGCGCGAGCGCACGAAGTCGTCGAGCATCGCGAAGATCGCCGCCGCGCCGAGGTTGCCGCGCACCGACAGGTTGCTGTACCAGCGCGCGTCCGGGATCTCGAGGCGCGCGGCCTTGAGGCAGTCGCGCACCACGCGGGCGAAGCGCGCCGAGGAGTAGTGGCACAGGAAGTGATCGACCGCGGAGGGGTCGATCGCACCTTCGCGCGCCAGACGCGCGTATTCGTGGGTGCCGAGGTCGAACAGCTGCGGCAGCAGCCGCACGTCCTGCCGCAGCAGCATCGCGCCTGCGGCGTCGGCCGCGGGGAAATCGTCGAAGTCGCCCCATGCGCGGCCCTCCGGGGACTGCCCGGCCTGCATGCACAGCGGCATCTCCCCCGCGAACGAGGTCAGGTGCAGTTGCAGCAGCTTCAGCGATGTGCCCGGTCCCGGCGCACGCGACAGCCGCCACGCGGCGGCGCCGTCGGACAGCATCCAGCGCAGGAACTGCGCGTCGAAGCCGCCGCCACCGGGCACCCGCGCGAACCGCTGGCGTTTGAACAGCCGCGACGGCATCTCCGCCGCCGCGACCAGGGCCTGCTGGTGGCTGCCGTGCTGCAGCGCCAGCGCCGCGTGCTGCAGCGCCGACATGCCGGCGGCGCAGACGCCGTGGTGGCTGGCCGTGGTCATCGCCGGCGCGCGCAGCGCGGCCTGCAGCTGGTTGGCGAACCCGGGCAGGATCAGGTCGCCGCACGACGTCCCGGTCGCCAGCAGGTCGATGCCCGCGAGCCCGTCTGCGCCGACGCAGGCACGCACCGCGTCGGCTGCCATGCCGGCGACCGAATGCGAGGAGCTGCCGTCGCTGTCGATCGCGTAGTGGCGCGTGGCGATGCCGTTGTCGGCCAGCACCCGGCGCTTGATCCGCGACGAGGCTGCGTCCAGTGGCTGGATGTAGCGGTCGATTGCGTCGTTGCCGATCGCGGGGCCCGGATAGCAGGCGCCGGTGGCGGTGATGTAGACCGCATCGAAGGCGGCGCGCCGCGGTCCGGAGGCGTTGGCGGCAACCGCCGCAGGGTGGAGGACGGGCATCGGATCGGGACTGGGGGAGCGGTCGGTCATGGTGGCGTCCTGGGTGGCTGCGGCTCTTATACACAGCGCCGTCGCCGCTGCCAGCGCGACGCGTGCGCCGTGGCGCGTGGCGCTATCGGGCGGCTCGCGTGGGCGCGCCTGGACCGGCCCCCTCGTCGATGGTGGCGGGCGCGCGACCCACGCGCGCGCGCTCCAGCCACCACAGCAGGCCGGATAGCGCGAGCCACGCC
>LXQJ01000021.1:7588-18179 GCA_001683895.1 Luteimonas sp. ANT-B3E | reverse complement strand
CCGGTGAGGGCGATCAGTCCAGCACCGGGACGATCGCCAGCGCGTCCGGCTCGCGGCCGGTGGCCCAGTGATCCACAACGGTCCACGTCGCAGTGTCGACGACCGCGGTGCGGTTGCTGCCGCTGACCGCGACATATGCGCGGCCGCCATCGGGGTGCACCGCGATCCCGATCGGCAGCGCGGCGCGGCCGAGCATCGTGTCGCGCGGCTCGACGCCTTCCGGCGCGATGTCGACCGTGGCCACGGACGTGCGGCGCGCGGCGCCGAATACCGCCAGGGTGCCGGCGCGCGCGTTGCTGACCAGCGCGTGCCGGCCATCGGGAGTGAACACGATGCGGATCGGGAACCCGGGGCTGGGCAGCGTGGCGCGTAGATCAAGCGTGTCTGGACCATGCACGGTGACCGTGCCGTCCTCGCGGTTGGTGACCCAGACCGACCCGTCCGGGGCGACGGCGATGCCCTCCGCGCCCGCCCCGGCCGCGACGTCGCGCGCAGGCACCGCGGGTGCCGTGGACGCCAGGTCGATCCGACGTATCGTGCCAGCGCCGACCTTGCTGACGTAGGCGGTGCGCCCGTCGGCGTTCAGCGCCACCATGTGGGCCTTGCCGGGGCCGACGTCGATCGCACGCTCCACCCGCCCGGCGGCCACGTCGACCATCACCAGAGAATCGCTGTCTTCCGCGGTCACCACCACGCGCCGGCCATCGGGCAGCCAGCGCAGGCCGTGCGGCCGCGCGTTGCGGCCCAGGTCGATGCGCCGCGGCGCGGCGTCGCCGGCTAGGTCGAGGACGGTCAACGACGCGCCGGGCGGCTCGCGGCCGTAGTCGGTGACCACCGCCACAGCACCATCAGGGGATACCGCGATCTCGTGCGGGCCGACGCCGCTGGGGATCTCCTCCAGCCGCGTGCCGTTGGCCAGGTCGATCCGCCACACCGTGTCCGCGGCCTTGTTACCGACCAGCAGCACGCCGCGCGACGCGAGCGCGTCGGTCGATGCCGCGGGGGCGCCTGCCACCGGCACAGCGGCGGGCGTTGTCGAAGGCGCCAGTGCCGGCGCGCTGACGGCGCAGGCGCCGACGGCGAGCGAGACGACGGCGAAAAGCAGCCAGCGTGCAGAGCCAGGGACGCACAGGTTCACAGGTGTCTCCAGTCGTGGCGGAGGGCGCCGCGCGGGACGCGGCTGCTCGGGCGAAAACGCGGGTGCGTGCCCGTCGGGACCGGCATCGGGAGCGACATCGGCATCGTGCGCGGGGCCGCGATGCCGACCATGCCGGCGACGGTCATGGTTCCAGATGCAGCCACGACGCATCGCCGTCGACGTAGTGCTCGTGCTTCCAGATCGGCACCCGCGCCTTGACCTCGTCGATGATCGTGCGGCAGGTCGCGAAGGCCGCGTCGCGGTGCGCGGCAGACGCGCCGACCCACACCGCGAGGTCGCCAATGGCGAGCTCGCCAATGCGGTGCACGCAGCAGGCGCCCAGCGCGCCGTGTCGGGCGATGGCCTCGGCGACGATGCGCGCGCCCTCGGTCTCCGCGAGCGCACGGTAGGCCTCGTAGCGCAGCCCGTCCACTGCGCGGCCGTCGTTGTGGTCGCGGATCCAGCCTTCGAAGCTGGCGAACGCCCCGGCGCGGTCATCGATCAGCGCCGCACGTAGCGGCGCGACATCGAACTCCGTGTTCGCGATCGCGAATGCCGGCACGTGGCCGCTCATCCGCCCGACACCGGCGGGATGAAGGCGACCTCGCTCCCGTCGCGCGGCGCGTCACCCCAGAGCGCGAAGTCCCCATCGACCGCAACCCGCAGGCGCTCGGGCGGCAGCACGAACCCATGGCGAGCACGCGCCTCGACGTACAGCGCGCGCAGGTCGCCGTCGCCGGCGTCCACGCGCTCCTCGCCCACGCCCGCGGCGTCCCGCAGGCTGGCGAAGTACAGCAGCGTCACCGTCGCCATCAGCGACCTCCGCCAGCGCCGACGTCGCGCTTCCCGCCGCGCTTCGACAGCAGCCGCGCCGGCCCCAGCACGATCGCATGTGACAGTGCCTTGCACATGTCGTAGACGGTCAGTGCCGCGACCGTGGCGCCGGTCAGCGCCTCCATCTCGACGCCGGTGCGGTGCACGGTGCGCACCGCGCAGATGATGCGCAGCTCGCGGTCACCGTGCCAGTCCACGGCGACGCGGATGCCGTCGATCGGCAGCGGATGGCAGAACGGGATCAGCTCATGGGTGCGCTTGACCGCCATCGTGCCGGCGATCACCGCGGTGTCGACGATGCCGCCCTTGGCGCTACGCAGCCCATCTGCCTGCAGCTGCGCGGCGACTGCCGCCGGGAAGCGCACGCGGCACTCGGCGGTCGCCTCGCGCGCGGTCAGCGCCTTGTCCGAGACATCAACCATGCCGGGTCGGCCATCGCGGTCGAGGTGCGTCAGCGCACGCGGCACAGCGGCGGCAGCCAGCGCCTTCACCCCGGCGCCCGCTTTCGGCCGAGTTTTCTTCGTTGCCGACGCCGTGTGCTTCATCTCAGCCTCCCACCAGGAACATTTCCACACGCCGACGCGGCGCGGACGCATCGCCGCGCAGCTCGCTGTAGCGGTCCGCGCGGCGCGACCAAAGGCACGCGACCCGATCAGCGAACGCGACCTCGCCGTCCGCCAGCCACGGCCGGAGGTCGTGCCCCAGCCCCGCGAACAGGCAGGTGTACAGGTGTCCGTCCGCCGACACCCGCGCGCGGTGGCAGTCGCCGCAGAACGGCGTCGACATCGAACTCACGAACCCGACCTCACCGCCGCCGTCGGTGAAGGCATGGCGTTCGGCGACCTCGCCGCGATAGCGTGCGTCCAGCGCGCGCAGCGGCCAGCGGGCGTGCACGCGGTCGCGCAGCTCTGCCGACGGCACTACGCGCGCCCGGTCCCAGCCGTTGCAGGTGCCGACGTCCATATACTCGATGAACCGCATCACGTGGCCGCTGCCGCGGAAGCGCTCGGCCAGCGCCAGTACCTCGTGATCGTTGACGCCGCGCTGGACCACGCAGTTGAACTTGAGGCCGACGAAGCCGGCGTCCTCGGCCGCGGCGATACCTGCGAGCACATCCGCGATGTGGCCACGGCCGCCCGACAGCGCGCGGAAGAGCGTCGGGTCCAGCGCGTCGAGGCTGATCGTCAGCCGCTGGAGGCCCGCGGCGCGCAGCGCGTGCGCCTGTCGCGCCAGCAGGGCGCCGTTGGTCGTCAGCGCCAGGTCGTCGATGCCGGGCACTCCCGCCAGCCGCGCGACCAGCGCCGGCAGCTCGCGACGCAGCAGCGGCTCACCGCCGGTCAACCGCAGCTTGCGGACGCCGATCCGCGCGAAGCCGCGCACCAGGGTCTCGATCTCGTCGAACGACAGCCGACCCGCGGCGTCGAGGCCGTGATCGTCGGGGATGCGGTCCGCCGGCATGCAGTAGCCGCAGCGGAAATTGCAGGCCTCGATCACCGACAGCCGCAGGTCGTGCAGCGGGCGGCCCAGGCGGTCGAGCGGCTTCTCCGACACGGGAGCCGCAGATGGGCCGGCATCCGCGGGTGGCGACCCGCGCCCCGGCACGGCGTCGGGACAGGACCTGCGTACCGGCAGCGCCGGCGTCATCGCCCCGCCTCGACGCGCGCCGCGAAGGTCTCGGGCGCGTCAATCGGATCGCGCAGCGCGAGCACGTCGCCCGCGCGTGCCACGCGATGGCCTCGCGCGCGCATCGCGTCACCCGCGGCGTCGCTGGCGTAGTGGTAGAGCACGCAGCGCGACAGCAGCGCAGGCGGATACTCGCGCTCCAGGTCGTCGATGCCGGCGTGCGAGGGATTGCCGTGCAAGGCGCAATCGTGGGCGATCAGTTCGCCGGCGTCGGCGAAGGTCGCCAGCAGCTCGGGGATCGGACGGGTGTCGCCGGTCCACGCCAGGCTGGCGCGCAAACGCAGCCCGTATGCGGTGCGCGGCCAGTGGTGGCGCACCGCGAACGTCTCCAGCCGCACGCCGTCGTGCCAGAACGCATCGCCGACCGGGATCACCCGGAACGCGTCCCACAGGTTGGCGCCGCCTTCGGCGAGCACATTCGGGAAGTCACCGACGCGCTGGTGCAGCAGCGGCAGCACCGTGGCCGGCACGTAGACCGGCGTGCGGCCGCGTCGCGCGGGATCGAAGTAGTTTGTGACGAACAGTCGTTCGAACCCCGACACGTGGTCGAGATGCGTGTGGGTGATGAACAGCGCCGGCGGCGGCGCGCCGTAGTGCGCGAAGTACGCCGTGAGGCCCTCGCTGCCGCAGTCGATCGCCAGCCACGGAACGCCGTCGCGCTCGATGGTCGCCATCGACGACCCCAACGCCGTGGCCATCGCGTCGCCCACGCCCTGGAAACGGAGCGCCCAGGCCATCAGTTGCCCTTCGCCCAGCGCTGGTCGTAGGCCGCGCGCAGCCGCGCGAAGTCGTCGCGCACCGCGTCCTCCGGGCGCGCGCCGCGCAGCTTCAGCAGCGAACGCTCCAGCCGCGCCAGGTTGCGCGAGCGCCAGTCAGTTGCGGGGATCCGCATCACGCAGCGGTCGAAGTCGATGATCCACCCCTTGCCGGTATCGTCGAACAGGACGTTGCGCGCGTTGAGGTCGACGTGGTCGAGGCCCTCTCGGTGGAAGCGGGCCACCAGCCGCCCCGCGTCCTCCCACGGCGCGCTGCCGGCGGCGGCAAGGTCCGCCAGCGCCTGCACGCCCGCCAGTCGCCCGACCAGGATCGACGCGCGGTAGCCCAGGCCCTCGCGCAGGTAGCTCGCCGCGATCGGGGTCGGCACCGGCAGGCCGCGGCGCAGCAGCTCACGCAGCAGCCGGTACTCCGCGAAACTCCGCACCCGGTGCGCCCCCCGCCACAGGTGGCGGTCGCGGCTGAGATGCATCGCCCAGCCGCCGCGGAGGTAGCGGCGGAGCACACAGGGACCGTACCCGGCGTCGACATACCAGGCACCGCCGCGGCCGCCTTCGGTCACCGGCGTAGCGCGCTCGCCCCATGCGGCGGGATCGAACCAGCGCGGGTCCACTTGCCGCAGCTGCGTCGCGTCGAACAGAATCGCGCCATGTCCGCGGTCGCCCCGGCCGGCGCGGAACGGCGTCAGGCTCTCGGCAACGTCGAAAAAGGCCATCCTGCGAGTCTAGCAACCCCTTGCCTGCATCCACGTCTCCGGTTCCCGCTTCGCTCTGCCTGCTGCGTCTGTCGGCGCTCGGCGATGCCACCCACGTGGTGCCGCTGGTACGCACCCTGCAGGGTGCGTGGCCGCAGGCAACGCTGACGTGGATCATCGGCAAGGCCGAGGCCAGGCTGCTGGAAGGACTCTGCGGGGTCGATTTCGTGGTCTACGACAAGGCCACCGGCATCGCAGGCATGCGTGCGCTGCGCCGGGGGCTGCCGGGTCGATTCGATGCGCTGCTGCAGATGCAGGTAGCCGCGCGCGCCAACCTGCTGTCGGCGTTCGTGCCGGCGCGACGGCGCATCGGCTACGACCGCGCCCGCGCGAAGGACCTTCACGGGCTGTTCGTCGACGAGCGTATCCCGGCGCGCCCCGGCATCCACGCGCTGGACGCGATCGGCAGCTTCTGCGAGCCGCTGGGCCTGCGCCAGGACATGGTGCGCTGGGACCTCCCGGTGCCCCCCGACGCCCACGCGTGGGCGCACGCGCAGTGGCCGGACAACGGCACGCCGACGCTGGTGATCTCGCCCTGCTCCAGCCACGTGCACCGCAACTGGCGCAGCGAGCGCCACGCCGCGGTCGCCCATCATGCCGCGGCCGCCGGCTGGCGCGTGGTGCTGTGCGGTGGGCGCAGTGCGCTGGAGCGCGAGACCGCGGACGCCATCGCCGCGCACGCGCGGTCGCCGCTGCTGGACCTCGTCGGCCGCGACACCCTGAAGCAGCTGCCGGCGCTGCTGGCGCGCGCCGACCTGGTGATGACGCCGGATTCCGGCCCGATGCACATCGCAAACGCGATGGGGACCGCGGTGCTGGGCCTGCACGCGGCCAGCAACCCGGCGCGCAGCGGTCCGTACTCCGACCGCCGCTGGTGCGTCGACCGCTACGACGCCGCCGCGCGCCGCTACCGCGGCCGCCCCGCCTCCGCGCTGCCCTGGGGCAGCAAGATCGAACATGACGGGGTGATGGACCTGGTCACCGTCGACGACGCAATCGCAGCGTTCGAGCGCTTCCGCACCCAGCACGCGGGCCGACGCGACGCCGCCGTGGCCCGAGGCGCAGCTCAGCCCGCGGCCGGCGCCGAATAGTCCTCGTACGACTTTTCCTCGACGTAGGTCGAGCCGAGCGCCAGGTTGATCTGCTTCTTGATCCGCGCGCGGGCGTCGTTCTCGATATAGACGCTGCGCGCTAGCGCGACGAAGCCATCGTCGAAGGCCTGCGCCTTCTCCTTGAGCCGGATGTCGTCCTCGATCACCCACAGCCGCTCGTTGACCGCCTTCAGCTCGGCGCGCAAGCGCACGATGTCATGGCCGGCGCCCGGGTGCGCCATCCACATGCCCTCCAGCGCGGACAGCTCGCGGCGGACGTTGGCCAGTTTGTCGGGGTCGGCCATTCGCTCGGACTTGATCTGCAGGATCGCGATCTTGTCGAGCAGTTCGCCAAAGGACACGGGGACGGAAATCTCGGACATGGGGCCTCGCCGCGGGTGGTCGGCAGCCAGTGTAGCGCCGGCGCCTTGTGGCCCGTCCCCGCGGTCCGTATCATGCGCGCCCCGGCGGGGCGATCCCGCCGGTGCGCCTTCGGAGAGGTGGCAGAGCGGTTGAATGTACCTGACTCGAAATCAGGCAGGCGTTTATAGCGCCTCGGGGGTTCGAATCCCCCCCTCTCCGCCACTGGCGACAACATGCCTCCTGACGGGGGCATTTTGTTGCGCGGAGACCTTCCACGGCCGGGCGCTTCCCGCGCCTCCCCGGACCGACGATGATGTGGCGGTGCCTACACCACCCTCCGGGATGACCCGCCCGCATGAGCGCTGACCTGACCCCGCCCGCGATCGCGTTGACTCCGGCGGGACACTCCGGGACCGGACACGGTGCACGCATGATCGAATTCGGCCACCTGAGCCACGTCGGTCTGCGCCGCGAGCTCAACGAGGACACCTACTACGGCGACAGCGAGCTCGGCCTGTGGCTGGTCGCCGACGGCATGGGCGGGCACGAGTACGGCGAGGTGGCCAGCGCGCTGGCGCGCGAGACGATCGTGCGCGAGATCCGGCAGGGCACCGCGCTCTCGCAGGCGATCCGCATCGCCGACGAGGAGATCATCCGCGCCTCGCGCAGGCGACAGGATGCGCTGCCGATGGGCACGACGGTGGTCGCCGCGCGCATCAACGGCAACCGGTTCGAGGTGGCCTGGGTAGGCGACAGCCGCGTCTACCTGTGGCGCGACGGCCAGTTGGCGCAACTGTCGCAGGACCACAGCTACGTGCAGGAGCTGATCACGCAGGGCGCGATCAGTATCGACCAGGCGCGCAGCCACCCGCACCGCAACGTAGTCACGCAGGCGCTCGGCGTGACCGACCCGCAGGTGCTCAATGTCGAGACCATGTCCGGGGAGCTCACCCCCGGCATGCAGCTGCTGCTGTGCAGCGACGGGCTGACCGAGGAGGTCGACGACGGCGGCATCTCGCGAGTACTGGCGCACGGTGAATGCAGCGCGCAGGAGTGCGTGGACGGGCTGGTGGCAGCCGCGCTCGACGGCGGCGGCTCCGACAACGTGACCGTGGTGCTGATCCGCCGCCACTGATTGCCGCGCGGGTCCCGGCCGCCCGCACTCACCGGCTTTATGCTCCCGCAGTTTGCCCCGCGGCGCTCACGCGGGCACCGGGTCCCACAGGCAGCGCCCGGCGCGGGCACGGATCGCCGCGACCCGCGCCGCGTGCGCCGCCAGCGCGTCGACATCGACGAGCACGTGTGGGCGGGCGCCGGCAGGGGCAGGGCTGCCAAAGCGCACCGCGACCCTGGTTTCGCCGCCGCCGGGACTGGCCAGCCCGAGCTCGCTCTGGCCGGCGGTCAGCGCCAGATACGCCTCCGCCAGCAGCTGCGCGTCGAGCAGCGCGCCGTGGAGCTGGCGATGCGCGTTGTCGACCCCCAGCCGCCGGCACAGGGCGTCCAGCGAATTGCGCTGCCCCGGGAACCGCTGCCGCGCCATCTCCAGCGAATCCAAGACCCGCGTATGGTCGGCGAGGCGGCCGCGCTGCGGCCCCAGCAGCGACAGCTCGTTGTCCAGGAACCCGACGTCGAACGCCGCGTTGTGGATCACCAGTTCGGCACCGTCGATGAATGCCAGGAACGCATCCACCACGTCGCCGAAGCGCGGCTTGTCGGCGAGGAACTCGCGCGTCAGCCCGGTCACCTCCTGCGCACCCGGCTCAAATTCGCGATCCGGGTTGAGGTAGCGCTGGAACGTGCGCCCCGTGGGTCGACGTTCGACCAGCTCGACGCAGCCGATTTCGACCACGCGGTTGCCCTTGCGCCACTCCAGCCCGGTGGTTTCCGTATCGAGGACGACCTGGCGCATCGTGGTGTCAGCCTGTGTGGTGTAGGTGGGGGGCATTTGACGGGTGGACCCGGCTGGCGACGCTGCCCCGCCTCATGGCGCGCCGCGCGCCTTGATGCGCAGCGCCGCGTCGCGCGCCAGCACGTCGACGCGCTCGTTGTCGGGGTCCCCTGCATGGCCCTTGACCCAGCGCCAGTCGATCCGGTGGCGCGCGGTGGCCGCCTGCAGGCGCTGCCACAGGTCCTGGTTCTTGACCGCCTCGCCGCCCGCGGTTCGCCAGTTGCGCCTCAGCCAGTTGGGCATCCACTCGGTGATGCCCTTGCGGACGTACTGCGAGTCGGTCTGAAGCATGACCGTGCACGGCTCGGTCAGCGTCTCCAGCGCGACGATCGCCGCCATCAGCTCCATGCGGTTGTTGGTCGTCAGCAGCTCACCTCCGACCAGCTCGCGCTCTTTGGCGCCGAAGCGCAGCAATGCCGCCCAGCCGCCAGGCCCGGGATTGCCGAGGCAGGCGCCGTCCGTATGCACCTCGATCGCCTTCATCCCGCCGTGGCCCCCTGCGACAGCCGCAGCCCAAGGCGCGCCCGCGCGGGGGTCAGCGGCAGCGCACGCTTCTCGCTGCGGATCAGGTATGCCGCGCGCATGCCCGGGCCGTCCTGCGGCGCGTCGGCCAGCCGCACCTGCCAGCTGGGGCCAATGCCGCGCGACACCGCGTCGGGCTGCATGCCGGCGATACGCAGCCGGCGCCGCCACGTCAGCGGTTCGGCGGCGCGCAGGCCGGCGCCCTTCCAGCGCCATCGGTACGGCGCCAGCGGGTTGAGCGCGAACAGCCACAGGCAGCCGCCCGGCACCAGAATACGCGCCGCCTCGGCGACCAGCGCGCCGGCCTCATCGCGGTCCCCGTGCACGTGCTGCAGCACAACCGTGCCGAAGCTCTCGCTGGGCAGCGGAAGTGGCAGCGCGCACGCCACGGCGCCGCGCCAGCCGAGGCCTCCTCCCGCGAGCGCCAGGCCGCGCCCCGGTGGCGATTCCAGCGGGCGCATCGGCGCCAGCCACAGCCAGGGCTGGCCCGGGCGTTCCCTGAATGCGGCATCGGCCAGCGCGCGCTCGCTGTCGAGCAAGGCCCGGCCGGCGGCGGAGGCATACCAGCCGGCGTCGACTTGACCGGTTCGGGAACGGGGAGGCATGGTCCCCATTCTAGACGCCAGTCCCACCGGCACCACCCGACCCATGCAGCTGCAGCCCCTCCGCGCCCTGTCCGACAACTACATCTGGCTGCTGGCCGGCGAGGCCGGGCGCGCGCTGGTGGTCGACCCCGGCGAGGCAGGCCCAGTCCTCCGCGCGGCCGCGGAGGGCATGCAGCCGGCTGGCATCCTGTTGACCCACCACCATGACGACCACATCGGTGGCGTGCCCGCGCTGCTCGCGCGCTGGCCGGACCTGCCGGTCCTGGCGCCGGTGGACGACCGCATCAGCACGGCAACGCGCCGGGTCGCCGGCGGAGAATCGATCGCGATCGACGACTGGCGCTTCGATGTTGTCGCCGTCCCTGGCCATACCGTGAGCCACATCGCATTCCACGGGCACGGACACTTGTTTTGTGGGGACGCGCTGTTCAGTCTCGGCTGCGGCCGCATGTTCGAGGGCACCCCACGGGACATGCTGGGATCCCTGGACCGGCTGGCAGCCCTGCCTGACGATCTGCTCGTGTGCTGCGGCCACGAATACACCGTGTCGAATGCCGCCTTCGCGCGGGCGGTCGACCCCGACAACACGGCGCTGCAGCGTCGCAGCGAAGAGGCCACCACCATGCGCGACGCCGGATTGCCCACCGTCCCCACGACCCTTGCCGCGGAGCTGGCGTGCAACCCCTTCCTGCGCGTGGATGCTCCCGCCGTCGCCGCCGCGGCCGCGCGCTGGGCCGGGACAGCGCTCGGCGCACGGGTGGCCGTTTTCGCCGCGCTGCGGCGCTGGAAGGACACCTTCCCCGCATGAGCGCCCCGCTGCGCGCCGCGGCGCTTGCCGCGGCGCTGCTGGTCGTGTCTGCAGCCGCCCCCTGGGCCAGG
>LXQJ01000021.1:0-7498 GCA_001683895.1 Luteimonas sp. ANT-B3E | reverse complement strand
GGGCGATACGCCGGCGACCGCCCTTCGCCTCGACCTCTCCGGCGGCACGCGCGCCAGCGTGCCGGCGACCGTGCCGGACGTGCCGGTGGTGCCGGCATCGAAGGCCGGGGAGGCGGCATCGCCCGCCGCGTCGGTGGCGACGGCGAGCCCCGCCAGCGCGCTTCCAGAAGCCGCCGTGGATGCCACCACCGACAGCGGGCGCGACATCTACCTGCGTTTCCGCGCCGGCCTCGCCGACCCCACCTGCGCGCCGGGCACGGGCGCCCGCTGGCAGCAGCATTTCGCGCACGTGCCGTCACAACTCAGCGGTGGCGGCCGCAACGGCGAGCTGCTGCCGCTGTTCGCCTACGTCGTCGATGCGCTGCGCGAGGCGCACCTGCCAACCGAGTACGCGCTGATTCCGTTTGTGGAGAGCGGCTATCGCCCGGCTGCGCGCTCAGCGTCAGGGCCCGCGGGCCTGTGGCAGTTCATCGCGGTGACCGCGCGCAACCACCGCATCGCGATCCGCCCGGGCTACGATGGGCGCCTGTCGCCCGTGGACTCCACCCAGGCGGCGGTGCGCTATCTCAAGACGCTGCACGGCATGTTTGCCGGCGACTGGCGGCTTGCCGTGATGGCCTACAACGCCGGTGAGTACCGCGTACTGGGCGCGCTGAAGCGGCACGGCCAACGCGCCGCGGATGCGGACCCCGCCGCGCTGGACAGCCTCGCGCCGGTCACCCAGGCCTACGTGCGCAAGCTGCACGCGCTGACGTGCGTGCTGGCCGAAGCAGACGACGGCGAGGCGTGGATGCGCGCGCTGGACCGGCCGGTGCCGCGGCTGCGCGTCGTCGACATCGCCACATCGTCAACCCTGGCGGGTTGGGCGGCGGCGCAAGGCGTGGACATGTCACTGGTGAAACGGCTGAATCCGGCGCTCGCCGAAGGCCGCATTCCGCAGGGTGCGCGCGCCCTGGCCCCCATGTCGCCCCTGTCGTCGGGCAGCGGGCCTTCGGATGCGTCGGCCGCACGCGACGCGTCGGTGACAAGTATGGATGCCATCGCCGAAGGCGCACGCAAAGCGCAGCAGACGCCGTCTGCGCCCACGGCGGGTGAAAGCGATCGTCTGCACGCGCCTGCTACGCCACGCGACGGCCGCGCAGTGGCAGCGCCTGGTCCGGACGCGGCGCGTACTCACATCGTGGTCCGCGGCGACTCGGCCAGTCGCATCGCGAAGCGCTACGGAATCGCGCTCCAGGACCTGCTGGCACGCAACGGTCTCGAGATGCGCAGCGTGCTGCGCCCCGGAACGGTGCTGCAGATCGACGTCACCGGCGACGCCGCGGCCGCCGTGGCAAACTAACGCGCTTACGCCGAACAGCGAGAGCGCCATGGGTTTCCTGCAGGGCAAACGTGCACTGATCACCGGCATTGCCAGCCAGCGCTCGATCGCCAACGGCATCGCCGAGGCGATGCACCGCGAAGGCGCCGAACTCGCCTTCACGTACCAGAACGACAAGCTGCGTTCGCGCGTGGAGGATGTCGCCGGCCGCCTCGGCGGTGGCCCGGTGTTCGCGCTCGACGTCGCCGACGACGCGCAGATCGCCGCGCTGTTCGCCGGCGTGCAGGCGCACTGGCCTGACGGCTTCGACGCCCTGGTGCACGCGATTGCGTTCGCGCCGCGCGAGGCGATCACCGGCGGCTTCCTCGACGGCCTGACGCGCGAGAACTTTGCGCAGGCACACGATATCTCCGCGTATTCGCTGGCGGCGCTGGCCAAGGCCGCGCGACCTGCGATGCAGGGCCGCAAGGGCGCGATCCTGACGCTGACCTACCTTGGCGCCGAGCGCGCGCTGCAGAACTACAACATCATGGGCGTCGCCAAGGCGAGCCTCGAGTCGACGGTGCGCTACCTCGCGCTGAACCTCGGGCAGGAGGGCATCCGCGTCAACGCGATCTCTGCGGGGCCAATCAAGACCCTGGCCGCGGCCGGCATTGGCGGCTTCCGCAGGATTCTCGGCCACGTGGAGGCGCACGCGCCGCTGCGGCGCACGGTGACCATCGAGGACGTGGGCAACGTCGCCGCGTTTCTGTGCTCCGACCTCGCGGCCGGCGTCACCGGCGAGGTCACCTATGTCGACGGCGGCTACAACATCGTCGGCATGACCGGCGTCGGCGACGCGTAACGCCGCCGCTCCCGCCACCGTTTCCGCCCCGTGGCCGCCTAGAGGCGGCTCTCGACGACCGTGATCTTCATCCGCTGGCGCAGCGTGCGCACAAGCCCGTCGGCCTCCTCGTTGCCGACCAGCTGCTGCAACTGCTGGTGCAGCGCGGCACGCTCCTGTGGCGAGGCGTCGGCGCCGTCACCGGGCGTTACCGCGGTGACCGCGAACACCACATAGCTGCCGTCGGGCAGCGCCACCATGCCCGGCGACGCTGCACCCCCTACCGGCACCGGCGCCTGGAAATACGCTTCCGCCGCTGCCGGGTCCGGCACCGGCGCGCCACGGGTCACCGCGCGCACGTCTTGCGCCACCACGCCGCGCGATATGGCCACAGCACTCAGCGCCTCGCCCTTCTCCACGCGTGCCACGAAGGCCTCGGCGTCACGCTGCAGCGCCCTGCTGGCGCGGTCCGTGCGGATCGCGGCAATAACGGCGTCGCGCACCTGCGTCAGCGGCCGCGTCGCCCGTGGCGTATGCGCCGTGACGCGGATCAGCACGCTGCGGTTGCTGCCGAGCTCGATCGGGTCGCTGACCGTGCCGTCCTGCACCAGCGCGTCGGAAAACGCGGCGCGCTGCACTGCGGAATTCGCCGCGATGCCGGTCCCCTCGCCGCGCGCGAACGGCCCCAAAGTGCGCACCTCGAGTCCGGCCTCACCCGCCGCGGGGGCCAGGGTGCCGGGATTGCGATACACCTGGTCGACCAACCTGCCGATGAGCTCGTTGAAGCCACGCTCCCGGTCGCTGGTCTCCTGCTCCGCGGCAAGCGTCGCGCGCGCCTCTTCGAAGCCCACGCGCGCGCCACTGCGGATCTCGCGCAGCTGGATCACGTGCCAGCCGAAATCGGTCTTCACCGGCCCGCGGATCTCGCCGCTGGACATCGCGAACACGGCGTCCTCGAACGCGCCGGCCATCAGGCCGCGCTCGATCCAGCCCAGATCGCCGCCGCCGGACTTGGAGCCGTCGTCGTCCGACGACGCCCGCGCCAGCGCGGCGAAGTCCGCGCCAGTTGTGCGCGCCTGCCCGGCGAGCTGCGCGGCGCGCGCTTCGGCCGCCGACTGCGCGGCGGTATCGGCATCGGCGTCGACCCGGACCAGGATGTGCGAGACGAGCCGCTGGTCGGCGTCGACGAAGCGCGCCTGCTCCTGGGCGTAGCGCGAGCGCAGGGCCGCCTCGTCGGCGGCCGGCGGGGCCGGCAGCGCAGCGCCGTCGATGTCGACATACTCGACGGTCACCGATTCCGGTGCTACGAAGTCCGCTGCGTTGGCCGCATACCAGGCCTGGATCTCGGCGCCGGTGACCGCTGCGGTGTCAGGCGCCGGCGGTGGCAGCGCCATGAAGGATACGTCGCGCCGCTCGCCGAGCAGCCGCAGCAGCCGGTCGACCTCCGTCTGGGTTACGAATGCGGAGCCCGCGACCGCCGTCGGCACCAGCGCCTGCTGCAGGCCGTCGCGCACCAGCTGCTCGAACTGCGTCGGTGTGCGCGCCGGCACCTGCGACTGCAGCGCGAGCTGGTAGCGCTGCGGGTCGAACCGGCCCTCGACCTGGAACGCGGGGATCGCCTGGATCTCGTCGCGCACCTGTGCGTCGCTGACCGCGATGCCGCCGCTGCGCGTGGCAAGCCGCATGGCTGCCCGGTCGATCAGTGCATCCAGCACCCGCCGCTTGCTGTCGATCGTCTCGAAATCCCGTGCATCGAAAGCCTCACCCTGCGCACTGCGCTGCTGCTGCCGCACCTGCTCCAGCTGACTGCGGAACGCCTCCGGCGTGACTTCTTCCGACTGCCATACCAGCTTGCGCACCAGCCAGACGTTGGGCGCCGAGCGCCACCACGAGGGCGGCGCCTCGACCTTGGCCGCGTAATTGGCAGAACCCTGGAACAGGTACTGCTCCATGCCGAAGAATGCGAACGGGATGCACAGCAGGAGCACGATGACGATCGCGATCCAACCGGAGGTCTTGTCTCTGAGGGCTTGCAGCATCGTGTTGGCGCGCCGTTGAAATAGCGCGGCAGTTTAGCGCAACCGCCGGGCGGGCAATCGCGGGTGCGCGGCGCCCGCGGCGCCGACCCGCGGGACGCAGGCAAAAAAGAAGGCGCCCTTTCGGGCGCCTTCTGCGAGAAGTGGCGGAGTGGACGGGACTCGAACCCGCGACCTCCGGCGTGACAGGCCAGCATTCTAACCAACTGAACTACCACTCCGCATTTCTACAAACCTTGCCGCGTCACCGGTGGTGGGTGCTGAGGGTGTCGAACCCCCGACCCTCTCCGTGTAAAGGAGACGCTCTACCGCTGAGCTAAGCACCCTTGCTGGCGAACGCCGTGGCGCTCGTCGCGGGCCGCCTAGTTTACGGCATCCTTCAGGGCCTTGCCAGCCTTGAAGACCGGATTCTTCGACGCGGCGATGCTGATCTCGTCGCCGGTGCGCGGATTGCGGCCGGTGCGGGCGGCGCGCTCGCGCACAAGGAAGGTGCCGAAGCCGATCAGGCTCACTGTGTCGCCCTGCTTCAGCGCCTTGCTCACGGCGGACACGACGGCATCGACGGCCCGTGCCGCGTCGGCCTTGGACAGCGCGGCTTCGTCTGCGACGGCCTGGATCAGATCGTTCTTGTTCATTGGTTTGGGAACTCCCTCTGCGGCGTCGGGGCCGCGCGGTGAAACGGACGGCGATCCCGGGCGGGATGCCAGGACATGCCGATGGCATGGAATGGATGCGGCGCGCATCGTGCGCGGCGCCTTGCGAACGCGACTTTATACCAGCGCCATTTTGGCAGCGCAACACGCTGCCGCCTGCGCTGCCGCGCTCCACAGTGCACCGCATGACGCCCGGCGCGGCTTCCCTCGGACAGCAGTTCAGTGCTTGACATCGTCCCGCAGCGCCCGCGAAGGACGCTTGCGCACCTGGCGTGCGACCTCCTCGATGCCCTCGGCGACCGTCGTTGGCGACAGCGGCCGTTCGAGCGCGATGTCGAGCACCTCGTCGATCCACTTCACGGGCACGACCCTGATCGCCTGGGTGATCGACTTCGGCATGTCGGCGAGATCCTTGCGGTTCTCCTCCGGAATGATGACGGTGCGGATGCCGCCGCGCATCGCCGCGAGCAGCTTCTCCTTCAGGCCGCCGATCGCGGTGACCCGACCGCGCAGCGTGATCTCGCCGGTCATCGCGACGTCGGCGCGCACCGGAATCTTGGTCAGCGTCGACACCAGCGCGGTGGTGATCGCCGCGCCTGCGCTGGGGCCGTCCTTGGGTGTCGCGCCGTCGGGGACATGTACGTGCACGTCAAGCTTCTGCAGGAAGTCGAGTTCGATGCCAAGCCGCTCGGTTCGCGCCCGCACCACCGACAGCGCCGCAGACGCCGACTCCTTCATCACGTCGCCCAACTGGCCGGTCAGGATCAGCTGGCCCTTGCCCGGCACCAGCGTGGTTTCCACGTGCAGCAGGTCGCCGCCGACCTCTGTCCACGCCAGGCCGGTCACCAGGCCGATCTCGTTCTCCTGCTCTGCGCGTCCGAAGTCGTAGCGCTGCACGCCCAGGTACTTGTCGAGGTTCTTCGACGACACCACCAGCACCTTTGCCTTCGCCGCGCGCGGACCGGCAAGCGCGATCTCCTTGACCACCTTGCGGCAGATCTTGGCGATCTCGCGCTCGAGGTTGCGGACGCCGGATTCGCGCGTGTAGTAGCGCACGATATCCTTGACCGCGGTGTCGGCAATCCGCAGTTCGCTGTCTTTCATGCCGTTGGCCTTCATCTGCTTGGGCACCAGGTAGCGCATCGCGATGTTGATCTTCTCTTCCTCGGTATAGCCGGGGATACGGATGACCTCCATGCGGTCCAGCAGCGGACCGGGGATGTTCAGCGAATTCGCCGTCGCCACGAACATCACTTCCGACAGGTCCAGATCGACCTCGAGGTAATGGTCGTTGAAGGCGTTGTTCTGCTCCGGGTCAAGCACCTCCAGCAGGGCCGACGACGGGTCTCCGCGGAAGTCCATCGACATCTTGTCGATCTCGTCGAGCATGAACAGAGGGTTGCGGACACCGGTCTTGTTGAGATTCTGCACGACGCGGCCCGGCATCGAGCCGACGTAGGTGCGGCGATGCCCACGGATCTCGGCCTCGTCGCGAACGCCGCCAAGAGACATGCGCACGAACTTGCGATTGGTCGCCTTGGCGATCGACTGCCCCAAAGACGTCTTGCCGACGCCGGGCGGCCCGACCAGGCACAGGATCGCGCCCTTCATCTGCTTCACGCGCGTCTGCACCGCGAGGTACTCGAGGATCCGGTCCTTGACCTTCTCCAGTCCGTAGTGGTCGGCATCCAGCACGTCCTGCGCAGCCTTAAGGTCCTTGCGGATCTTGCTGCGCTTCTTCCACGGCACCCCGAGGATCCAGTCGAGGTAGTTGCGCACGACGGCGGCTTCCGCCGACATCGGCGACATCTGCTTGAGCTTGTTGAACTCGTTGCGCGCCTTGGCCTCCACTGCCTTCGGCATGCCGGCCTGGGCGATCTTGCGCGCGATCTCCTCGATGTCGTTCGGCGCGTCGTCGATCTCGCCGAGCTCCTTCTGGATCGCCTTCATCTGCTCGTTGAGGTAGTACTCGCGCTGGCTCTTCTCCATCTGCGACTTCACCCGGCCGCGGATGCGCTTCTCCATCTGCTGCACGTCGATCTCGCCGTCGACAAAGCCCACCAGCATCTCCAGCCGGTCGGCGATATCGATCGTCTCCAGCAGGCGCTGCTTGTCCGCCAGGCGGACGCCGAGGTGCGCGGAGATGGTGTCAGCAAGTCGGCTGGGCTCGTCGATGCCCGCCAGCGTCTGAAGCAGCTCTGGCGGCAGCTTGCGGTTGGTCTTGACGTACTGTTCGAACAGCGACATCAACGAGCGCGCGACGGCCTCGACCTCGCGCGGCTCGCGGTCGGAGGTGGAGTCGATGTCGGCACCGTGACCGGCGAGCGTGCCGTCACGCTCCCGCACGTCGGACACGCCCACGCGCGATACGCCTTCGACCAGCACCTTGATGGTGCCGTCGGGCAGCTTGAGAAGCTGGAGCACGTGCGCAAGCGTGCCGATCGCGTACAGGTCGTTGGCACCCGGATCGTCGGTCTCCGCGGACTTCTGCGCGACCAGCAGGATGCGCTTGTCGGACTCCATCGCCAGGTCCAGCGCGCGGATCGACTTGTCGCGGCCGACGAACAGCGGAATCACCATATGCGGGAACACCACGACGTCGCGCAGCGGCAGCACGGGCAGGTCCATCGATTCGACGCTGGGGGTGGTGTCGCTCATCGCAGCT
>LXQJ01000020.1:96016-114864 GCA_001683895.1 Luteimonas sp. ANT-B3E | reverse complement strand
CATGGGCGTGATCGCCACGCTGACGTGCTGGATTTTTCAGCCGCCCGACGAGCTGTTCAGACCTTCCCTAAGTCTTAGCCAGACAAAGAATCGAGAGCAGTTGAAAGAACGGCGGGCGATGTTCACTGAGATATGGCGTCTAGAAACCAAGCAGCCTTCTACCGCGCCCCGTACTAGGACTTGATAGCTCAGTGCAATACGCGTGGCAATTCGTCCGACGGTGGTCGACAGGTGACAAGGCGTAACCGATGCGTCACGTACGCAGCGCAGCTCGTGGTTCTGGTAGGCATCGAGAGTCAGAGTGGACGACCTTCCGAGAGATTTGCTCTCGTCGTGATCTGCAGTATCGTACGGGCTCCGCCGAGTTTGGCAACCGCAGCCGGGGGAACAAGATGTCGTCGCTCTGCAGAATCCGGCAGGCCCGTCAACGGGCAGGGTTGTCGCAATCAGACGTGGCAAAGCGCTTAGCCGTCGTGTAATGACCCAGCACTTCCTGCACAGGTCAGGCCGCTAACGCATATGCCTCAGCGGGTGTATTCATGCCCAGCGTCTGGTGCGGGCGCCGGAAGTTGTAGAACTGGATCCAGTCACCGATCACGCGCATGGCGTGCTGCTGGGTTTCGAAGCGGTGGCGATGGGCGCATTGCTCCTTGAGCGTACGGATGACGCGTTCGACCATGCCGTTCTGCTGCGGGCAGTGCGGCGTGATGAACTCCTGCTGCAGGCCGTAGCTGCGCACCAGTCGCGTGTAGTGCCGGCTGGTGAACACCAGGCCGTTGTCAGAGCGCAGCAGGAACGGCACGGGCACGCGTCCGAGCGTGCCGTAGCGAGTGATCAGCGCCTGCTCCAAAGCCGCCGCTGCGGTGCTCGCCTTGCCACTACGCGAGAGTTGCCAGCCGAGTAGCTGGCGGGTGTGGCAGTCGATCACCAGCGCCAGCGTGAGCCAGCCATCGCGACCACCCCAGATGCGACACATGTCGGTCGCCCAGCGCTCATCCGGCGCCTGCGCTACAGAGGGCAACGCTTGGATGCGTGGCCTGTTGCCCACGGCCCGCTTACGCATCTGCCAGCCCTTGAGCTGGAAGATGCGTTGCACGGTGTTCTTGTTCATGCCCAATAGCTTTGCCACCGTCCGGTAGCCGAACGACGGCTCCTCTTCGATCATGGCCTTGATTGGTTCGGCCAGCTCCGGCTTGATCGTCGGCGGTGCCTTGGTTGGCCTGTAGTACACGCTGCGCCGTGCCACGCCGAACCAGCGGCACAGCGTCACCATCGACACCTCGAATCCGTCTGCCCGCAGTCCCTGCTGGATCGAGACCATCAGGTCTCGTCCTTGCCCAACAGGGACACCAATTTTTTTCGGGCACGCAGCTCCAGCATCGCCTCGCCGTACGCTTCCTGCAGGTCCTTGAGCTGGCGCTCGTACTGCTCGCGTACATCCTCGGGCTTGGCCCGCAGCGCGTTCTCCATCCCGCGCTTGCCGTCGTCCAGCCAGCCCTCGATCTCTGACGGCGTGAGGTCGAACTGCCGGCTTGCCTCCGACACGGTCGTCTTGCCCTGGATGATCTCCAGTACCAGCGCCGACTTCCGCCGGGCCGTCCAACGCTTGATCTCTTCTTCCATTACCGCGCTCATTGGTGTCTCCTCGAAAAGGTACACCTAAGCAGGAAATCACTGGGGCATTACAATTCCTCCAGTAACGAAGGAGACTCTGCCGCCCGCGTCAGGCCGCGGCTGCCATGACCGTTTCCAGCACCTCGTCCCCGTAGCGCTCCAGCTTGCCGCTGCCGATGCCGCCGACGCCGGCGAGCTCGGTGGCTGACGATGGCCGGCGCTGTGCGATCTCGCGCAGCGTGGCGTCGTGGAAGATCACGTACGGCGGCACGCTCTGCTCGCGCGCCAGTCGCGCGCGCAGCGCACGCAGCGCCTCGAACAGCGCCTGGTCCGCCGGCGGCAGCGCCGGCGCGGTGGAAGTGCGGGCAGCACGCCCACGGTCGCGCGACGCGCGCGGCGGCTCCTTGCGCAGCAGCACGTGCTGCTCGCCCCGGAGCACGGCGCGGCTGGCTTCGGTGAGGCGCAGGCCGCCGTAGCCCTCGGCGTCGACGTCGAGCAGCCCATTGGCCACCAGCTGGCGGAACACGCCCTTCCATGCCCGCACGTCGTGCTCGCCGCCGATGCCGTAGGTGCTCAGCGATTCGTGGCCGAGCTGGCGGATTCGCTCGCTGTCGGCGCCGCGGAGGATGTCGACCAGGTGCGCGACGCCAAAGCGCTGCCCGCTGCGGTAGACGCAGCTGATCGCCTTCTGCGCCGCCACGGTGGCGTCCCAGGTGTCTGCCGGCGACAGGCAGTTGTCGCAGTTGCCGCAGGGCGCGCCGGCGCCCTTCGCGGAATAGGCCTCGCCGAAGTTGGCCAGCAGCACCTGGCGGCGGCAGCGGAGCGACTCGCAGTAGCCCACCAGCGCGTCGAGCTTGCCGCGCTCCACGCGCTTGCGCTCCTCGGCGGAGTCCGACTGCTCGATCATCTGCTTCAGCAGCACCACGTCGCCGAGGCCCTGGCACATCCATGCGTCGGCCGGTTCGCCGTCGCGGCCGGCGCGGCCGGTCTCCTGGTAATAGCCCTCGATCGACTTCGGCAGGTCCATGTGCGCGACGAAGCGCACGTCGGGCTTGTCGATGCCCATGCCGAAGGCAATCGTCGCGACCATCACCACCCCGTCCTCGCGCAGGAACCGGCGCTGGTGCGTGGCGCGCACCGACGCGTCGAGCCCGGCGTGGTAGGGCAGGGCGTCGATGCCGGCCTCGCGCAGCACGGCGGCGGTCTTCTCGACCTTGTTGCGCGACAGGCAGTAGACGATGCCGGCATCGCCGCGGTGGCCATCAAGGAAATCGCGCAGCTGGCGCAGCGCGTTGTCCTTCTGCAGCACCGCGTAGCGGATGTTGGGCCGGTCGAACGAGCTGACGAAGCGGCGCGCATCGTCGAGCTGAAGCCGCTCGGCGATCTCGCGCTGGGTCGGTGGGTCGGCGGTGGCGGTCAACGCGATCCGCGGCACCTGCGGGAAGCGCTCGTGGAGCACGGTGAGCTCGCGGTACTCGCGGCGGAAGTCGTGACCCCACTGCGACACGCAGTGCGCCTCGTCGATCGCGAACAGCGCGATGGCGCTTGCGTCCAGCAGCGACAGGAACCGCGGCGTCAGCAGCCGCTCGGGCGCCACGTACAGCAGGTCGAGGGCGCCGCCGCGCAGTGCGCGCTCCACCTCCGCCGCGGTCTGCGCGTCCTGGGTGGAGTTGAGGAACTCGGCGCGCACGCCCAGCTGGCGCAGCGCCTCCACCTGGTCCTGCATCAGCGCGATCAGCGGCGACACCACAATCGCGCAGCCCGGGCGCAGCAGCGCCGGGATCTGGTAGCACAGCGACTTGCCGCCGCCGGTGGGCATCAGCACCAGGGCGTCGTTGCCCGCGGCGACGTGGCCGATGATCTCTGCCTGCTCGCCGCGGAACGCATCGTGGCCGAAGACGTCCCGCAGCACGGTGCGCGCGTTGGATTCCATCGCCACAGGATACCGCCGCGTGCCCACCGGGTCCTGCAACGGCGACGCCCGGCACGGGGCCGGGCGTCGGATGGCGCAGGCGTCCCGGGTCGCCCCGGGGCGCGGTCGGGACAGGCCTACCGGGGCCGGACTACTGCAGCAGCGAGCGCAGCATCCAGGCGTTCTTCTCGTGCGTGCGCAGGCGCGAGATGAGCAGGTCCTCGGTGGGCTCGTCGTCGCCGTCGTCGGCGACGTCGATCGCCTTGCGCGCGGTGCGGCACACGGCCTCGTTGCCGACCACCAGCTGGCGCACCATCTCGCGCCACTCCGGCGCGGTCTCCAGGCCCGGCTCTTCCTTGATCGACGACAGCTTGACGAACTCGGCATAGGACCCGGGCGCGTTGTAGCCCAGCGCGCGGATGCGCTCGGCGATGTCGTCGAGCGCGTTCCACTGCTCGGTGTACTGGCCCTCGAACATCACGTGCAGGGTGTTGAACATCGGCCCGGTGACGTTCCAGTGGAAGTTGTGGGTCTTGAGGTACAGCGTGTAGCTGTCGGCGAGGAACCGTGACAGCTGTTCGGCGATCTTCTTGCGATCCTTGTCCGGGATCCCGATATCGATCGCGGGAGCGGTGGAACGCGCCTCTGGCGAGGCCACCGGGCTCGTGGTCGAGGTGACCGACTTGGTGTCGCGGGCCGCGGCTGCGCCGCGCTTCTTGGGGCTGGACTTGGCCATCGGGTTCTCCATGGAGGATTTGCCGCCAGAATGGCGGCGTGGAAGAGGGCGTGTCGAGGAATGTCGAAAAGCAGCAGGGAGTCTAGGCCGGCGGATGCCATCCCGGCGTCAACGCGGGCCGCGCGGCACGCGATCGACGACGCGCTGACCCGCGACCGGGCGCGGCTGCTCGGCCTGTGGTCGCGCTGGCGTGACGCGCCGGGCGATGGCGACCGCGAGGCCGCGTTCCGCGGTGCGCTGGAGGCGTCGGTGGCCCAGCGGCATGCGCGCGCAGCGGTATTGCCGCAGGCGGCCGTGGATCCGGCGCTGCCGATCGTCGCCGAGGCGGATCGCATCGTCGCGCTGCTGGGCACGCACCAGGTGCTGGTGATCGCCGGCGAAACCGGTTCGGGCAAGACCACGCAGCTGCCCAAGTTGTGCCTGGCCGCGGGACGCGGCGCCGCCGGCATCATCGGCTGCACCCAGCCGCGACGCATCGCCGCGCGCACCGTCGCGCGCCGGGTGGCCGAGGAGCTGCAGGTGCCGCTGGGTGGCGCGGTCGGGTTCCAGGTGCGGTTCGAGGGCAAGGTGTCGGCGCCGCAAGCGGGGGTACGCACCGCGGTGAAGTTCATGACCGACGGCATCCTGCTGGCCGAAATCCAGTCCGACCGCTGGCTGTCGGCGTACGACACGATCATCGTCGACGAGGCCCACGAGCGCAGCCTCAACATCGACTTCCTGCTGGGCTACCTCAAGCAGCTGCTGCCGCGGCGCCCGGACCTCAAGGTCATCGTGACCTCCGCGACCATCGACACCGCGCGATTTTCCCGGCATTTCGACGATGCGCCGGTGGTCGACGTCGCCGGCCGCGGCCATCCGGTGGAGACGCGCTACCGCCCGCTGGAGCGGGGCGTCAACGCCCAGGACGGCGGGGGCGACGACGCGGAGCCGACACCGCGCGAGTCCCGTCCGGCGTCTGTCCCCTGCAGCGACGGAGCGGGGCTGCCCTTGCCGGGTGCGCCGACCGAAGGGCGTCATGACGCACCAACCCCGCGGCGCGCCGGCCGCGTTGCCCCGCGCGTCACGGTCGCCGCAGTGGAGGCCGCGCCGTCGCTGTCGCTGGTCGACGGCATCGTCGCGGCGTGTGACGAGATCCACGGCGGGCGCAGCGGCGCTGGCGGCGACACGCTGGTGTTCCTTCCCGGCGAGCGCGAGATCCGTGACGCCCACCGCGCGCTCGAGCAGCGCCGCTACCGCCACACCGAGGTCCTGCCGCTGTACGCGCGGCTGTCCACGCGCGATCAGGACCGCGTCTTCCAGCCCGGCCCGCAGCGGCGGATCGTGCTGGCGACCAACGTCGCCGAGACCTCGCTGACGGTGTCGCGGATCCACTACGTGGTCGATCCCGGCCTCGCGCGGGTCAAGCGCTACAGCGCGCGGCAGAAGCTCGACCGCCTGCACATCGAGCCGGTCAGCCAGGCCAGCGCCAACCAGCGCCAGGGCCGCTGCGGGCGGATCGCGCCGGGCGTGTGCATCCGCCTGTACTCCGAGGCCGACTTCGCGTCACGGCCGGCCTACACCGATCCCGAGATCCGCAGGGCGGCGCTGTCGGGCGTGATCCTGCGGATGCTGTCACTGGGCCTTGGCACGATCGAGGATTTCCCGTTCGTCGAGCCGCCGGACCCGCGCGCGATCAGCGACGGCTGGCAGCAGCTGCAGGAGCTGGGCGCGGTCGACGATCAGCGCGCGCTGACCGCCATCGGCCGCACCATGGCGGGGCTGTCGGTGGACGTGAAGCTGGCGCGGATGCTGGTGGCGGCGCAGGCCGACGGCTGCCTGCGCGAGATGGTCACCATCGCGTCGTTCCTTGGCATCCAGGACCCGCGCGAACGGCCGGCCGACCAGCGCCCCGCCGCCGATGCCGCGCATGCGGTGTTCGCCGATCCACGCTCGGAGTTCGTCGCCATCCTCCGGCTGTGGCGGGCGTACCGGGACGCGCACGACGATCTGACCCAGTCGCAGCTGAGGCGCTGGTGCGAGCGGCATTTCCTCGGCTTCCTGCGCATGCGCGAATGGCGCGAGCTGCACCGGCAGGTGAAGCTGCAGTGCGAGGCGCTGGGCTGGAGCGAGGAGGCGGCCGACGCCGCAACACCGCTGCTCGACGCGGTTGCATCGGAGCCGGTGGCGGTCGCGTCGCCGGCGATCGCGTCGCCCGCGGACGCCGGAACGCTCGCAGCCCCGGGTGGCGGTCGCCGGCGCCGCGGTCGTCGCGACACGCTGCCAGTGGCCGCGCGCGTCGCGGATGGCGCGGTCGCCGCCAGCGACCAGCTTCGCCAGCAGGCGGCGGCAGCGCGCTACGCGACGCTGCACCGCGCGCTGCTTGCCGGGCTGCCGACGCAGGTCGGCCACCGCGGCGACCGCGGCCAGTACGAGGGCCCGCGCGGCCGTCGCTTCCAGCTGTTCCCCGGCTCGTCGCTGGCGTCGCGGCCGCCGCCGTGGGTGCTGTCGGCGACGCTGCTTGACACCGAGCGCGTCTGGTCGATGACCAACGCGGCCATCGAGCCGGAGTGGGCGATCGACGCGCTGCCGCACGTGCTGGCGCGGCGCCACTTCGACCCGCGCTGGTCGCGAAGCCAGGGACGCGTGGTCGGCAGCGAGCAGGTGTCGCTGTTCGGACTGGTGCTCGCACCGAGGCGGCCGGTGCACTACGGCGGGCTGTACCCGGAGGAGTCGCGCGGGTATTTCCTGCGCGACGGGCTGGTGGCGGGGGAGATCAACACCCGCAGCGGTTTCGTCGCGCGCAACCGGCGCACGCTGGCGCTGGCCGAGGACGAGGAAGCGAAGCAGCGTCGCGCCGGCCTGGTGGTCGACGAGGACTGGATGCTGCAGTGGTACCGCGACCGCGTGCCGTCGGCGATCGTCAGCGCGCAGGCGCTCGACGCGTGGGCCGCGAGCCTCGCCCCCGAGGCGCGGCGCGCACTGGAATGGACGCGCGACGACCTGATGGTCGCCGATGCCGGCGACGCCGCGCAGTTCCCTGACGTGCTGGCACTGGGCGAGGCGCGGCTGGCGGTGCGCTACCGCTTCGCCCCCGGCGAACCCGACGACGGCATGACCCTGGCGGTGCCGCTGCACCTGCTCAACGCGCTGGACGCGCCGCGGCTGTCGTGGCTGGCGCCGGGACTGGTCGCCGACAAGGCCGAGGCGCTGATCCGCGGCCTGCCGAAGATCCAGCGCCGCCACTTCGTGCCGGCGCCCGACCACGCGCGCGCGTTCGCGCTGGCGCACCGCGGTGACGAGCCGGACACCTTCCCCGGCGCGCTGGCGCGGTTCCTGAAAAAGCTGACCGGCACCGACGTCGCCGCCACCGATTTCGACGAGGCGTCGCTGGACCCGCACCTGCGCATGAACCTGTGCCTGCTCGATGCGGGCCCCGGCGACGCAGACGGTGGCCGCGGCAGGGGGACGCCCACCGTCCTCGCGGAGTCGCGCGACCTCGACGCGCTGCGCGCGCGCTTCGGCGCGCGCGCCGGCGAAGCGTTTGCCGCGCGCGCCTCCGAGGGGCTGGCGCAGGAGCGGCTGCTGGAGTTTCCGCAGGAACCGATCCCGCCGTCGGTCCCCGGCGTCGGCGGCGTGCCGGCGTACCCCGCGCTGCGCGACGAAGGCGACAGCGCGTCGCTGGGCGTGCACGCCGATGCCGACGCCGCACGGGCGCTGCATCCGCACGGCGTCCGCCGTCTGCTGTCGCTGGCGCTGGTCGATCGCGCGCGGCAGGCGCGACGGCAGCTGTCGGTGCCGTCGAAGACCGCGCTGCTGTATGCCGCGATCGAATCCGCCGGGCCGCGCGCGGCGGGCGCCCGCCGGCCCGCCGACCACCTGCGCGACGATCTCGTGGACGGCGCGCTGGCCGCGCTGACTGCGGACGGGCTCGACGCGATTCGTGACCCGGAAGCGTTCGCATCGCGCCGCGACGCCGTCGGACAGGCGCTGTTCGGCGAGGCGATGCGGCGGCTGGAACAGGCCGAGGCGATCCTGGGGCAGGTGGCCGTGGTGCGCGCGCGGCTGGACAGCAGGCTGGTCGGCTGGGCGCGCGGCAACCTCGACGACATGCAGGCGCAGCTGGCGGCGCTGTTGCCGCCGGGCTTCCTGCGCGATGTGCCTGCCGACGCGCTGGCGGCGTACCCGCGCTACCTGCGGGCACTGGCGGTGCGCGCCGAGCGCGCGCTCAACGACCCTGTCCGCGACCAGCAGCGCCTGTTGGAACTCAAGCCGTTCGTCGATGCGCTGGCCGCGGCCACGCGTGACGGCGTTGCGGCGCCTCCGGGCTGGCAGGCGCTGCGCTGGGAGCTGGAGGAGCTGCGGGTTTCGGTGTTCGCGCAGGAGCTCGGCGCGAAGGGCGGGGTGTCGGCGAAGAAGCTCGCGGCGCGGCTGGCCGCGCTGCGCGCTACCTGACCAGCTGCACCTTGGCCCGCGGCGACTGGCCTTCGACCTGCAGGTACCAGCCGCTGACCAGGCCGGGGGTCACCGCGACCGCGGGGCCGTCGACGGTTTTCGATTTCGGCAGGTAGAACTCCGGCGTCTGGACCACGCGCCAGCGCTGCCCATTGGCAAGCGCGAACACCGTGCCGCTGTCCCAGCCGCGGAACTCGCCGACGATGCGGCTGACCACGGGCTCCGCGCGGCGGTCGAACATGCCGCGTCCACCGGCGTTCTCCGCGGGCGCCGCCGCGATCTCGCGCCGTGCCTCCTCTCGCACCGCGGCGACCTGCGCGGTCTGGTCATCGCGCAGCAGCATGTTGAGCCGCGCCAGCTGTGCCGCGTCCAGCTGGTCGAGGCCGGTTTCGCGCAGCTGCGCGGCGGTGAAACGCTGCTCCACGGGAACATACGCGGACTCCTGCCCGAAGGCGGGCGTGGAGATGCAGGCAAGGGCGAAGGCGGTCACAAGCGTGCAGCGCTGCAGCAGGGACTTGGGATCGGCACTCCGGGAGTGGGGAGAACGGAGTCGGACGGAAGCCATAGCTGTTCCTCTCGGCGCGGGGCGGCTAGTGTAGATCGTCCCCCCGCGACGGAAGCGCCGCACCCCGTGCCGCAGCACGCCCCCCTCGAGCGCCTGCTCACGGCGCCCGCATGCCGGACGCTGGCCGAGCCGCTGCGCGCGCTGCTGCGCCACGCGGCCGACGCGGCGCCGCCGGTGTGCACCCGCGACGCCGCGATTGTCGCGGACCTGCTGGCTGCGCTCGACGCGCTACACGCAGACGGCGAGATGGTCGCCGCGGCGCTGCTCGACGCGCTGCCGGGCTGGGCGGACGCGGTGCAGCCGGCCATCGCCGCGGATCATGCCGGCATCGCCACGCTGCTCGATGGCCAGCACGCGGCCGCCCGCGTCTGGGCGCTGCACGCCGAGCAGCGCGGACGCGGCGGCCACGAAGGCCTGCGCCGGCTGCTGCTGGCGATCGTGCGCGACCTGCGCGTGGTGCCGGTCCTGCTGGCGATGCAGCTGGCGCGCATGCGCGCCGCCGCCGCGCTGCCGCCCGACGAGGCGCAGGCACTGGCGCGGCTGACCCGCGACATCCACGCACCGCTGGCGAACCGCCTGGGCATCTGGCAGCTGAAGTGGGAGCTGGAGGACCTCGCGTTCCGGTACCTGGAGCCCGACGCCTACAGGCGCATCGCGCACCTGCTCGACGACAACCGCGCGGGCCGCGAGCGCTACGTCGACGACGTCGGCAACCAGCTCCGCGACGCGCTGGCGGCACAGGGCCTGCGCGCAGACGTCGCCGGCCGGCCGAAGCACATCTACAGCATCTGGAAGAAGATGCAGAAGAAGCGCGTGCCGATCGGCGCGCTGTACGACCTGCGGGCACTGCGCGTGCTGGTCGACGACGTGCAGGGCTGCTACGCCGCGCTGGGGCTGGTGCACGCGCTGTGGTCGCCGGTGCCGGGCGAGTTCGACGATTACATCGCCCGCCCCAAGCACAACGACTACCGCTCGCTGCATACCGCGGTGATGGGCCCCGAGGGCAAGACCGTCGAGGTGCAGATCCGCACCCATGAGATGCACGCCCAGGCCGAGCTTGGCGTCGCCGCGCACTGGCGCTACAAGGAGCACGCCTATGACGGCAGGGGCCGCTCGCAGCGCGCCGGCGCCGGCGAGGCGGCGCTGAACCGCAAGATCGAGTGGATGCGGCGGCTGCTGGAGTCGGGCGACGGCGAGGACGACGGCGCGCTGGCCCGCGGGCTGGAGGCGGAACTGGTCGAAGACCGGATCTACGCGTTGACACCGCGTGGCGAAGTCATCGACCTGCCGCGTGGGGCCACGCCGCTGGACTTCGCGTACCACGTGCACACCGAGGTCGGGCACCGCTGCCGTGGCGCCAAGGTCGACGGTCGGATCGTGCCGCTGGACCACGTGCTGGCCAGCGGCGACCGGGTCGAGATCCTGACCGGCAAGGTGTCGGAGCCGCGGCGCGACTGGCTGCTGGCATCCAATGGGTTCCTGGCGAGCACGCGCTCGCGCGAGAAGGTGCGGGTCTGGTTCCACCGCTTGGACCGCGAGCGCAACCTGCAGGCCGGGCGCGACCTGCTGGAGCGCGAGCTCAAGCGGCTGGGACTGCAGCGCGCGGACCCGGCGCCGGCGCTGCGCAGGTTCCAGCTGGCCACGCTGGAGGACCTGCAGCTGCACGTCGCGCTGGGTGACATCGGTCCGCACCAGGTCGCGCGCGCGCTGCTGGACCACGAGCGCGCGGCCGAACCCGCTGTCGCGCCGGCCGGGCTACAGCTGCGCGCACCGCGCGGCCGGCAGACGCCGGCGGGACGCTCGGCCTTCACCGTGCTGGGCGTGGGCAACCTGCTGGTGCAGATCGCGCGCTGCTGCCGGCCGCTGCCGGGCGAGCCGATCGCCGGCTACCTGACGCGCGGTCGTGGCGTGAGCGTCCATCGCGCCGACTGCGCGGCACTGTTGCGGCTGCAGGCGGCGTCTCCGCAGCGCGCGATGGCGGTGGAGTGGAGCGCGGTGCAGGGCGTCCACGAGGCCGACATCGTGGTCCACGCGATCGACCGTCGCCACCTGCTCAAGGACGTGACCAACCTGATGGCGCAGGAGGACACCCACGTGCTCTCCATCGCCGGCGACGTCGGCGGGGGCGGCGTGCGCGTGGGCGTGCGGCTGCAGCTGCGCGTCCGGGTGCAGGACCATGGCCAGCTGTCGCGGCTGCTGGGCAAAGTGGAGGCGCTGCCTGGCGTCGAGCGCGCGCGTCGCGCGTGAGCGCAGCGCGCACGCCCAGCTCCGGCCCGTCCGCCGCGCGACCCCGTGCGGACAGCGTCACGGCGCCCGCCGCACGCGTTCACGCCGCGCTGCCTATGCTGCCGCGGTGAATCGACGCGAGGACACTCCCACCGCACCGCTCCGACGCCGAAGCGAGGGCCGGCAGGAGCCGGTCATGGATGCGTTGGCGGCCCCGGTGGCGCCAGCGAAGCGACGGCGGTCGGGGCGACCCGTTGCGGAGTTGCCGAAGCGGCTGGGCTGGCTGGCAGGCGCGCTGGCGCTACTGGTGCTGGCGCTTGTGGTGGTCGCGTGGCGGCAGCCGGTCGCCGATCGCCTGTGGCCTCAGAACCGCGCGCAACAGATGCGCCTGCAGGCCGATGCCGCGCTGCAGGCCGGGCGCCTGAGCGTCAGTGACGGCAGCGGTGCGCGCGAACTCTATGAGGCGTCGCTGGCGATCGACCCGGATCGCATCGAGGGGCGCCAGGGGCTCGCCGCGGTGGCGCAGGCGGCGCTGGCGCAGGCGAGGGCGGCAGTGACGCGCGACGACTTCGCCCAGGCGCATGCGTCGCTGCGGTTGGCGCGGGAGCTTGCGGTGCCGTCCGCGCCGGCCGACGCGGTGGCGGAAGCGCTGCGTGTGCGCGAAGCGGCGCTTGCCGGCCTCGACACGCTGATGGCGCGCGCGGCGCAGGCGCGGCGCGAAGGCCGCCTGATCGGCGCGCCGGACGCGGCGCTGCCGCTTTACAGGCGGATCCTCTCGCTGCAGCCGGACATGGGCGACGCGCTGCGCGAACGCGAGGACACGCTGACGGACGTGCTGGAGGAGGCGCGTGCCGCGCTGCGCGACGGCGACCTCGCGGCAGCGGTCGCGGGCGTGGTCACCGCGCGCATCTACGATCCGGGCCACGTCGACCTGCCCGATACGCTGGCGCGGCTGACCGAGGAAACCGACGCCGTGCGTCGGCGGGCCGACGCCGACCTCGCCCGTGGCGGCCTGGCCGATGCCACGACGCGCTACCGCCGCCTGCTGGCGATGTCGCCGGAAGACGAGGCGGCCACGCGCGGGTTGGCCCACGTCGCGGCGCAGCACGCGGCGCAGGCCGAACGCCTGGCGGCGGACTTCGCGTTCGTCGCGGCGGCGGAGGAGCTGGCGCGCGCGAGCGCGGCCGCGCCCGCGGCGCCGGAGATCGCCATCGCGTCCGGCCACCTGTCGCGCGCGCGCCAGGCGCAGGCCCAGCTGGCGCCGTCGCTTCCCGCCGCGGAGCGTGCCCGGCGCGTGCGCGCACTGCTGGCCGAGGCGGCGGACGCCGAAGCGCGTGGCGACCTGCTGGCACCCCCGGGCGAGAGTGCCTACGACAAGCTGCGCGCGGCGCGCGCGCTGGCGCCCGCCAACGCCAGCGTGCGCACCGCGACTGCGCGGGTCCTGCAGGCGGCACGCAGCTGCTTCGAGTCCGGTCTGCGCGGCAACGACCTCGGTCGCGCCCGCGCCTGCCTGGACGCCCGCGCGACACTGGGCGATGAAGACGTCGCCATGGCCGCCGCCCGGCGGCGCCTGGCCCAGCGCTGGATCGCGATCGGCGACGAGCGCCTGGGCGCGGGCGACCTGCGCGGCGCATCCGCGGCGCTGGCTTCCGCGCGCGGCGTCGATCCATCGACGCCGGATGCCGCGGCTTTTGCCGAGCGACTGCGTGCGGCGGGCGGATCTCGCCCGTAGCCGCGCGCGAGGCGGGCGACCCGCATCCCGCGCGCGATGAGGGCATCGACGATGGCGGCTCCGCCGTGCCACTTGCGCCTCCGGCGGACGTCGCCCCAGTTCAGATGCCGCTGTTCCCGGGCACCGGCAGGAATACCCGGCGCACCGCATCGCGCGCCGTGTCGGCGGAAAAATGCCGCTGCACGTTCGCGAGGCCGCCCGCGTGCAGCCGCTGCCACGTGGCGCGATCGCGGTACGCGCGGACCACGGCGTCGGCGAACGCCTCGGCGCTGTCGGCCACCAGCACGTCGACGTTGTCGCGCAGGTGCATGCCCTCGACCGCGCAGGTGGTAGCGACCACGGGCTGTCCGTGCGCCATGCTCAGGTTGACCTTGCCCTTGACCCCGGCACCGAAGCGCAGCGGCGCCACCGCCACGCGGGCGCCGTCCATCCACGGCGCGATGTCAGGCACGTGGCCGTGCAGCACGACGCCCGTCGCGCCGGCGAGCGCGGCGATCGCCGGCGGCGCATCGGCGCCGATCACGTGCAGCGCCACGCCAGGCAGCGCCGCGCGCACCCGCGGCCACGCCTCGGCGACGAACCAGCGCACGCCGTCGACGTTCGGCGGATGCCGGAACCCGCCGACGAACACGACGTCGCGGCGCGCATCGAAAGGCAGGCCGGGACCGGCAATGCTGTGCAGGTTGCTGATGACTTCGACCCGCGCGCCGGGCGCATCGTGTTGCAGCAGCGTGCGCTCCGCGTCGCTGACGACGACGGTGACATCCGCCGCCGCGACCACTGCGAGCTCGCGCCGTCGCGTCCGCCCCGCGTCACGCGCAGCCGTGGCGTTCCCGGAGAGGTCGGCCGCGCGCTGCTCGCGCACGTAGTGCAGGTCGATGCTGTCGAACACCACGCGCGCCCGCGGCGCATGCCGGCGGAGCAGCGGCAGCAGCTCGGCGGCGAGGTGGTGGCGGCACACTGCGACCGCGTCGAAGCGCCCGCCATGCTCCGCCAGCCAGGCCGGCAGCCGCGCGACATACGGTGCCGTCCAGCACTCCACCCCCAGCTGGCGCAGCGCGTCGGTGGCGGCGCCCGCGTACTCGCGGTTGCTCGGCAGGAACACCACGTGCGCGCCCTCGGCGACCAGCAGCCGCAGCAGGTTGACGAGCCGCAGCGAGGCGGAGTCGCGGTCGGGACGCGGCGTGTCGACGTCGATCACCAGCACCTGCCGACGGCCGCGATGCAGGGTCGCCGGCGACGGCAGCGTGCCCGGAGGGGCCATCGTCGCCAGCGCCTCGCGACGGTGCGCGGCGAACACCGCGCGGTGCGCGACCTGGTGCGCCTTGGCGCCCGCCGACAGGTCGGTGCCGGCGGTGGCGCCCTCGTCGTGCAGCACGCGCGCCGCAGGCTGGTACAGCACGCGATGGCCCGCGTCGCGGACCGCGAACGCGAGGTCGGTGTCCTCGTAGTAGGCCGGCGCGTAGCGCAGGTCGAAGCCACCGACCGCGGCGAACAGCGCGCGCGGGATCGCCAGCGCCGCGCCGCTGACGTAGTCGACGTCGCGCACCGAGGCGAAGCGAGGGTCGTCAGGCGCGGCGAAGCGACCGTAGTTCCAGGCACTGCCGTCGGCGAACACCACGCCGCCCGCCTCCTGCAGCCTGCCGTCGGGGTACACCAGCTGCGCGCCGACGATGCCCGCATCGGGATGGGTGTCGAAGGTCGCGAGCAGCGCGTCCAGCCAGCCCGGCTGCGGCACGGTGTCGTTGTTGAGGAACACCAGCACGTCGCCATGCGCGACGGCCGCGCCGTCGTTGCAAGCGGCGACGAAGCCGCCGTTGCCGCCGCGCGCGACGGCGCGGACACCGCCCACCAGGGGCAACAGGCGCGGCGTCTCGTCGCGCGAACCGTCGTCGACCACGACCACCTCGAACGGCGCGCGCGGCGGGTGCGCCGCCAGCGCGCGCAGGCAGGCCAGCGTGTGCCGCCACTGGCCGTGGACCGGGATGACGAGGCTGGCGCGCGGCGTATCGGACGTCGACAGCGCGAAAGGTGCGAACGGCGCATCGGGCGGCCGGGACAGCGCTGCGCGCTGCGCCTCGGGCACCGGTCGCAGCATGAGCAGCGTGCGCTCCCAGCTGGTGCGCCAGCCGCGCGTGCGCAGGCTCGCCAGCCCACGCCGCAGCAGCCCGAGTGCGCGCCGCCACTGCAGACGGGCGTCGGCCAGCGTGAACCTCGCGTGGGGTGGGGGCTGCGGCATCGGCGGCCAGGGCGGGCGGTGGCGCAGTGTAAGGCGGCGTTGCCGCAGCGGTCGGCTGATGTGCGTCGGATGCCGCAGCGCCCACGCCTGGCCTGCGTGGCGCGGCAAGACGAGCGGCCAGCGCGACAACACCCGCTGACCGCGGTGCGGCCGTCGGGCAGCGGTCGCCAGTCGCTGGGCTAGACTGCGGCCTCCGCGCAACGGCGCGCAGCTGCATGCCCGCCGCGCCGGGCCACGACCGCATGGCTCGCATCGAGTACGACGAGGACGACCACGACGACGACGATGTCGGCCCCGCGCCGGTGGGCTGGCGCCGCCATGTGCTGGTGGCGGGCCTCGCGGTCGCCGGTCTCGGGCTCGGGTTCCTGGTGCCGTACACGCTGTACCTCAACCACCAGGTCGGTGAGCGCTTTGGCCAGCTGCGCTGGCAGCTGCCGACACGCGTCTATGCCCGTCCGCTCGCGCTCGCGCCCGGTCTGGCGATGGACGCACGCACGCTCACCACCGAGCTCGATGCTGCCGGCTACCGCGCGGGAGACGGCGAGCGCGGTGGCACCTACATGAGGGACGGCGGCAGCTGGACCATCTCCAGTCGCGGCTTCCAGGACGTCGACGGCGCGGTCGCGCCGCGCCGCGTGCAGGCGACGCTGTCCGAAGGACGGGTCACCCGCGTGCGCGACGCCGCCGGCGGCCGCGCGTTGGAGCGTGTGCGGCTGGATCCGGCGCGCATCGCGACGCTGTACGGCCAGCAGCAGGAGGAGCGCCGGCTGGTGCGGGTGGAGGAGGTGCCGGCGCAGTTCACCGACACGCTGCAGGCGGTCGAGGACCGTGACTTCGCCCATCACCGCGGCATCGATTTCAGCGGAATCGTGCGCGCCGCCCTCTTCAACCTGCGCTCCGGCGAGGCCCGGCAGGGCGCCAGTACGCTGACCCAGCAGCTGGCGCGCAGCGGGCTGCTCGGCATCGGCCGTGAGCAGACCTACAGCCGCAAGTTCAACGAGATCCTGTATGCGCTGCTGATCGAGGTCCGCTACGACAAGGGCGTGATCCTCGAGGCGTACCTCAACCAGGTGTACCTGGGGCAGCGCGGCGCGCAGGCGATCCGCGGCGTCGCGGCGGGCGCGGAGTTCTGGTTCGCGCGGCCGCTCGACGACCTGTCGACCGAGCAGGTCGCGCTGCTGGTGGGGATCATCCGCGGCCCGTCGCTGTACGACCCGCGCCGCCATCCCCAACGCGCCAAGGCGCGCCGGGACGTGGTGCTGGCGCAGATGCTGGAGACCGGGCTGATCGACCAGGCGGCGCACGACCGCGCGATCGCCGCGCCGCTGGGCGTTACCGATAGCCCGGGCAGCGTCGCCGCCAACCGTTTTCCCGGCTACGTCGACCTGGTGCGCCGCCAGTTGGCGCGGGACTATCCGGCGGACGCACTCCAGGGCGCGGGCCTGAGCGTGATGACCGGCATGTCGCCGGCGGCGCAGGCCTACGCCGAGGGCGCGGTGACGCGCACGCTGGAGGCGCTGTCCACCCCCAGACGCCCCGCGCTGCAGGCGGGCGTGGTGGTGACCGACGTGCATGACGGCCAGGTGGTCGCGGTGGTCGGTAGCCGCGATGTCGCCACCCCGGGCTTCAACCGCGCGGTCGAGGCGCAGCGGCCGGTCGGCTCGCTGCTGAAGCCGTTCGTGTACCTGCTGGCGCTGGCGCTGCCCGACCGCTATTCGCTGGCGAGCTGGGTCGACGACGGCCCGGTGACGGTGACGCTCGGCAATGGCCGACGCTGGTCGCCGAGCAACTCCGACAACCGCAGCCATGGCAGCGTGCGCCTGATGGACGCGCTGGCGCTGTCGTACAACCAGGCCGCGGTCCGGGTCGGCATGGCGGTGACGCCGGAGCGGCTGGTCAGCCTGCTGCAGCAGCTCGCCGGCATCCCTGCGACCGCCAACCCCGCGCTGATCCTCGGCGCGGTCGACCAGAGCCCGTATGCGATGGCGCAGCTGTACCAGTTCCTCGCCTCCGACGGCGAGATCCAGCCGCTGTACGCCGTGCGCGGCGTGCTCGACCCCGAGGGCCGGGTGCTGCAGCGTTACGACAAGCCGCCGCCGACGCCCGACGACGGGGACCGCACCGCGGCGCGGCTGGTGACGGCGGCGCTGCAGCACGCGGTGACATCGGGCACCGCGCGGCAGCTGGTCAACGATGGCCTCGGACGCCTCAACGCGGCCGGCAAGACCGGCACCAGCAACGACGGCCGCGACAGCTGGTTCGCCGGCTGGACCGGCGACCACCTCGCGGTGGTGTGGGTCGGCGACGACCGCAACGAGGTCACCGGCCTGTACGGCGCCACCGGCGCGATGCGGGTGTGGTCGGCGCTGTTCGCGCGGCTCCCGACCGCGCCGCTGCGGCTCGGCGACCGCGGGCTGGACTGGCAGTGGGTGGTGCAGGGCGAGACCACCGACGCCAGCTGCCCGGGTGCGCGCCGGTTCGCATTCGCGGCCGGGTTCGTGCCGCCTTACCGGTCGTGCAGCTACCAGCAGCCCGGGCTCGATCCGCAGGACGGTGGTAGCGGCGGCTGGCGCGACTGGTTCGGCCTCGGCGACCGCGAGCCGCCGCGCGATCCGGCCACGCTGGCGCCGGCCCCGCCGCCTCCGACGTCTCCCCCGCCGCCCCTTCCACCGGAGCGCTGAACGATGTCGATCTTTGCCCGTCCTTACCGCGACAGCCCCGCGTTGGCTTCGCGGCGCGTCGCCCCCGCCGCGTGTCTCGTCGCTCTTGCGCTGCTTGCGGGCTGCGCCACCGCGCCGCCGCCGCTACCCGCACCCACGCCGCTGACGACGGCGACGCCGGAGCAGATGGTGGACGCGATCCGCGCCACTGCCGGCGACGGCGCCGACGAACTGGCGGTGCAGCCGCTGCGCCACCCCGAGGTCGAGGACCTGCGCCAGGACGCGCAGCGGCTGGAAGCGGCGCGGCGCTACACCGAGGCCGCGTCCGCGCTGGACGCGGCGCTGTCGATCGTCGCCGACGATCCGGCGCTGCTGCAGGAGCGCGCCGAGATCGCGCTGCTGCTCGGTGATCCGCGCATGGCCGAGGCCATCGCCGCGCAGGCGCATGCGCTGGGGTCGCAGGTCGGCCCGCTGTGCCGCCGTCACTGGGCGACGGTGGAGCAGGCGCGGCTGCTGGCCAGCGACGCCGAGGGTGCGGCGGCGGCGCGCGAGCGCGTCCAGGCCTGCCGCGTCGCTGCGCCGAACCGGTTCTAGTGGAGCGTCCGCCAGTGCGGCGGCCGCCGGCGCCTGCATGCCCCCCGCGTTGCCGCGGCCGCGTGGCGTGACATCCGATATCGAAGACGACGCCTCGCTGGCCGCGCGCAGCCGCGCCGCGCTGGCCGATGGCGGCGTG